>NZ_JALPSC010000002.1:600000-1200000 GCF_023217965.1 Prevotella sp. E13-27 | reverse complement strand
CTGTTGAGGCAACTATCAGTCCAATCGAGATTTTGATTGGTGAGCAGGCGAAAGTGAAGGTTAAGGCAACAATGAAGGAGGGTAGTGATGCCGTGTTTCCTGTTTTCAAAGCCAGTCAGGAGATAACTCCAGGTGTTGAGGTTCTTGAAAGCAAGGAAGAAGGTGTTCACGGAACTGAGAACGGATTTGTTGAGCGCACGGTTACTTATACTATCACCTCATTTGACGATACTCTCTATTATCTGCCACCCTTTGAGGTAAAGATTGGTGGTAAGGTTTATAAGAGCAAGAGTCTGGCTCTCAAGGTTCTTACCTTGGATGTAGATACGCTTCATCCTGAGAATTTCTTTGGTCCTAAGGATGTGCAGTCAAACCCATTCCTGTGGAGTGAGTGGAAGACTCCGTTCTGGCTGAGCGTTCTTTTGCTTGTGCTGATGATTGTGAGTTATTATCTCTATCTTAGACTTCGCGACAACAAGCCAATCATTAAGACAATTAGTTTCGTGAAGCGCATCTTGCCTCACCAGCGTGCTATAAAGGAGATTGAGACACTTAGAACAGACCATCGTCCTGCCGACGATAACCAGGAAGAACTTAAGAAGTACTATACAAGGCTTACTGATGCTCTGCGAAAATACATCGAGGAACGTTACGGCTTCTCTGCTATGGAGATGACAAGTAGCGAGATTATTGAGCAGCTCATGGCATCTGCCGATGCCAAATCCCTCGATGAGCTCAGACATCTGTTCCAGACTGCCGACCTTGTTAAGTTTGCAAAATATTCTACGCTGATAAATGAGAACGATGCCAACTTGGTTAGTGCATTGGAGTTTATCAATGAAACGAAGCGTGAGGACATGCAGACTGTTGAGGTTGTTCAGCCAAAGTACACAGAGGAGGAACAGAAGTCTAAGAAGGAGAGAACACTTCTGAAGACAGTCATAATAACGCTGACTGTTGCTTCTGTAGTGTTGTTCTGCTATATCGTCTATAGCCTCTATGCTCTGTTGGATTAGTATTTGTTTTGATTGAATAAAGAAAAAGGTAAAGTTTACAATATATGGAATTTGCCAATAAAGAATATCTTCTTGCGCTATTGCTCATCATACCATATATTCTATGGTATGCGATGTATCGCAAGAAAACAGAACCCACCATGCGGATGTCAGACACCTTTGCCTTCCGTTATGCTCCGCGAAGCTGGCGAATAACGCTGATGCCTGTTCTGCCTTTACTTCGCATAGCAGCCTTCGTGGCACTGGTGTTGGCTTTGGCTCGTCCTCAGACCCATAACGCATGGAAGGATCAGACTGTTGAGGGAATAGACATTATGATGGTTATGGACGTCTCTACATCAATGCTTGCTGAAGACCTGCGCCCTAATCGCATCGAGGCAGCAAAGAATGTCGCAGCAGAATTCGTGGCTGGTCGTCCTAATGATAATATCGGACTAACAATCTTTGCTGGCGAAGCCTTCACACAGTGTCCTATGACAACCGACCATTCGTCGCTGCTCTCATTGCTTCAGAATATACGTACTGATATTGCTGCTCGTGGCCTTATCGAAGACGGAACAGCCATTGGTATGGGATTGGCTAATGCAGTAAGCCGTCTGAAGGACTCTAAGGCTAAGAGCAAGGTGGTGATACTGCTTACTGACGGCTCTAACAACCGAGGCGACATTTCTCCTATGACAGCTGCTGAGATAGCCAAGAGTCTTGGCGTAAGAGTCTATACCATTGGAGTAGGAACCACAGGTACGGCCCGCTATCCTATGAATGTAGGCGGTGCCACACAGTATGTCAATCTGCCTGTTGAGATTGACGAGCAGACACTTCGCTCAATAGCTTCTGCTACTGATGGCGATTTCTATCGTGCCAAGAACAATAAGGAACTTAATCAGATATATAAAGAGATTGATAAACTTGAGAAGAGCAAGCTCAACGTTAAGCAGTACAGTCGTCGCTATGAGGCATATCAGACATTTGCCTTGTTCGCTGTTATCTTCCTGTTACTTGAGGTGCTCATGAGAATTACGGTGTTTAGACGAATTCCTTAACAAGATTCTTTAGATTGTATCTTATGTTTAGATTTGAAGACCCTATTTATCTATATGGATTGGTGCTTGTGGCACTTTTGGCTGTTGTTCGTTTCATCTCGAACAGGAGTCAGAAGAAACGCTTGCGTAAGTTTGGCGACCCAGAGCTGCTGAAGCAACTGATGCCCGATGTGTCACGTGCGAGAAAAGCAGTAAAGTTCTATCTCCTTGAGGCTGCCTTGGCACTTCTCTTCGTCATGCTGGCCCGTCCGCAGTTTGGTACTCGCATCAGTCATGAGAAACGTACTGGCATCGAGACTGTCATCGCAATGGACATCAGTAACTCCATGAGGGCACAGGATGTGCAGCCAAGTCGTCTTGACCGTGCAAAGATGATGATTGAGAATCTTGTCGATAACTTTACCAACGACAAGATAGGCTTGATAGTCTTTGCTGGCGATGCCTTCGTTCAGTTGCCTATAACGAGCGACTATGTGTCGGCAAAGATGTTCCTTTCGAGCATTGATCCGTCAATGATTCTGAATCAAGGCACAGACATTGCTGCAGCCATTCGTATGGCATCTCACAGCTTCACTCAGCAGGAGAACATTGGCAAGGCAATCATCGTTATTACCGATGGTGAAGACCACGAGGGTGGGGCGCTCGATGCTGCCAAGGAGGCGAAAGAGATGGGCATGCGTGTCTATGTTCTCGGTTTTGGCTCTACCAGCGGTGCTCCTATTCCTGTTAAGGAGACTGGCGAATATATGACAGACAATTCTGGCAATACAGTTATGTCTGCCTTGAATGAGCAGATGTGTAGCGAGATTGCTCAGGCTGGCGGAGGAGCATACATTCATGTGGAGAATAACTCCAATGCTCAGCGTATGCTTGACGCAGAGCTCGACAAACTCGAGAAGAGTGAGACTGAAAGCACCATGTATAGTGATTTCGACGAACAGTTTCAGGCTGTTGGCATAATAGTCCTGTTGCTGTTGATACTTGAGGTAATCATCTTGGAAAGCAAGAATCCGCTTATGAGTAGAATAAAGATATTCGGAAAGAAGGATAATTCAAAGAAGTCTTCTGTCTTCATGTCAGTCCTCATCATGTGTGTTCTTACGATGGGCTTGTTTGTGTCGCTCCCTGTGTCTGCGCAGAATGACCGTTCTCATGTGCGTCATGGAAACAAGTTCTATCAGAAGAAGGACTTTGAGCATGCTGAGACGTCATACAGCAAGGCTATTGAGAAAAACGACAAGAATCCGCAGGCTCACTATAATCTCGGCAACGCCCTGCTTGCTCAGAGGAAAGACTCTGCAGCTGTTGTCGCTTATGAGAAGTCGTGCAAGCTGGAGACCAACCCCACACGTAAGTCTATGGCCTATCATAACTTAGGCGTAGTGTGCCAGCAGCACAAGATGTATGGTGAGGCTATTGAGAACTATAAACAGTGTCTGCGCCTGAATCCTCGTGACGATGAAGCGCGTTACAATCTTGAGCTTTGCAAACGACAGAAGCAGAATCAGGATAAAGACAAAAAGAATCAGCAGCAGCAACAACAGCAGCAACAGCAGCAGGATCAGCAGCAAGACAAGCAGCAGGAAAAGAAGCAGGAACAGCAGAAGCCTCAGATGAGTAAGGAGAATGCTGAACAGTTGCTTAACGCTGCCATGCAGCAGGAGAAACAGACACAGAAGCGTATGAACGAAGCTCAGAAGCAGGGCGATCGTCGTCGCAATGAAAAGAACTGGTAGTCGTTTGATTATTAAAGACAAAAGACAGAACAGATTATAAAAAGACAAAAGATAGAATAGGTAATGAAAAGACTGTTTTTATTTTTATCGTTTCTAATCTTAAACATCGTAGCAGCATTGGCTCAGCACATCACAGCCAATGCGCCTCAGCAGGTGGCAACTGGTCAGCAGTTCCGACTGCAATATTCCATTGACACTCAGGATATTAGTGATTTCAGTATGGGTCACGTTCCTGATGCCTTTGAGGTACTCATGGGTCCGAGCCGTTCTACATCATCGAGCTTTCAAATCATAAACGGAAAGACGTCGCAGTCTTCATCTACAACGCTGACCTATATCTTGGTGGCCAACAAGAACGGAACGTTCACTCTGCCTTCAGCAAGTGTTACTGCCGACGGTAAGAAGATTTCTTCCAACACAGTCAAGATTGTTGTAAGCGGACAGGCCCAGAGTCAGAATAATGGCGGTGGTTCAGGTAGTGGCAACAGTCGTCATCATCGCGATGCTCAAGAGCAGGATATGGGTAAGAACATCTCTGGCAATGAGCTGTTCATTCGTGTCAGTGCCAACAAGAAGCGCGTCTATGAGCAGGAGCCTATCTTACTCACTTATAAGGTCTATTCGCTCGTTAACCTCACCCAGCTTGAGGGTAAGATGCCCGACTTGAAAGGCTTCCATACTCAGGAGGTGCCTCTTCCTCAGCAGAAGAGTTTTTCATTGGAGCAGTTCAATGGCCGAAACTATAATACCGTTACGTGGAGTCAGTATGTCATGTTCCCACAGATTACTGGTAAGCTGCATATTCCCAGCCTTACCTTTAACGGCATCGTGGCTATGCGTAACAGATATGTTGATCCTTTCGAAGCCTTCTTCAATGGTGGCTCAGGATATGTTGAAGTCAAGAAGTCCATCAAGGCACCAGGCATAGACATCGAAGTAGAGCCTCTTCCTGAGCGTCCTGTAAACTTCTCCGGTGGAGTAGGCAAGTTCAGCATTTCTGCTACTGTCGATAAGACCGAAGTAAAGGCCAATGACCCAATAAACATGAAGGTTGTTGTGAGTGGCGTTGGTAACTTGAAGCTCATCAAGGAACCTGTTGTAGAATTCCCCAAGGACTTCGACCGCTACGATGCTAAGCAGACCGACAAGACCAAACTCACTACCAATGGCCTTGAAGGAAGCATGGTCTATGAGTTCCTTACTGTTCCCCGTCATCAGGGAGAGTTTGACATTCCTCCAGTGGAGTTCGTATTCTTCAACACAGCCACCCGTAAGTATGAAACTGTTAAGACAGAAGCCTTCCATATTCATGTCGAGAAGGGTGACGGCTCAGAGGTTAACACCATGAGAGACTATTCGTCTCAGGAGGAAGTGCAGACTCTGGCAAAGGACATCCGCTACATCAAGCTTGGCGATGTTAAGCAGAAGAAGGTTGGTTCGTTCTTCTTCGGCAGCGGCATCTATTGGGCTGTTATGGGCGTTCTTCTCGCCATCTTTGTGGCTCTCTTTGTCATCTTCCGCCAGCGTGCCATCGCTAATGCCGATGTTGTAGGCTCTCGTGCGGGTAAGGCAAACAAGGTTGCTACCAAGCGACTGAAGAAAGCTGCCAAGCTTATGAACGACAACAAGTCCAACGAGTTCTTCGATGAAGTGCTCCGTGCTATGTGGGGATATGTGGGCGACAAGCTGAACATTCCTGTTGCCAAGCTGAATCGTGACAATATCCGTGAGCGTTTCGATGAGCGAGGCGCTGAGCCTGAGGCAGTTAACGCCTTTGTCGAAATCCTCGATATGTGTGAATATCAGCGCTATGCCCCAGGCGATCCTCGTGGCAACATGAGCAAGGTCTATAAAGAGGCAGTCTCTGTGATAGAAAAGTTAGAGTCGATGATGAAGAAGAATAAGAAAAAGTCGTCAGACAATGTGTTCAAGTCCGTGATGTTCATACTTGCATGTTCTCTCCTCTCGCTGATGCCTTCAAGTGCTGATGCCGAGGGCGTGGATACAGGCGTTACGAAGGCTATGGCCGACAGCGCCTATGCAAGTGGCAACTATCAGCAAGCCGTTGTGCTCTATGACTCGCTGTTGAAGAGCGGCGTGAGCTTTGAGCTTTATTATAATCTCGGCAACGCTTATTACCGCACGGAAGACAACACACGTGCCATTCTGAACTATGAACGTGCACTAATGTTGTCGCCAAGCGATGCCGACGTGCGTTTCAATCTGCAGATGGCTCGTTCAAAGACCATCGACAAGATTCTGCCTGAGTCGGAGATGTTCTTCGTCACCTGGTATCGCTCGCTGATTAACATGGCAAGTGTTGACGGATGGGCTTATTTCGCTTTGACAATGCTCGGTCTGGCTCTTCTGCTCGTTCTGCTCTATCTGTTTGCAGACATGTTGCTCCTTCGCAAGATAGGATTCTTTGGAGCTATCGTAGCGCTGCTTCTCTTTGTGTTTGGCAACATTTTCGCATGGCAGCAGAAACACATGATGGACACCCAGCGAGGAGCCATCATCATGGAGTCGGCAGTTAGCGTGAAGAGCACTCCTGCTGCCAATGGTACTGACCTTTTCATCCTGCATGAAGGTACTAAGGTTACCATTGTCGATGACTCTATGAGAGAGTGGAAAGAGGTGCGTGTGTCTGATGGTAAGCAGGGCTGGATTAAGACTCAGCAGATAGAAATGATTTAACCGTAAATGTGAGGCAGAGATATGTGGGACAGTCTGATATCATTTGACAAGCAGTTGTTGCTGGCCGTCAACGGCAGCGAATCATTATTCCTTGATGGACTGGTGAAGACACTGACAACTGCAGCTACATGGATTCCGCTCTATGTGGCATTGTTCTATATGGTGCTGAAGAACAACGAAAATGTCAAGAAGATTCTTCTTGTCGTTGGCTGTGCCGCTTTCTGTGCCGTTCTTGCCGGTGCTGTTGATGATGGCTTGGTAAAACCATCTGTAGCACGCTGGCGTCCTACTCACGATCCAGAGATTGGCACACTTGTCGATGTTGTTAACGGCTATCGCGGAGGAAACTATGGTTTCTTTTCTGCCCATGCCTGCAATACGTTCAGCCTTGCCATATTCTTTTCGTTAATCGTACGCAACACCTATCTTACGATTGCCCTCGTAATCTGGTCGTTAGTGAACTGCTGGACTCGCCTTTATCTTGGCGTCCATTATCCTGGCGACATAACTGTTGGTCTGATATGGGGTTCAATCGTTGGTACTACGATGTGGTACGTTCATCAGAAGGTTTCTGGCACTTGGTCCAAGGGTAAGGCTTTCGTCTCCGAACAATATACATCTACAGGCTATCAGGTAGCCGATGTCGATGTTGTGATAAGCGTGCTTGTGCTCATCTTTGTCTATGCTGTGGTAAAAGCCTGCTTTTTCATTTATAAGTAACGGTTTCTTCCGTTATACCGATTTATTTTACAATTGATTGATTCTATGGATACAAAACACATACGTATTAGTGACTATAATTATCCGCTTCCCGATGAGCGCATAGCGAAGTTCCCGCTTAGTCAGCGTGACCAGTCTAAGCTGCTTGTCTATAACAAGGGAGTGGTTAGTGAAGATACCTTCTGTAATCTTCCCGACTATCTGCCCTCTGGCGCATTGATGGTTTTCAATAACACAAAGGTTATTCAGGCACGAATGCACTTCCGCAAAGAGACAGGTGCTCTCATAGAGGTGTTCCTGCTTGAGCCTGCCGAGCCGAGCGACTATGAGCAGATGTTCCAGACCACGGGCCATTGTGCCTGGTATTGTCTGGTGGGCAATCTGAAGAAATGGAAAGAGGGAACCCTCAAGCGTGACATTGAGGTCAAGGGAACGCCTGTTACCGTTTGTGCCACTCGTAACGGCGAGCACGGCACCAGTTTCCGCATTGACTTCGAGTGGAATGCCGATAGTGTGTCGTTTGCTGAAATTGTCGATGTGATGGGCGAGCTTCCCATCCCTCCATATCTTAACAGAGAGACTCAGGAGAGCGACAAGACCACCTACCAGACCGTTTATTCAAAGATTAAGGGCAGCGTGGCAGCGCCTACGGCAGGTCTTCATTTCACTCCGAAGGTGCTCGAGGCTCTCGATGCTCACGGCATTGATCGCGAAGAGCTCACCCTTCATGTTGGCGCAGGAACATTCAAGCCTGTCAAGAGCGAGGAAATCAATGGTCATGAGATGCATACCGAGTATGTGGCTGTTAAGCGTCAGACTCTCGAGAAGCTTCTCCGTCACGACTGCAAGGCTATTGCTGTAGGAACGACAAGCGTGCGCACTCTGGAGAGTCTTTACTTCATGGGACTGAAGGTGCTGCGCAATCCGTCGCTGAAGGAAGACGAGCTGCATGTAAACCAGTGGGAACCCTACGATGAAGCCGCTGGCGAGAGGGTAGAGGCAAAGGCTGCTATTGAGGCTCTGCTTCAGTGGCTCGACAGCAATGGTCTGAACACTCTTCACAGCAGCACTCAAATCATCATTGCCCCTGGCTATGAATATAAGATTGTAAAGATGCTGGTAACCAATTTCCATCAGCCTCAATCAACGCTGCTGTTGCTTGTCAGCGCTTTTGTCAAGGGTGACTGGAAGAAAATCTATGACTATGCACTCGGCCATGACTTCCGCTTCCTAAGCTATGGCGACAGCTCATTATTGATACCATAAAAAAGAAAGAAACATTACTATGAAGATAGGAGATAAAGTGAGATTCCTCAGCGAGATTGGCGGAGGAAAAGTGGCAGGCTTTCAGGGAAAGGATGTTGTCCTCGTGGAAGACGAAGACGGCTTTCAGGTTCCCATGAGAGTCAGCGATGTTGTTGTTATCGGTGAAGAGAACTATGACACCCAGCATGTGGTGGAGGTTAAGCAGAAGGGTGCTCAGCAGAAGCATGTCGAGGAGGCCGATGTAGAGCCTGCCGACCGTCCGGTAACCTTTAAGCCTCTGCCTGAAGAGCGCAAGGGTGGCGAGATGCTTTCAGCTTATCTTGCCTTCGTACCGATGGATGTCAAGGAGATCAGTCAGACGCGTTTCGAGGCATATTTCGTCAACGATTCCAACTACTACATGCGCTTCACGTATATGTCGGCCGAGGGAAACAGCTGGCATCTTCGTGCTGCAGCCGAGGTAGAGCCAAACACAAAGCTGTTTGTTGAGGAGTTCGGTCGTGAGGACCTTAACGACCTTGAGCGCGTAGCAGTTCAGATTCTTCCCTATAAGCGTGAGAAAAACTTCATGCTGAAGCCTGCTGTTGACGTTCAGTTCAGAGTTGACTCCGTGAAGTTCTACAAGCTTCACACCTTCCAGGAGAACGATTTCTTTGAGCAGCCCGCACTTATCTACACGCTCATTGAGAACGACAAACCCATGAAACCGCTTTTCGTCGATGCTCAGCAGCTGAAGGAGAACATGTTCCACAAGCCTGAGCAGCTGAAGGCTAAGCGTCCGCTCATTCAGCCAGCACGAAAGGCAGGCGAGCCAGTCGTTGTGGACCTTCATGCTGACGAGGTGCTTGAGATGACCAACGGCATGGAAGCTGCCGACATACTTAACTACCAGCTCGACGTGTTCCGCAAGACTCTGCGTGAGCATGCCAACAAGAAAGGTCTGAAGATTATCTTCATTCACGGCAAGGGTGAGGGTGTTCTGCGTCAGGCGCTCATCAACGATTTGCGCTACAGGTTCAAGAACTACACCTATCAGGATGCGTCATTCCAGGAATATGGCTACGGTGCTACGCAGGTAACGATAAAGTAAAACAAAAAATAGGAAGCGAAATGCTTCCTATTTTCTTCTGAGGTGCCTGGCGGATTCGAACCGCCGTAGACGGTTTTGCAGACCGTTGACTAAGCCACTCATCCAAGGCACCAGAGGTCTTTGCTTTTTTGCGAGTGCAAAGGTAATGCTTTTTTCTCTTTCAGCCAAATAATTTTCTTACTTTTTCTTCTGACACTCGCTTTTTTCCTTTATTTTGTGCTTCAGTTCGCACCCTTCGCAGCCTGCACATGGGTCTTCTTTCTCGCTTATGAGGCGATAGGTGCGCCATGAGGCATAGGCCACGCATGAAGCGAGAATCACTATGATGACTGTCATCTGCATGGGAAAAACGCCTTGTATTCTTGTTCGAAGTTCGGAGTGAGAATGTTCTTTCCCATAGCTTCGCGCAGTTCCTCTTCTGTCCAGAACCGTCCGCCGTCGAGCTCATCGTCGCTGGGATTAACCTTGCCGTCATAGACAGCCTTGTTCACATATACCAGTTCGCGCTCCCTCTTGCTGTCAAAGACATATTTCCCAAGAAATTCAGGCTCGAAATCAGTTATCCCAAGCTCTTCGCTCACCTCTCTGCGCAGCGCTTCCTCGGGCGTCTCGCCGTAGGCCATGTGTCCTCCGCAGGCCGTGTCCCATTTGCCTGGCTGTATGTCTTTCCACAATGGGCGGCGCTGCAGGTACAGCTCACCCTTCGAGTTAAACAGGTGGAGATGCACCACTGGGTGGAGTATCCTCGTTCCGCTATGAGCTTCTTTGCGTGTTATCTTGCCTGTAGTCACACCGTCTTCGTTGACCACAGGAAAGAGTTCTTCCAGGTTGTCTGTCATAGTCTTGATAGTTTGCGGAGCATCAGTTTGTTGAGCGCCTGAATACGATGACCGCCACGTACTATGTCGTCGCGTACATTATTTATATTATTAAAGAAGTCGCTGAAGGCGTTGAGTATGGGGTTTGGTTGTGCCTCGTCTTCGGGCATGTCGGGATTAACCACAATCTTTATGCCCAGTGGCTTCATTGCTACGTCAATATCGGCATCGGTCATGATGGGGTCGCCGTCGAAGTGTATGGCACCCGGCTTTGAGCGGTGTATGTGAATCTTCCTTGCCTGGAAAGTCTTTATGCGCGAGTTGCTGCTCAGCGTCTTGGCAAAGAGGTCCATAGCAATCTTTGGCGCATCTATCACGTCAAACGGCTCCATGATTATCACGTCCATAAGTCCGTCTTTCATCGAAGCGCCAGGGGCTATGTATGCGTTGTTGCCGTATTGTGCTGCGTTGGCACAGGCTATGAGGAACGCCTTGTAGTGGTGGGTGCCGCTCTCGTCTTCCACGGTGTAGGTCTCAGGCTTGTATTTCAAGCCCTCTTTCAGCACGTTCTCCACGTATGTTATTGGGCCGCGCTTGCCTGCCTCGGCAAACTTCAGCGAGATGAATGCGTCGAAGCCCATTCCGCAAGTGCAGAAGAATGGCAGACCGTTAATGATGCCGTAGTCGAAACGCTCTATCTGAGCGGAGTTTATTATGTTGATGGCGCTCTTCGTCTCCAAGGGCAGGCAGAGGTGGCGTGCAAGGCCGTTGCCGCTTCCGCAGGGGATTATTGCCAGCGCCGTGTCGGTATCTATCAGCGAGCGGGCAACCTCGTTCACCGTTCCGTCACCTCCAACGGCAGCACAGATGTCATAGCCCTGCTGGGCAAACTGCGAGGCCATCTCGGCAGCATGACCCGAACGTTCAGTGAACGATATGCTGTAGTCGAAAAGATTCTTGTCAAGTATCTGTTCTATCAGACCTGGAATCTTCTCCTTGTTGCCAGTACCCGAAATAGGATTGACAATAAATGCTATTTTCAGTTTTTTATCTGTCATGACAATGCAAATGTACATCTTTTTATTTGATTTTGTGGCTTCCTTACTAAGAAAATTACCTCTTTGTTGTAAATATTACGAAAAAAATGCATGATTTGAAGATTTTTGTGTAATTTTGCAGGCTGTAATTAAAAGTATTCATACCTATAACTTTAATATGGGACAATTACAAGAAAGATACAAAGAATACCGTATCCCACAGCAGTTCATGGAAAAGGGCGTTTATCCTTATTTCCGTGAAATCACAGGCAAGCAGGGTACGGAAGTAGAAATGGGCGGTCATAAAGTACTGATGTTCGGTTCTAACGCATACACAGGTCTCACTGGCGACCAGCGTATCATCGACAAGGCCAAGGAAGCTCTTGATAAATATGGCACTGGCTGTGCAGGCAGCCGCTTCCTGAACGGTACGCTCGATCTCCACGTAAAGTTAGAGAAAGAAATAGCAGAGTTCATTGGCAAGGATGACTGTCTGTGCCTCTCTACCGGTTTCAGCGTTAACCAGGGCGTTATTCCCGCATTGCTCAGCAAGGATGACTATGTAATCTGCGACGATCGCGACCACGCATCTATCGTTGACGGACGCCGTCTGGCCTTTGCTAAGCAGCTCCACTACAAGCACAACGACATGGAAGACCTCGAGCGCGTGCTCCAGCGTCTGCCTCATGAGGCTATCAAGCTCATCGTTGTCGATGGCGTGTTCTCTATGGAGGGCGACCTTGCCAAGCTGCCTGAAATCATCGAGCTTAAGCATAAGTACAACTGCTCAGTGATGGTTGACGAGGCCCACGGCGTTGGCGTCTTCGGCCGTCAGGGTAGGGGCGTGTGCGACCACTTCGGTCTCACTAAGGAGGTTGACCTCATCATGGGCACCTTCTCTAAGTCACTTGCCAGCATCGGTGGCTTCATTGCTTCTGACTTCGACACCATCAACTATCTGCGTCACTCTTGCCGCACATACATCTTCTCTGCATCAAACACACCTGCTGCAACAGCTGCTGCCCTCGAGGCACTCCACATCATCCAGCAGGAGCCAGAGCGCATTGAGAAGCTGTGGAACGTAACTCGCTACGCCCTGAAGCGTTTCCGCGAGGAAGGCTTCGAGATTGGCGATACCGAGAGCCCCATCATTCCTCTTTACGTGCGCGACACAGAGAAGACATTCCTTGTAACAGCACTCGCATTCAATGCAGGCGTGTTCATCAATCCTGTCATTCCACCAGCATGTGCACCACAGGACACCCTCGTGCGCTATGCCCTCATGGCTACTCACACAGAGGAGCAGGTAGAGCGTTCCGTAATCGCGCTGAAGAAGATTTTCGTAGAGCAAGGTATCATAAAATAACAATGATTGAGAACCGAGAGTTGAAAGAATGTTAAATATACCGCTTCAAGCGTATTTTTCTTCCTTAAAATTTTCGGTTCTCAATTTTTCTTAATACCTTTGCACCCGCAAAAACGAGGTGTAGCGCAGTTGGTAGCGTTCCTGGTTTGGGACCAGGCTGTCGCAGGTTCGAGTCCTGTCACCTCGACCAAAGCAAATCGGGCTAAGTTCACAAGAGCTTAGCCCGATTGCTTTATATCTAAAGTTTTTACTACAGAAACATAGAGAACGCAGAGCAACGTTTAGTAAGAACGCCCAGAGCGTTTAGTAAGATTGCTACGAGCGTTTAGACTAAGCGTTTTTGGGTTTATAATTATACTCCAAATTGACCCTTGTTACACCCCGATTCGCCAACCAGATTAGCCATTTGGCCACACATTTCCTTCCAACTGCGATCAGGATACTGAAATTCTGCGCCGCTGATATGTGCGCCAAGTGAGGGGAAAAGCATCGGAACGAGGGGTTCGTACATGTCTTTTGAGGCCTGTGAGAGCAGTAATTTGATACATTCTGTACCCTTTCCGAGGTTAGGCATCTCGGGTGCCTTCTTTGTTGTTATGTCGTATCTCATTGATTATTAGCTTTTTAGAGAATAATTAAATAATACTTTTAGGAAATCTATACAGTTATACAGTAATACAGTTTATTTTTGAGGGTATGCTTTTTCCTTATTTTATATATAAATATCTATATATCAATAAGTTATATAATAATAGAAGAAATGATGTATCCCATTTTTTTAACTGTATAACTGTATAATTGTATAACTAAACTAAGGTCGGTCGTTTTTCTACTTTAATCCGTAAACCGTCACTTCCTCTACCAGGCCTTCCAATGCCCACATTAGTTCGTTGGCCACGGCGGTAGCGAATTGTGCCACACTGAATCCAGGCTCTTCTATATGCACGTCGCGGCGCAGCACACTCAGGGGTACTACGCGTGGGGTCTGGCAGACGATGGACGTGAACTATGGTAGTCACTTCTATATGCTATAAAAAGAAAAGTAAGCATTCGTTGAAATACACGTTGTAGCAGTTGTAGTTTGATAGTACCTTTGCAGTCGCAATAGTGCACCGAACTACAACTGTTATTTTTATGACTAAGGAAGAATTTGAAGTGCTGCAGTTAGACCTACAGCAGAGTGGTAAGCCACTGATGAGTTACTTGAAAGAGTCTGGTATCAATTACTCTACCTATACCTACTGGCGCAGGAAAGCTGATTCAGAGAAGAAGCCGCAGCTACCAATAGCTCCTATCAGTTTCTCCCAACATGCCGACCCTGTATTTTCCGGTTCTGTGCCCACTGGTGCCACTCTCTTGTTTCCCAATGGTCTTCGTGCCCACTTCGGCAGTGGCACGGAGGATGTGCTACGCGATCTGTTGGACAAAAGCCTTGTGAACCATGTTCTGCCTTAACGATACAATGCGCTACTATCTGTGCCCGGGAAGAACTGATATGCGTAAAGGCATCAGCTCTCTCTGCGGTGTTGTGCATGAGAAGATGAGAAGTGACGTGCGTAATGGTGACGTATTCATCTTCATCGGCTCAAGTCGTAAGCTGATGAAGTTGCTCCATGCAGAGGATGGCGGTATGGTAATGTACGTCAAGCGTTTGGAGGCAGGGCGCTTCAAGCTGCCTGAGTATGATGAGAATACTCGGAGTTATCAGATGGAGTGGCGCGATCTTGTAGTAATGGTGGAGGGCATACAGGAGTCTCCTGACCAGCGACTCAGGCGCCTTCGCGCACAACGGAGGGAGTATGTGGTATAGACAAAATTTATTACACATATATTACTGATTATTAGTTATTTATAGTACAAAATATTCTTCTTTCTCAGATATTTTTTGTACCTTTGCACTATATTTAAAAGGTACGGACAATGGAAGAAAGAGAAGAGATGTATATGAAAACGATAGAGACGCTCAACGCCTCTATCGCCACATTGTCCGAGAACCATAAGAAGGAGGTGGATTCCCTTAACGAGCGCATCAAGGAACTGACAGCCCAAGTGGCATGGCTTAACCGCCAGCTCTTCGGGCGCAAGTCCGAAAAGCTCCCCATCATCGATCCCAACTACCCGGACCTCTTTGCTAGTATGCTGCCTGAAAATGCACAGCAGATAGCAGATGCCCATGACGAGGCTGTGGAGAAGATCACGAAGACCAAGGAGGAGCGCCGTCAGGACAGGAAGAACCGTATCATGATGGAGGATCTTCCTGTACTGGAACAGGTAATACTCACACCGGATAATCTCGACACGAATCTCTATAAGAAGATTGGCCAGGAGGTGACACGTATCGTGGAGCACAAACCTGGCCAGCTGTATATCAAGGAGATCATCCGCGAGAAGTGGGGTCTGAAGGATAATACCGCTACTGCGCCAAAAGGAATGAGTGGAGTGCTGATAGCCCCAATGCCCCTTCTGCCTATCTACAAGGGCATAGCCGGTGCCAGCCTGCTGGCAGAGATCCTGCTTCAGAAATATGAGTACCACATGCCTTACTACCGTCAGATTAAACAGTACAGTCATCTTGGCATGAAGGGTCTTACGGAAAGTACTATGGACGGTTGGTTCAAGCAGACGATGGAATTGCTCAGGCCACTTTATGAAGTGCTCAAGGCAGAGGTGATGAAAGCCGACTATGTACAGGCAGATGAGACCACCACGCCAGTGATGAACAAGGATACCCACAGGGCAGCGAAGGAATATCTCTGGATGGTGAGGGCTGTAATCCAGCGGCTGGTGCTCTTCCATTACGACCAGGGCTCCAGGGCAGGAGCAGTGATAGAAGCACTGGCAAACAAATACGATTTTAAGGGATATCTACAATGTGACGGTTTTGTGGGCTATGAGACGGCCTTCAAGACAAATCCTGACGTGTGGCTGGTTAACTGCATGGTACATATCCGTCGCCATTTTGAGCAGGCACTCGATGAGAACCGCCCGATGGCAGAACATGCCCTTACGGAGATACAACATCTCTACAAAATAGAAAACATGTGCGATGGTGCAGGACTGTCACCCGATGAGCGCAAGGCCAAGCGTCAGGAACTCGCCCGTCCCATTATGGAAGCCATGAAACTGTGGATGGAGACCGAGGGGGTGAAGTACAGCGAGAGTTCACTGATAGGCAAGGCCATCACCTATGCCTATACCCGCTGGGACAATATGATGCGCTATCTGGAGGACGGAAGACTCCTGCTTGACAACAATCTTGCGGAGAATGAGATACGTCCCATCACGCTGGGCAGGAAGAACTATCTCTTCTGTGGAAATCACGAGGCTGCACAGAATATGGCTGTCGTCTGCTCACTACTGGCAACATGCAGGAACCATGATGTCAATCCGAGGGATTACCTCAATGACATTATCAGCCAGATGCCATATTGTGCGAAGGCAAAACCAGAGGAACTGATAGAATTACTGCCGCATAAGTGGAAAATGAAGCATCCAGAAGCCATTATGACAAAGAAAGCATGAACAGACACTAACAAATAGCAACAGCAGTTACAAATCGAAAATGATGTAGCTGCTGTTACTGTAATATATAGGTACTACTACCTGTAGTTTATCGAATGCTTACAAAGAAAATGCCTACACTTAACAAAAATGGGGACTGACAGATTACTATTCTGCCAGCCCCCATTTAGTTTCATAGCCTTGGCGGTTACTCGGCGTTATCACCGATAATAACTTCGGCATTTTTCTTCACTATACCGGTATCGCCGCCACCGAAGACGTTACCAAAGATGGTGGCACCGTCGAGAATGCTGACACGCGTCCAGACTGCAGTACCGAACTCATCGGCATTCAGCGACGTGTTGCCGCGGCATGCACCGAAGACATCACCGCCGTAGTGAGAGCGGCTGTTGAGAACTGTACCTATCTGACTACTGATGTTGACAGTACACTGTGACTGCTTGCCCCAATTGGCTTTATTACCCTCACTCAGGTCTTTCTTATATGGGTCATATCCCTGTCCCAAATCAGGGGCACCGACAGAACCCAGCGAACCACCGCCATAGACATTACGGTGAACGATGCCGCCCAGGACATTTACCTCAGTGAAGCGTGACACAGAACCGGAAGAGCTGCTGTAGCCTGTTGTTGGAATCTTGTCAGCGTCAGGTGTACCATCCTTATACTGCAACGTAGAAGTGTACTGCGTGATACCCGAGCCGCCACCATAGACATTGCCGCGGTGGAGCCACTGTGGGTTCAGCGAGCCGTTGACGAGTTGCAGATTGCCCAAGATGGCCACGTTATCACTATTATACGGACGGCCAATCTCTCCACTTAAGACAGTCACCTTAGTATCGCGACGCACGTGACCGTCCTGACCACCGCCATAGACATTGGCGAAGATAGTAGGACCAACGAGCTGCCACTTGGCTGTATCACCAACTGCCACATCTTTGAAATCATTAGCAGTAATCAGTTCGCCTACGACATGACCCGTATAAGCCGTCTTACAGCGGTATCCACCGATAGTGACATCGGTCTCGTTAACATAGCCAGAGTAGAAGGCTGGGCTATAGAGGTAGCGGTTCTCGAGCAGATCTGCAGGAAGGTTTGGTGCAGCCTCACCGGCACTGCCACCGATGACATTACCGTAAGGCAACTCGTTCTTCATGCTGTTGGCAGGGTTGCTCTCGTCAATGTAGCCTACGTTACCGCTGATGACATTAACAGTTGTCTTACCACTATTCAGGAACTCCCATGCAGCATCACCATCGGCTGCACTTGACCACAAGTTGCCGGTGATCTTCTCGCCATAGCCGGCAGGATAGTAGTCGTCAGCACCGCCGGCGTAGCTTCCCTTACCTACAGAGGCCATGTTACCACCGCCATAGACGTTGCGTCCTACATAGCCGTCGTTCATGGTGACGTAGGTGTTGCCGAACACCTTACCAGCGATAAGACTGTAGATCTTGGCATCATAAGTGCCGCCACCGCCAATCTTGTTCAGACTCTGTGTATAGGTGCCCTTACCCTTACCGCCGCCGTAGAGCGAGTGGCCGATGAGACCCTTGTTCAGCGTTACATGGGTGTCGCCATACACATAGCCGTTCTCACCGCTGCCATGTACGGAGCCAGTGACGCAAGGTATGTCGTAGTCAGACTCTATAGCACTGTTCATCTCTGCCGTCTCAGGATAATCGATATTTACCACGGTTTCGTTAGCGTATGCAAAGTGTGCCATCTCATAACGGTCGCCAGCCTCACCACGGGCACTGCCATAGACGTCGCCGCCATCAACATTCAACGTACCGATGTGACCACCCGTCACATTGACCGTAGCCTTACCCGTCTGGGGAACAAAGTTAAACAGATATGGCCAGCTGAGGGCAAAACTCTTTGTTTCATCATAGTGAACGGCAGAGCCATATTGCTTTTCACCAGCGACAATCTTTGTAATAGTATCGCCTGCATTAATAATATTACCCAGCGATGCCATAGCACCGGCACCATAGACAGAGCGTCCTATGTGACCGCCCTTGATGTTGACCACGGTACTGCCGCCTACCATACCGGCTCTCGGGTTGTGATACTCCTTACCGCCAGCACCTTTATAGGTGTCAGTACCGCTACCGGCACCATAGACGTTACCACGATAAGCGCGGTATTCCGCATTGAGCGCGGTATTTTGTTCGGCAGTTCTTCCAGCATCACTGAAGTCCCACCATTCTTCATCCGCACCGGTAGCAGGATTCTTATCCGGAATACCGATGGTGCCGCTAAGCACATTCACGGTAGCATTCCGGTAGTTGTGACCATTCTCACCACCGCCATAGACAGAACCTTTGATAAGCGGTGTGGTTCTATTACCGTTTTCAGTACCGATGTTGACAACGGTTCCTCTAACCCAAGCAACCTTGTTATATGGATCCATGGGAGTGGGTGAGCCAGTCGGTGCTGCGATGTCACCGCGCGATGAGCCGAACACCATACCATTGTCACGTCCGCTGATACCAATCGTACCGCCAGTGATGGTGACAGTAGCTATACCGGTGTACTTGTCACCTTCTTCTGAACCTTTCGAACCCGTTGTACCACCTGGACCAACCGTCCAGTAAGGAACGCCTGCAGGTATGTTTCCTGGTGCCGTTCCTCCATCGGATGCTCCCGAAACGAAGAAGGAACCCACAGAGCCTAAGGCGCCACCGCCATAGACGTTATGATAGATATGACCGCCCTCGATGCGCACGTTGGTATTACCCTTTACCAGTCCGGCAATAGCAGCCTTCTCACTACCGCGGCCACCGCCATAGACGTTACCCATACGCCAGCTACCGAACATTACGTAGCCTGGATTTGGGTCACTCTTTGGCCGTACCTCGTTGCGTCCTATCGCAGTAGTTCCACTGATATTGACATTAGTGTTACCACCCACAGCACTCAACTCACCACCGCCAAAGACGCTGGCTTTCACGATAGCGTTTGTCAATGTGATCCTCGTACTGTCAGCAACATAAGCTCCCAGCGTATCAGCCTTTATAACAGGATCAGTCATCGCAACATCGTCTGTCGTACCTGTACCGCCGCCAAAGACGCTACCATAGGTGTATTTCACGTCTGAAGCACTATTGCCAA
Source organism: Prevotella sp. E13-27 (assembly GCF_023217965.1). Classification (NCBI taxonomy): domain Bacteria; kingdom Pseudomonadati; phylum Bacteroidota; class Bacteroidia; order Bacteroidales; family Prevotellaceae; genus Prevotella; species Prevotella sp. E13-27. Next base: position 1,180,575 of record NZ_JALPSC010000002.1, on the reverse strand, counting down.
GAATCTCGGAACCGATGGTACCACCGGTGATGATAATTTCAGTACCAGCGACCACATTCTTTTCGTTCACAACAATAGGATTACCTTTACCATCAAGCACTTTGTGGTTGCCTTGCACGGCACCGTACTCACCACCACCATAGACATTACTCTTGATGGTACCACCAGTAATCGTCAGTTTGGTACTCTTGACATTACCCAACTTGAGCCAGTTGATGCCCTCTCTTGCCATTGAGATGACCTGACCATTCAGATTCTCACGACGTCCCATGCCTCCGGCATAAACGTTACCACCTCTTGTGTGGTGCAATTTGCCATCAGAGGTATCATAGGTAGTACTGGGCACATGATGATAAGTCTTCCAGGTTGTCCACTCACTACCATCCTCGCTCTCAGGTTTCCACTTGCTAATATCCGTCTCTGCAATACCAGCAGCCGCAATGTTGGTGGCATTAGGTATGATGTACTCATTATTGTTACCTATGGTACCGCCGCTGATGTTGATGGTGACGTGACCGTGAGTGGAGCCCTCTTGTAAATAGTCAGCTCCCGTCTCGTAGTCCTCGTCTCTGTCGTCAGGTATCAGCTTGCCATAGTTGGCATTGTCAGACGGCTCCAGATGGGTACCGATGGAACCCAGTCGGCCACCACCATAGATGGAGCCGAGCATGTTGCCGCCCTTGATGTTCATATCGACATTGCCGCACACCACGCCGGCAGTCAGCGCATCGCCTGCGAAGCCACGGCCACCGCCGAAGACGTTACCCTCGACGTAGCTGGTGCCCCATGTGCCGATGGTTGGCCCGGCAGCTGCAACGTAGCCTTCCTGTCCCTCGGTTCCCACTGCCGCCGTACCGATGTTCATCGTCACGTTGCCTAAGACGTGACCATCCTCACCGCCACCGAAGACGGAGCCGTAGATGATACCGCCAGAGACGTTTACGACAGCATGGCCTACGTTGGTGCTCATGTTGAAGTGTACACGCTGGTCGCCCTTACCGCCACCGAAGAGGTAGCAGGTTACGGGGTGGGCAGCTATCTGTGCCAGCGTACGAGGCACACCAAGCGTACCGCCCGTCATCGTGACGTGAGCAGTACCGGTGACATTTGTCAGCTCGTTACCGCCATATACGTTCGTCAGGATATGACCACCGCTGATGTTCACGTAGGTGTCGCCCTCTACCAGACCGGCAGACGGCAGCCACTCGTAAGTGCCATCGCCCTTTGCATAGGCAAAGTAACCAGAGCCACCACCAAAGACGTTGCCATAGAACGTATGACCGTCAGAACCAGTAGTGCTGGCAGCGCCATAAGTGTCCGTTTTATAATAACCATTGCCTGCATTTTCATCGTATGGCAACCATGGACTTCCATACGTCCATGCGGCACACTCAGGCATCAGTGCAGCCTTTGCTGTAATCTGCTCTGCCGTAGCCGTCGTCGGATTGATGAAATCGCTTTCAGCGTACGCTTCCGATGTACGAGAACCTTCATTAAATGCCTCTGACATGCCAGCACCAATACCAATCTGGCCACCCCAGATGTTCACATGGGTATTGTTGAGTACACGTCCGTTCTCAGAACCACCATAAACACCTCCGGCAATCAAAGGTGACTTGACGATATGATCAAGGGAATCGCCTTCAAATGACTCCTCATAGGTATTCTTGATGATGACCTCCGTTTCTTTGACGTAGGTTCTGAAGTCAATATCTGGATCAGTAGCAGGATTCGTCAACTCACCTCGACCAGCACCGAATACATAACCGAAGTCCTCAGGCATAGCCATTGCATTAGGTGTTGCTTTTGCTATCACATCGCTGCCATAACTATAGGTATATGGTCCTACACGTCCACCACTTACGGTGACAGTACACTTACCGGTATTGGCAGCAAAGGCGGATGGCTTACCGATACAGCCCTCGTGAGCTTTGGCGCCAGTATGCTTAGATGTCGAGGTAACAGTTCCCACATTGCCTTCCTTACCACCACCGTAGATACGGTCAGCTACATAGCCGTTGCACATTTCAACAATAGTATTACCGGTCACATCACCTAAGTTACCGCCACCATAGACACGACCAGTGATGTACGCTGCATTACGAGCAGGAGTGATTACCACTTCCTCACCTTCACCATTATGATGCTTACCAGTACCGATTTCAACGTACGTATTACCTTCAACATCAGCGTAGTTTCCACCACCGAAGATATTACCTATAGTACCAACAGGGAGAATACCCATGTGGCCATCAGTTCCAACTGCTTCTCCCTCACGACAACGCCACGTAACGGTAGTGCCACTAATACGTGTGTCTGTTTGGTCAGTAGTCAAATATGCTGGATATTGTTTTATATATTTAGCCAACAAGGTACCTTCCTCCATATTGACGTTGATATGTGGGCTACCGATTACACGAGCATGGTCTCCACCGCCATAGACATTGTTGATTCTCGTCGCTGAGATAATATTGACACGAGGATCCTTCCTGATAGGTGAAGCAGCCTTAGCTTCGTCAGACAATGCTTCCCATTCAGCCTTCGTACGTACAGTTTCATGAGTTGAACCTGAGTAGCCATATATAGAGTATTGTGCCACATCGCCACAAGCGTACAAATTATCTATAATAATTGGCTTACAACCTTCTTCATGTACATTGATGGTAATAGAACCAAGAATTCTACCAATTTTATTATTACCACCATACACATTACCAAACGTACCATTGGTAATTTCGAGTACTATGTCACTGTTCACGTCACCTTTTTCAGATCCACCGTAATAATTTGACATATAATCTACACATTCCATTTTGGTATGTATATCGCCATCTGTTTCAGCCTCATTACCACCTCCATACGTCTCGTCAATAAGCATAGGACATGAACCAGACTCCTCGTATGCAGAATTAACTGAATAACGAATATTTCCTCGTATGTTACTACCGCCATAGGCCTTGTGAATGCGACCACCAGTAATTACAAGATTTGTATAACCAGCACCATAAGAGTAGTTCGCTATACGTGCCTCCTTGGTTTTTGCATCCTTATAACCATCTGAACCATCATTTTCCACAGCCTGATAAGGGGTTGCTGACGATCCTTCGCCACCACTATGATGGTATGTTGCATAGTATCCCACGTTAGCACCTGGGTTCTCATACCACTTACCATCTAACTGGTAATTATCCCTACCATTACCACCACCGAATGCCTCATGGATTTCGTAGGCCTCATTTATTCTAACATCAGTAGCTGGTGCAGAAGCAGCATTACCACCACCATATACCTGTCTGATACTTGTGAGGTCACAACCATCGATGATGACTTTGGCATATTCCTCCGTATCATTCAACGGAGTTTCTGGTGTAGGATCTGTAGGCTCGTACTTTGCCAAATCACCACCGCCATAGACAGCTACGACATCATATTTCGCATTTCGTACGACATTCTCCATACCCTGCAAGGCTTCCGCTTTTTCCTCTGCAGTAGAAGTGCCACTATCAAGAATCGCCTTATAAGAAGCTATTTCCGATGCTATATTCAACATACTTGATGAAGCGAAGTATTCCAATTCTGCACGTAAGACAACATCCTTCATATTTTGAAGTGCAGTTTGCTTTGCTTCTTTTGTGCTTCCTGAATTACTGAGGACACTCGTGTAAGAAGTCACATTCAGGCTATAACTTGTTGCCAGCGTAACGAGTCCATCATAATTGTCTATTGAATAACCATCAATATTATTGAACTTCACATACTTACCGCCATCAGGAACAATCTTTGCCTTGCCTTTGTGCTGCGTAGCATAAACGTGTACTAAGGCATGTCCCTTCGGTGTACCGTTCAAGTCGTTACAACCGAATATCCTTTCAACCATACATCCAGAATCGTCTTTATCCTTGCCTTCATTCAGCTTCACCGTAGTGTTGCCACCGATGTTGGCAGCAATGGTCGATGTACCCTGACCGCCACCATAAGCATTGTGAGCAATCGTACCGCCCTGCAGGTGTACCTCAGTATCTTTCCAAACGAGACCACCTTTGGCACCACCATAGACGTTGCCGGCAATGCTACCACCGTTAATGTTCACCTTAGTCCACAGAACGGTAGCAAAGTTCTCTTCAGACTCACCTTCTGCGAAATCGTTACCACGGCTGGCACCATAGACACAGCCGCCGTACTTATGAGTTTCATAAGGTGTAGCTTGTCCGATAGTACCACCATTGATGTTGACAACGCACTTTGACCATGTAGAAGCAGCATAGTCCTTCTCCGAATCCAGTTTTGGAGGACCGACAGATGACAAGGCTCCGCCACCATATACATTATTATATATAGTACCACCATTGATATCAACGGTTGTGTTGCGGGTCACAGAACCGGAAGCCATACCATGCTTTCCAGAAGTCCACTGACCCAAACCAGAACCAGAGCCATAAACATTACCACGATGATAACGCTGGTAATTGCCAGCATCAGTATCATCAAAGTCACTATATGGTTGACCGATGGTGCCATCGTTTATTATGACGTGAGCACTGTTACGCACGTGTCCGTCACGACCACCACCAAAGACTTGGCTATAGATGGTTGGAGCACTACCTGCCTTCCAATTTTCATTTGAACCACCGAATATTGTTGTAAAGTCAGCATCTGACAGGAAGTCGCCAGGCTTGTACGTATTACCAGCAGCCTCACATTTTTTAATGCAGACATGACCGCCACCAATAATTACCTCGGCTTTGTTGACGTAACCGAGATAGAAGTCAGGTACATACTTATAGAGTGTCGTAAGTTTTGCAACATCTGCGACATTCTGTGCTGCACGGCCACGGCTACCGCCAAAAATCATACCTGTAGGTGTAGCATCGGTAGTGCCATACACGCTACCAGATGTACCATTCGCTGTACCTACTGAACCACCAGCTATGACAACAGTAGCTTTACCGCTATTCAAGAAGTGCCAAGCATTGTCACGCTGGGCGGCGGTATAACCATCGCCCACAGTGGCACTGGTCCACAAGTTACCTGTGAGTGTCTCACCGTAACCGGCAGGATAGTAGTCATCATTACCACCAGCATAGTTACCCTTACCAACGGAGGCAAGGTTACCACCACCATAGACATGACCATTAACCTGACCGCCACTCATGCTTACCGAAGTGTTACCATAAACCTTACCAGCTGTCCAACTATGAATATTGTCTGGGCTTCCCTTACGACTGCCAGTGCTTAGATCTAACAACGTTGTATTATAGGTGCCATTACCTTCACCGCCGCCATAGACGCTCAGGCCTATTAAGCCTCCTGTAATTCTTACTTTAGCATCTTCATAGACGTGACCATCCTGACCGCCGCCATAGACAGCACCAAGAATCTGATTGGATGCATCTGAAGAGGTATAATTGATATTCACCTCTGTCTCACGAACATTGGCAGCCATGGCCTCTGTATAGCGCTGATCGTCAATATTGGTTTCCGCAACTCCATCAAAGTCAACTTCTCCCTTACTACCTCCAAAGACATTGCCAGTACCGTCACCAGTCGCAGTACCGATGAGCCCACCAGTGATAGTTACTGTTGCCTTACCGCCAAGCTCACCACCGCCAACTGCAGAAGCATCTTTCGGAGCTGCAGAGTGATAGTTGAACTTATATGGCCAACTCAAACCGAAGCCGTTCAACAGATTATCGTGCTTTGGCATATTGGTAAATTTTCCGTCTTTATCGCTTACGAAGTCTATGAGACCTACAGAAGCGAAGTTACCACCACCATATACATTCTTTTTAATAGAGCCACCGGAGATATTAACGAATGTATCACCTGACACACAGCCAGTCCATATCAATGGAGTGAAAGTATAGTAAGTATCCGCATAACCAGCAACTTCTATAGTCTGTTTATCTTGTTCACCACTACCATATCCACCGCCAAAGACGTTACCATGGATGGTACCACCTTCAACATTCACAGTAGCACGATTACGTACGACACCATACTCACTACCGCCATAGACGCTGTTGTAGATAGTGCCATCGCTAATGGTAACGTTTGTCAGTTTAGCCACAGCCAATTTAGGCCATACCGAATTACGTGTACCATCAAGCAATGTGATACGTCCCATAGAACCACCAAAGACATTACCGCTTACAGAGTGAGTTGTTCCTACCTCGGTTGTTCCGTTACCAATAGTACCACCACTGATAGTAATAGCGATATGACCAAATTCCTCAGTGTCCGTATCATCAGATATCAGACCATATTTAGGATTAGGATTACCTTCTCCATCAGTAACATCTTCCAGCTTCGTTCCCACAGAAGCCAAACGACCACCACCATAGATAGAGCCCAACATCGTACCGTTAGAAATATTCATTGTCACATTTCCTACAACAGCACCAGCAGTCAGAGCTTCACCACTGAAACCACGACCACCGCCGAAGACGTTACCATCTACGTAAGAAATACCCCTTGTACCAATCTTAACATCATTGCCAGTATATGGTGTAGAACCAATAGTCACATTACCTATATTCATTGTAACATCACCCAGCACGTGACCATCCTCACCGCCACCGAAGACTGAGCCGTAGATGCGGGCAGTACCAGTAACGTTTACTTCTGTTTCACTTACATTCGTCCACTTATTGAAGAAAATACGTTGGTCACCCTTACCGGCACCGAAGAGATAACAGGTTACTGGGTGAGCAGCTATCTGTGCTTCTGTACGAGGCACACCAAGCGTACCGCCCGTCATATTGATGGTACACTTACCCTTGCCTGATACAACCTTCAAATCTTCTCCTGAACCGACATCAGTCAACTCGTTACCGCCATAGACAGAAGTCAGGATGTGACCGCCAGTGATATTTACTTCAGTATTACCACCTACGTAACCAGCCTTACGATGCCACTTACCTGGCTTATAAGGATCCTTACCTGAGCCGCCGCCAAATACGTTACCGTAGAAGGTGTGACCATCGGAAGCCTCAGCCTCAGGCCGGCCCTCATCAGCAGACGACCCATCTGGATACTTACCACTCGAATTTGCATATTTATCGTATGGAGCATGAGGGCTAGCATACGGCCAGCTTGGGCACTCCAAATCAGACGTTGGAGTATAGTTCGCCCCCCAGACTCCATCAGGAAGTGGATTCACTTTACTGCGACCAATCTGTCCACCAGCGATATTAACCACTGTACCATCGAAGACAGAGCCATTCATACTACCGCCATAGACAGAACCCATTACGAAAGCGTCACCACCAATGGTAACAATGGAATTGTTGGTGACACCTAATGTTTCCACATATTTCAGGTAATCACCCTCTTTACTTTCGTCGGCATAACTTTCCCAAGTATATTTGCCGCCATTCATATAATAACGCCCTGGTTCACCAGTGACATCGTATGGGAGAGCGCCCTTACCTGCACCGAAGACATTTCCATCGAAGGTAGGCATCGCCATCGGTGCCTCAGGGCCTATCTTAGCATGACCTTGGATAGTGACAGTACTTTGTCCACCACACTTCAAACCCCAAGGCATACCTATTTCTACATTATGCGCAGTAGCATCTGCTGATGTTGTGGCAATCCAGTAACGTCCTAATGAAGCCAGCTTACCAGCACCATAGACACTCTGTTTTACCCAACTATCACCCTGGACGGTGACTGTACTGTTGCCACGTACCAAGCCTGAGTAACCATGTGTAGCAACGCCCTGACCGGCACCAAACACCTCACCTTCAATAACAGGTGATGCAGTTTCTCCAGTTCCGTTACCGATTCCGATGGTTACCTTTGTATTTCTCTCTACACGGCCTATCTCACCACCGCCATAGACATTACCCGTACCCTCTACGAGTTTTCCTGCCTCAAGCGTTCCCACAGTACCATGACCTATGGTAACAGTCGTACCACCCTCTTTTAGAGTATATGTTGCAGATTCATCTTCGCCTGTAACTGTTGCTCCGTCGTCAACAATTCCCACCATGGCTTTCTCGCACGTGAAGGAGTTGGCAATACCCTTACCGCCACCATAGACATTACCGGCAATGGTAACCTTATCAGAACCTTCTGCAACAGCTTCGTAAGTGCCTGGCGTAGCACTCTCCTTAGCACAGATATTCACATAGGTATTGCCAGTGACATCCGCTTCTCTACCACCGCCATACACGCTACCCGTGATATTGACACCGAGATGGGATGTTGCATCTGTTATACTATCGTATTTAATTGTTGCTGTGATATTCTTACCATCTTCAACATCCAACGGGTTGTTCTCTACATCAAGGATCTTACCATTAGCATCACGTGCCATGATTTCCACATGATCAGATACCCCAATGTTTACTGTGGTCTTTCCATTGACCAAGCCCAAATTACCGCCACCATACACATTGCCGATAGTACCGATAGCATTATTAATAGTACATGCGATGACGCCATCAGACGGAGCACTCTTGCCAGAAATATTAGGTATATAGCTGAACTCCTGTGGAATCGTCACGTCCTGGCCTGCCTTACAACCTTTTATCATGTTGATGTTCACCTCAGTGTCGGCATTGGCCTCTGCCATATAACTACCTCCATATATATTATCTATACGGGTAGCAGATTTAACGTTTACAGTAATTTTACCATGTGTTCCTATTGGAACCTCATCACCTTTATCGTTCGTTTTGGTACCTGGATAAGGTGCTTCATTACCACCACCTACGAGGTTCTGGATGATGATAGGTTTACAACCATTCGTCTCTTCAATATCCACGATGATATTACCTTCGATACCACCACGTGCATCGTTACCGCCATACACATTCTTTAGGACACCACTGGTAATGGTCAGATGCACATCACCGTGGACATGGGCATTATAGGAACCACCATGGACATAGTCTATCGCATTTTCTGAACAGGCTGCTAGGACAATGTTTACAGAACTTACATCACCCTTGTTGCCCGCTCCATAAAGTCTGGTAATGTGCAATGGACAGTCACTATCTTGTTTGGTTACGGCATTCGTATTACCACAACTACCCTTGGCATCACCGCCACCGAAGACCTGACCGATTTTACCGCCTTTACAGACGATTGAAGCCAAACCGATGACGATGGCACCTTGGTTCTCACGCCAAGTGCCGTCGTCCAACTTGATGGGCTTGTCACCATTACCACCGCCAAAGGCATAACCGATATCGTATGCACCGTTAATCAGCACATCTGTTTCAGGCACAACGGCAGAGTTACCACCGCCATAGACCTTCTCAATGCTGGTTTCATTACAACCATCGATAATCACATGACTCTTCTTGCCGTCAGCAGGCAGGTAATCAGCCTGGTTACCACCGCCATAAACAGACTGTATATCATAAGAATATTTTCTGTCAGGAGAACCGTGACCTGGAAGGATGTTGTCGTCTTTATCCAACTGTCGGGTGGAATAGACATGAACCGTTATGTTACCCGTAGGCGTACCATTGTGGTTGTTACCACCAAAGACACGACCAGATACTGGCACAGGTGTCGGATAAGGGGTTCCTCCGATGGTAGCCGTCTCCATCTGTTGGATGAAGGCTACACCCTTTGTCTCGTCTTCAACACCCTGATTAACCGTTACGGTAACATCACCATAGACGTTAGCCGCCTTAGTTGAATTACCCAAACCTCCACCATAGGCATTACCAATAAGTCCACCTGTCAGGCTGACCGTTGTAGTATAATAACTTGTACCATCTACAGGAGGAGTCACAACCCAAGAACCTTTAACCATCTTCTTATAGTAAGTCGTTGAGCCATCAGCTGTAGCAGTACTGTTTGTTATTCTGGTATAAACGTCTCCCGACTTCGTATAATATCCAGCCACAGGTGCACCAGAAAGTTTTTCGTAATAGACGATACCTTCTTGAGCTGTACCGGTAGCCGCTACGTAAGTTGACGTATCACTATCGTATGTATAGAGTCCTGTGACAGAAGCGCCGATAGCCATTTCCTTTACTCTGTAGGTTTCTGTGGCAAGGCCAGCAACTGCAACATACGATGGAGTACCATCATCACCTGTCCAGTTATCCGTATTGGTATTTGCCAAGGCGCCACCGCCATAGACATCTTCATGAACGACACCACCGCTGACAGAGACAGCAACATCTCCCTTGACGGAGCCTAACTGTCCGCCACCGAAAGCACTACGCCAGATAGTACCACCGCTGATGTTCAACGCGGTGCTACCTGCAGTGGCATAGCCAGCTTCCATATCATTATTACCACGAGAAGCAGCATAGACATAACCACCCGGCATGCCTGTATAACCGATTTCAGTATTGCCACTGATGTTTACAGTTGTTCCACCAGTTACAGAACCCATAGCTCCACCGCCATAGACGTTTCGAACCACATGACCACCATCGATGGTTACCGTAGCATTACCGCCAACGATACCAGCCTTTGAGTTGTAAGCATCCAGAGTACTATCATCGTCAGAGTCATACTTATCCGTACCACAACCACCGCCATAGACATTGCCGCGATAAGCATAAGCCGCACCACCGTCAATGCTGGTATCGGTAATACCTATCTTACCGCTATGGATGGTTACAGCGGCATTACGGTAGGTATGTCCGTTCTCACCACTACCATAGAGCGAACCGTTGACCTGAGGATCAGGAGTCTCTTCGTCGTTATCACCTATGGTTACATTAGTATCATATACCCATGCCAACTTGTCGTGGATAGAACCAGTAACTCCCACATCACCTCGTGAGGCACCGAAGATCATACCATTCTCATGACCGTCAGTACCAATGGTACCACCCAGAATGTTAATAGTAGCGACACCACCAGAGGTGTAGCCGGTAATGACGTTAGAAGCATCATAGGTATAGGTACCTACCGAACCGTAGGCACCACCACCATATACATTATGGAGAACATTACCGCCATTGACAGTAATGGTAGTGTTACCCTTAACGATACCGGCTTCCTTGACAGCTTGAGCTTCAGTCATCTCACTGGTGCTCATTGTACCGAAACCACCGCCATAGATATTGCCATAAGTAGCGCCACCCTCACCTTCAGTTCCTATGATACCGCTGTTGACAACGATATTGGTATTGCCATTCACACCTGCCAATGAGCCACCGCCATAGACAGACTCCAGAATAGTAACCGTATGACCTTCTACATTGTCACCAATCGTTACTTGTGGATTGCCTGTAACTGTTGCCGTCAGACCGAGACCACCGCCAAAGACATTTTCTGTGACTGTACCATTGATAACGTTTACTGCAGGATAATTCTGGCTCTCACTCGGGGTATAGGCAGCCTGGTTACCACCGCCATAGACACTATGGTTAACAGTACCGCCATTGATATTGACCGTTACTGTATTCTTTGGAGTACCCAGTACATTGTTACAGCCAAATACGTTGTTAACAACAGTATTGGTCGTGCTACCCTTTTCCAATGTCACAGTGACAGGACCATAGACGTCTGCTGCGTGATCAGTCTCTGTTCCTTCGTTATCTTCACCGAGGCCACCACCGTAAATGTTACCTTTACCACTTGGAGTCTCTGTATCTTGTATAGTACCGCCATAGAAGTTTACCTGAGTGGTTGGAGAACCATCAATAATTGAACTTCCATCGGTAGTATTCACCTTACCCTTGGCACTACCGCCATAGACATCACCAGTGATTATTGCATAACCCTCGTAACCGTAAGTCGTAGTCTCATCAACAGTAGTTTCTGTCTTTTTACCAATGTTCACGACAACATTGCCAGTAACATGGGTCGTCTCACCATAGCCACCGCCATAGATATCGCCACCAATGTTGATGCCCTGGTTCTGACTAACCGTACCGATATTCATCGTAACGTTGCCATCTACGTCGGCTGCATTACCACCGCCATAGATACCGGCAGTAATTGTAGTATCAGCATCCGTTGTCGTCTTGAGATAGTCGGTACCATTGATGATTCTGATACCTATCTTTTCTGCATCCTCACCTGTGGAAGGTATTTTGCTAACCGTTGCCGTACCGATATCAATGGTAACATTGCCTTTCACTGGAGCAGCATTGCCACCGCCAAAGACTTGACCTATCTTGCCGATGTACACACCTTCACCATAGGTCTGCATTTCTCCGTCAACAATACCCTGAATGGTGTTGATCCAGACGTGGGTGTTACCAACCACATTGGCAGTAGCACCAAAGCCGCCACCAAAGACCTTACCGATAGAAGTACAAGAATATACATTCACCGAAATAGCATCAGCATCAGCTGCAACATGTGGATCGCCTGCCGGAGTATTGGGTGTCCATTTTCCATCATTATCACTATCATTACAACCCCAGATAGAGTAGGGGGCATTGAAACCGCCACCATAGAGCTCGCCGATAATCAAAGGCTTACATCCATCCTCATAAGCATTTACCTCGATAGAGCCATTGATGCTACCACCCCAGTTGTTACCACCAAAGACACGTCCGAACTTACCGCTGGAAACTGTCAGGGAGACATTACCGTTGATAGTAGCATTCTTGGCACCACCGAACACCTGAGAAACGAAATCTTCAGGCATACAGTCCAGCTTGATGATGACATCGCCATCCATTGGAGCCAACTGACCGGCACCATAGATTTCCTTGATCTTCAATGCACAATGAGTATTAGATTCTTTTCTCTCCAACGATGTTCCACCACGCACGTTACCCTTGGTATTACTACCACCATATACGTAACGAACCTGACCACCTATCAACTTCGTTTTTGCGACACCAGTACCATAGATACCGTTTGAATTGTTGGCCGCATACGCAACTTTATCAATGACACCCACATCAGCTCCTGGGTTGTCAGCGCCAGCACCATTACCACCACCAAACAGATAACCAATGATGTATGCACTATGGATCGTAATAGAGTCTGCTGGCACGGCAGCAGCATTACCACCGCCATAGACATATTCAATACTGGTCTTATCACAACCTTCAATCAGAACTTCAGCAAAGGCCTGTTTCTTGTCAGCGTCAGAACCAGTAGCCTTTGTCGGGTTATAGTCTGCCTTATTACCACCGCCATAGACGGCTTCCACATCGTATGTGGTACGAGCGTCGAGTGCTGTTTCGCTATTATTCTTATAATCGTTATTACCATCGAAGTTATTTGTCTGCTTCACATGCACCTTCACATGGCCCTTTGGCGTACCGTTCAGGTTGTTACAGCCAAAGATCTGATGCACCTTCGCACCATCAAGAAGCACATTTACGTCGCCACCAACGAATGATTCAACAGCTGTTACAGGAGCAATATATCCTTCTTGCCCTTCTGTGCCTACAGCTGCTGCTGCCTTACGACCCAGGCCGCCACCGAATACATAACCATTAATCGTACCGGCATAGAGGTTTACATTCGTAGTCGCGCTGGTATTGAAATCCGCATTACTCGTAGCACTTGTATGACCCAATGCGGAACCGCCATAGACGTTACCGTAGATATTGACATCACCAGTATGGGTGGAATTACCTACATTCACCAATACACTACCATTCACCAGTGTAGGAATACCTTTACCGCCACCGAAGACAACATCTTTACTCGTATCTTCGGAATCTCCTATCATTCCGCCAAGCAATGTCACCTCGGCATTTGCCTTCAGCACACCATTCACGTTGGCACCGCCATAGACTGCTTCACTGACCTTGACTTTGCTATTGTCACTGTTTTCAATAACAACAGTCGTATTACCAAAATTCTGGGCAGTGATGTCCTTTGTATCATCCTCCTCATCATCAAGTCCCAAACCACCACCGAAGACATTATTAACGGTACCGGCATAGACATTGACCGTTGTCGTCTTTTCAGGAGTTACCGATAATACATCACCTTCTCCCTTCGTTGCATTCACAGCACCGAGGGCACTACCGCCATAGATATTACGTGCTGTACCAGTACCAGTATAGGCAGGAGTAGGATCAGTGGATTTTGCTCCTATAGTTACGTTCACGTCACCCGTTACCGTCGTTGATGCACCCTTACCACCACCGAAGATATCCTGGCTAATCTTACCATGAGACAGCGTTACATTTGTATTACCCTCTACGTCGGCTGTATTACCACCACCATAGACATTATAGGTATTAATACCTTCCGTCTTTTGTCCTGAGGCATTAATAGTCACCTGGGTGTTACCTATCACCTTAGAAGCATCACCACCACCAAACACACCGGCATGGTCTATGACCTCACCTTCTTCGTCATAGATATTACCTTGCACCAAGGTGTTTCCTTCAATATTCAAGGTGACATTACCAGTTACAGCACCGAGGTTCACCAACGGGTTCCATGTATAACAATACCACTTGCCGTCTTTCTTGTAAGCAGGATCCTTCTTACGATTTGCCTCTGACATTCCATTCAAGTCATTGGTCCATTCGTAAACAATAACCTTTCCATCATCCTTTATATACTCAATACTACCATCGGTAATCGTACCAGCGAAGTCCATAGATGGGAACGTCTTATTGTTCTTATCATGAACGCTAAATTTTGGAATGGCAGCCGAGAAACCACCACCAAAAGCATTGCCGACAATGGTTGTATTGGTCAGTGTAGATCTCACATTACCCGTCACACTGGCCAAGTTACCACCACCATAGAAGTTGGTATTAACAGTACAATTGGTTAGGTTACTCGTCACATCACCTGTGGTTGTAATACCAAACTGTATCCAATGAATGAAACTGCGTTGGGTAATTTGGTCAGTAACACCATTAGAATGGTTGAACACTTCAAACTCATATTCGGCATGGTAACCTCTGTTTACTTTTGAGTCATCGTAAGTAGTTTTCAGCGGATTGAAATTCCCCCAACCATATTGGCCATCCCAGCTACTTATATTACTGGAGTTCTGGTCACCATCTTTAATTAATTCCCTATAATAACTGTTACCACCATTACCAGCACCATAGAACACGCCAAAGGTTGTACCTGTAGCATTGGTCGTAACCGTCTTACCAGGCATATTACCCACCTTCGGACCACCGCAGTATTTTGTTACGCGGCTATAGTCTATGGTCACATCAATATTACCGCCTATAGGATTGGAACCATTAATACCGCCACCATAGAATTCGTTAATCAGCGAGTGATTAATCTGGAATGTGACACCACCGGCCACCTTGTCATAGCCAGCACCTGCCATAGTGCCAAACTTACCACCATTGGTATAGCAATGCGGTGCACCCTGATTTTGAGGGGCAGCAATGTCTGGACGATAAATACCTGAAAGATAAAACTCCGGATACTCACCACCGATAGCATTTACAGCGCAAAAATAAGCTTTTGGAGAAGTATTCGTACTTGGATGGGCACCAGGGGCGAAACGGTGAACCCATGCTTTTCCACCTAAAAGGAAATAGAGGGTACGATTGGAGTCATGGTATCTGAAATTGAACATTTCATACTCACCGCCATTGATAATCATAGGAGATTTATCTTCTATACGCTTATCTGTGTAGCTTTGAAATCCATCATATTCAAACTGTGTGGTACGTAAGAATGCAGTCTCTGTCACCTCAAAATGACCTTGAGGTACAAAGATACCGATAGCATAAGCTTTTTTATCATGTCTGACTGCCAGACCGAGTTCTACAATCGGCAAGAAGTCGAAACGAATAGGTTGAATACCTTGACGGGGAGTTTGATGTCTGAACTGCCACTCCAGACAATAGTCAGGTTCGCAGTCGAAGTCAAAGTCAGCACTCATAAAGGTAAACGGATGCCATTTGCTATCTAAATTATATCCAATATCATTACTACCATTCTTTACCTGATGATTACCAATCAATACGATGGCCTGATCATAGACAGTAGGACAAGCAGTGGATTCTTTAAGTGCTTTGATGGCATTTTGTAAGTCGTTATATACCGTTTGCCCCTGGAATGTGTTAGGCATTGTTCCAGCGGGAGCAAACGCAACATCAGACTTATAACCTGCTGATGTAAGACTCACTCGGTCAATACTGTGACCACGATTTGCCAGATAGACAGCATCACCCCAGTAAGCTTCGATGTTAATGGCTGTGACACCTACAGGTACATAGTAGTAACCGCCCTGGGCAAAGACGCGACCACTGGTGGCATAAAGATCCTTACTGGTACAGTTGCGGTCTGCAAAGTTATATCCCGTTTCCCAGTTTTTCGTAAAGGTTCCAGATGTTCCTCCAGTGACAGAAGTAATCTTCCAACCCGTCACCACCTTGTCGGTGTAGTTGTTAGCGTATTTCGCTGCATGTGTTGCACCATTCGGATTACCAAACACCTTGTTGTAATAAGGCAACTGAATCTTATAGTAGCCATAGTCGCAGTTCAGCGTATCCATGTCAGTGATAGTTATGTTGCGAGAAGTACTACCACTGTAGTTTGTACCTGCATCAATGTTAACTGTCAATGTACCGTAGCTCTTACCTTCCCATTCGTTAGCTCCGCTACGTTGTTCCTTGGCTTTTGTTTCGGGATTGATTCTGTATTCTGTATCCAGATTGATGACAGAAGGATAGTACCCCCACTTCTTCAAGATAGGATAAGGGGCAATACTTGGATCAAGTACCCACTTGGCCATCAGTGCATGGTCATCATCTGTCTGATTACTATACGCTTTATCTGTTATCCAGTAGGTAACAAGGTTCTTATTGCTGTTCAGAACACTGCGATAATACTCAAAACGCGTCAGGTTCTTTTCCTCAGCAGGCCATGAACGGTTGTAGTTGCTAATACTATTATAACTGTCGTCGAAGGTGGCACCTTTGCGGAAATAGTTGTAGGGATTCACACCCTTGTTATTGCTTTCGTCATTCTCAATCGTTGCACCGCCATAGACAGGGTATTTCGTTGAGCCACCGGTGATTTCACCATAGAACATACAGTTCATCACCATAGGCACTGTATCCACATTGACTTGAGTAATCTTCGTTTCACCAATATAACCCACAATACCACCAACTGTTGTTCCACCAGTTATCGTAGCATAGCTGAAGCAGTTGATCACACGGGCATTGAATTTCAGCTCACCCGCAATACTGCCGCAGTAACCTGTAGTACTACTAATTTCTGATGTCTCATCTTTAAATGTTGGGTATTTGGGCAGGATACCGCAGTTATAGATACGTGTCTTGCCGTCTGCCGTACCGCAGATGGCACCTGTAGAGCCTGTACCGGAAATCCGCACATCTTTCAATATAATATTCTTGATAGTAGCATCCTTGGCATAACCCAATAAAGGCGCAGAGAACGTACCCATTGTGCGAAGCTTACCATCAATGGTTCCTATAAAAGGATTATCTGCTGTACCGACGGAAGAACTACAGCTAAAGTTTTCCTTCAAGATATAAGAGCCACCCATAGCTTTTATCTCAGATGAGCTGCTAATCATAGTAGGTACCACTTCGATAGTCAGATGTTGGGAGCTGCTACCTGCATCAACAAAGTGTGAGGAACCAGAGAAAGTGTTTACGACATGATCATGGTCGAAACGGGGCATCAGAATCATGTTGCCACTGCCATCATCCACCACCATAAACGTGGCGTTAGTGATGTGTACATTGTTCTGGTCAAGACTCGCAACATGCAGACGTTCAGATTGCTCCTCTACACTCAATTTGCTCGTTGAGCCCGTCCATGTACTGCCGACAGTCGGACTTGACGTGTTAGCAGTGAGGTAACGAGTATCACTCCCAACATTCTGAATCTGTACGTTATAGGGGTCAAAGCCGTTAGACCATGTGGAAACCCAGCCTTCTCTCGTACTGTCACAATAATCTGCTTCCGTATTATCTTTACTTTTTGCTTCAGACTCTGCATCTGTTTCACCGGCATAGAGATAACTCATCTCTCGGTCGATGTTGAAGTTGGGGCGCAGTTTCCACTTCATGTTATCAGTAATAGTCTCAGGTAGTGAGGATACTGTTCCTAATGTAGTACCAGTACCTGCGTACGTGGCATAGTCATTTCCATACTTCACCAGATAATCAGAAGCTGATGTCCCTTCATAAGTATCAGCACCTGCATATTTGCTGGCATATTCGGTCTTTACATCATAGGTAACATACCAGTCACGCTCTTTACCACTTACCAGAGCTTGCGTCTCGTAGTCTGGGAGGTTGGGTGGTGTTGAAGGATTTGTAATATCTGCACTGCCTAACTCGTCTGAAGTGTATTCCGATCCATCCGATTTCGTAGCATAGTCAGATACTTTGAACTTATGATAGCCAGGTATCTTGCTACCAGTCTTCCAATAGTGATAGCGCTCCACCATCGGACTGCTGAACTTGTGAAGATTGGCATAAGCCTGTGCACGTTTTGTCTGCTGCTCTGCATTCAGTTCTTTAGGATTACCTGTAGGCAACGGCAAACGAACAATCTCCCATCCGTGCTGGTCAAGCAGAATGAGCATAGGTTTGATCTCTGTCGGCTCGAAGATAAAGTTCTCACCCATCTCAATAGTCTGGAACCAATGGTATTCCTTCTCAAAGACCTTATTGTTTTGAGAGGTTGGTGACAATGTATTGATAGGACGTGCATTGGCCCATACCTGATAGCGGTGTAGGTCAATACCCTTACCGGTAAAATCAGTGTTGTTGACTGGTGGCTCATAATTTTTTGTACCCTTCTTACTCACTGTTTCATAGGTCTTCCAATACTGCTCAAAGTTGTGAACTGTTTGTCGAGTGCCATACACCCCATTTGTAGGAGCACCGTCAATCCCTTTAGTAGTCACTAACTTCATGCCCGCTGACGTACCCAGAATCATGTATTCCGTCGCATCGCTGTTGTCGGCAGGAGCACTGTCAGCCGCAGATGGATTCATCACTTTTGGATTATTGTTAGTGACACCAGTCACAATGTGAGTGGTCTCAGGACTTCCATAACTGACCGCATACGTCTTCAGATAAGAGTGGAAATTGCGTGTGTTGTCGTCGTCTATCTTATAGCTCGTCTGTGTCTGGTACGAGGATATCTTCACATGGTAAGGGTCAAGTTGATCTTTAGAAGCAGGACTGTTGGCCGGCTCTATATACCACAGCCAACGGGTACGCGTGCTGGCACCTTTTTCCAGGTCCTCATTCCACTTATCTGTTCCATAGACATAGAGCTGAGCATCACCATTGCTATAAGGATAGACAGCTCTGCGCTTAGTAGGCATCACGCCGTCTTTACCATCCTCCTGATAGAATTTGTACGCTTCAGTATCAGGAGTCAGGAATCTCAGCATATAAGTCAGATTATTCGGCTTCAATTCTGCCGACAAACCGAGACTATTACGACCATCCAGATCCAGTTTCGAATGATCGACATCGTAAGTCACGTAAATGGTATTATTACTCGTTACTTGTGTAACACTCGTGATTTCTGTTGGGGTAGACTCTCCTGATTTTAAGACATACGGCACATCAGGATTTCCGTCATTGTTGGCGTCTACAAATGCATTGGCATTCCAGTAATGATAGCTCGCTACCGGGCTACGCCAAGCAGTGGGCAGTCCGAAGCCATCATCATCCACATAAGCAATATTTGCCTGTATAACCTCACCCTTCCTGTCTATCAGCGTATAGGATCGTTGAAGAACAACGGTATTGATGGTAACTTCGACTTCACGGATATTTTCGCCATCAAGATACCACAGTGTTAGGTTGGTGTGGGTAGCATCTACTGAGGTCGTATTCTTGATGATGAACGTTTTGACGGTTCCGTTATAGCCAAATGCTGCAGATTGGTAGGTCAATTTACTACTCGTAGCACCATTTTGTACTGTCACGGCGTATGGGTCACCGCCGGTAAAATACCACACGTGGTTCACTTCGTTTGATTCCGAAGCTCCATCGGTTTTCAGTGTACCACCTTCGTCATAGAGGTAGGTACTGCCATACTTGATATTAAACGGACGGGCACCTTGCAGGCGTGGTGTCTTTTCCCCTAGATGATCTGTGTCGTAGGTCACATAAATATTCGCATTCCCCTGTGGTGTTTGATGAATCACATTATAACCACTCAAGGTCTCCTGTGTAACAGCATCACCTATCCCTTCGCTACCTGCAAATGAACGGAAGTACACATTCTCTCCATTCAAATACTCACTTCTGATTTCTGCGGGAATATTATTATAGTCGCTTAGCGGTGTACCCTCTGCCTGCTTCTTCGCCTTGATGGCGGCCACCTTGTACGACCTATTTACAATCTTATAGGTATAGGTAGCCAAAGGCAGCTCTGCCACTTGAGAAATGACACCGCTAGCATCAACAACAATGGCCTTGATAGCCGTTCCTTCTGCTGAGGCGATATCACTGGCAGAAATGGAGCTACTGTATGATGAACTTGATGTTGTTGGGGTATTGCCGTCAAGTGTATAATAAATGGAACCTGTTGCGGAAATCGTTACAGAGCCATTAGCATTCACCGTGAATGTCGGCTTTGCAGGACCCACTTCCTGAGAAGCAACTTCTGACAGTACTACGCCATGCTGTTCAATGACCACTTTCAAGGTCCCGGATGTTGTAACGGTATAGCTGCCACCTTCCAAAATGGGACTATCTGCCGTAGGATCATCCTGTGTCCCGTCACCAAAGGTATAGCGATAATGATATCCACTCGGTAACCAAGTATTGGTATTAGTTACTGTAACAGTAGGATAACCAGCAGTGTTGATGCTGATGGTAGAAGCTGCGATAGGGGCCGACTCAAAGCGCCATTTGGAACCGCCATCGGTTGCAACGTTATACACGCCCACCAGACCAGCTTGGTATATTTTTTTACCATTCTCTATTCCTGAATACGAATCCCTGTTGCCATTTGCAGGATTCCAGTACCATCCAGGACGACTTTGGGGTTCAATTAGGTAGATATAGTTGTTTTCGCTACCAGAACGGCTTATTGTGAACTTAAAGTTCTCATTAGTGCTCAGACTGTATGTCCCATCGTCTGGGGTCTGCAAGTGCATGGTCTTTCGCTTACCATTGTTTCCTTCAGTCGCATCATTATTCTTATTTGGGTCATTGGGCAATGGTACCTCATAAATTACATACTTGCCTGTGGCAGCATGAATGACATGATAAAAATTACCAGTTTTCTTAACTATCCAGAGAGAGTTGTTGTCGGGTACGGTCATACCCTCTGGAACAGCGGCTTTATCCTTATTGTTCTGGTAAGTTGTCAGAAACGGCTTATTAGAATCACCTTGGGTAGTATTATGATTGGGAGAATAATAAGCATCCATATATTTAGCTTTTTCCTGCGGGTTACCTGCAGGAACAAGATACCATCTTATAGCATCAGTTGCATTGCTGTAAGCAGTTGTTTCAGTACTACCGCTATTAGCTCCTCCACTATTATCATTAACTATATAATAGATTCCCGAACAGTCAGTCTGCGCCCACGCACTGGTTACCCCGACAGTCAGCAGTACCGTTAGGAATAGTATATTCTTAACGTATGAATAGATGTCTGTAAACTTACCGTTAACATTCATAATTCGTGTCATATCTATATATCTTGTTTAATCGTTCAATTCATACTCTAGGCATACTCCAGCCATACTCTAGCCATACTCTAGGCTGCTTCTAGCCATACTCTAGGCATACTCCAGGCATACTCAATGAGTATGGGTAGAGTATGGGTAGAGGCTGTCTTCTCCCTTAGTGCACCGAGGCTAACCCCCTGTGCTATTTTGCTGTTTATATCTCTTTCACTCAATAACGTTTCGGTCATATCTTGTGTCATATCTTTTTTATATGTTGTTTTAATTTTGTTTTCTTCTTTATATCTCAACGGGTGAACCGCTGGGCACTATTTTTATTTTACTATTATCTTCTTTTTGTTCACGATGTAAACGCCAGTGTACTTGACGCGTGTCTCCTGTGTCTCGCCTGGCTGCAGCACGTAGTTGGCAATTGCGATGCCACTAACATTCCTAATGCAGATGGTTACAGGCTCCTTGAGGTGCGACGTAGTGATAATCTTGTGATTCTTCACATAGATAGAGAGACTGCCATCGAGCGTAGATTGAGGCTCTTCCTCCAGACCGTGATGATCACCGCTGAAGACGATGCGCTCAGGCATGTACTTCCTGCTGCTGGTTGGATGTACCTGACTGGTGAAGTATGGACGGAACGCACCGACACTCTTTGCCGAGCCAGTCACCTTGTCGTAGCTATCACCATTGGCATTGAGGGCATAATTGCCTTCGTCAACGGCTAAGCTCTCGTTCATATAGCTGGGCTTGAAGATGTAGTCATTGTCGCCGTAGGTAATCATCTTGCCAGTCATCTCGTTATCGCTCACACCGATACTGATACCTGGCTGCGATACGAACGAGATAATCTGCTTACCAAGCTTAGGAATGCTTACAGCAGTATTCTTGGCCTCGAAGTTACCACTGAGGTCGAACTCGTAGTAGGTAGAACCTGGCAGACCGAGGATATATGGCGTAGCCTTTGTCAGCAACGGATAGCTGTTGTATGTACGAGAATTACTATAATACTCCTGATACTCATCAGCATTCTTATCCTTCTGGTCGTGAACAGCGGTGTTCTCATAATAGTAATCCCAGAGGAAGGTGTTGGTGACGTTCTTGTCTTCACCAGCAGCAGTGGGGTAGAGGAAGTCTGCGTAAGCCACAGTGGTCTCATCTATGGTCTTTTTTTCAATACTATTGAACTCACGCAGCCAGTACTCATGACCCTTCGAATTCTCACCGCCATCATTGTAGAAGTGGGTAATCTCACCCTTCTGGTCGGTGGTAACCAGTTCCGCAGTAAACGGTACGCTGATGCCCTGCCAACCCTTCGTGAGGTCTACATATTCCTTGTCAAGAGGCAAGCGCTGGTACCACATACGATAATCACCACCGAGCTTATATGCTATTGGCGCATTGAAGTCCTGATAATCTACGAGCAGATGGTCATTGGTCGTTTGCTTATTGCTCTGAACGAGGTGACCATGAACACTTGCTGCAGAAGCCTCAGTCACGAGACGATAGCCCTTAGAGTTATCGTAATGCTCGCTATAGTCAGGTTCTGTGAAGTAGCTGTTCAGCACAGTGTATGTCTTTTCATTGACATCTGATGCAGGAGCATAAACCACGAGGTTCTGTGTCTCGTCGCAGTTCTCGATACTCAACAGACCGTCGTCATCGAGGAGCGGTGTGTAGAACAGGCCACCCTCATTACCCTTATGATAAGCCCCGTAAGCCGTATAGGCTCCATCATTGCCATCATAGTGTCCCTTGAAGTCGATAGCCGTCATGTTAGGATATGCATCACGCGGTGTGACAACCTTCTCAGGAAGGTTATCGGCCACAGCCTTCTCGTTAGCCTCTATCTGTTCGTCGCTTAGCTTCTCCTGCTGTGCCAAGTAGGCAGCAGGGTTGAAGTGAGCAATACCCATTTCCATAGAACGGTAGTATGCCGGAGCACGATATACGCGGTTAGCATCATCGCCTGTCGACAGGCGTCCACCATTGCGTGCAACGGCAGTCGGCACGTTCTGATGAGCCTCGGCAGCCCAGCCGTAGGTCAGCTTCTGTCCGAAGAAGATATAGTCGTCAGGCCAGATGGGATAGAAGTCAATCGTCGTAGTAGGCACACCTTCCACGGTGATGGACTTCTCATGGCAGCGCTCGTCCTCGTCCTCTGGGATAACACCTGCAGCGAAGCGATAGTCACCATCAGCAAAGCGGTCCTCGACATACTTGATACCATTGTAGCCAGACGAGCAGAGGTCTGCATTTTCTGCATAATATGCCGTTTGCGGCTCAGCTTCACCAGCCTTCCAGTACTTATACTCTACCCCACTATTCACCTTCTGGTCGTTGTAGCGCTTGTACAGGTAGAAGTTGTTCAGGTCATAGGCCACCTCACCGTTGTAGAAAGCACGGTCAGGCTTAGCGGTAGCAAGTCCGTGATTATCAGTATCGGTAGTGCTATAGCCCTTGTCTGTCTGACAATAGCTGTTGACAACCTGCTTGTAACCACTTCCTGCAGAAGGATTGCCGAATACTGCACGTACACTTCCATCTGGTGTACCTGTCGTATTCACCCAAGTACTCTCCACATATCCAGTACCCATATCAACCACACCGGCCGTATTGAACGAACCGGTAACACCGAGGTTATAGACATTACCACAGAGGTTCTTGAACAGTGAGTTGTCAAGACCACTGATGGTATGGCCATCGCCATGGAGCGTTCCCTCGAAGCACTGTTCTTCATTAACCTCTGGTGTCTCAGGATTATCTTCAGAGCCGATAGGTGTCCATGAACTACTGCTATGGTCTATATCTGTGCGCATGAAGAATTCCAGGTCTTTACCACCCTTCACCTTCTCATTTAACAGTGCATGACCAGTAAGAGCACCCGATTCTGCAGGAGTCTTCAGCAAACTCAGGTCATACAGGTTCTTGAACAGGTCGAGGCCGTTCTGGTCACTCTTGCTGTAGTCGTTGATGTATATCTTCGAGTCGCGCTGCACGTTCATATGGTCAATGTAATAGTGGTGCTCAGCATCATCCATCACCTTCTTCAGGTCGTGGTAGTTAGCCACGCTAACAGGTACGGCATTCGAGTACGTGCGACCCAGATAGCTCTTAGCGTAGTAGGCCACATAGTAGTTGTCTTGATACCAATAGAGTTGATTGAAGTCCGGATTGTAATCCACACCGTTGGTATGGCTTTCGGCATCACGTTGCGTAGCAAAGAGTTCCCAGCCACCACCTGTTACCTCGTAGGCCCCCGGTGTGACAGTCGGCTGACGCAGGCTAACGCGGTCACCTGGCAGGATAATCTCCGGCGGGGTAATATTCTCTATGGTAGGTACACCGCTCTTGAACGTCAGGTGGATATTCAGCACATGGCGCTCGCTGACAGGTGTCACATTACCCTGCGTATCGGTCTCGTCATAGTCGTACTGGTAGATGACGGTGATGATCTTCTCCTTCGACAGGTCGTAGATATTGCTCTCGCGGCTGACGTACAGCGTCGAGGTCTCCTTCGGCGAGATACCATGGATGGTGAAGTTCTTCTGCTCGTTTACCAACTTGGTATAACCTATAAAGTCTCCACTATTATCCGCAGCGATAATGGCTCCGATAGGAACGGTAGCACCATTAGCATATTCGTTGTTGTAGGTACCCTTGATACTCTTCACCTTATTTCCAGTTGTTATAGTATAGGCCTCGCGACAATAGTAGAAATTCGTGTTCTTATCGCTTTCTCCAAACGTGAGACGGGTGACATAACCCTGTTCTGTTGTGGTCAGACTGGTGTAGGTCTCACTGCTAATCGTTTCACCGATGGCATAAGGTGTACTACCAATCTGGAATGGCGTGTTCACCACATAGTATGTGCCTGCTTCTTTCACCGCGATGGTAGAGTAGTGGCGCTGTTCGTTGACTAGCTTGCCCTCAAATTCTTCGCGGCTGAGTTCATCGCCCTTTGTCAATTCAGTCACACCACTTTGTGTCGTTCCGTTGGAATGCTTAACAGTAACAGAGTTTGTCAAGGTCGACGAAGGGCTGGCGCTATTGTATTCTGCCGTGTAGTCCACAGACGTCTCAAGCGAGTAATGGGCCTTGTTAGCGGTGGCACCTTCCAAGTTGCCATCAGCAGAGTCGTACTGGTACTTATGACCTTCGGATTTAGCACCACTTGCTGCGGTGGTATAGTTCTTATCGATGAGCAGGTCGAGGACGTCGTAGTTGAAGTCGAACTTCGCACGATCAGTTGCCGACATCGAACTCCAAGCCTCCAGAGCACGGTAGTTACAACCACTCTCATAGTAGTTACCACCATAGTAATAATGGACAGGATCCCCTTCCGAATCAACAGTTGGTTCACTGGTACATAAGTAAGCCTGGACAAGACAGTTCTTAAGGTCGTCACGCAAGGTAGCCAGACTTATCAGTTCCTTCTTCTTCTCGGCAGTGATAGCACCTTCACCTGTGGTTGCTAAAGCCTTGATAGCTTCTGTAGTCATGTCACTCGCACCTGTCTTTATGGTGTTCATTTTACCGTTGACATCCGTGACATAGTCTTCTGCCTCCGACTTCTTCATCTTCGAGCCTTTATAGATGACCTTCTCCTTTGTGAGCTCGATGGACTTGGTGCAGATATAGGCCTCTTCGCAGTCGGTGCTGTGAGAACCAGCAAAGGTAGCAGACACCGCAGTACCCGGATTATAGTATGTCTCGTGAACACCCTCGGTTACGGTAATCTTATTCTTCACGATATACGCCTTCACGAAGGTTGCCTGTGTGCCATTCGATGCGGTTACATGGCTCTTAATACCTTCGTAGGTAGTGTAGATGTCCTCTGGGATGAGGTCGCCATACTTGTATTCGCTCTGTCCGAGTACCGCACCATCTGATGTATTCAGACGATAGGTAGGACCATCCTCATATTTAGCCTTGTCTGAAGCAGTTTCGATTGCATTGTATGCAGCAAGGGTAATCTTGCCACCAGCCGTAGCATCTGACTTCGGTGTGTACCAGTTGTCCCACTGGCTGGGGTTGTTCACCTCATAGGTCAGGATATAACCCTTGTCGTGGCTGACGTTGTTCGACTCACGGAAGATATAATCGTCACCAACTACCTTGTCATCAGCATCCTTGATGGGCTGGTTATCAGCATCGGTATATTCATGTTTTGTCTTTCCTTCAGGGGGCGTGATCTTGTAAGTGGCAAACTCTGTGTCGGTCATGACATAGGTGCCGGCGGCATATTCTGTGCCGTCAATCTTACAGGTAATGCAGTTCGTATAGGTCTTCTGCACGAACAAATCCTTTTCATAGTTGCTCAACAGATACCAATCCCAATAACTGATGGGGTCGTTCTTGTAGTATGTCTTGCCATTGACAATCATCTTCTTGCCATCGCCCAATTCTACGCCCGGCTTTGCGTAGTAAGCATAGCGGTTAGGCATCACGTTCAGCAACTTCATCTTACCATGTGAGGCAGCAGCAATGGTCAACGGGATATCAACGACTTCACTAAAGGCGTTCGACTGACCGGTGTAAGCTGAGATATACTGGTCGTAGACATACGTAGAACCCTTGATATACCAGAAGTGGGCCGGCATCTTGTCTGTGCCATAGTATCTGTTGCTGACATTGTAGCAGTCGTCGATAATGGTCTGTGTACTATGTACGAAGTTACCCGAGCTCTCCCACTCCTTCTGGTGGTCGGCATCGTCTGTTGTATCATACGTGTAGTCCCACTGGGTAACGGCATCTTGGTTCAGGGCTGTCAGCGTGGTATTCTTAGCACCACTTAGGCTAGGTATGCCATGTACGTTCTTCGCATAGACGAAGCCACCACCGATACCCGGAGAGACGTTGATGAGGTCGAGTTCCACGACACCGGTGATGGGACCCCAATCCTTCTCATGCAAATCGGTGCCAGTGCTCTTTTCTGTGGTGATTTCCAGATACACACCCGAAGCCAGCGCTACCTTATTATGGCTGGTACCGTTGTTACGGGTCTTGTTCTTGATGTTCTCCTTCTTCCAGTCGTAGAAGGTTGCCGTGCCGTATGCACCACCATCAATAGCTTTCTTATACAATTCGTCATTGCTGTCATTGTCGGTCTTACGCACATCGCTGAAATGCACGTCACTGGTCAACGCACCCAGGTAGTTCACCACATTGTAGATACCGAAATAATTGCCGTGAATGGCTTTGTTGGGATTAGCAAAATCATCGATATTTTGGTCTTCTACTTTTGCAGCAGGCGTTGCCCCTTCCTTCAACGTCAAATCTGACGTAATAACAGAGTAATTCTTGTTCAACGATACCTCACGTACACGGTTAACGGTGTAGTTGGTGTAGTCGACCTCCTCAGGCACACGGTCCTGAGCACCCTGCATCACCATTCGGCTGCCGAAGACACCACAGAAGTCAGCACGCTGGATAGAGTTCATCAGACGACCGGCATAGACTGGCAGCACACCACTCTCTACCCAATAGCCAGCATCTGGATTAGGCTCCCATCTCTCTTGGGGTGTGTTCCACTGGAGGACTGCCTTCCCTCCATATTCAAATGATTTGTATTCCTTATTTACTTCGTCATATACGAGGAACAAATCCAGCATGTCGTCAGCCGTGATAGTTGCTGCCTTTGAGCTGGGAACACTGGGATTGGCAGGATGATAAACGGTATTGTTCTTGTCCTGACACTCCGCCATACAGGTGTAGTTCAACTCGTAGTAGGCTGCCTCACGATCAGGCAGATTATGGTATGTATTGATGTCGATTTCCTTGGCAATCGAGTAGTAGTCGGTGCCGTAGTTGGTGATATTCAGTTCACGGTAGCCATCAACCAGCGTCAGGTTACCATCGCCATAGAGACCACCCGTATGACGCGTGCCCAGCGTAATCATGTCGCGATGGAACACATCGTTGATAGAGGCGGTGGCATTACCAAACACCGTGTTGGTATTGGCACCCGACGTCATAGAACCGGAATTGGCATTACCACCGGCAAACACGGCATTATGGATGATGATACCCGTCTGGTCTAAACAATCCCATTTTGCCTTATCTGTATTCTTATTCTCCAGCTTGTTCAGTTTCTCAATAGGCACATATTTACCAACGGAGAATGTTGTGCCATCGATATCCAAGGCAGAAATCACCTTACACTGGGGTTCTACAAGCACCTTGCAGTCCTCGGTGAATTGGCGCTCGGTCTTTTTTACATCCGATGTTGTCTTAAAGCCTTCATCACCCTCATTTAAAGAGTGTTCCGTATTATAGGCCTCAGCCTCTTCAGCTGTATAATAAATATTTTCCGTTACATAGGCCCCATTCTCATATTTATAATAGTAGCCTTGGTACAGACCGTCGTAGCGTACACCTTCCTTCACACCCTTGCCGAAGGAGCCGTCAGCTTTCTCATAGGCACTATATACAAAGCCGACATCGCCACCGCCAAAGACGTTACCGTCACCGTCGGCCACACCGGACACTGTACCGATTTCACCACCGTGTATACTTACTTCGGTCTGACCGAAGATGTAACCGTCACTATGCAGTGAACCGTGTCTGTTCAGGTTGTCATAACCACGACCGCCACCATACACATTGCGGTGTACGTGGCCGCTATACATCTTGACGTTTGTCTTACCAGGACGATAGATACCCTTCAGCTCATAATCAGTGCCACCGGTCTTCTCATTCATGTCACCACGTCCGATGGCAGCAATCTCACCACCACCGAATACGCTGTTACGTACGTTTCCGCCATTGATGGTCACATACGTCTTGTCGACGGTACTGTTGTCGATATATCCACCACCAAACAAACAGCCCGCATCCGTCAGCAGCGTGTTAGGAGTCTCCTTGGTGTCGTCTTCTATCTTCTCCTCATAGTGCTCGTCAAAGTCCTTGGTCGTTGCATCGTCGCTACCTGTTGAATTATACTGATAACCCACATAGCCATTGTTCATGGTCAGATAGGCTGTACCGAACACGGCACCACCCTCACCACCGCCATAGACGTTGCGTTGCACAGCAGGGATACCATTGACAAAGGAGCTACCGGCCAGGTCGCCAATCACCACGTGGGTCTCTGCAGGAACATCGCTGGCAGGACTAGCGCTGATGCCACCTGTGTGATGTCCCACATTACCTTCCCAGCCACCGCCATAGACGTTACGACAGGTACCACCCTTGATATAAGCCGTGGCACTGGCGGTGAAGCCATAGGGATTGTAATTTTTACTTTCGGAATCACCATTGTAGCGACCCACATGGAAGACGTCGTTGACGGCACCTGCCGTACCGGCAGCATAGATATCCTTCTTCACCGTACCACCGAGCAAGGCAATATAGGTGTGGCCATAGACATCACCGCTGCGTTCCTCGTCGGACGAACCATAACCGCCACCGTAGGCATAGTTCACCACCTCAGCGCCTTCGTTGATGATGACATTGGTGCTATAAATGAATTGGCGCTTAGCCTTTTCATCGTCCGAGAAGGCCGAGAAATTTCTGTCATCGATATCAGCATGATAGACCAGAGAGGTGTTTCTTAAACCTGCGAAGGCCTCGAAATAGTTATTAAACTCAGCATTCGGTTCGTAGTAGTTGCCCAGTTTCCAAGCATCCTTCCAGTCTTCATCCCATTCTTCCTTGATGGTCTTCGTGTCGCCCTCGTGTAGTTTTGTTGTTTTAATGGTACCTTTACCCACTTCTCCATCCCATCTGGCTGGGTCTCTCCATTTAGTATCTTGCTTGGAAATCTGCGCTGATGGTTTGTCCTTGTAGAGTTGCATGTACTTCTGAATACTCTCGGCATTCAGCACATGTCCCATCTCGCCGCCGCCATAGACCTCATAGACCTTGGCACCTTTGTTCAAGTTCACCAGCGTGTGTTCCGACCAAGTGTCGATACCGTGGCCAGCACCATAGACGGTGGCCAGATAGCCCTTCGACTTGTCCGACCATACGGGCGACGAGATGTTCACCTGAGTGAAGAGGGAACGACGCTCGTTGTTGTTACCACCATAGATCTTGCTGACGCTTGCCTTCTCGCTCGTGTTATTATAGTTCACGATGGCCTGAATGACATCGCAAGGAGGCAGAATCTGGGTACCGTAAGCACCACCGAAGATATTATTGATCTTGATGGTCGATTCCGCGGGCACATTCACCACGGTACGTGCTGTCACACCCTCGTTGTAGCTGCCTCCGTAGGCAGCTGCTATCTGCCCATGGAGCAGATCGATAATGGACGAGATACTGTCGCGATCAAAGCCGGGAGCAAAGGTCTTTGTCTTCTCTTGGCGCATGCCCAGACCATTATAGCTACCAGCTCCGAAGACCTCCATAGCCTTGAATTTCGAATCTCCATCAGGGATGTCGATAAGCACATAGCTGCAATCCTGTGCCTTGTCATCGTCTCTGTTTCCAGGATAACCGGTTCCACCGCCAAAGACGGCCTTCAAGGCGTTATGTGCATGATCCTTCGGACGGACATTTACAAACGAGCTGTGCTGCTTAGGCATGGCAGCATCAGTGCCATAGAGAGCAGTATTATTATAGTTATAAGAGCCGTAGCCACCACCGAAGATGGTATCCACCCTACCCTGCAGGTACTCCACATACGTTGAGGACTTCAGCACTTCAGGTATCTCATCGTCCTTGTAACCGTGTATCTGTGCCTTGTCAGTAGCATAGTTCTTTACGCGCTGTGTGAAGTTATAGCCATCCTCATACTCACCCGAGATTTCGCCACCGAAGTCGTTACCACCATAGACGATATCCCTGATAAATGGGAAGGCGTCATTATAGCCACCGGTATTGGTGGGCTGACGACCGATATACACCTCGGCATGTCCCAGAATATCTGCATCACTGGCACCACCGAAGGCATCGTAGATACGTCCGTTACCCAGGTTGACAAGCGTATTGCCACAGACGTCACCCTCGTTACCACCACCATACAGATATTCTGCTTCTGCCAGATTCTCTACTTTTTCATCTTTAGAGTTTACCGTTGTAATACCTTTCAGGTTTACCGTGGTGCTATATCTCGGGTCGAACTCATAACTATAGTTGCCCTCACCATCCACAATAGGTGTACCATTTTCGGCATGCAGTCTCTTACCGACAACACCCTGCTCGCCACCTCCGAATATCTGTAAGGTGTAGCCCTTGTTGAGGTTTGCAGTAGTGCTACCCCATACCTCTGTCTTCTCACCATGTCCGGCACTGAACACTGACAGGGCTACAGCCATCACGTCGTCGCGCTGGTCATCGAATTTCACATGAGATTTCTCATGACCAAACAATTCGCTCGTTCCCGTACCGAAGATATCTTCCCTCTTCAATACATCTTCGTTAATATTGAGGACGATGTTACCGTTGACGTGACCACTGTTGTAACAACCACCATAGACATTACCTTCTATCAGACGGGTGTCTTCATCCACAGAAGAACCGTTTGCTACTCTGATGAAGTTATCTTCCGGAATAGACCATTTTGCCGTATTCCACTCAAGGGCATTACCAATTTTCGTCAGCTCATAGTATGTGTGAGTTGCATCTGCCGTCTCCGTACCATCAGCAACGAACTTGGTTGAGCGCAAATCCGTATGATAATATTCCTTTCCTGCCGTAAGTTTAGTAGCAACGTTACCATTCTTAGTAAATACATTTTCAAATGTCTCATTCCATCGCAGAGGCATGATAACCATGTTCTGGAAATTAATCTCCAGACGGTCTTTGATATTGCCTGATTCCGTTCCGTCGTCGGTATAATAGTTTGTATTTTCAACAATATCTCCACGTTCATCTTTAGAGCCTATGATACCGCCTTCGTAGAAAGCATTCAGACCTTCTTGAGCAGTAATATCGGCATTGTTACAGCCACCCACGAACTTATTATAGATATTCAGGCCTTTGTCGATGGTTATGCTCATCTTGCCAGGAATAGCCATACTACCTACGTTACCGCCACAGAAGAAGGAACCTACGTAACTGGAGAAATCGACATAGTTATCAGGGTCACCGTTGGCAACGTTGTCAAACACGATGCGAGGCTGTTGAGTCATGGCGACACCTTCCATATACTCAGCGAAGGTCGCAGCATTAGTCAAATTCAGTGTCGAGTAGTTATCATCGGCATATCTATTCAGGAATGCGGTGTCTATCATACCCTCACCATTGTTGCCGAGATATACATTATCAACAACGACGTGTGAACCCATCTTCAGTTCTATCAACGGATTCTTCTTCTTGACATGCAGCGATGCACAGTTACCACCGACGAAGACAGAACCGTGGATGATGGTTTGATCGTTGGCAGCTTTACCCTTCAATCGGATAGACACCTGCTCAGCATTCGGACGGAACGCATTCAGTGCATCTACTGATCTTCCCGTAGTAACGTTGTAATGGAAATCTCCATAGGTCTCACCATACGTTTCATTGTCCTCACTGATCAAGTCAGTATATGGGTAGGCACCGTTACCACCACCATACACATTACCATAGACGTTGGTATAGATACCTACGGCATTACCGCCATAGACGGTACCCGTCACGTCGTTACCGCCATAGACATTATGCACATATCCACCACGTACCAGCGTACGTGCCGACAGTTCGTTGGGGAAGTTATAGCCTGGCAGGTTCGTACAAGGCGAATATTCGCCGTTCACCGTTGGCTTCACGTCTGCCATACGGCAACCGCCATACAGGTTATCAACGATAAGGCTGGAGTAGTCCTTGATTTCAAGCAGCAGACCCGTCGGAGAGGTCATAGCACCACGGTTACCACCGCTATAGAGGTTACGCACCTTACCTGCCAGCAGGTTCCACGTCGGACGGATGTGCATCTCAGCCTTGTTGTTACCACCAAAGAAGCGGCCTACCTGATAGGCACCACTGCTGGGTTGCGAGAAGGTGGTGTTGATACCCATCTCCTTGAAGCGGGCGTTAGTGAGCAGGTCGATGGCACCTGTCGTGCCTTCGGCAACCTCCACACCAGCAGCAATGGTCCAGATATGGTTCACCACCGCACTGGGGTTGTTGAAGTGGATTACCGTTTCCTCCTTCACCGTGGCATTATTACCGCCGCCATAGCCATAAACAATAGAGCCACCATTGATTTCAAGATATGTCTTGTTCAGTTCGGGCAGTACGAAAGGAACTTTACTCCTTGCAATGATGCTGTCACCTTCCTTGACGACATAGTCATCATTATCTCTTAGCGAGTCTCCATTTTCATCCAGATATTTAAAGTCACCGTTACCGCCACCGAAGAGCTGTCCGATATAAATCTTCTTGGCTGTAGGATCGGGCTTCGCATCTACACCAGGTGTCTTGCCGTAAGCAGCATTATCAAGGTCGGTAGAAGCTAAATCTACCTCTTCTTGAGAATATTTAACTGTGTCTCCGTTATCCATCAATACCTTAGTGCTGATGCGCACAAAGCTGTTGAAGGTGTTATCTATAGCGTTCTTATTCGGATAGGTCTCCTTGGTCTCAGCACCTTTCAGCACAGCTTCCAGCAACGTGGGAACAGTTCCAGTACCAATGCGTCCTGATATATCATTGCCGCCATATACCTGATTAATAAGGATATAGTCGGTAGCGTTCTTACCATCAATGTTCACAAATGCGTTTCCACCCACATTTGCCATACGGGCACCGCCAAACACTCTGCCCTTAGGGTCAGTAAGCGGTCGTGTTGCCTGCGCGTCAAGTACAGCGCCGATGTCGCCAGCCTTCACCGTAACGCTCGTAGAGCCTTTCACCATTGCCTGGTTGCCACCGCCATACACATTACCGCCAATCCTAATCTGCCCCTGCGCTACAATCGTGCTCAGGAGTACAATTAACATTATGGTAATATATCGTCTCATCGTCAATTCTCAATTATAAATTCTCAATTAACCACCACCGTTGGGTTGTCCAAGTCCGGTTCCGACAACATATACAAGTACGTCGGATGGATGGTCATATTTATGGTATATCTTTTGCCTCGTCCTGTTAACTTTTGTTCTGTCAGCAAGTCCTTGAGTACCATTGTGTTAGTAGCCTTGCAGTCCTCGCGAATCAGGTTGCCTTTCGTGTCATAGACATCATACTTGCTGGTCAGTATCATCGTCGTGATACCACTCGGCATGAAGTATCCGATGAATGGTTGGTAGCTTGTTGTCAGCTCATGGCCAGCTGAAGCCTCTGACTTCCAGAACTCAAGTCCTTCTTCGTCGCCTGAGCCAATCTCCATGCCTGTTTGCTCGTAGGTGATGCTCTGAATGGGACTCGCACTACCATCGTTGGCCTGCAGCGTAATGGTGATGGTGTTATGATCCTTACTCATTGTCTCGCCAGCCATCGTACTTAGCTGTAGCGACTTCAGTTTAATGGTGCGCATAGTGGCATAGTCGCCATGTACCCTCATCTTGACGCGGATTGCAGCATACAGGTGGTCGAAGAGCAGGAAGACGTAGTTCCTTGGCGCATCTTTCGCTGTTGGCTCTGCTGCGAAAGCGAAGCTACCCCTGCGCAGTCCCTCAACAGTCTCCTTGTCAGTTCCCTCCTTGGCACCTATTGCTACACACAGGTCGCTGGACATCACAGATGGAACGTTCTCCAGCGTCATGATAGCTCCTGTGCTGTATTTGTCGTTTGCGCCACCTGTACCAGGGTCAATATCCGTAAGGGTGTAATGGATAGCGGGCAAGTGTGGTATATAGCCATAGAGGTAGTAGGTAGCCGTTTGGATGTCTTCCACACTCGTGCGCCACTTGCCGCTGCTAAAGAAGAAGTTGCCCATCTTTGGCGCTTGGTCGTTCTGTGTAAAGGCAATACCAATAGGCTGTTTGCCACCCTCGTAGTCCACAAATCCTGAAGGGGCGCTCCAAACTTTGTTGGGCTTGATGGTCTTGATGGGTTTAATGGGCTCATTAGACCTACTAGAACCCTCAGTCCTACTGGATCCACTCGTTCCCTGAAGCTCTTCAAACCAGGTAACATAGCTGGCAACCTCTGGGATAATCGTTCCCTGCGGTGTCTGAGGCTTCAGCTCGTCATCGTCAGACGAGCAGCCCACAAGGCTCATAAGCCCCATAAGCCCTATGAGTCCCATAAGCCCCATTGGTCTCATGAGTCCCATCAGCCTTCTCAGCTCGCTTACTATGGTCTGTTCACTCTTCATTTTACTTAAACCGGCGAAGCCGATTCTTCACTCTTCACTTTTCACTCTTCACTTACCAGTTGTACACCGGTCGGTCCGCTTCCAGTTCTGTCCACGATGTCACGGCATATTCTACCCATCCAATCTCCACGCCACCTTCATCGGTAATCTTGAAGATATAGGTGTAGCTGTAGCCTGGCAGCCACTGCATATATTGTTGCGGCACTACAGCCGTCTTTGTTTCTCCATTTACCTTGACGCTCAGGGTATAGCTGCCCTGCGTATTGTTTGGCAACAACACGTACCAGCCATCGCTGGTCATCAGGCCTGACGACAATGTCACGTAGTTCTTGCTGTCGTCCTCTGGGTCGTAGTCCACGGTAAGGTCTGTTAGACGGGTTGACTTATCTGCATCAACCTCTGTGGTGTACCACTCCTTGGTCTCTGTACCGTCTTTGGGGTAGTGAACCGTTACGGTGCCCTTACGGGCTATCTTTACTTTTTCCTCTTCTGCGGCAGCGACATCTGCTGTTGGCTTGAAGCTGGCATCCGTCAGTTTGATGCCCTCGCGCGGGTACGCGTATTTAAATATGTATCGCACGCGCGTGAGAGGCTTCAAGAACTCCAGAGTCACCGGCTTTCCGAACTTCTTATTAGGGTAGGCTACAGGGTCTCCCGTTGAGAACCACAGTCGCGAGAAGTAGGGGGTAGCCGCGATGTTTGCATCTATTGTGGCTTTATCGACACCACTCGCGTCAGCGCTGAGGGTTAGCTTATATGTCTTATAAGACCCAGAGGTCCAATAGGTCCCGACGCCACCATAGGTTCCCTCAGCTCCACTTGGGGTTCCTGTCACCCCAAAGAAGCGATACGCCTTGGCGCTGAAGTCCCAGTACTTGATGGTCTGTTCTGGATCGGCCTTTATATACTCCCATCCGTTGCTGTTCGTTGTTGTTGTGGCTGCGCTGCCTTCGTGCCAATCTACGGCGTATCCGGGGAACACGGTCTGCATGTCGCCATAGACGTCAGCTACAAATCTCATATCCTTGTATCCCCATACCGTGAACTGCGTAGGTCCTGCATCATGCAGCGGCTTGCCCGCAGCTCTGGTGACTGCATCTTCCTGACTCTCGCTACCACTTAAGCTGATGGCTACTTCCATCGTAGCAGGTGTCTGTGACTGGATCTCAGTCACCTCATCGCTACTGATAGAGCAGGCTGTGAGGCTCATAAGTCCCATAAGTCCTATGAGTCTCTTAAGCCCCATGAGTCTCATTGTGCTCATTAGGCCCAAAGCCATCGCCTTATTATCGTGATAGTTGTTTGTCATTTATTCTTTCTTTGCGCCCAAAGGCCCGGCCTCATGTTGTGCG
Organism: Prevotella sp. E13-27; assembly: GCF_023217965.1. Classification (NCBI taxonomy): domain Bacteria; kingdom Pseudomonadati; phylum Bacteroidota; class Bacteroidia; order Bacteroidales; family Prevotellaceae; genus Prevotella; species Prevotella sp. E13-27. The sequence continues at coordinate 1,143,512 of NZ_JALPSC010000002.1, read as the reverse complement.
CAGTTTTTTTCTTTCTTTTCTTTGTAACCCAGCGGGGAGTCGAACCCCGCTGAGTTTATGGTAGAGAGGGTTAGGGCTACTCAGCTACAACCTTGATAATCTTGTAGGTCTTGATCTGTTTGTAGTACTTGGTGCTATTATCACCATTTCCATCAGCCTGTTTAGTATAAACACCGCCAGACTCAGCATAATAGCCAACCTTTGATTGTTCAGTGGTGAGAACCGTACCAGCATCGTATGTAATATACTCGATAGCATAGGTGTTTGTCTTAGCACCTGGCAGCTTCACAGCCTTAATGGTCTTTGTTGTACCATCCTCAGCAGGAACAGAAGATTCAACAGAAGGTGCTTTTGTATCCGTGAAGTATGTTCCATCGCTAGATGTGGTAACATTGGTGCAGGTTATCTTAGCTGATCCAAGAGGTGTTTCAGCCAGTCTTTCAGCTACAGAAGCCTCTGTAATCGGGAAGTTGACGGCGTCAGCTGTTGATACCTGATAAATCTGTACATAATTTGCCTTAGTACTTTCTGTTAACGAAGGAGTCTGAACAGCGCTACCCTTCACGAATGTTGCATAGATATCTGTACCAGTTACATACTCATTCTTGCCGGAAGAGTACTTGCTATCCTTCACACCAAACGTTGTGATGCTCGGCTCGGTAACTGTTGTTATGTACTCAGCTGTGCCGTTCTCATCAACAACCTCAACAGCGTCGAAGGTGATAGGATAGAGATTGTCGTCATTAATCTTAAAGATGTAAGTATAAGCATAGTTGCTCTTCCACTGACAATATGCTGCAGGAACTTCCGCAGTTCTTTCTGCTATATCGATAGTTTCACCCGTATCCTCAGAGATTAACTGGAAATCTATCTTTAACTTAATGTTGGCGTCATTACTTGTGAATGGAAGAATTGTTGTGTATACACCAGTCTTAATGGGTCCTCCATCTGTCTCCTGAACAGACTTGTTAAAAGTCGCTGTTGGAGCCGTAGAACCAATCTCCGTTGCACTTAGGAAGGGGACAGTAGTCTTGGGGAAGCTACCATCAGCTTTTGCAGTCTCAAAATAGGTACCGCTTGCAGGAGTCGTTTCACTCTTCACATTTACAACAGCCTTATTTGAGGGATCCTCATAAGTAACTGTGAATTGTGTATGAGTAGAGCTTCCATCTCCTACTGTTAAGAACTTACCATCAACACCAAAGTTAGTTGTGCTGTTCGAACTATTGTAATATACCTTCGTAATCTTCACCTTATATCCTGGTATAGTCTCGTAAATACCAAAACGAATTTTAGACATAAAGTTGCGGAAACGCATAGTAACATTACCACCATAAGCATTCGTTGCTGTACGGTCTTTACCATTTCCTTGATTAATCACATTACGATCTGCAACGAAGATATCATCTAATGAAGCTCCTGTTTTAACCTCAATTTCATAACCCTTGTTGAAGTCGGAGGATGATGCTCCTGTTGTGTTCTTTGCAATCACGACCTTACCGTTAGTGATATCAGCATCCAAGGCAGACACAGCAGTAAATGTATATTTCGTTGCCGCGTAGTCCCAGTACTTAATAGTCTGCGTTGTAGATAAGTAGGGCGTAAATTGAGTGTAAGGTGTTAAACCCACATACTCCCAGTTCTTGGTATTGGAAGTAGTGTTATAAGCAGTATTAGCTGTGTATTCTACCTTATAATTCTTGAATACTAGATTTGCGTCTGATGCAGCAGCTCCAGTACCTGCCTCATTCTTCTCACCCCAAATGACAAAGCGGTTATTCAGATCTGCAGCGGCATCGCCAGCAGTTTTATCTGCAGCTCTTGTCACTGCGGGAGTATTCATGCTGAAGCTTATCGCTCCCTCACTCTCCGCATTAAGTGCCCTCTGGTCACCTACGAAGTCATTGTCTGAGCAGCTGGCCATAGTCATGATGGCGAGTGCTGTTGCTAATAGATAGTTCTTTTTCATAATTGTAAAGTTTTAAAATGTTATTAATAAATATTGTTATTTGTTCTCTTTGAGGGCACCGGCCCTTTCTTTCATTGTTTTGTTTGTTACTTAGTTTTTTACTTAGTAGCCCGACACGGAGTCGAACCGTGTCGAGCTTATTGAGAGGATTAGCCAACCACCTTAATTACCTTCACAGCGTATGCACCGTTGTTCTTGTTGTAAACATCGAAGTAGAAGTGACCTGCTGTGTAAGTAGATGCCTTGCTTCCAGGAATAGGAGCCTCAAAAAGACCTATTACACTATCACCGACCTTAGTCTGCTTGAAGGTCCAAGATACAAAATCACCATTTGCATCAACATTCTTAACGAAGTAAACCTTACCAGCTTTAGCTTTATCATCATCAGAAGTTTCAGCAACTATGGTAGAAGGATCAACGTCATAGTACTTGTCTTTTACTGATAATTCATTAGTTGCATCGGCTGCAACATGGTAAACCTTCTCATCTGCAGAAGGAATAGTAGTACAATATACATAAGCATATGTTTTGTTAGCAGTCAACTGATCAATATCAATCTTGGCAACCTGACCAGCAGAGATATCAACACCTGCAATCTTTGTGATGGGTTGATCGTCAACACCATTAACAATTTGTGTTTCAGTATTGCTAAGATGAGTAGCATCCTTCGTAAGAGTAATACCATTGCGACCAATTGGGTCAGTAGCCTCCCAAGTATTTGTACGGTTCTGGAGAGCGTCCATTACCTCTGCCTCAGAAGCATTATCCTTACTTACCAAGAAGAGGAGTGACTTTCCAGCAGTATTCAAATCAGCTACGAGAGATGGAGTAGCACCACTGTTGTTCATCACCTGAACATAAACATCCTTTACATCAGTTGATACACCAGCAGTCTGAGATTTGCTGTACTCATCCTTTGCAGCATGGTCATGTCCCTGCTGATAAGTTGTGATAGAGGGAGTAGCAACAGTAGTTACTGTGGTCTGCTCTGCATTGGCATCCACGAAGTTTGTCACAACTGCATCAAAGGTGATGGGGAAGAGACCCTTGGGATCTGTGTTAGTTGTGCTTGTCCAACCATTGGTGTTGTCGCTTATCTTGAAGATATAGGTATAAGCGTAGTTAGGCTGCCATACTGTATAAGTAGAAGGCACTACAGCCTTTGCACCATAAACCTTGATTTCCTCATTAGAACCATCAGTAGAAACAAGTGTATAGTTAACACGAAGAGTCAGAGGTTTGCCGTTGGTGTTGGGGATAACTGCAGTGTAATAATCATCTGCTTTAACACCTGCGAATGATGCAGCAGGAAGATTTCTGCCAAGGTAGATGTTGCCTGCTGTCTCATTTAACTCTGCAGCAGCAAGGTTAGAGAACGCACCAAATTCCTGCGTTGTTGCAGTTGCACTACCAGGAGTAACGGTTACGCTAGCCTTGTTGTAATCTTTAGTCTGCCCAGAAGGTGCATCACGATGAGTTGTACCGATGTGAGGATACATAACAGTTACAGCACCACTCTGTGGGAGCTTGTCCCCACCCATGGTGAAGAGGGTAGCTGCTGTTTCTTTATCATAAGCGAGATCTTCAGGAGCAGTAGGATTTGCATCTGATGTATAGAATCGTACATTCTTAACAGAATAGCCAGGAACGGTCTCATAGAGAGCAACACGAACCTTAGCAGCCATATTTCTGAATGTAAGGGTTACAGGCTGGCCATAATTTGCTTTCAGAACGGTATTTATGTCAGTATAGTAGCACTGCAAGAGGTCTGCAGCACTTGCTGCGGTCAAAGTAAAACCATCTGATGCAAGTGTCGTTCCTTTGTTGATGCGAGTTACCTTCACCTTACCACTTGCAGCATCTCCAGTAGCAATAGCCTCACAAGTACCTGTTGACCATGCGATGAAGTCATACTGATCAGTGCTGTAATCCCAGTACTTGATGCTCTGAACCTTAGCGTCGGTACCACCATCATGGAGAGCATTCCAGGTTTCACCTGTCATACGACTAGTAATACCAGTCTGTTTGCCAACATACTCCCAGTTGTGAGTGTTAGACTTTGTTTCGCCAGCTGTATTGGCTGTGTAACCAACGAGATAGTTGTCGAAAACAACTGTTGTAGAAGGAGATTCTGTCTGTTCAGAACCTTTGGTTCCTTCTACAACGAACATGCCACCGAGCTTTTCAGCAGCAGTAGCGCCTACAAATTCACCCGCACGGGTCCTGTTCGGTAGATTGAATCCGAACTTGATGGCACCATTATCAGCGACATCCTGAGCATTTGGACTGTTGTCACCAACGAAGGCATCATCGGCGCAGCTGGCGAACATCATGGTTGCCAAACCTGCGAGGAAAAAATACTTTGTCTTCATAATTGAAAAGTTTAAAAAGTTAATAAAAAAGTTAATTAAAAAAATTGGTTTTGTTTTCTTTTTTTCTAAGTCCTCGGGGGTCTCGATGGCCACGAGGATTAATTGAGAGGGTGCGAGGTTACATTTCGAATTCGTGGGTTCCACCGTCCTCGAAGTCCTTGACCACGGCATCGAAGCCGGAACCACCAGAGCGGGTGGGGATGGGGACGGTATCTACATCAAGCTCTACGGTGATGACGCCGCCCTTGTAGCGTTTGCGCACCTGGTCTGTGACGTCGAACACGAAGGTGGAGTCGATACCGTTGTTGAACTGCATGGTGAAGTCCATATAGTGGCGATGCTGGTCGTTCACCTCAGAGGCTCGAGTTATCTTGTTCGCTTCGCTGCCACAGATGCCGAAAGTCAACAGTCGGCCACCGATGATGTCCACCAGTTCGCCTTCTTTCTTGCAGTTCTTCTTCAGGTTAGCATTGAAGTACACCGTGATAGCGTCTTCGCCAGCCACATGTGTATTGACATTAGTGCTGCGAGCCATGCCAGAGAGGTCGGCAGTACCATCGATGCTGGTGATACGACCTTTGTTGTTGTGCAGGATGACCTGCGGCAGGTAGATATAGGTGATGGGCAGCAGCTTCATCTTCAGCGTCCTGACCCAGGCGCCACGTTCCTCGTTAAAGACGAAACCCTCAAGGTTCTCATTGATGTCGATGCCCTGTTCGTAGGCAGCAAAGAGTGGTTCAGGCATATTGAACGCGTGGGTATAGCGTGGAGCATTATAGCGAGAAGCATGCATGGTCTGGTTGGTGTAGGCAAAGACGGAATCAAGGGTCGTAGATTCGTCGATGATGATGCTCTGCACACCATCCTTCGTCTTGATGTCGTTCCAAAGCAGCACGTCCCAGAAGCCCCAGTCATAGAGTCCCTGGAAGTGGGTGCCTTCGATATAGGCCCTGATAACACTGGTGTGGGGCGCAAATGGCGTTTGACCTGTGTAGTAGCGGCGCATCTGGAAGGCGGAGGGTTCTGTGTAACCTATCTCACCAAACATAGCCACGTCATATTCGTCCCAGCCGTAATACCACTCTGCCCGCCAGTCGTATTCCACACCAAAGGCTATCTCGTAGTCCCAATAGACATCGAGATCGAGGTCAATCTGAGGCAGGTCCATCGTTGCCTGTGCTGCATCGTAGAGGTGCAACGGTGGCTCAGGGGTGCAGGCTGTAAAGCCAATACCCAGAACGCCCATCAGCCCTATAAGACCCAAGAGGACTCTCTGACCCATTTGTTCAATCCGCTTAATCATGGGTGGTACCTCCTTTCTTTGCTGATGAAGCTCACGCCACGCTTCTGCACTCGACGGTAGAGCAGGTCGTAAGACAGGGTGATGCCGACACGAGTAGGACCAAACCAGCTCCAGCGGTACTGGCGCTTCTTGAATAGTTCGGGCTTATTCGTCCACTTGTAGTAGTAGAGATTGTCGTGATAGGATGTGTTGATGGGGTTCTCGTACTGGTAGGGATCGTACTTACAGTAGAAGTAACCTGCCTGAAGTGAGAACTCGAGGCGCCAGTGACCATTGCGCGACAGTGGCATGACATAGCCGGCACCAAGGCCGCCGCCACCACCTTCACCAACCCAACCGCGTTTGGCATCGAAGCAAATGCCGAAGATGGCAGCATTGGCGTAGGCAGAAAGATACAGTCCTGAGAAGGCTGGTCTGTCACCATTAGCGCCAGTCGATGACTTGAAGTAGTAACGACCCTCCAACTGGTAGTTGCGGAACTGGAAATACTTATGGGCATCGTAGTCCTGATACCAAGGCATGTCGAACGATGCGCCTGCTGTGATGTGTCCCTTCTTAGGATAGTACTCCAGAGCAACATTGGGTATGGGTGCCCATCGGTTGTAGCCAGGAATATAGGCTCAATAGAACAGCAGGTTGGTCTTAATAGCCAGCAACTCGCGGCGAGGAATATAGCAAGATGCTCCACCGTCACAAAGCTCAGGCCAGATGGCCAGCGAATCGAACTGCAGACGGTAGATAGTGTCTATGCGCTCGGCACCTGGCGTGAACTGCACGCGCTTCAGAGTGTAGTCGATACGAGTGTCGGTATGGCGCAGGTAGGGGAGAGCGTGTTTCTTGATTATGGCATACTCCTCAGGATATGTAGTCTTGATGTAGGCCAGCTTGGCGTCGGGCTCGCGGTTGCTATCAATGATACGAAGCAACTCCTCGCGGTTGCCAATGGTAGTGATGGTATCGACAAACATGCGCAGTCCTTTCCAGTCCTCAGCCTCGTAGGAAGTATGGAACAGCGAGGACGGTACGTTGGTGCTGTCGGCAATGAAGCGCGCCAGACTCTTAGTACGTCCACGTGCCAGACGATCGTTGTTGTCATAAGGGCCTTCAGGCGAGGCATAGCCCTTGATGTCGATACGTATAATCCTGATGGTGCTGTCGCGGTTCACGCTGTCTATGGTGTGACGCAGATGACCCAGCTCACGGGCATTGTTGTGATAGTTTGGATATATCTTCGTGAGGTTTATGGGGAAGTCAACATAGGCACGGTCATACAGATGCTGTATTTCCTCTGAGTAGCTGTCGGCTTCCTTGTACACGTTATAAACGGGCGTGGGCGCGCGTAAAATAAAAGATTTGCTGGACAACAGGACCCCACTGGCGCTTACGCGGTCAACACGGAAGGCGAGCGAAGCCGACTGCATCCAGTCAGCAGAGACAACAGTCTGCCCATAATGCATATAGGCGGTAGTGTTCTGGTCTTTATATAATATAGGTAATGGCGGTATGTCCCTGTCTCCCCTGAGCTTATGGTAATAAATCCACTTGTTGTCTATGGTCATGGTGGGGAAGTTCGCTATATTGCCGCCTGACGATAGGTGTGGACTGATAATTACTTGCTCTCCCTGCGGCACCTTGCCGCCCTTCACGGCAAAGCGGAACTGCAACCCGTAGTGGCTCGTGTCAGCAAGAGGCGCCAACTGGATGCTGTCAATATAGACAGACAGTCCGTCGCTCGTGCTTCTCGCCAAAGGTATGACCTTCTGAGCTTGGGCTGCCGAAACGACGAAAAGAAGCAGGGCTGAAAGAATCTTTGTCAGCCATGTTCTCGAAATCGTTTCGAAGGGTGAACTATAATCGTGCAATTTCATGTGTGATCTTTGTCAAAAAGTTATTGGAAAGGGCTTTTTACCCCCTTGGTTGATTGTTGTTTATGTCGCAAAATTAATAAATTTTTCTTAACTACGCAAGAGTTTTGTGTTTATTTTCGGAAAAAATGTTCATTTTATTGATAAAAGGCAAGAAAACTCTCTATTTCATAATGTTTTCTGCTTTGTACAATGGAAATAGTAAGAACGCTCCGAGTGTTTAGTAAGAACGCTCCGAGTGTTTAGTAAGAACGCCAGGAGCGTTTGGTAAGAACTCTCCAAGCGTTTAGGCCAAACGCTTTTTTGTTTATAATTATACTCACAATTGACGCTTATTGTTGCAAAATCTGCAACGAGATGCGTCGTTTGCCGCACATTTCCTTAAAAATAAGTCAATAAGCTGAATTTCTGCGTTGCTGATATAATGCACTAAGTGAGGGAAAAGCATCAAAAACGAAGGGGAAAATATGTGTTTTTAAGCCTATTAGAGAAGTGATTTCACAATTTCTGTGCCTTTTCCGAGGTTAGGCATCGCCGGAGTGGTGTGGCTAAAAATTTGTAATTAATTGACTATTAATTATTTAAGTTAATTATTTTTTTACGCTATCACAAATCACAGTATCACAGTTTATTTTAAAGGGTATCCCCTTTTTCTTATTTATAACTATATATATTATATATATATCTAATAATCAATAAGTTACAATTATTAGAGGGGAAGATTTTTGATTTGAGGGTACCCTTTTTTAAAACTGTGATTTGTGATACTGTGATTCTTCACTCTTCACTTCTTATATCAGGCTCTCCAGTGCCCATAGCAGTTCATTGGCCACGCCCTTTGCGAATTGTGGCACGCTGAATCGAAAATGAAAAGAAAAATAAGCTTTTGTTTTGTATTTCTCTCGACTTTTCGTAACTTTGGCTTCGCCGAAGTTACAGGCACTCGGAAGAAAAAGAAAATGTGATTTTCTTTGTTCTTCTCTCGTTTTTTTGTAACTTTGCCAACAGAAAACCTATAAAACGATAATATGAGAAAAATTATCCTATTTGTTTCGATGCTGGCAACATGCTCTTATGCTACTGCACAAGAGGCTTTGCCGCAAGATCCTGACGTGGTGGTGGGAAAGCTGAAGAACGGCATGACCTACTACATTCGCCACAATGCAAAGGAGGCGGGTCTGGCCGACTTCTATATTGCACAACGTGTGGGCTCAATACTTGAGGAGCCACGACAGAGAGGACTGGCACACTTCCTGGAACACATGGCTTTCAACGGCACAAAGAACTTCCCCGGCAAAGGCAAGCGACTGGGAATAGTGCCCTGGTGTGAGTCGATAGGAGTGAAGTTCGGAGCAAACCTCAATGCCTATACATCGGTTGACCAGACGGTATATCACATTGGCTCGGCTCCGCTGAAGCGCGAGGGTATAATAGACTCGTGCCTGCTGGTGCTACACGACTGGAGCCACTATCTGCTGCTTGAGGACAAGGAGATAGACAAGGAGCGTGGCGTGATACACGAAGAGTGGCGCACACGCCGTGCAGGAAAGGCCATGCAGCGACTCATGGAGAACGCCATGCCTTATCTCTACAAGGGCTCGAAGTATGAGGACTGTCTGCCAATTGGCTCGATGGACATAGTGGACAACTTCGCCTACCAAGACCTGCGCGACTACTACCACAAGTGGTATCGCCCCGACCTTCAGGGAATAATAGTTGTGGGCGACATAGATACGCGGAAGGTGGAGAAGAAGATAAAGAAAATCTTCGGCTCTATACCTATGCCGAAGAATGCTGCCGAGAGGGTGTATTATCCTGTGCCCGACAACGACTCGATGATGGTACACATAGAGCGTGACCGCGAGCAGCCAATGGTCATAGCGCATCTTTACATGAAGCGTGACGCTACGCCCGACGCAGAGAAGAACACGGTGGACTATTTCCGTTCGAACTATATCGATGGACTCATTGGTGTGATGATGAACAGCCGCCTGAACGAGATGCGTCAGGACAAGAACACGCCGTTCCTAAGCGCTACGGGCCGCGCCAGCCAGTTCTTTGTGAGCCGCACAAAGGAGGCTTTCACTATGAGCATAAGCTGCAGGCAGGACGATGTGCTGGGAAGTATAATAAGTGGTGTGGCTGCAGCCGAGCGAGTGCGCCAGCATGGTTTCACTCAGCCGGAGCTGGACCGCGCGAAGAAGTTGCAGCTGGCAGCAGCTGAGCGCCACTGGAACAATCGTGACGATCGCCGCAACTCTACGCTCGTGAACCTGTGTGTGCAGCACTTCCTCGCAGCAGAGCCTATGCTCTCAGCCGACGCTCGCTATGAGCTGATGAAACGCATGAACAATGAGGTGACGCTGTCAGAGGTGAACGAGGGTGTGAAGCAACTCATTACCGACCGCAACCAGGTGATGCTGGTCTATGCTCCAGACCAGCCTGAGCTCGTGCTTCCAAGCGAACACGACATAGAGCGGGTGGTGAGCGCTACTCAGCATCTGAGCTACAGTCCATATATGGAGGAGAACCTCGACAATATGAGTCTTATCGCTAACGAGCCAAAGGCGGGCACCATAGTAAGCGAGAAGCCATTCAAGCACGGCTTTACTCTGCTGAAGCTGAGCAACGGAATGGAGGTCTATGTGAAGCCAACGACGTTCCAGGCCGACGAGGTGCAGATGAGCATCAAGGGCGAGGGCGGCACGTCGCTCTATGGCGATGAGGACATACCGCAGTTCGCTCTGCTGAGCAGCGCCGTAGTAGAGGGCGGAGTGGGGCAGTTTGACGCCATCAAGCTGCGCAAGAGACTGACAGGTCACATGGTACGCCTGCAGCCTTTCATCAACTCACAGGCACAGGGCATAAACGGTACGAGCTCGGTTAAGGATCTGGAGACGATGCTTCAGATGTCGTATCTGTACTTCACACAGCCACGACGCGACGACAAGGCGTTTGAGGGACTGCTGAGCCGTACACGCTCGTTCCTGACCAACAGAAACGCATCGCCGAAGGTTGACTATAACGACTCTATCAATGCCACACTCTTCGGACACCATCCGCGCGTGGCTCCAACGACGAAGGAACGTCTTGACCAGGCCAACTACGACCGCATACTCGAGATATACCGTGAGCGATTCGCCGATGCGTCGAATTTCAAGGTGACTATCATTGGCAACGTGAGTCTTGAACAGCTGCGCCCAATGCTCTGCAAGTATCTCGCCTCGCTGCCGGCAACTAACAAGCACGAGCGCGCAAATCGTGCCAATGTGCCAGAGGTGGTGGCAGGCAATTTCACCAAGCAGTTCCGTAAGAAGATGGCTACTCCGCTGGCAAACGTCAGCATATACTACACGGCTAAGGTGCCCTTCACGGCTAAGAACGACCTTGTGCTCGACTTCCTGAAGCGTTGTCTCTCAATAGCCTACACAGACTCTGTGCGCGAGGAAAAGGGCGGCACCTATGGCGTAAGCGTGGGCTTCGAACTGGAGCGTGAAGATGAGTATGGCGCTATGCTACGCATAGCATATAATGCCGATCCTGATAGGTATGAGGAACTCAATCCTATCATCTACCGACAGTTGGAAAATATTGCAGAGAACGGACCGCTACAGTCATCAATGGATAAGGTGCGCAAATATCTCATAAAGCAGTATGCGCAGTTTGCCATAACCAACGACTACTGGAACTATATCCTGCGTCACGAGATAGAGGACAACGAGGACTTCGACCGCGACTACTGCCTCATGTGTGAGCAGATAACCGCCGACGAAGTAAAACAGATGGCCCGCGAACTGCTGCGCCAGGGACGCCGCATAGAGGTCACGATGTTGTCGGAATAAGGCTTAATCGTTAAAACGTTTAATCGTTTAAACGAGAAGTCGATTAATCGAAAAAAATTAAAGCCCCCTTTCATTGAGCGCCTTCGAATAGCGAGCAGCATTCTGAAGGTGCTCTTTGTATGTGACGGCAAAGTTATGGGTGCCGGAGAAGTCTTCCTTGGCGCACATGTAAAGATAGTCGTGAGCCACACGGTTAAGAACTGCATCGATGCCCTTGATGCTTGCCACCTTGATGGGGCCGGGAGGAAGACCTTCGTTCTGATAGGTGTTGTAGGGACTCTCAACGGTGAGCATGCCGTGGCGTATGCGCTTGATTGAGAAGTCGCCAAGGGCAAACTTAATGGTTGGGTCGGCCTGAAGGGGCATACCCGTCTTAAGGCGGTTAAGATACATGCCGGCTATCATGGGCTTTTCGGCGGTATTGGCTGTCTCCTCGTCTATGATGCTGGCAAGGGTGCACACCTCGTCGGGGCTCAGTCCTATGGCTTCGGCCTTCTGAGTGCGCTCGCCTGCCCAGAACTTGTCGTGCTCCTTCTTCATGCGTTGCATCAGCTTGTCGAGACTGGTGTTCCAATAGACCTCATAGGTGTTAGGTACGAACATGGCGGGGATGGTCTGAGGTGTGTAGCCCAGCTGGCGGCAATAGACTTCATCGATGAGTGCACAGGCAATGGTGGTGCTATCAATCATCAGTCGCTTGCCCAAAGCGGAGGCGAGCAGACGCACGGTGCGGCTCTCGGGGATGGTGAGCATGATTGGGCTCTGCTGTCCGTTCTTCAGTCGGCGGAAGACGGTAATGACACCATCGCCAGGCTCAATGGCGAAGCGACCGGTGCGAATGTCTGACTCGTAGTCGCTGTGGCGCAGAAGGGTGCACAATGCCGACGAGCCGTGGCGAGAGCCAACTGCCGAGAGCTTGGTGAACACGGAGTCGATGTTGTCGTTGTCATCGATATAGACGTATTGTGTCTGCTGCTGATGACTGAAGCCTGTGAAGAAATAGTAGATGACCAGCGCGATGATGGCAACAAGACTCGCTGTGGCCGCAATGATATAGTATTTCTTCGAAATGTCTTTCTTATTATTCATGTTATAAAAAATATGTTCTTACCTCTAACCTCTCACTTTTAACCTCTCACCTCTAACCTCTAATCTCTCACCACTACTTCGTCTTATACCACTCCTGCAGCACATAGGACGCTTTCTTGCGCTCACCGCGGTCAGAGTATAGTCCCTTCATGTTGTAGTAGTCCTGAATGCCGTCGAGGACGCGACGAGGTGAACGGAAGTCCTTCAGTACCCAAGGTGTAGTGCCCGAGAGACCTTCAATCTTGTCGAGCATGCGCAGGTTCTGTTCGTAGAGATTCTCTTGGAACTCCTCAGTCCAACGTAAGTTCTTAGGTCCGTGATAGCCATACTTCGCTCCACCGCCAAACTCGCTCACGATGACTGGCTTTTCGTAGGGCACTTCCCATTCCATCTTAGGAGCATCGTTGACGTCGCGATACCAACCGATATATTGGTTGAAACTTACCACATCGACAAACTCGTGCATATTGTCCTGCAGACGGTTCTTGTAGTTGGAAGCCGACGTCACCTCCATAGCCATAGAGATGAGACGGGTGCTGTCAATGGAGCGCGCATACTGAGCCATGCGTCCGAGGAAACGGTCGCGCTCGGCAGAGTGGGGAGTCTCGTTGGCAATACTCCAGATGATGATGTTGGCGCGGTTCTGGTCGCGGCGTATCATGTCGGTAAGCTGGCGCTGAGCGTTCTTGAAGGTCTTTTCGTTAGTCCACGAGATGGTCCAGTAGCAAGGTATCTCGCTCCACACGAGGATGCCCATGCGCTCGGCCTCGCGAATCATGAACTCGTTGTGGGGATAGTGGGCAAGGCGCACGAAGTTGCAGCCAAGCTCCTTGGCCATAGAGAGCAGCTTGTGGGCATCTTCGGTGCCGTTGGCACGTCCGCCGCCGTCGGTCTTCTCCTCATGCATGCTCACACCCTTGAGGAAGATGGGTTTGCCGTTGAGCAGAATCTCTTTGCCGCGTGTCTCAATGGTGCGGAAACCGATGCTATCAACGAGTGTCTCGCCGCTCATTTCAATCTCAACACGATAGCGGCGAGGAGTTTCGGGAGTCCAAAGCACAGGCTTTGCTTTAATGGCAATGTTGGTGCACCCGTTGGCATCGGTGGTGAGCTTCTTCTTTATCTTCAGTTCGGGTATGCGGAGCTGAATCTCCTTGCCTGCCTCGGGCTTGTTGAGCTTCAGGTAGAACGTCAGACGGCGTCCCTCGAGACTGGCCAGCTGAAGGCTGTAGTTCTCTACATAAGTGGGCTGCACGTCAACAAGGAGCACGTCGCGGGTGATGCCGCCATAGTTCCACCAATCGAAGATTTGTGTTGGCACATTATCCTTATGGCGCTTGTTGTCAACCTTCACGATGACGAAATTGTCACCATTGTGGAGCTGGTCTGTAATATCGATGTTGAACGGAGTGAAGCCGCCCACATGATGGGTTACATGATGACCGTTGACATAGACGTGGGAGTCGTAGTTCACGGCACCGAAGTAGAGCAGCGTGCGTTTGCCTTCCTGCTTCTTGTGGCGGAACGACTTCTTGAACCACACCGTGCCCTCGTAGAAGAACAGACGCTCGTCCTGGGTGTTCCAGTCGCCAGGTATGCGCATAGTTGCAGCCTTGTCGAAGTCATACTCTATGAGGTCTTCAGGGCGCTGCGGCTTGGCGTTGAGGAAGAAGCCCCAGCGTGTGGGATTCATGCGATAGTCGTAGTAGCCTTCCTCCTGAACATCGACAATATAGTTCCACTGTCCGTTGAGCGATGTGGTGTTGCGTGCAAACACGTTGCCTATGAGTGGGCACTCTTGTGCGGCTGCACTCGTGAAGGAAAAAGCAGTAAGCAGAAATGCAGAAATGACGTTCTTCATATTCTTCGTAGTGAAATAGTTGTTGGTTCTTGTTCGTTTTAAAATGCAAATGTACGGAATAATTTGATAATTCAATAAAAATGGAATGCTTTTTTGTGTATACCTTTTGTATTTCGCCCGACTTTTCGTAATTTTGCAATCCAAATTATAACACACTTTTCTTTAGATGAAAAAAACAATTCTTGACTTGACTGTTAGGTCTGTAGAGAGACTGCATGAGAGGTATGTGCTGTTGAAGCTCACTCATGAACAACCATTGCCAGAGATGCTTCCCGGACAATTCGTGGAAGTGCGCGTTGACGGCTCACAGACAACATTTCTGAGAAGGCCGATTTCTATCTGCTACGTTGACAAGAAAGCAAATGAGCTGTGGCTCCTTGTGGCTACGGTAGGCGACGGAACAAAGCGTATGGCGCAACTGAAGGAGGGCGACAAGTTGAATTGTGTACTGCCCCTCGGAAACGGTTTTTCTCTGCCTGCTGAGAGTGAGCCCAAACGCCGACTGCTGCTAGTAGGAGGTGGAGTGGGAGTGGCTCCGATGCTGAATCTCGGTGCTGAGCTTAACGCAAAAGGTCACGAAGTAATCTTCCTGCTTGGCGCCCGCTCAAATAAAGACTTACTGCTGATAAGCGAGTTCTCAAAGTATGGACAGGTATATGTCACTACCGAGGATGGCTCTGAAGGAGAGAAAGGATTTGTGACACAGCACTCGCTGTTGAAGGAGAATAAGTTTGACACAATCTACAGCTGTGGACCAACGCCGATGATGAAGGCTGTGGCCAAATATGCCAAAGCATCTGGCCTCAACTGCGAGGTGTCGCTCGAGAATCTTATGGCTTGCGGACTGGGAGCCTGCCTCTGCTGTGTGGAGAAGACGGTTAAGGGCAATGTGTGTGTGTGCAAGGAAGGACCGGTGTTTAATATTGATCAATTGTTATGGCAGATTTAAGCGTAAAGATAAAAGACCTGCAGCTGAAGAACCCCGTGATGACGGCTTCAGGCACCTTCGGCTACGGACTGGAGTTTCAGGATTTTGTAGAGCTCGACCAGATAGGAGGCATCATAGTTAAAGGCACAACGCTGAAGCCTCGCGAAGGCAACGACTATCCGCGAATGGCAGAGACAGCAATGGGCATGCTCAACTGCGTGGGACTGCAGAACAAGGGCGTGGACTACTTCTGCGAGCACATCTATCCGGAACTGAAAGACATAGACACCAACTTCATAGTAAATGTGAGCGGTTCGTCGCCAGAGGACTATGCCGAGTGTGCCGCACGCATTAACGAACTGGAGCGTATTCCTGCCATAGAGCTGAACATATCGTGTCCAAACGTGCGCGACGGCGGAATGGCGTTCGGAGTTACATGTGAAGGAGCATCGAGCGTGGTGAAGGCTGTACGCAAGCGTTATGACAAGACACTCATTGTAAAGCT
Source organism: Prevotella sp. E13-27 (assembly GCF_023217965.1). NCBI lineage: Bacteria > Pseudomonadati > Bacteroidota > Bacteroidia > Bacteroidales > Prevotellaceae > Prevotella > Prevotella sp. E13-27. The sequence continues at coordinate 1,127,778 of NZ_JALPSC010000002.1, read as the reverse complement.
GTCGCCAAACGTGACAAGTATCGTGGATATAGCAAAGGCGGTAGAGGCAGAAGGTGCCGACAGCGTGTCGCTCATCAACACTCTGATGGGAATGGCTGTTGACATAGAGCGCCGTCGAAAACTTCTATCAATAGGTACTGGCGGACTGAGCGGTCCTTGCCTTAAGCCAGTAGCCCTGAGAATGGTATATCAGGTGGCAAAGGCTGTTGGTATTCCTGTAGTAGGACTGGGAGGCATAATGACGGCTGAAGACGCTATTGAGTTCCTCATGTGTGGCGCAACAGCGATAGAGGTGGGCACAGCAAACTTCATTGACCCGGCTGTCACGATGAAGATTCGCGACGGAATAAACGATTGGCTTGAGCGTCACGGATGTCACTCAGTAAAAGAAATCATCGGCGCAATAGACTGATTACTCAAAGACAACTCTCAGGAGTTGTCTTTAATAATATAAGCGGTTGTGTTTAGTAAAAATGCTGCTTGTGTTTAGTAAGAATAGTGGTTGTATTCTAACTAATTGGTTTGGGAGCGGAATACGGGACTCGAACCCGCGACCCTCGGCTTGGGAAGCCAATGCTCTACCAACTGAGCTAATTCCGCAATAAAAAAGGGAAGAAATCTTCCCAAACCTTTTTAAATAAACTAATCAGAAAGTCAATGGACTATCTTGGAGCCGACACCCGGACTCGAACCGGGGACCTACGCATTACGAATGCGTTGCTCTACCAACTGAGCCATGTCGGCCGACTGCTTTCCAACAGGACTGGAGCCTTGCGCGAAAAGCGAGTGCAAAGTTAGGTAATAATTTTTACTTTACCAAATTTTGCAGAAATAATTTTCAAAAAACATTCCTGCGTGTAGGAAAATAAAAATAAAGTAGTATTTTTGCAGTCTGAACCATTTTTTTGAATATTACTTTTTCCCACATGTTGATAGCATGAAAAACGGACTCGTACTTGAAGGCGGAGCCATGAGAGGACTCTGGACAGCAGGAATCATTGACGTGATGATGGAAAACGGCGTGGCTCCTGATGCACTCATCGGAGTGTCGGCAGGTGCCGCCTTTGGCTGTAACTATAAATCGCGTCAGCCTGGACGTGCAATACGTTATAATGTGCGCTTCGCCAAAGATCCGCGATACAGCGGAGTGCGCTCTCTGCTTACCACCGGCGACTATTTTAATGCCGAGTTTGGCTATCACATCATACCAAAGGAATATGATGTTTTCGACGACGACGCTTTCGACTCCAACCCAATGGAGTTCCACGTGGTATGTACTGATGTGGAGACGGGTAAGCCCGTTTACCGTCAACTGACTAAAGCTGACCACAACTGCTATGACTGGATAAGAGCATCGGCTTCGATGCCTTTGGCTTCGCGAGTGGTTCAGCTTGATGACTATAAACTTCTCGACGGTGGCGTCTCTGACTCTATACCCCTTGAGTATTTCGAGTCGTTGGGCTATAGGAATAATGTTGTCATTCTGACTCAGCCTCTTGGTTACCAGAAGGGACCAAATAAACTCATGCCGCTCATGCGAATAGCTCTTCGTCACTATCCCAACATGATTGAGGCAATGAAGAATCGACACATCATGTATAATCATCAACTCGAATATGTAGCTCAGGCTGAGCGTGAAGGACGCTGCCTCGTGATACGTCCTGAGAAAAAGATTCCCATTGGCCACATATCTCATGATCCACAGCTCATGCAGCGTATTTACGAAATAGGACGCAGGGTAGGCGAGAGCTATCTTGAGAAAATACAGGCGTTTTACGCAAAATAAATAACACGCGTACCGTTTTTGCGATACGCGTGTTTTTATTAATTCTCCGACGTGCGAAGAAATTAGTTCTGATTACTTCTTGTTCAGGGCAAGGTCAATCTCAACGGCGATAGATACTGTTGCACCTACCATTGGGTTGTTACCGATGCCGAGGAAGCCCATCATCTCAACGTGAGCAGGAACAGAAGAAGAACCTGCGAACTGAGCGTCAGAGTGCATACGGCCAAGGGTATCAGTCATACCGTAAGAAGCAGGACCTGCAGCCATGTTATCTGGGTGCAGAGTACGACCTGTACCACCACCTGAAGCTACTGAGAAGTAAGGCTTGCCAGCAAGCACGCGCTCCTTCTTGTAAGTACCAGCTACTGGGTGCTGGAAGCGGGTTGGGTTGGTAGAGTTACCTGTGATTGAAACGTCAACGTTCTCCTTCCACAGGATAGCAACACCCTCACGAACATCGTCAGCGCCATAGCACTTTACCTTTGCACGAGGACCGTCGCTGTAAGGAGTCTCCTTAACAACCTTAACCTCGCCAGTATAGTAGTCGAACTGAGTCTGTACGTATGTGAAACCATTGATGCGGCTGATAATCATAGCTGCATCCTTGCCAAGACCATTGAGGATAACGCGTAGGGGCTTCTTACGAACCTTGTTTGCCTTCTCAGCAATCTTGATGGCACCCTCAGCAGCAGCGAATGACTCGTGACCTGCCAGGAATGCGAAGCACTCAGTCTCCTCGCGGAGCAGACGAGCAGCCAGGTTACCGTGACCTAGACCAACCTTACGGTCGTCAGCCACAGAACCGGGGATACAGAAGCTCTGCAGACCGATACCGATAGCCTCAGCAGCCTCGGCAGCGTTCTTTACGCCCTTCTTAATGGCGATAGCAGCACCACAAACGTATGCCCACTTAGCGTTCTCGAAGCAGATACGCTGAGTCTCCTCACACATCTGGTAAGGATCAATACCAGCCTTCTCGCAAATCTCGTTAGCCTCTTCAATGCTATTGATTCCGTTCTCCTTAAGAGCAGCCAGCACCTGATTGATGCGACGCTCGTAGCTCTCGAATGATACTTTTCTAATCATGTGTCTGTCCTCCTCTTATTCTTTACGTGGATCAATAACCTTCACAATTCCCTGCTCGGCAGTTGTACGACCGTAAGAACCTGTGAACTTCTTCACAGCCTCGTTAGCGTCCATACCGTCCTTGATAGCTTCCATCATCTTGCCCAGGTGTACATACTCGTAGCCGCAAACCTGATTATCCTTATCGAGGAACTGCTTGGTGATGTAACCCTCAGTAAGCTCGAGGTAACGGGTACCCTTAGCAACTGTGCCATAGAGTGTACCTGTCTGTGAACGCAGACCCTTACCGAGGTCTTCCAGACCAGCACCGATTACGAGACCGCCCTCAGAGAAAGCACTCTGTGTGCGACCATAGACAATCTGCAGGAAGAGCTCACGCATAGCGGTGTTGATAGCATCGCAAACGAGGTCGGTATTCAGAGCCTCAAGAATGGTCTTACCAGGCAGAATCTCTGAAGCCATAGCAGCAGAGTGAGTCATACCTGTGCAGCCGATAGTCTCAACGAGAGCCTCCTGAATAACACCGTCCTTAACGTTAAGGCTCAGTTTGCAGGCACCCTGCTGAGGAGCACACCAACCAATACCGTGGGTGTAACCCGAAATGTCCTTAATCTCCTTTGCCTGAATCCACTTGCCCTCTTCGGGAATGGGTGCAGGACCGTGGTTGGGGCCTTTGGCCACAACGCACATGTTCTCAACTTCCTTTGAATAAATCATTGTGTAATTTTATAAAATATAAAATAGTATAAAATAATGTGTCGCTTATTGTTGCGTATTTGGGCTGCAAAGATAGTAAATTTTCTTACAATTACCTAAAATAGGTGATGCTTTTTGAGCGTATTAAGGAAATTTAGCAAGGGGAGAGTGAGGAAATTGAGAATTGGAAATTGAGAATTAAGAATTGAGAGCGTAGAATTGACAAACGAGAGTTGTTATCGACTGTTAATTTTTTGTAACTCGTCAGTTTTTTCTGTTTCATTTAACTAATGTTTGGATGAAAATGTGTAACTTTGCATCCACAAAAGGAATATCTCCTTAGCTTCGCATTCTGTGAAGCGCAGAATTAGTTCGTTACAGAACTTTTTTCCTTAACTACAATTCCAACAAGATTTTTTTAAAGTAAAAGTTATAGGCTTATACTATGTATAACAAAGAAGAATTAGAACAGATGGAACCTGCCCAGCTGCTTACTATTGCAGCCGAACTAGGTGTGGAGGTTTCACAGAACGATGAATTGGAAAAGGTGGTCTATGCCATTCTTGACCAGGCTGCGATAGACAGCGCAACAGGTGCTACCGCAAAGCGTAAGCGCACAAGGATTTCAAAGAAAAACACTGAAGCAGCCAACACAGAAGAGAAAAGTAATGCAAAAGTTGAAACAAATGATGAAGAGAAGCCTGCAGCTCAGCCTAAGCGTCGTGGAAGAAAGTCGAAAGCTGAACTTGCTGCGATTGCTGCTGAAGAAGCTGAGAAGGCAAAGGCAACAGAGGTGAACGACGGTGCTGACAATGCAGAGATGCCTGCTGAAATGCAGAATGCTGCAGAAGAAGGCAACGCAGCAGAACTTGACATTGTTCCAGAGGCAAGTGATAATTATAATAATAATGTGTCGAACGATGAAGAGGAACTTGTAGCTCAGCTTCAGGAAAAGATGAATGGTCGTCTGACACAGCCAGACCTGGATTCATTCTATGAGCCAAATCCTGACGGGGTGTGGGATGGCGACCCTAACGACGGAACAGACTTCATTCCTGTAGTTGACCTCCCTATTGAGGATCAGTCGGCAATGCCTACACTCGATATCTTCGACCGTCCCGTGTCACAACATGTAGATACTTCATTCCAGCCTATATCAACTCCGACACCTGTTTCACAGCAGAATGGAAACTACGACTTTGAGGATCTCATACCAGGCAATGGTGTTCTTGAGATTCTTCAGGACGGATATGGCTTCCTCCGCTCAAGCGACTACAACTACCTGTCTTCTCCTGATGATATCTATGTTGCTCCTCAGCAGATTAAGAAATATGGTCTGAAGACTGGTGACGTGGTTGACTGCACCGTGCGTCCGCCACACGACGGAGAGAAGTATTTCGCTATGTCAAATGTGAACATGATTAACGGACGTAATCCGTCTGAGGTTCGTGACAGAGTATCTTTCGAGCATCTCACACCTCTCTTCCCTGAGGAGAAGTTCATGATTTGCAACGACCCTGCAACCACAAATCCGTCAACACGTATCGTGGATCTTTTCTCTCCAATAGGTAAGGGACAGCGTGCTCTTATCGTTGCGCAGCCAAAGACCGGTAAGACCATTCTGATGAAAGATATTGCCAACGCTATAGCTGCCAACCATCCTGAAGCATACATCATGATGCTTCTTATCGACGAGCGTCCTGAGGAGGTGACAGATATGAGCCGCACCGTCAACGCAGAGGTTATCGCTTCTACTTTTGACGAGCCTGCCGACCGTCACGTAAAGATTGCAGGTATTGTGCTCGAGAAGGCAAAGCGAATGGTGGAGTGTGGTCACGATGTGGTTATCTTCCTTGATTCAATAACTCGTCTGGCTCGTGCCTATAATACAGTTGCTCCTGCCAGTGGTAAGGTTCTTACTGGTGGTGTTGATGCCAATGCCCTGCAGAAGCCTAAGCGTTTCTTTGGAGCTGCACGTAACATTGAGAACGGAGGCTCACTTACCATCATTGCTACAGCACTTATAGATACTGGTTCAAAGATGGATGAGGTTATCTTCGAGGAGTTCAAGGGTACAGGTAACTCTGAGCTTCAGCTTTCACGCTCGCTCTCTAACAAACGCGTGTTCCCAGCTATCGACCTTGTTCAGTCAAGTACTCGTCGCGATGACCTGCTTCAGGATTCTACGACGCTCAACCGCATGTGGATAATACGTAAGTTCATAGCTGAGATGAATCCTATCGAGGCAATGGATATGGTAAGAGACCGACTGGTTCATTCTCGCAACAACGAGGAGTTCCTTCTGTCTATGAACGGATAAAAAACGATAGATATAAAAAAACATCACTACCCAACAGGATAGTGATGTTTTTTTTTGTGCTACTTATTTGAGTTAGCAGAGCTTGCGTGAGCCGTCGCCGATGACAACATCGTAAACCTTTGGCTCATGACCGTACTTCTCGTTGAAGCGCTTCTTAGCGTCATCAACAAACTTCTTGTAGAGGTCGTTGCGAACGAGGTTGATGGTGCATCCGCCAAAACCGCCACCCATGATACGAGAACCTGTTACGCCGTTCTCCTTTGCAACATCGTTCAGGAAGTCGAGTTCCTCGCAAGAAACCTCGTAGTCCTTTGACAGCCCCTCGTGAGTCTTGTACATCATCTCGCCAACCTTCTCGTAGTCACCTTCGTTCAGGGCTTCGCAGACAGCAAGCACGCGGTCCTTCTCGCCAAGAACGAACTTAGCACGCTTGTAGTCCTCTTCACCTACCTCGCCCTTTACTTCTTCAAGCTGTTCCCATGTGCAGTCACGCAATGTCTCGAACTTGCCCTCTGGGTGCTTAGCCTGGATGTGCTTAACAACGTTCTCGCAAGAGTTGCGACGATCATTATAAGGTGAGCCTGCCAGCTGGTGCTTAACGACAGAGTCGAGCAGAACAAGACGATAGCCATCGGGCTTGAATGGGAAATACTCGAACTCGCGGCTGCGGCAGTCGAGGCGCATCAGACAGCCTGCCTTGCCGAAGACAGAAGCGAACTGGTCCATGATGCCGCAGTTCACACCGCAGTAGTTGTGCTCAGTAGCCTGTCCAGCAAGAACCATATCCCACTGAGAAACCTTGTTCTCGCCAAAGATGTCGTTCAGACCGCAAGCGAAGCAGCTCTCCATAGCAGCAGAAGAAGACATGCCTGCACCAAGGGGAACATCACCAGCAAAAGCAATGTTGAAGCCCTTAACGGGAACGCCAAGCTTCTTCATCTCGAGTGCGATACCATAGATATAGCGAGCCCATGATGCCTTAGGACCTGCAGGGTCGCTAAGTTTGAAGTCCACGCGGTCCTTAAGGTCGATAGCGTAAGCCATCACAGTGTCTTCTGTATCATTAGCGCGCATCTCTGCTGTAACGCCTTTATCTACTGCTCCTGGGAATACAAATCCGCCATTATAGTCGGTGTGCTCACCAATCAGGTTGATACGACCAGGCGATGTGTAAACATTACCAGTTTTTCCGTCAAAGTGCTTGATGAAGCGGCTTCTTACAAATTCAATGTCAATCATAGCTTAATAGTTTTAATTATTAATAGTATAAAAGTTATTTCACGTTTATGCCGATCTTGCTGCCAAAGTTGCAGAACCAAATGATGTATGCATAGAATATAAACATGAGGCACATCGCAATAATAATGCCAGCAGCGTCAACTACAGCTCCCATTACAGGCATGAGCAATGCTCCACCTATTACGCCAGTGTTAATAACGCCTGAGGCGGCCTTAGTGTGAGGACCAAGCTCTTGCAGACCAAGGTTGAAGATGAGTGGCCACATTACTGAGTGGAACAGACCAGCAGCCAACATGAACCAAATGCCTACCATTGAGCTTGCGGTAAGCAAAGATAGGAGAATGCATGCGGCACCAAGGCATAGACAAGCTGTGAGCAGCTTGCGTGGCTCGAATTTTGTCAGAATACCAGCGCCAACGAAACGACCAACCATCATACCACCCCAGTACCATGACAGATAGCTTGTACAAAGGGCTGCTAATGCTGCTGAGTCCATATCAGGATAAAGCAACTGGAAACGATATGGAAGCATCGAGGGTACTCCAATTTCTACACCCATGTACATGAAGATTCCCAGTGCACCCAGCCAAACATGTGTATATTTGAAGACGCTTGACTTGTATTCTTTCTTCTCGCCAGATTCTTCTTCTGCTTGCTTGCCTTCGTCAATCTTCGGGAGCTTGAGGAATACAAGAATGCCGCAGATGATTAGTGTGAAGATACCTAATCCAAGGAATGGTCCGGGAACATATTCAGGAGCTGGTGTCTTACCTGCTATGATGATATATGTAATGAACATTGGGGCAACGGTCGTTGCTACTGAATTCAGTGCCTGTGACAGGGTCATGCGGAACGCTCCGCTTTCAGGTTTGCCCAATACCATCACATAGGGGTTGGCTACGTTCTGAAGCATTACTACTCCCATGGCAACAATACACATAGAGAGCAAGAAAACGATATAGACGTTTGCACCAGCATCAATGGCCCAGTTAATTCCAAAAGAATTGATAACGAAGCCAATGCCTGCAACAGCTAATCCAAGTAGCAATGTACCTTTATAGCCAATCTTGCTCATGAGCATGGCAAATGGGATAGCTAACAAGTAAGCGCCATAGAATGCTGTGTTGACATACTGACCTTGTTGTGCACTAAGATTGAATGCCTGAGAAAGGAACGCAATCATAGAGTTGTTCATTGTGGTGATAAATCCAATGAGGAAGCACACAATGAACACAATAATCAAGGGGAACAGATAGTTCGGTGTTTGTTTTTGTGACATAGTTATTAATTATTAGTGATTTTTCATTAGCAAAAATATATTGCTCATGGCAAACAAATCGTTTACCATGAGCAAACATATGAACTATTATTCTGCGATGCCGAACTTATAGATGGTCTTCTGCTTGTAGCGCTCTCCTGGGTTCAGTACCACGCTTGGGAAGTATGGACGGTTAGGAGAGTCGGGGAAGTGCTGAGTCTCAAGACAAACAGCTGAGCGGCGTGGGTATGTAGCGCCGTTGGCACCCTTGTAGCCGCAGAGGTAGTTGCCTGTGTAGAGCTGCATGCCTGGCTCTGTGGTCCAGCATTCCATTGTGCGTCCGCTCTTTGGCTCTGTCAGCTTAGCTGCGAGGCTCAGTTCGCCTTCTTCCTGCTTGTTCAGCACGTAGTTGTGGTCATAGCCGTTGCCGAACTTAATCTGCTCGTTGTCTGCATCAATGTCCTTGCCGATAGCCTTTGGCTTGCGGAAGTCGAATGGTGTGCCTTCAACCTTGAGGATTTCGCCTGTAGGAATGGCTGTCGCGTCTGTTGGGAGATAGAAGTCGGCATTGATTTCGCAAATCAGATCGTCGATAGTTGGTGTTGGGTCGGCTGTGCCAGCAAGTGAGAAGAATGCGTGATGAGTGAGGTTCACGATGGTCTTCTTGTTGGTTGTTGCCAAATACTCAAGCACGAGCTCGTTCTGGTCTGTGAATGTGAATTCTACTGTTACGTCGAGTTCGCCTGTGTAGCCTTCCTCACCGTAAGAAGAAACGCGGTGGAGAGCCAGCGAGCGTGGACCCATCTGACGAGCGTCCCAAACCTTTGCGTTGAAGCCCTTCAGACCTCCGTGCAGATGGTTAGGACCATTGTTGATAGCTACCTGATACTCTTTGCCGTTCAGTATGAACTGACCCTTGCAGATGCGGTTACCCCAGCGTCCGATGAGGGTAGAGAGGTAAGGCTCGTTGCCGCTCATGAGCGACTCGATGTTGGCGTGTCCCTGAATGACGTTGCCAACGTTGCCGTTCTTGTCAGGCACCATGATAGCGCAGATAGCACCACCATAATTTGAAATTGCTACTTCGTAACCCTTGCGATTGCGCAGGATGTACAAATCAGTTTTCTTACCATTGATAGTGGTCTGGAAGTCTTCACGCTTCAGACCACAAAGATTCGCATTTTCTGTTGTGTTTGCCATAATTGTTTGGTTTTGGTTATTGTATTTGTTGCAAAATAACAAAAAAAAGCCGACATGCACAAGCATATCGGCGAAAAATTGGTGTTAAAAACAGCTAATTGTCTTCTCTTCTATTTTTATTGAGGAAATTTTCACTCTAAGATTGCCTTGATTTCATGAAATCTGCAACCACATAAGTGCTTCCTCCAATGAAGATAAAGTCGTCTGTATTTGCCATATCGATGGCTGCATCAGCAGCATCGGCTACATTTGGGAAACACTGTCCGTGAAGTCCGAACTGCTCTCCGAATACTTGGAGTGATGTTTCCGGGAATGCTCTCTTTGTGTCTGGCTTAGTATAATAATAGGTGGCGTCTTTGGGTAGGAGGTTCATCACTCCATAGATATCCTTGTCGTCAACCATACCTATTACTATATGCATCTTATTGCATTTTACGGTCTGCAGCTGTTTGGAAATGTATTCCCATCCTGCCACGTTGTGACCAGTATCGCAGATTACCTTCGGATTTTCATGTAGCGTCTGCCAGCGTCCCTGCAGTCCAGTTATTTTGCTAACGTTCATGAAGGCGAGGGTCATCTCCTCTTGAATCTTCCTGTTGTTCTCTGGGTCATAGCATTGGCAGAGGTAGTCTGCGTCCACCAGACGGTGCATAGCCACAAGTATGGTGTTTGTGTTCTTTGTCTGATAGATGCCGCCCAACTCTCCTGTGAATTCTGCAAGATGTTTGCACTTGTAGAGGATCGTTCCGTTGGGTTGTGGCGTAGCCGAGATGACTTCTTTCTCGTCGTCATCTTCTGCAAAGTAGATGGGTGCTTTTTTCTCTTTTGCCACTTCTTCGAAGACGGGGCGTGTCTCTGGCTGTGTCTCGCCAATGACTATGGGCACTCCAGTCTTTATTATTCCGGCTTTCTCTCTTGCTATCTCCTCAAGTGTAGAGCCCAGGAACTGTGTGTGGTCAAATGAAATGTTTGTTATGACCGACAGTATTGGAGTGATGATGTTCGTGCAGTCGAGTCTTCCTCCCAAACCTACCTCTATCACGGCAATGTCAACATCCATATCGCGGAAGTATTTGAACGCCATTGCTGTAGTTATCTCGAAGAATGATGGCGACAGCGTGTCGAGAAACTGCTGCTCCTTGCTGAGGAAGTCGCAAACATAATCTTCTGAGATAGGCCTGCCATCTACTCTTATGCGCTCTCTGAAATCTACGAGGTGGGGTGATGTGTAGAGTCCCACACGATAGCCGAACACCTGTAGCAGTGCAGCTATTGTATGTGACACAGAGCCCTTTCCGTTTGTTCCAGCCACATGTATTGAGCGAAAGTGCTCATGTGGATGGTCGAAGTGCTCATCGAGCTTCAACGTGGTGTCAAGTCCCTCCTTGTAGCCCGATGCACCTTGTTTCTCGTAACTCGGTACTTGGCTATAGAGATAGTCGATTGCCTCTTTATATTTCATGATGGTTTGTATTTATCAACACTCATATCAAGAGAAGTAGTTCTTGAAACGCTTGAATATTGAGTCGTGTGTCTGCTTGTCGCCTTTGAAGTTGTCGCTGTTCTTCATCTGTTCCAGCATTTGCTTCTCTTCGCGTGACAGAGTCTTTGGCACGTAAACGCTGATGTTCACAACGAGATCTCCACGTCCGTTGCCATAGCCCTGTACTGCAGGCAGACCTTTTCCTCTGAGTCGCAGCGTTTTTCCAGGTTGTGTTCCGTTTTCAATCTTAATTTTCAGCTTTGAGCCTTCAATCGTAGGTACATCCACTTCGCCTCCGAGTGCTGCTGTGGGGAAGTCGAGCAGCAGATTGTATATGAGATCGTTGCCATCGCGAACGAAGGTATCGTTAGGTTCTTCCTCTATGAACACCTGTATGTCGCCATTGATGCCGTTGTTTGGTCCTGCGTTGCCTTTGCCTGGCACGTTGATAACCATTCCTTCGGCTACGCCAGCAGGTATGTTTATCTCTACCACTTCTTCACCTTTCACCACGCCGGTGCCACCGCATTCGTGGCATTTGTTCTTTATCACCTCACCTGAGCCGTGACAAGTGGGACAAACGCCCTGGGTCTGCATCATTCCGAAGATGCTCTGTGTGGTGTGGGTGATGACGCCCGAGCCGTGACATGTGGGGCAGGTCTCCTTTCCGCTACCTCCCTCTGCACCGCTTCCGTGACAATGGCTGCACTCAATGTCCTTGCGAACTTTGAACTTCTTCGTCACGCCTTTGTTTATCTCTTCCAGCGTGAGCTTAACCTTCAGTCTGAGGTCTCCGCCGCGCATCTGCTGACGTCCGCGTCCACCGCCTCCTCCGAAGCCACCGAATCCTCCTCCGAAGCCGTGACCTCCGAAGATGTCGCCGAACATTGAGAAGATGTCGTCCATGTTCATCGCAGCGCCTCCGAATCCGTCGAATCCGCCGCCCATAGGACCGTTGAATCCGAACTGGTCATACTGCTGACGCTTCTTCGGGTCGTGGAGCACATCGTAGGCTTCTGCAGCCTCCTTGAATTTTTCCTCTGCCTCTTTGTCGCCAGGGTTGCGGTCTGGGTGATATTTTATGGCAATTTTTCGGTATGCCTTCTTTATCTCGTCTTCTGATGCGTTTTTCTCAACGCCCAGCACCTCATAGTAGTCTCTTTTCTGTGCCATTCTGTCTGTTTGACTATTTGACTATTTCACAATTTGACTATTTACTTTACTGACCAACGGCAACTTTGGCGTGGCGAATTACTTTGTCGTTGAGTTTGTAGCCCGGGGTGAGGCAGTCAATCACTTTGCCTTTTTTGTCGTCGCCCATGCCTGGAACCATTGCCACAGCCTCGTGTACATCGGTATCGAAGTCGGCATTCTCGGTTTCGATTTTCGTTACTCCGTGACCCTCGAGCACCTTTGTCAGCTTGTGATAGATAAGTTCAATACCTTCGCGCAGTACAGCCACATCGTCGGTCTTTGCGCCGTTTTCTATAGCACGTTCCATGTCGTCGAGCACAGGGAGTAGGGTGGTGATGACCTTCTCACCGCCATTCAGTATGAGCTCTGCGCGCTCTTTGAGCGTACGTTTGCGGTAGTTGTCGAACTCTGCCACCTGGCGCAGGTACTTGTCCTTCAGGTCGGCTATCTCTTCCTGAGCGGCTGCCAGCGGGTCTTTCTCTTCTGGGGTTTCAGAGTTTTCTGAATTATCGGAGTTTTCTGAAATTTCAGAATCTTCTGAGTATTCTGAGCTTTCCAAATTCTCTTCTTGTTCTTTCATGTTCTGGGTTTCACTCTCACTTTGTGGAGTATATTCTTCTTTTTCTGTCATAGTTTTGCTGTTTAATTGTTTTGCTGTTATGTAGCAAAAACCGTGCCGAAATAAGTTTTTAAGAATACAACTTTTCTTTCAGCTCCTTTATCTGCTCGTCGTAGATGTAGTCGTCATACTGCATCAGCTTGTCTATGGTGCCCTTTGGCGTCAGTTCTATGATACGGTCAGCCACAGTCTGGATGAACTCATGGTCGTGAGAAGCAAAGAGAATGTTGCCCTTGAACTGTACGAGGTTGTTGTTGAATGCCTGGATAGACTCAAGGTCGAGGTGGTTTGTCGGCGTGTCGAGAATGAGACAGTTGGCATTCTTCAACTGCATGCGAGCAATCATACAGCGCATTTTCTCACCACCTGAGAGCACGTTGACATGCTTCAGCACGTCTTCTTCGCGGAAGAGCATGCGTCCGAGGTATGACTTCATGAGCACTTCGTTGCCTGTACCGTATTGTGACAGCCAGTCCACGAGGTTCATATCTGACTGGAAGAACTCTGTGTTGTCGAGTGGCAGGTATGCCGTTGTGATGGTTACGCCCCACTTGAATGTGCCTGCGTCAGCCTCGCGGTTGCCATTGATGATTTCGAACAGCGCTGTCATTGCTTTCGGGTTGTGGCTCAGAAATACTGTCTTCTGACCTTTCTCGATGGTGAACGACACGTTGTCGAAGAGTACTGTTCCGTCAGCGTCGGTGGCCTTCAGTCCTTCCACTTCGAGTATCTGTGTTCCTGGCTCGCGCTCCATCTGGAAGATGATGCCAGGATATTTGCGTGTTGAAGGCGTGATTTCCTCCACGTTCAGCTTCTCAAGCATCTTCTTGCGCGATGTGGTCTGCTTTGACTTTGCCACATTGGCAGAGAATCGGCGAATGAACTCTTCCAGCTGCTTGCGCTTCTCCTCGGCCTTCATCTTCTGGTTCTGAGCCTGACGCAGCGCGAGCTGACTTGACTCGTACCAGAAAGAGTAGTTGCCTGAGAACAGTGTCACCTTGCCGAAGTCGATATCTACGGTCTGTGTTGACACAGCATCGAGGAAGTGACGGTCGTGACTTACCACGAGCACGCATTGCTCCAGCGAGCTGAGATATTCCTCAAGCCACTGCACGGTGTCGAGGTCGAGGTCATTGGTAGGCTCGTCGAGCAGCAGGTTGTCAGGGTGTCCGAAGAGAGCCTTTGCCAGCATGACGCGCACCTTCTCGTTGTTCGACATGTCTGCCATCTGCATGTAGTGACGGTCGTCCTTTATTCCGAGGTTCTGCAACAGCTGTGCTGCCTCGCTCTCGGCCTCCCATCCGTTCATCTCGGCGAAGGCCATCTCCAGTTCGGCTGCCTTCACACCGTCTTCTTCAGTCATCTCCGGCTTAGCATAGAGGGCTTCGCGCTCCTTCATGTTGTTCCACAGAGGGGCGTGTCCCATGAGTACGGTGTCCATGACTGAATATTCGTCATATTTGAAGTGGTCCTGTTCAAGCACCGACAAGCGCTCGCCTGGGCCAAGTTCGATAGTACCTTTGTTTGCTTCGAGCTCACCGCTGATCGCTCTGAGCAGGGTTGACTTTCCTGCTCCGTTGGCGCCTATCACGCCATAAATGTTGTTACCTGTGAATTTCAGGTTCACGTCTTTGTAGAGAACCTTTTTTCCAAATTGAATCGCCAGATTCGTTACTGTAATCATCTTTAATCTCTTTATTAAATTTTGTATGCGTTCATTATTTTCGTGCAAAGGTACGAAAAAAAAATGTATTACTGCCATTCTTTCCGAAATCTTTGAAATTTTATTTGTCTTTTGCTCCTTTGTGTTTTGATTTTTCCTCGATTTTTGCTAACTTTGCGCCGTTTTTGCACAAAAGAGACGGCTTTTTTACACAAAAGGGACGGTTTTTTTGTGTAATTCGTTAAAAAATTTTTTTATGTACAAACCAGTTTTTATGAAGCGTGAGGTGCTCGTCTTCCGTCAGTTCAAACGGAAGGGCTACTCTCTCTTTGCCTGTCTCGGACGCGAGGTTATTATCTCCGTGCTGAGCGTGGCAACGCTTTCCTCTGCAAAAGCCGACAGCATCAGCGATGAAGTGTGGCGTGTCGATTCTGCAAGGGTTCAGCGTGAGGTGTGGCTCGACGACGTAGGCGTCACCGGATCGCGAGCGCCGTTGGCTCAGAGCCAGGCGGCGAGAATGGTAACTGTACTGAGCCGTGAGGATATTCAGGCGGCGCCAGTACAAAGTGTTAATGACTTGTTGAAGTTGGCTGTAGGCATTGATGTGCGTCAGCGTGGAGCAATTGGAGCCCAGACGGACATCAGCGTCAGAGGTGGAACTCAGGAACAAGTTGCAATCCTCCTTAACGGTATTAATATCTGCGACCCTCAGACGGCCCATAATGTCATGGAACTGCCTGTAGAGCTTAGCGAGATTGTGCGCATTGAGGTGCTTGAGGGACCTGCGAGTCGTGCCTATGGCACTTCGTCGCTGCTTGGTGCTATCAACATTGTTACCCGTGCGCAACCTCGTACTGACGAGAAGCGACAACTCGTTGATGCACAGCAGGGTAGGGCGCTTGTTGCGAGTGCCGACGTGGGGCTTGAAGGAGGGTCCTTCGGCTATGGTAAGGCCTCGTTTGTGGCCAATGTCACGTCTTCTTCCGCCTCTGTTTTCTCTCATCAGCTCTCGGGCAGCTACAAGCGTAGCGATGGCTTCAGTCGTTCGCAAGCAGGTGGTTTGAATACCGATTTCAGTGGCAGCAAGGCTTTCTATCAGGGCTTGTTTGACAGCGATGCCGTAAGCTGTTCGTGGTATGCCGGAATAGCCGATAAGGGCTGGGGTTCAAGCACGTTTTATGCTTCGCCTAAATGGCAGGCCGACGACCAGTATGAGCACGTTACGAAGGTGATGGCGTCTGTTCAAGGGGAGAATAAGCGTGGCGCTCTGCATCTGCGTCCTGCCCTTTACTGGAATCTTCACAAGGATCGCTATGAAGGCTATCGCGACAAGCCCGAAAAGATGAAATTCAACTATAATCTCTGCAATGTCTATGGCGCTTCGCTCAACAGTTATCTCGACTGGACGCTTGGGCGTACTGCTTTTGGCGGTGAGATGCGTCGTGAAGAGCTTTTGAGTGGTAATCTGGGCGAGCCTTTGGCTCATAATCACCATATCGGTGGTACAGACCGTGACTATACTCGTGGCATTGGTCGCACCAATACTTCACTACATCTGGAGCATAATATACTGCTTAAACGCTTGGTTGTCTCAGCAGGTGTGGTGGCTTCAAAAAGCACTCAGAGCGACATGTCGTGGCGCTTTTACCCAGGCATCGACGTGAGTTATAAGCTTGGAAATGGGGTAAAAATCTTTGCCGGATACAACTCTTCCATGCGACTTCCGTCGTTCACAGAGATGTATTACAAGCTTCAGGGCTATGCTGCCGACCCTCATTTGAAGCCTGAAGAAATGAAAGCTTTGGATTTAGGTGTGAAATATGACTCGGAAATGCTGGAATCGAAGGTGAGTTTTTATCATCATCAAGGCAGTCATTTGATTGACTGGATAATGGACATTTCTAAAGGAAAACAAGCTGAATGGAAAAGCGTAAACTTCACTCGCATAAATAGTTATGGCTTTGAAGCTTCTGTTTTACTTAATGCTGCAAAAGCCTTCCCATCTCAGCGTTTTTTGCGTTCTTTCAAGGTTGCTTACAACTTCATGGAACAAGACAAAAAAGAGTACGAAAACATTGTTTCGCAGTATGCTTTGGAGTATCTGAAGCATAAGTTTACGGCTCAATGTGACCTGAATCTTAGCAAAAAACTTGACATGAACATCTATTATCGATGGCAAAATCGTGTCGGAGGCTACACTACTTTCGATGGTAGTTACGAAAGTTATAAGCCTTACGGCATCGTTGATGCTCGTCTTTCATGGGCACAGTCATCGCATTGCTCTTTCTATGCGGAGGCTAATAACTTGCTGAATACCAGCTATGTAGATTATGGCAATGTGCCTCAGCCTGGTATATCTGCTGTGGTAGGAATGAGGTTCAAGATGTAGTAATAAAATAGTGACAATGACAAAGTGACATCGTGACATTAAGGATATTCAACATAAAGAAGGATTAAGAGTGATAAATTGAAAGAAAGAATATATAATAATAATATATAATAATATTATATATTATTATTAACTATAGTTTGCGTATCATGAAATTCCTTAATGTCACGTTGTCACGATGTCATTGTCACGATTTGGGCCAAGACGACGAAATGTCAAAGAATAAAAGAAATATGCAAGTTACGCTATAACGATTTTTGGTGTTTCATTATTATTTTCGTACCTTTGCAGTATATTTGAATGATGCTCAAGTGCGTTTATGCCAAACGCTGCGAGAGATCTAACCAAACGCGCGAAGTGTTCTAATAAAACGCTAACAACCAGTCTGAAACCCTTTAAAACAACTCTTTCACTATGAAAATCATCTCTGTCTCGCCAAAAAAGAAACAAGTTTCTTTGTGTTTCGCCCGACTTTTCGTAACTTTTGCTTCGCAGAACTTACTTTGCATTCGGAAGTGAAAAGAAAAACTTGGTTTTCCTTTTGCACTTCTCTCATTTTTTCGTAACTTTGCCAACGTTTTTAAAATCAGGAACTATAATGACAAACAAAACCCTAATCAGAAATCTCCGTGCTATTGCTATTGCATTGACAGCAATGACATGCACTACGGCCAACGCTCAGACCGCATCGTGGACTGCCGACAATGGCAATGGTACCTTCACAAACCCTCTGTTCTACGACGAGTTCAGCGACCCCGACATACTGCGAGTAGGCGACGACTACTATCTGGCAGGCACAACGATGCACTCTGTTCCGGGTCTCGTGATTCTTCACTCCAAGGACCTTGTTAACTGGGAGAACATCAGCTACTGCTTCGACCGCTTCGACTTCAACGACGACGCTTTCTCGCTGAAGAACAAGAAGGAAGTCTATGGACAGGGCATCTGGGCACCATGCATCCGCTATGCCAACGGACAGTTCTATGTATTCTCTAATGTCAACGGCAAGGGGCTCCAGTGCTACACGGCGAAAGACATACACGGCCCCTGGACACACCATAATCTGCAGGGAAAAATCTATGACCTCGCAGTTCATTTCGACGACGACGGAAAGATTTATGCCATCCATGGCTATGGTGAGGTTCACTGCACGGAGCTTAAGCCCGACATGAGCGGACCCAAGGAAGAGACCGACCGCATAATCATTCCCAAGGGAAGCGCAGTAGGCGAGGGCCACCACATGTATAAAATCAATGGCATGTACTACCTCATCTCTACCGACTATAAGCCTAACGGCCGCACTCTCTGCTCGCGCTCGAAGAGCATCTGGGGACCATATGAGACGATAGTGATAACAGCCGATGAGACTTTCGGCTACCACGCAGCACCCATCACCCAGGTTCGCGGACGAATAATGCCCGACGGAACGAAGTTCGGCATACCTACAGCCGACAAGAACGCTACGGCATGCACAAACATACATCAAGGCGGTATAGTGGAAGACCAGAGCGGACAGTGGTGGGCGCTGCTGATGATGGACTTCCACTCCATAGGACGCACCACAACGCTGGCTCCAATAACATGGAAAGACGGGTGGCCATTCCTCGGACTGGAGGGAAACCTCGGACGCGCTCCTCGCACTTGGTTCAAGCCAAACATCAAAGTCGCTCAGCAGGATGCTGTGGCTCACGCCCCCTACGAGCGCAACGAGAACTTTGACGGCAAGAAACTTGGACGCGTGTGGCAGTGGAACCATAATCCTGACGACAAGATGTGGGCTCTCAAGGGAGGTCGCCTGAGACTTAACACCATGCCTGCCGACCAGCTCATGTGGTCTCGCAACTCGCTGACACAGCGCGTCATTGGTCCTACAAGCGTGACAACCGTGGAGCTCTATACCAAAGGCATGAAAGACGGCGACGTGGCAGGTCTTGGAAACATCAATGTGCCTTGCTCTTGGATAGGAGTGGTGAAAGACGGCAAGACACTCACCCTGCGCTGCTTCGAACAGGCAAATAACGACACCGTAAACGTTCCCATTGACTTGGCAAACGGAAAGATATGGCTGCGCGTATTCGGTAACTACGATGAGAACCAGGCTGAGTACTCATACTCCATCGATGGCGAGCACTTCTATCCTGTAGGAAACACTATGAAGCTGTCATACCAGCTCATTACCTTCCAAGGCTCACGCCACGCTCTGTTTGCTTTCAACAAGAACGGCAAGAACGGCGGATATGCCGAGTTCGACAACTTCACCGTAGCAGAGCCAAAGGCAGACCGCTCGCAGAACATTCCTTACGGAAAGACCATACGCATAGTGAACCTCGCCACAGGCCGACCCATGAATGCTCTGGATCATGGACTGATGTACGACACAGACAGACGCGACAATTCACCACGAACTCACTTCCGACTCATAGACAAGGGTCGTGGATGCGTAGCGCTCCAGTGTGAAGACGGACGCTATGTGTGGGTGTCAGGACTCGGACTGCCAGGCGACGTGCGCCTCACCAATGACGCCAGCAAGGCAGAGGTGTTCCTCTGGCAGGACTATCTCGACGGAGAGTTCATGCTCATGTCGCTACGCACTCATACCTATGTTGGTAAGAGTCCCACAACAGGCAGCCCATACTCAATGGACTTCAAGGGAGCCGACCCAGCACGCCGCAACGGTGCTGTGATGAGATGGGAAGAGGTGAAGAAGTGATAACGATAACGAAAACACAATAATTCGTTGCAACAACAGACTGAAAATGCATACACGAGAAGAACAGATGCAGGCTTTCGGACGACTGCTCGACGTGCTCGATGAGCTGCGCGAAAAATGTCCGTGGGACAGGAAACAGACCAATGAAAGCCTGCGTCCCAACACAATAGAAGAGACCTATGAGCTTTGCGACGCACTGAGCCGTGGCGATGAGCATGATACCATGAAAGAGCTGGGCGACGTGATGATGCACCTCTGCTTCTACGCAAAGATTGCATCGGAACACGGAGCGTTCGACATCTACGACGTGCTTCAGAAGCAGACCGACAAGCTCATCTTCCGCCATCCGCATATCTACAACACAGAGCAGATGGCAAGCCAGAACCCAACGACAGCCGACCAAGTGCTGCAGAACTGGGAGCAGATAAAACTGAAGGAGAAAGACGGTAACAAGCGTGTGCTTTCAGGAGTGCCTGCTGCCCTGCCCAGTGTCATCAAGGCATACCGCATACAGGACAAGGCCCGCAACGTGGGCTTCGACTGGCAGAAGAAAGAAGATGTGTGGGACAAGGTGAGAGAGGAACTCGGCGAGCTTGAGGCAGAGCTGAGAAAAGACCCATCCGACGCCAAGAACCGCGAGTTGCAGGAAGCAGAACTGGGCGACTTTCTATTCTCGCTCATCAATGCAGCGCGCCTCTACAAGCTCAATCCAGACAATGCCCTTGAGAAGACTAATGCAAAGTTCATTCGTCGCTTCACATACATAGAAGAACATAGCATCCGCGTGGGAAAACCGCTTACGGAGATGACTCTCGAAGAGATGGATGCCCTGTGGAATGAAGCTAAACAACAAGAGTTATGAAGAACAAAAAGATAATACTATTTGCCTTTTTTGCTGCACTCATGTGTGTAGCCTGTGGCGAGAAGAAATCTGCAACGTCAGGTGATTCGGAAGATGGAAACCAGTGGGCTGAGAATGTTGAGCGCCAGCGTCGCGACTCAACAATCTATGGCGTTTGCAGTGATGGTTCAACAATGCACGTGATGCAGCTCATTTCTGACAATGGCGACACCCTTCACCTTAACCTCATGGATGCCGAGGAAAACAACAAATTGTTTGGCGGTTTTACCATTGGTGACAGAATGGCAGTTCTCGCAAACGATGCCAAGAATCGCGCAGAATGGTTAGTAAACCTTAATGTGCTCATGGGGGACTGGGTGATGCCGAATCCGCTTGACGGCTCTTCAGTCATGGGATTCAGTATTCATGACGGCGGTATTGTGGAAGGCATAAACCAGGGATCGATAATCTACAAGACTTGGCGCTTGATAAACGGAAAGTTCGAACTGACCAGCGTCAGAGAAGGTGGTGGTGACTTTGAGGAAAGCGAACTGTACACACTTCTGTTCCTATCTGACGACTCGCTGTCATATCGCAACTCAGAACAGGTCTTCGAATTTAACCGCCCAGGAAAGGTGCCCGACTTCGAAGAACTTGACGATGTGGATGTGAAGCTCGACGATGACGCTGAAGCCGACATGTATTTTTAATCTATCATCACATAGAATATGGAGCCATTTCGTCTAAGCATACTTGGATGTGGAAGCGCATTGCCTACGATGCACCATCTGCCAACATGTCAGGTGGTGGACTGTCGTGGCAAGCTGTTTATGATTGACTGCGGAGAAGGTGCGCAACTGCAGATGAGACGCGCAGGGCTGTCATTCGCGAAGCTAGGACATATCTTCATCTCTCACATGCACGGCGACCACTGCTTCGGACTGATAGGACTGCTCAGCACTATTGGGCTGCTCGGACGAACGGCAAAGATGCATGTCTATGCCGACAAGGGGTTGGAGAAAATTCTTCTTCAGATGATGTCAACATTCTGTCGCGACCTCGGCTACGAAGTAGAGTTCCACGCCATTGACACTACCAAACAGGCTGTCATCTATGAAGACCGTTCGCTTACCATAGAGACTCTGCCATTGGAGCACCGCCTTCCTTGCTCTGGTTTCATCTTCCGCGAGAAACCGTCGCTGCCACACATACGCCGCGACATGATAGACTGCTTTGAGGTGCCTGTGTCGCAGATACAGAACATTAAGAACGGACAGGACTTCATCGCCAGTGATGGTACAGTGATACCCAACGAGCGATTCGTCTTTCCTGCCGAACAGCCACGATCCTATGCCTATGTCAGCGACACCAAGTATATGCCGCAGCTTGCAGAAGCAATCAAGGGCGTTGACCTGCTCTATCACGAGGCAACCTATGCAGACGATAATCTTGCGATGGCAGAGAAATATTGTCACTCGACAGCGCGACAGGCTGCTCTGACGGCACGCGACGCAGAAGTTGGAAAATTGCTCATAGGACACTACAGCTCGCGATATACTGACGAGAATGTACTTTTGAACGAGGCAAAGGCTGTGTTTGAAAACACCGTTCTTGCTGACGAACTGAACGTAATAGACATTGAACATAAGAAATAACGCTGACCAATAATTAAACTATAACACATAGAATATGACACTAATCATAGTATTGCTACTCGTCTTCGGCTATCTGCTTATCTCGACCAGCCATTTCACTGGTGTAAGCAAGGCTGCTGTGGCAATGTTCATAGGCACCGCCGGATGGGTGGTGTATGTATGCTGGGGTTCTGACTTCGTCATGAGACTCTATGAAGAGGACTACACAGAGTTTCTTGCAGGAAGTCAGCCAACAAGTGATACTGTAAAGTATTTCATACATGATAACATCTTCCTGAAATATGTGGGCAAGGCAGCATCGATAGTGATGTTCCTCGTAGCAACGATGAGCATAGTCGAGATATTGAACAACAATGGCTGTTTCGACTTCATCAAGGAATGGATTCGCACACGTAACTCGAAACGTCTGCTATGGACCATCACGTTTGCAACGTTCATAGTGTCGGCAAACCTTGATAACCTCACCACAGCGACGCTGATGCTCGTCATAATGCGCGACATCGTGACAAATCGTCAGCAGCGCCTGCTTATAGGTTCAGCCATCGTATTGGCTGCTAACGCAGGAGGATGCTTCACCGTTATCGGCGATCCAATAGGACTGATACTCTGGTGCGACGGTGCCATCACGGCTACTCATTTCTCAGCTTATCTCGCAGCACCTGCACTCGCAGCATGGATAGTGCCTACAATACTAATCAACTACCAGTTGCCTGACCGCATAGCAACAGAGTGGGGGCCTGCGCCTTATCGTGGCAACGATACAAGACTGAACAGATGGCAGCGTGCGCTGATGCTTATTCTTGGCATCTGCGGACTATGGTTCATACCAACATTCCACAACATTACGAAGCTGTCGCCATTCCTTGGAGCTCTGTGCATATTGTCGCTGCTGTGGATTGTCAATGAGGCGTTCAACAGAAAGCTGATGCAAGCCGACCAGATGATACAGCGCCGAATACCACAGGCGTTACAGTACGGCGCTCTGCAACAGATGCTTTTCGTAATGGGCATAATGCTCGCAATGGGAGTTATGACAGAGACAGGTGTGCTGGGCGATATTGCTGACACAATCTTCTCCGTCTTCGGAGGACATGTGTGGGTGATAGCTTTCATGTCAGGACTGCTCGCATCGTTTGTTGATACGTTTACTGTCGCTATGACGAATATATCGTTCTTCCCTGTGAGTGACGGCATCTTTGCACAGAACGGAATCTACTGGACGCTGATTGCATTCTGCACAGCCATCGGAGGATGTCTGCTGCTGTTCGGCTCTACAAGCGGCATAGCGCTGATGAAGATGGAGCGCATCAGAATTTCGTGGTATCTGCGTAATCTGACACCAAAGATTCTCGCTGGCTTCGTTGTAGGTCTCGTTATTCTCTATCTCGAATACTATTTTGCTTAATTGGCATCATCATTTTTAGGTATTGGTCGATAAAACTGCGCTTGTTTTATCGGCCATTATTTATAAAAGATGTATCTTTGCAGACGATATAACAGTAGAAGTTTATGAAACTCTCAGATTTAAAGACGGGTGAGACAGGAATCATCGTGAAGGTTCAAGGCCACGGTGGCTTCAGAAAGCGAATAATTGAGATGGGCTTTGTGAAGGGCAAGCAGGTGGAAGTGCTGCTGAATGCTCCTCTTCACGATCCTGTGAAATACAAGATTATGGGGTATGAGGTGTCGCTGAGACATCAGGAGGCAGCAATGATTGAAGTGGTGGCTTCCACTTCGGTGGCTGCTGATGCTGCTGTCGTGAAAGAACTCTTGAAAAACGATACCCAGACAGAAAAAATGGTTGTCGAGGCTGATGACTGCGAAAAAGCCGACCTTCTGAAACAGCATGTACACGAGGCTCTGCGCCAGCGCCGAACAATAAATGTAGCACTCATAGGAAACCCTAACTGCGGAAAAACTTCGCTGTTCAACTATGCCAGCGGTGCACACGGACATGTTGGAAACTACTCAGGCGTTACCGTCGATGCTTCAGAAGCCCACGCTTCGATGTATGGATATGAGTTCAACCTCGTTGATTTGCCAGGTACTTACTCACTATCCTGCTATTCTCCTGAAGAACTCTATGTGCGCAAGTACCTGAACGAGAAACTGCCAGATGTAGTCATAAACGTGATTGACTCCACGAATCTTGAGAGAAACCTCTATCTCACTACGCAGCTCGTTGATATGGACATGCGGCTCGTGGGAGCATTCAATATGTACGACGAGTTCGTGAAGCGTGGCGATAATGTTGACCTCACAACATTGGGAACATTGTTCGGAATGCCAATAGTACCAACATCGTTTAAGACTGGAATGGGAGTAAAAGACCTGTTCAAGGTCATCATTCAGGTATATGAGGGCAAGAACAAAATTGCTCGCCACCTGCACATAAACTATGGTCACGAGATAGAAGACGGAATAAAGCATCTGCAGAAATATCTCAAAGCCGACGAACATATCACACAAAGCTATTCTACACGCTATCTTGCCATAAAGTTGCTTGAGAACGACCATGATGTAGAGCATTATGTGGGACAGCACATGAACGACGAGAATCGTCCAGAAGACCGTAAGCAGCTTAATGCGGCACGCTCCTATGCAGCAAGTCGTGTGCTTGAGGAGACAGGCACAGATGCTGAGACTGCCATCATGGATGCCAAATACGGATTCATAAACGGTGCTCTCACTGAAGCGGGTTATACTACAGGTTCGAAGAACGATACATATAAGGCAACACATATCATAGACAATGTGCTGTCGCATAAATATTTCGGATTCCCAATATTCTTTCTCATACTGTACGTCATGTTCCACACCACGTTCTCGTTAGGACAATATCCGATGGACTGGATTGAAGCCTTCGTGGCGTGGCTTGGAGACTGGGTAGGGCGCACAATGCCTGAAGGCCCATTGCGCTCGCTGGTTGTAGATGGAGCAATAGCAGGAGTCGGGTCGGTGGTGGTATTCCTGCCACAGATATTGATATTATACTTCTTCATCTCGCTCATGGAGGATTCTGGCTATATGGCGAGGGCTGCCTTCATCATGGACCGCCTTATGCACAAGATGGGACTTCACGGAAAATCATTCATTCCACTCATCATGGGATTCGGATGCAACGTGCCTGCGGTGATGGCTACACGAACGATAGAAAGCCGGCGCTCGCGTCTGATAACAATGATGATACTTCCGTTCATGTCCTGTTCTGCACGCCTACCTATTTATATAATGATAGTAGGAACATTCTTCTCTGTACAATACAGGTCATGGGTCATGCTGTCTATTTATATGGTGGGAATAGTCATGTCTGTGATAGTGAGCAAACTGATGGCAACATTTGTTATAAAAGGAAGTGACACTCCGTTTGTTATGGAACTTCCGCCTTACAGGTGGCCTACGGCAAAAGCAATAGGCCGACATACTTGGGAGAAAGGTAAGGAGTATTTGAAGAAAATGGGTGGAGTGATTCTCGTGGCAAGTATCATAGTATGGGCACTCGGATATTTTCCTCATGATGACAGCCTCTCTACACAACAACAGCAGGAGCACTCTTACATAGGAAAGATAGGTAAGACCATAGAGCCAGTCTTTGCTCCTCAGGGCTTTAACTGGAAACTTGACGTGAGCCTTGTGACAGGCATTGGAGCAAAGGAAATAGTGGCTTCTACAATTGGTGTGCTATATAGTGGTGACGACTCCTTTGCCGATGACGACAGCTTCAGCGACGATGCTGATCGCTATACCACACTTGGAGAACTGATGAGAAAAGATGGCATGACGCCTCTCACCGCTTATTGCTACCTGCTGTTCATTCTGCTCTATTTCCCCTGTGTAGCAACGATAGTGGCAATAAAGAACGAGACAAGCTCTTGGCGTTGGGCCTTGATTGCTGCATGTTATACCACTTTAATTGCATGGGTGGTATCGGCAACAGTATATCAGGTTGGACAATTGTTCTGATAATAGGAAAATCGTAACAAAATTATTTTATTAGATAAAAAATTGGCGCAATTTGTTTGGAGTTTCCAAATAATTGCGCTAATTTTGCAATTAAAAAAATTCAACTTGCTAACCAATTGAAATCCAATGGAAGAAAAACTGGAGTCGAAAATTAACCGTTCTGATTATAAAATCCTTATCGTAGATGACGTTGTCAGTAATGTCTTGCTGTTGAAGATATTGCTGACAAACGAGAAGTTCCAGGTTTGTACTGCCAATTGCGGAAATATGTGTATTGAACAGGCAAAGACAGAAAAACCCGACTTGATTCTTCTTGATGTCATGATGCCTGATATCAGCGGCTTCGATACAGCTGTGATTCTAAAGAAAGACCCAGCTACTGCTGATATTCCTATCATATTCCTTACAGCTCTGAACAATCCGAGTGACCTCGTTCACGGTTTCCAAGTCGGTGCAAACGACTTCCTCACTAAGCCTTTCAACAAGGAAGAACTCGTGGTGCGCGTAATGCACCAGATTACACTCGTGGCTGCTAAGCGACTCATCCAGAAACAGAATGATGAGTTGCGTGCTACAATCAACAATCGTGACAAGATGTATTCTGTCATAGCTCACGACCTTCGTTCGCCAATGGCTTCCATAAGAATGGTTTTGAACTTGTTGGTATCGTCTATGACGCCAGAGATGATTGGTCCTGAGTTGTTTGAACTGCTTGACAAGGCAAACAAGGAGTCGGAAGATTGTCACGATCTGCTTGATAACTTGTTGAAGTGGACAAAGAGTCAGACTGGCCGACTGAATGTTTTGTTGCAGGATCTTGACTTGAAAGACATTATCCCAGGAGTGGTTGACATCTTCGAGATGATTGCTGTCACAAAGAAAATAAAGCTTCAGCTTAGTGGAACTAATGCTCCGCTTGTGGTAAGAGCCGATAACGACATGCTCAAGACTGTAATGCGAAACTTTATTTCCAATGCTATAAAGTTCAGCCCTGAAAACTCAACTATAGAGATTGATATGGATGTTGAGGGCGATTTTGCAAAGATTAGCGTCAAAGACCACGGAGTTGGTATAGCACCTGAACGTATAGACAGTATCTTCCACAAGGGTGAAAGTACCTATGGCACAGGTGGTGAGGAAGGTTCAGGACTTGGACTTCAGCTCTGTGCAGACTTCTCACGTAAAATGGGAGGTGATGTAAGGGTCGAATCAGTACTCGGAGAAGGCTCTGTGTTCAGCGTGCTTGTTCCATTGAAGAAATAGTCTGAAAAACGAACAACTGAAACGATAATTCATTCACGTCCTTTTATATGTGATAAAACGTGAACCTTAAACGTATAAAAAAGACTGACGGTCTTCTACTAAAAAGGTAGAGGACCGTCATTGTTTGGCATAGGCATGTCGCCTCCCACAAAAGGCGTATTGAAGTCTGGTGGAACATTGCCTCCATCGCCTCCATTAATCTTCGAGCCGATAATCTCTCCACCGTTATCGTTGACAGGACGGTTGTTGAGATGGGCATCATCAGGATTTTCAAAACGAGTGAACTCTCCTCGGAAGTTGAGCAGCACGTCGCCTGTAGCGCCCTTACGGTGCTTGGCAATAATAATCTGGGCCATTCCGTGAAGGTCACGTCCGTTGTCATCCTGGAATATGTGATAATATTCAGGACGGTGAACGAAGAGCACCATATCGGCATCTTGCTCGATGGCTCCCGACTCACGCAGGTCACTTAACTGAGGACGTTTTCCTTCAAGGCCTTCACGCGACTCAACACCACGGTTCAGCTGTGACAGGGCGATGATGGGAATGTCTAACTCTTTAGCCAGACCTTTCAGCGAACGAGATATGGTTGACACCTCTTCTTGTCGTGATGAGAAACGCATACCGTTGGCATTCATAAGCTGGAGGTAGTCTATCATGATAATCTTCACTCCATGTTCGCGTACAAGTCGGCGAGCCTTAGTACGCAATTCGAAGACAGACAGACCAGGCGTATCATCAACGTAGAGAGGGGCGCCAAGTAGTCCGTTGATACGTTTGTCAAGACGGTCCCATTCGTCAGGCTGAAGCTGTCCGTTTAGAATTTTCTTACCAGACACTTCGCAGACATTTGATATGAGACGGTTCACAAGCTGTACGTTAGACATTTCCAATGAGAAGAAGGCAATAGGCACTTTATGGTCTGATGCTATGTTCTTGGCCATAGAAAGAGCGAATGCCGTTTTACCCATCGCAGGACGTCCAGCAATGATGACAAGGTCACTTGACTGCCATCCACTGGTCTTGTCGTCAAGATCGTGGTAGCCGCTTGGGATACCTGTGAGGCCGCCTTTGTTTTGAGCTGCCTGGTCAATGACTTTCAACGCCTGGGCTACTACAGGGTCAATCTGTGTGTAGTCCTTCTTCATGTTCTTCTGGGAAAGCTCGAAGAGAGAACCCTCGGCTTCCTGCATCAGCTCGTCAACATCGATAGTCTCGTCGAAAGCTTTTGTCTCTATTACGCTTGCAAACGAGATGAGCTGACGTGCAAGGAACTTCTGTGCAATGATGTGAGCATGATACTCGATGTGTGCACTTGAAGCAACCTTCGACGAAATCTCTGCAATATATGCTGGTCCGCCAACTTCTTCCAGCTGTCCTTTGTGTGCTAGAAGTTCTGTAACGGTGAGCATATCCACAGGACGCTCTTCTATGCTAAGGTCGCGTATTGCAGCATAGACCATCTGGTTGCGAGGCTCGTAGAAGCTTTCCGGATAGAGCATCTCGCAGACAACAGCATAGGCATCCTTGTCTATCAGAAGTGCACCAAGTACAGCTTTTTCCACTTCAAGGGCTTGTGGCTGCAGGTGTCCATAGGTGTTGTCAACTGGCTGTTGGCGCTGTGTACGACGTCTGCTTGTTGGGGTATTGTTTTGATCAGCCATGATTCTTTATATTAATAATGTGTATTCTTACTATTTCAGTTTTTATTATTACTGTTTTCTATTTCGAGTCTTTCTTCATTCAGTTTTCTCTATTTCAGTTCAAGCTCGTTTTTCAGACGTATAATCTCGTCTCGATACTGGGCTGCTTGTATGAAGTCCATTTGTCTGGCAGCCTCTTTCATCTTGTTCGTAGTCTCGATGATGAGTTTCTCCATCTGAGGCCTCGTCATGTGTTCTATGATTGGGTCGGCTGCTATGCTGCTGTTTGAAGAACCAGTATTGAACGAGCGCTTGAGTTCTTTGATGTCGGCACGGTCGTCGGCAGACAATACGCTCTGTTTCAGCGACTTGACAATCTGAGTAGGAGTAATGCCGTGCTCCTCGTTATAGCGCAACTGTTTAACGCGACGACGATTAGTCTCGTCAATAGTGAGCTGCATGGACTGAGTTATTCTGTCAGCATACATTATTACCTTTCCATTAACGTTTCTTGCTGCTCTTCCTGCTGTCTGTGTCAGACTGCGATGAGAGCGAAGGAATCCTTCTTTGTCAGCGTCGAGGATTGCAACGAGTGACACCTCAGGCAGGTCAAGACCCTCACGAAGAAGGTTGACACCGACGAGCACATCATATACTCCGTTTCTCAGGTCTTCAAGAATCTTTACTCTGTCAAGTGTTGCGACGTCGCTGTGAATATAGGCCGTCTGAATGCCGTGATTCATCAGAAACTCCGTAAGTTCCTCTGCCATTCGTTTGGTAAGCGTGGTAACAAGAACGCGCTCCTTGCGCTCTATGCGTAGGTTTATCTCTTCGAGCAAGTCGTCAATCTGATTCTCTGACGGACGCACCTCTATTTCTGGGTCGAGCAGTCCTGTGGGGCGTATCACTTGTTCTACGACTACACCTTCAGCCTCCTGAAGCTCGAAGTCAGCAGGAGTGGCAGAAACATATATTACCTTATTAATTTGTTCTTGGAACTCTTCGAAGGTGAGTGGACGGTTGTCGAAAGCTGCAGGCAGACGGAAGCCATATTCCACGAGATTTGTCTTTCTCGCTCTGTCGCCACCATACATCGCTCCGATTTGTGGTATTGACACATGACTCTCATCTACGATAAGCAGATAGTCGTCAGGGAAGAAGTCGAGCAGACAATAAGGCCGTTCGCCAGCCTGGCGTCCGTCGAAGTAGCGCGAGTAGTTCTCAATGCCAGAGCAATGTCCAAGCTCTTTAATCATCTCCATATCGTACTCCACGCGTTCCTTTATTCTCTGAGCTTTTATGTCGTCTCCAATTTCTGTGAAGAATTCAATCTGCTTAGTCAGGTCGTCCTGTATGTCGTGAATGGCTTTGTTGGTCTGTTCCTGAGTAGTCATGAACAGGTTGGCAGGGTAGAGCTTGTATTCCTTAAAGGAAGCCTTTCGCTGAAGAGTTAAAGGGTCAAGCTCTTCAATGGAGTCAATCTCGTCGTCCCAGAAAACTACACGCAGAACAGTCTCGTTATATGCCATGTAAATGTCAACAGTATCACCTTTCACACGGAAATTTCCTCTTTCAAGAGTGATGTCGTTTCTGGTGTATAGAGCCTGCACGAGTTTTCTAAGAAGAGCGTTGCGACTAAGTATTTCGCCGACGTGGATTTCTATAATATTTTCCTCTAATGCAACAGGTGATCCCATGCCGTAAATGCATGAAACCGATGATACAACGACTACGTCCTTTCTACCTGACAATAAGCTAGATACAGCTCTTAGACGGAGGCGGTCTATCTCTTCATTTATTGCCAAGTCTTTCTCTATGTAAGTGTCTGTATGAGGAAGGTAGGCCTCAGGCTGATAATAGTCATAATAACTAACATAATACTCTACCGCGTTTTCTGGAAAGAAGCCTTTCATTTCCTCATAAAGCTGTGCAGCAAGAGTCTTGTTGTGTGAGAGTATCAGAGTGGGGCGTTGATAGTTGTTTATGACGTTAGCCATAGTAAAAGTCTTACCACTGCCCGTAACGCCTAACAACACCTGTGATCGCTCGTTGCGATTCAGTCCTTCAGTTAGTTGGCGTATGGCTTCTGGCTGGTCACCTGTTGGCTTGTATTTTGAAGTAAGTTTGAAATCCATAAACACTAAATCGTCTGCAAAATTACATATAATCTGTGAAAACTAGTGCTCAAGCGGTTAAAAAAACTATAAAACGCTTTGTTTTTCGAGAATAAATAAGTAATTTTGCACGCTAATTTGTAGAAAAATGAAGAATAGTATTTTCATCATAGCTTGTTTCGCTCTGCTTGTTTCAGGATGTGCTAACGAGTTGAACAGGGTTTACAAGTCCACTGACTATGATTTTCGCTACGAGTATGCAAAGCAGTGCTTTGCACAAGGCAAATATGGCAATGCGGAAAATCTGCTTATTGATTTGATAACGTTGAAGAAAGGTACTGACGAAGCTCAGGAGTCTCTTTATATGCTGGCTATGTCGCAGTATATGAACAAGGACTACGAGACTGCGTCAGAGACTTTCCGTAAGTTCTATACCACCTATCCGAAGAGCATCTATGCAGAGCATGCGTCCTTCTATGTTGGTCAGTCTCTGTATATGGGTGCTCCAGAGCCTCGTCTTGACCAGACACCAACCATAGGAGCAATCAGCGCATATCAGACATTCCTCGACTTCTTTCCAGACTCTAAGCTGCGCTCTACTGCGCAGAATCGTCTCATGGAATTGCAGGACAAGCTGGTTATGAAAGAACTGCTTTCAGCAAAGCTCTACTATAATCTTGGAGGCTATTTCGGAAATGTGAACTCTGGAACTGAGAGTAACTATATTTCATGTATTGTTACAGCTCAGAACGCTTTGAAGACTTATCCGTTCTCGAAATGGCGTGAAGACTTCTCGCTGCTCATCATGAAGAGCAAGTTCTATCTTGCTGAGAACTCAACTCGCGACAAGCAGCTTGAGCGCTACAGAGATGCTGAGGACGAGTGCTACGGCTTCATCAACGAGTTTCCTGATTCCAAGGATAAGGAACTGGCAGAGAAATACATTGCAAAGTGTAAAAAAATAACAAAGGATTAATATATTTTTAGAAGACATGGATTACAAGAAATCAAAAGCTCCGGTTAACACCGTTACCCACAACATTATGGATTTGTGTGATGAGACAGGCAATCTCTATGAGAGCGTTGTCATCATCGCAAAGCGCGCAAACCAGATTTCAGTTCAGATAAAGGAAGACCTTTCTAAGAAGCTGGCTGAGTTTGCTTCTTACAACGACTCACTTGACGAGGTGTTTGAGAATCGCGAGCAGATAGAGATATCTCGTTACTACGAGAAGCTTCCAAAGCCAACACTTCTCGCTACTCAGGAGTTCATTGAGGGTAAGGTTTACTTCCGCGATCCTCTGCAGGAGAACCAGGCTGCTGAAGCATAAGAGTCATAAGACACTGTTAGTTTTCATTTGCTAAGATTCTATGATTCAACGCAAGCAAACGCTATTCTTGCTCGTAGCTCTCATACTTACTGTCATTTGCATGTCAACACAAGTGGCTGCATTATACAATGATAGTGGAAGTGAGCTTGCTCGTATATACAATCTGTGGTTGACTGACGGACAGGGAAATCATTCCTTTCTGTCAGCCCCTCTTTTTGTATGCCTATTGACATCTTCGGTATTAAGCGTTGTCACAATCTTCCTCTACATGAAGCGCAAGCTTCAGGCCGCCCTTTGCATGGTAAACATCATACTGCTTGTGTTGTGGTACATCGGGTTGGCTGTATTGCCACAGCAGACAGGAGGAAACATGGTTCTTTGTTGGCCAGCTGTACTTCCTGCATGTGCTATAATTCTTTCATTTATGGCACGCAAAGGCATTCTGGCAGACGAGAAGCTTGTGCGTTCGCTTGACCGTATAAGATGACTATAGATTATATAGGCAAGAAACCTAAAAGTGATTGGTAAGAACTCATAAGGCGTTTAGTAAGAACACTCGAAGCGTTTAGTAAGAACACTCGAGGCGTTTGGTAAGAACGCAAAATCTAATTAGTTAAAACTCAAGGTTTATTCTTATGGAAGTTAAAACGGCAGAATTTGTATTGTCAGCCCCAATGGTATCTCAGTGTCCTGCAGATACTAAGCCTGAATATGCCTTTATCGGCCGTTCTAATGTTGGAAAGTCGAGCCTTATAAACATGCTCGCTCGCAACAAGAAGCTGGCTAAGACATCGGCTACTCCAGGCAAGACTCTTCTCATAAACCACTTTATTATTAATAAGGAGTGGTATCTTGTTGACCTCCCAGGCTATGGCTATGCCAAGCGTTCAAAGAAGGAGGTGGCACGCCTTGACCAGATGATTCGTGGCTATATCCTTGGTCGCGACCAGCTTGTCAACGTGTTTGTGCTTGTTGACATTCGCTTGGAGCCTCAGGCTATAGACCTTGAGTTCATTAACTGGTTAGGAGTATCGAGCATTCCGTTTGCCATCATCTTTACAAAAGCCGACAAGTTGTCAGCTTCAAAAGTAAAGACAAATGTTGCGGCCTATGAGAAGAAGATGCTTGAGACTTGGGAAGAGATGCCTCCTTATTTTATTACTTCTTCCGACAGCAAGCAGGGGCGCGACGAGGTTCTCGATTATATTGAGCAGATAAACAAAGAATTATCAAACACTTAATACCATTCGGTTTGGTTGAAGTTCTATGCCTAAGGAAACTCCATACTTAGATGTCCAGAACCTAACGAAATCGTTTGGGTCATTACTTCTTTTTGAAAACATAAACTTCTCCATAGCAGAAGGACAGAAGGTGGGACTCATTGCCAAGAATGGTACTGGCAAGTCAACGCTTCTCTCCCTGCTGTCTGGAAAGGAAGGCTATGACGAAGGTTCCATCATCTTCCGTCGTGACCTTAAGGTTGGCATGCTTGAGCAATCGCCGGTCTTCGATCCTGAAGAGCGAGTGCTCGATGCCTGCTTCCGCTCTGCCTATGGTCGCTCGTTTGACCTCGACCATTCGGAGGATGCCGAAAAGGTGTTGAAGGCAAAGCAGATTCTGACCCAGTTGAAGATTCGTGATCTTCAACAGCCTATGGGACAGCTTTCTGGTGGTCAGCAGAAGCGTGTCGCTCTTGCTCATGTGCTTATTCAGGAGCCCGACTTGTTGATTCTTGACGAGCCTACCAACCATCTCGACCTTGAGATGATTGAGTGGCTTGAAGGCTTCCTTAACAGAGGGCGCAAGACTCTGTTGATGGTTACCCACGACCGATATTTCCTTGATCGTGTGTGCTCCGTCATTCTTGAACTCGATGACCGCACCATCTATACCTATCGTGGCAATTATGCCTACTATCTTGAGAAGCGTCAGGAGCGTATTGATAATCGTAGGGCAGAGATAGCTCGTGCCAACAACCTTTATCGCACAGAGTTGGACTGGATGCGCCGTCAGCCTCAGGCTCGAGGCCACAAGGCGAAGTATCGCGAAGATGCTTTCTACGAGCTTGAGCGTATCGCCAAGTCAAGGATTGAGGAACGTCAGGTGCGACTGAAGGCATCTAATGTGTATATTGGTTCGAAGATTTTCGAGTGTCAGTATATTTCGAAGAAGTTCCCCACTTCTGTGAGCAATGGTGAAGACGGCAGTTCTGAGATTACCATTCTGAAGGACTTCTACTATAACTTCTCGCGTTTCGAGAAGATGGGCATCGTTGGAAACAACGGCACAGGCAAGTCAACATTCATAAAGATGCTTCTCGGCTTGCAACAGCCCGACGAGGGACGTATCGTTATTGGCGACACCGTTCGCTTCGGCTATTTCTCTCAGGAAGGTCTGAAGTTTGATGAACAGCAGAAAGTCATCGATGTGGTTCGCGAGATAGCCGAATATGTTGATTTAGGTTCTGGACGCCATCTCACGGCAAGCCAGTTCCTTCAGCATTTCCTTTTCACACCTGAGCAGCAGCATAACTATGTTTATAAGCTGTCAGGTGGCGAGCGCCGTAAGCTCTATCTATGTACGGTTCTCATGCGCAATCCAAACTTCCTTGTTCTCGACGAGCCTACCAACGATTTGGATATCGTTACGCTTCAGATTCTTGAAGAGTATCTTCAGGATTTCCCTGGCTGTGTCATAGTAGTGTCTCACGATCGCTATTTCATGGACAAGGTCGTTGACCACCTTCTCGTCTTCAGAGGCGAGGGTGTCGTGAAAGACTTCCCAGGCAACTATACGCAATACAGAGAGTGGGAGACGCTTCAACCCAAGGACGAGACCACCAAGGCAAAGTCGTCAGCAAGTGAAGACAATAGTGGTGCAACGAGAGAGAAACAGCCAGATGCTCGTCCACGCCGACTCACTTTCAAGGAGAAGCGCGAGTTTGAGCAGTTGGAGAAAGAAATTGAGGAGCTCGAGCAGGAGAAGAAGCATATTGAGGATGCCCTTTGTTCAGGCACACTCGCTGTAGATGAGCTGACTGCTCTGAGCAAGCGACTGCCTGTTCTTACTGATACGTTAGACGAGAAATCCATGAGATGGCTGGAGCTGTCGGAGTTTGCTTAGGCTGTTCCCGATAGTTTCAGAAAGCATTTTAAAATTTCAGAAAACGCTCTAAATAGTTCATAAAGCTTCCTTAAGGCTACAAAGAAATAAAATAGATATTGACAAAAAAAAGATAAAAAATAGAGATGCAGCAACAATATCCTTCACGTCTGTTGGAACGTTCAGTTCAGGAGTTCGCCAAACTTCCAGGAGTAGGAAGAAAGACGGCTCTTCGTCTGGTGCTTCACATGTTGCGCCAGTCAGACGATGATGTGGAGAAATTTGTCAGCGCCCTCTCTACTATGAAGAAAGAGGTGAAGTTCTGTCGTTGTTGCCATAACATAAGCGACACCGATGTGTGTTCCATCTGTAGCGATTCGCGTCGAGATTCATCTACGATATGTGTCGTTGAGAATATTCAGGACGTGATGGCCATTGAGAACACCCAGCAGTTCAAGGGCCTCTACCATGTTCTTGGTGGCATCATCTCGCCTATGGACGGAATAGGCCCCTCGAACCTCGAGATTGATTCCCTTGTAGCTCGTGTTCAGGAGGGTGGGGTGAAAGAAGTCATTCTTGCCCTTAGTCCTACGATGGAGGGCGACACCACCAATTTCTACATTTTTCGCAAGCTTGCCGACTACGATGTTAAGCTTAGCGTTATAGCCCGTGGTGTTAGCGTTGGCAATGAGCTTGAATATACTGACGAGATAACCCTTGGACGCTCAATACTCAATCGAACGCCATTCAATGGAAAGTAATATAAAAATATGTATAGACAATTATAACGATTCGCAATATGATAGATAATGAGATAAAAACGCTACAGACAATATTCTACGCATTATTCAGCGGAGTGTTGACATTTTTTGCCATAGTAGAGTTCGTCATTGGTGACATGTTCTCTTCTTCAATAACTGTAGATGCCCCAACACTCGATTTCGCTTTTGAGAGTGGTCTTGTCATTATTACTCTTGGCGCAATATATCTTTCGCTTCGTCTTCCAAAGATAAAGATGATTGAGAAAAAGCTTATTGCCGACCCGATAGCAAAATTCCGCGAATACAGCATAGTTAGATTTGCTATGTTAGAAGGCGTAGCCATATTGAACATAGTTTCCTACATGTGCTTTGGAAACAGCTCTTATGCTTGGCTTGCCACAATAGCCTTGCTCGCGAGTCCTTTCATCTATCCCACAAAGGAGCGATTCTATAACGAAACTCATTTTGAAGAGCAGAGATGAAGCTTAGTGTTATCATAGTCAACTATAACGTGCGCTACTATGTTGAGCAATGCGTCAACAGCGTAGAGCGAGCCACGAGGAATATTGATACTGAGATATTCATCGTCGACAATGATTCGCGCGACCATTCCGTGCATTATCTTCACAATCGTCTGAAAGACAGAGTGGAGATTATTGAGAGTAGCTATAACCTTGGTTTTGCGCGAGCCAACAACATGGCTATTCGCCAGTCTGATGGCGATTATATACTTCTTCTCAATCCAGATACCATCGTTGGCGAAAACTCCATAAAGACTGTTTTAGACTTCATGGAGAGCCATCCTAAAGCAGGTGGAGTAGGTGTTAAGATGCACAACTCCAATGGTAGTCTCGCAAAGGAGTCGCGTCGCGCCATTCCTACGCCTTTCGTGTCGTTGCTTAAGATGCTTGGCCTTTCCACTCGCTACTATATGAGCCGTCTCTCTTGGGATGAGCCTGGACAGATTGAGATTATCAGCGGAGCGTTCTGCATGGTTCGCAGAGAGGTCGTTGACAAGATAGGCGGTCTCGACAAGGACTTCTTCATGTATGGCGAGGACATCGACTTTTCCTATCGCATACTGAAGGCTGGCTATGAGAACTGGTATGTTCCTGCAAACATCTTGCATTACAAGGGAGAGTCAACCCAAAAGACGTCTTACCGTTATGTCCATGTGTTCTATCAGGCAATGATAAAGTTCTTCCGCAAGCACTATGGTCACCTGTCTTTCCTTATTACCATTCCCATCAAGCTTGCCATCTACCTTCGTGCCTTCCTGGCTTTGTTGACTATGGAATATGTACACCTTCACAAGAAGCTTGGTTTGACGTTTAACGAGGGTTTCTCTACGATTTTCTGTTTCGTAGGCTCCAGTGGCATGCTGGGCGAGTGTAAGAAAATAGCACGTCGCAAGGGTCTTGAAGCCTCGTTCTGCAAGTCGCTTGACGACATTCAGCCTTGCGATGTTCTTGTCTATGATACAGAGATGTTCAGCTACGAAGAGATTATTAAGCATGCCAACAAACATGCCGGCAGCTTCAATATAGGTACTTATAGTCGTCGCAATCACATACTGATTACTCCTACCGAGGTAATCGTTGGTTCATAATAATTATCCCTAACATAAATCAGTACTGTTATGAAGCACGTGAAGCTACGGGCACTTGAGCCGGAAGATTTGGATTTGCTCTATCGTATTGAGAACGATAAGGAGTTGTGGGACATCAGCACCACAAATGTTCCTTATTCACGTTTCCTGCTTCACGAATACATTTCCAATGCAACTGGCGACATCTATGCCGACGGACAGGTGAGACTGATTATTGAGGATGAGGATAAGACAACCATAGGTGTTGTTGACCTTACGAATTTCGATGCCCGAAACAATAGGGCAGAGTTGGGGCTTATCATTGAGAAACCCTATCGAAATCAGGGCTACGGCATGTCTGTCCTTAATGAGATAACTAGCTATTGCTGCTCTGTTCTTCATCTTCATCAACTGTATGTCATTATCGATGAAGATAACGTTGCCTCGCTTTCATTATTTGAGAAATATGGTTTCCAGAAGACAGCAAAACTGCCCGACTGGCTTTTCGATGGGAAAAACTATCGTCAGGCAGTTATGATGCAGAAGATTCTCGCGCTTTAAACCGTTTTCTCTTCTCTAACTAAATTTCTAATTAAACCGTTATCTCTCCTCTAATGCTTCTTTGCATGTAGCGTCTTATCTGTTCTGGGTCGTCATATTGCGACTGCAGGAACATCAGTTTCGTTACTGCACTCTCCACCGTTGAGTCAAATCCGCTCACCACTCCTGCCTCTTTCAGCTGGTAGCCGGTGTCGTAGCGTCCCATCTCCACTCGTCCTTCCAAGCATTGGCTAATATTGATGATGACCTTGCCTTTCCTCGTGCCTTCTTTCAGCGCACTTATCAGCCATGGGTTCTGTGGCGCGTTGCCTGAGCCGAAGGTTCTCATCACTATGGATTTCAGGTTTGGCGTTGCTATGATGTGGCGTATCAGGTCTTCGCGCACTCCTGGGAAGAGTGAGAAGATAATTACGTTGTTGTCAAGCTTGAAATGAGGTGTCATCGGCTTGCTGAAGTCTGGCTTCCTTATCATCTCTTTGTGGTAGGTGATGTTCACTCCGGCTTCCACCAGATGCGGATAGTTAAACGACTCAAAGGCGTTGAATCCGTCGGCGCTCTGCTTCGTAGTGCGGTTGCCTCTCAGCAGATGTCCGTTGAAGTATATTCCAACTTCAGGCACAATGGCTGTTCCGTCCTGATTCTTTGCCGCAGCTATCTCAATGCTCGTTATGAGGTTCTCCTTGCCGTCGGTGCGTAGCTGTCCTATGGGTAGCTGCGACCCTGTGAAGATGACAGGCTTTGTGAGGTTCTCAAGCATGTAGCTCAGCGCCGATGCCGTGTAAGCCATTGTGTCTGTTCCGTGCAGCACCACGAATCCGTCATAGTTGTCGTAGTTGTCGGCTATCACATGCGACAGGTCTGTCCAGCGCATGGGTGACATGTCGCTTGAGTCTATTGGCGGCAGGAACTGATAGGTTGATATCTCTGTGTCAAACTGGTTCAGTTCAGGAACGTTGCTCAGCAGGTGCTCGAAGTCGAATGGTTCGAGCGCCTTTGTTCGCGGGTTGCAGTTCATGCCAATCGTTCCGCCTGTGTAGATGAGAAGTACCTTTGTCTGCATGGGAGTTGTTTCTTTGTTTTATTGCGACATAGCCGCAATATACTTTACGATTAGAAGCGGAAATCGAGCTCCACGTCAACCATGTTGTAGTTCATGTGGTTCTTGCGCTCGTTCACGCGAGCATACTCGAGGTTCAGCTGCAGGTTCTTTGTGAACACATAGTCAGCGCCAACCTCATAGAAAGTCTTGCTCGACTGCCAGTCCTTCTTGTCGCGATATAGGTCATAGCGAGCCTTCACGTGGAACTTATTCTTGATGACAGGAGCTATGCAGAGCGCATACACACCGTCGGCCTTGTCGCCATCCTTCATATTTGCGCCAAAGCCCTGGCTGTGAATATACTCTGAACGAAGAGTCCAGTCGTCCTTAGCATATTCGGCCGAGATGGCGTAGCGATTCTTTGACACGCTGCGTTTTGTCTTTGCGCCAGCCAGGTCAGTTATCTCCATATAACGTGAACCTGTCCATCCGAATGCTCCTACGCGCAGTCCTTCTATTGGTGATACCCAGAATCCTCCGATGATGTCCTTGCGATTGTCTTTATCCTTCTGATTGATGCCCTCACCGTTGAACACACCTACCTGATAGTGCAGCAAGCTTCTGTCGCCAAACCACAGCAGGTCACCCTGAACCTGCACGCCTAAATCGCGTCCGTTGCTGCCATGTTCGCCAGTGCGGTCAGAGAATCCGGCCAGCTTGCTTACGTTCTGTGAATAGCTCATGAATCCCTGTGTGATAGGATGCATGGGGTTCTCAAAAGTGAATGGGCGCTTGAACTGACCAGCCTTAACTTTGAAGAACTCATACTTCTGCCACTCTCCGAAGAGGTCTACGAGTCGTATGTCGGTCTTCGACTTGTCCGGATCGTATGTGTTACCGTTTATCTGCATCTGTGCCTTCCAGTAGAAGTCCTTGTGAGCACGTCCTTCGAGAGCCATACGCACCAGTCTGAGGTTAAAGCCGTTCTCCTCAGAGTTTTTCTTGTCCGTTCCCTGATACTGCACCATTCCGTATCCGCTGAACTTCACGTTCTGGAACCAGTTGTTTGTCTGTGCGCTGATGTTGCTTGTCGTTGCGCCAATCATCAGCATGGTGAAAAATAGTTTCTTCATTTTTACTTGTTTTTATTCTTTTTACTTATCTATTAGGTCTATTGTTGATATCTTATTTCTCTGATTACACCGTTGTCTTATACAGCGAGTTCAGTCCGAACTGATGGTTCACCACTGCCATTATCTCGTCGTCTGAGGCGAGGTTGAAGTCACCAGGTATGGTGTTCTTCATTGCAGCAGCTGCGAGTGAGTAGTTCAGTGCCATGTTGTCATCGCCAGGGAAGGCGTAGTATGAGTGAAGCAGTCCTGCCATGAACGCATCGCCCACGCCCACTGGGTCCACCACGTCGGGTATGTCGTAGATGGGCGCTTCGAGCAGCTTGCCGTCGGTCCAGAGTAGGGCGGTGAGCGTGTGATGGCTCGATGCCACCATGTTTCTCATTCCCATGAGCCACTTCCTACAGCGCGGATAGTCGCGATGCAGCTCGTCGAACCACTCCCTATATTCGTCCATCTGCATCTCGAAGTTTGAGTCTATGGCAGTAAACGGTGGCTGCTTCCTCTCGCATATCCATTCGAACTCAATAGCGTCGCCAAACATCATGTCGCATCGGCTGAGCATCTTCTTCAGCGTTTCACGTGCGTCGGCACCATATTTCCACAGATTCTTGCGATAGTTTATGTCGTAGGACACCATCACCCCAAGCTCATCGGCTATGTCGAGCGCCTCGAATGTTGCGTCGGCAGCATTCTGCGATATGGCGGCCGTAATGCCCGATACGTGTAGCACGTCGGCATCTTTCAGAATCTCTCGCCAGGGAATCATGCCAGGCTTCAGCTCATAGTATGCAGAGCCGTTGCGGTCGTAGATCACTTTCGAAGAGCGCATACCTGCAGCCGGTTCGAGATAGTAGGTGCCTATGCGCGAGCCTCCGTAGAGCACTCGTCGTGTGTCCACACCGAGTTGCATGAGGTTCTGCGATGCAGCGTGTCCTATGGCGTTGTCGGGCAATCGGGTGATATACTCCACGTTATCGCCAAGCGTAGCCAGCGACACAGCCACATTTGCCTCGCTGCCACCATATTTGCTTGTGAACATGTCCCCTTGAGTAATTCTCATGTGGTCGAGCTTTGAGAAGCGTAGCAGCAACTCTCCGAAGGTAACTATTTTTGCCATTTTTTCTTTCTTTCGTTTATTCGTTTAAACGGTTAAACGTTAAAACGATTATTCGATTTTTTTTTAAATTCTCTCCACCTGCTTCACGCCTTTCACCGTGCGCAGTTTCTTGATGAGTGTTTCCAGTCGCGTATTGTCGTTTATCATGATGACCAGGTTGCCCCTGAACAGTCCGTCGTTAGAATCGATGTTGATGCTTCTGAGCACCAGCTTCTCGTCTTTCGAGATGATGCTTGTCAGATTGTTCACTATTCCCAGGTCATCGTTGCCTATCACGCGCAGGGTTATGCTGTATTGCGAACCGCCTTTTCCGCTCCATTTGGCTTTCACTATGCGGTAGCCGAAGCGTCGTTTCATCTCTGGCGCATTAGGACAGTCGCAGCGGTGAATCTTTATACCTCCGCCAGCCGTGACGAATCCAAAGACGTCGTCGCCATAGATTGGGTTGCAGCAGTGGGCAAGATGATAGTCCACCCCCTTGAGGTTCTGGTCTATCACGAGCACGTCCTCGTTCTGAGTCGTTGTTGGAGCCACGCGCTCATCGAATACGAACTCGTCGGCCGAGCGTGCCTGATTGTCGCCTGTTACGACTTTCTCGCCCTGTTGCAGTTCGAGATATTTGTCTATGATGACACCCACATCGAGTGTCTCGCTGGCTATGTCGCGATAGAAGTCGCTGGCCTCTTTGTAGCCCAGCTTCTTCATTGTGCGCATCATGAGGCTCTCGTCCTGTTCAATCTTTCTGTTCTTGAACTTTCGCTCGAGCATCTCCTTCACCATCAGGGCCTCTTTCTGCTGAGTCTCCTTCAGGGCCAGCTTTATCTTCGCCTTGGCTCTCGATGTCTTGACTATGTTCAGCCACTCCTGCTTAGGCTTCTGCTGCGACGATGTGAGTATCTCTACCTGGTCGCCCGAGTGCAGCTCCTGACGGAATGTTACCACCTTATTATTTATGCGCGCGCCCGTACATGCGCTACCCACCTTCGAGTGTATGTAGTAGGCCATGTCGAGCACCGTTGCTCCTGTGGGGAATTTCAGCAGGTCGCCTCTTGGTGTGAACACATAGACCTCTTCGTCTTGCAGTTCCATTTTGAACTGATCCATAGCCTCCATGCCCTCGTTGGCGTTCTCCAGCATCTGGCGTATGCCTGTTAGCCATTCGTCCATGCCTCCCTCAGCTTTCACGCCTTTATAGCGCCAGTGTGCAGCCACGCCTCGCTCGGCTATCTCGTCCATTCGCTCTGTGCGTATCTGCACCTCCACCCATTTCTGCTGCGGGCCCAGCACGGTTATGTGCAGACTCTCATAGCCGTTGCTTTTCGGCACTGAGAGCCAGTCGCGCATGCGCTTCGGGTTAGAGGTGTA
Source organism: Prevotella sp. E13-27 (assembly GCF_023217965.1). Taxonomy (NCBI): domain Bacteria; kingdom Pseudomonadati; phylum Bacteroidota; class Bacteroidia; order Bacteroidales; family Prevotellaceae; genus Prevotella; species Prevotella sp. E13-27. The sequence goes on along the minus strand of NZ_JALPSC010000002.1, from coordinate 1,084,659 downwards.
CATATCGGTAATGATGGCGAAAGTCTGCCAGCAGCTCTGCTTTTCTTTTTCCAGCGGACAGTCTATAATGATGCGTATTGCAAAGAGGTCATATACGCCCTCGAAGGCACAGTGCTGCTTCTTCATCTTCTGCCAGATGCTGTGTATAGACTTTGTGCGCCCTTTCATGTGGAACTTCAGTCCTGCCGCCTTCAGCTTCTGCTCTATAGGTGTTATGAAGTCTGCTATATATGCTTCACGTGCCTCTTTCGTAGCGTTGAGCTTCTCTTTGATGTGGTAGTAGGCGTCGTGCTCCATATACTTGAGCGACAGGTCTTCCAGCTCGCTTTTCAGCTTGTAGAGACCGAGCTTGTGGGCGAGTGGTGCATAGAGATATGCAGCCTCCTGACTCACCTGCATCTTCGCCTCGTCGTTATCCGTGTCGCGTATCTGTCGCATGAGGTTCACGCGGTCGGCAATCATGATGAGGATTACGCGCATGTCTTCTGCAAACGACAGCAGCAGGTTTCTGAAGTTCTCGCTTTCTATGACGGGATTCTTCTTGTAGAGCTCCTGTATTCGCTCAAGTCCGTGAAGAATCCTTGCCACTGATTCGCCATATTTCTCCTGCACTTCGTCGAGCGATATCACGCTCTGTTCCATGCTTGGCCGCAGCATGACAGCCAGCACGGCATCGCGACGCAGTCCTATCTCCTCTACAACAATCTTCGTTGTCTGCAGAGCCAGCAGTATGGGGTTCAGTCCGAACACGTCGCGTTGCACCTGGCCTTGCTCTATCACCGTCATTATGTGGCTGCGCAGCAATGCCTCTTCCTCAGCGCTCAGACTGCTTGATGTGAGTTCCTTTACTTCGTTGTAGAGCTTCAGAGCAGCCTCTCGCTCTTCTGATGTAAAATGAAGTCTGTCTGTCATTTAAATATTGTTCAGTGCCTGTTTGATGTCGGCCAGCAGGTCGTTAACATCCTCGATGCCTACTGACAGACGGATAAGGTCGGGAGCCACTCCTGCCTCGCGCAGCTGTTCGTCGCTCAGCTGACGGTGTGTGTGGCTTGCTGGGTGTAGCACACAGCTGCGTGCGTCGGCCACGTGGGTCACTATGCTTATCAGCTTCAGCGAGTCCATGAATTTCACAGCTGTCTCGCGAGTGCCTTTCAGTCCGAAGGCCATCACTCCGCATGAGCCGTTAGGCAGATATTTCTCTGCCAGCGTGTGAGCCTCGTCGTTCTTCAGTCCGCTGTAGTGAACCCATGCCACGCGCTCGTCTTGTTCCAGGAATTCTGCTATCTTCTGTGCGTTCTCGCAGTGGCGAGCCATGCGCAGGTGGAGCGTCTCCAGTCCGAGGTTCAGCAGGAATGCGTTGTGTGGCGATGGTATTGAGCCGAGGTCGCGCATCAGTTGTGCCACGAGCTTTGTCATGTATGCCATCTTTCCGAATGCCTTCGTGTATGTCAGTCCGTGATATGACTCATCAGGAGTTGTCAGTCCAGGGTAGCGGTCTGCGTGAGCATCCCAGTCGAAATTGCCGCTGTCAACCACGCATCCTCCTACCTGAGTGGCGTGACCATCCATATATTTCGTTGTGGAATGGGTCACTATGTCTGCTCCCCATTCGAATGGACGGCAGTTTATTGGGGTGGGGAAGGTGTTGTCAACAATGATGGGTACTCCGTGACTGTGGGCTATACGTGCAAACTTCTCTATGTCGAGCACCTTGCAGCCCGGGTTCGAAATTGTCTCGCCGAAAAGCGCTTTCGTGTTCGGACGGAATGCCTTGCTTATCTCTTCCTCAGAAGCCTCGGGGTTCACGAATGTGCAGTCTATGCCCAGCTTCTTTATTGTTACTCCGAAGAGATTATATGTTCCGCCATAGATCTCGTTGGAAGCCACGATATGGTCGCCAGCCTCGCAGATGTTGAATATGGCGTAGAAGTTGGCAGCCTGTCCGCTCGATGTCAGCATGGCACCTACGCCACCTTCCAGTGCAGCAATCTTCTTTGCCACGGCATCGTTGGTAGGGTTCTGCAGTCGGGTGTAGAAATAGCCTTCTTTCTTCAGGTCGAAGAGGTCGGCCATCTCCTCTGTATTGTCATATTTGAATGTGGTGCTCTGATAGATGGGCAGCACGCGTGATTCTCCGTTCTTAGGTTCCCATCCGCCCTGTACACAGATGGTTGCTTTGCTTAGCTTCTTTTCCATGAGTCTGTTCTAATTTTTAAGTTATGTTTTTGTTGGTTATTGTCAACGCTTCATTTTGCTTTGCAAAATTACATGTTTTTTCCGACATTAGCGAATAATCGCTGCAATTTTTATTCTAACCTCTCGCTCGGCGCGAAGCGACGCTTTGCTTGCAAAGAACCTCTCACCTCTAACCTCTTACCTCTCACCTCTAACCTCTCAGTTCGTCTGTTTCCCGTCTTTGTATTCACCAAGTATCTTCAGTTCCCTTGTCAGCGGTATTATTGCATCAATGGCCTGTCGGTATCTTGTCAGGTCGTCATACATCACATCGACATAGAACAGATATTCCCACTCTCGGCCAATGATGGGCAGCGACTGAATCTTCGTGAGGTTTATCTTGTAGAAAGACAGTATGGCCAGCACATGCGATAGCGATCCCTCCTCGTGTGGTAGCGAGAAGACTATGCTTGACTTGTTCGACTCTGTCAGACTACGCAGCATGTCGGCCTTGTTGGGGTTCGACACCACGAGGAATCGTGTGAAGTTGTGCTTGTTGTCCTCAATATGGTCTTCCAGCACCTTCAGTCCGTAGAGCCGTGCAGCCTCGGCATGACAGATGGCAGCCCATCCGTGCTTCTGACCCTCGGCAATCATCTTTGCCGAACCAGCCGTGTCCTCTGCCTCCACATGTTTTATCGAGGGGTGTTGCGACAGGAAATTGCGACATTGCATCAGGGCCACGGGGTGGGAGTGTATCTCGCTTATGGTTGACCAGTCGTCGTCGGGCATACAGCATATACAGTGGGTTATGTGCAGTTTGTGCTCGCCCACCACCGTTGTGCCACTGTCGCGCAGCAGCTCATAGTTGTGCAGCAGCGAGCCGGCAATGGTGTTCTCTATGGCGAGCATGCCAATGGCTGTAGGGTCTTGCTTTATGCTTTCAAACACCTGCTCGAATGTTGAACAGCATATCAGCTGTATCTGCTCTCCCTCGAAGTAGAGGTGTGCTGCGATGTCGTGGAACGAACCAATCAGTCCCTGAATTGCAATTCTCTTCATTTTTCTTTTCGTTTTAATTAAAAAGCCCCGCTTTCACTCAATGTGAAGCGGGACCTTGATTCTTTATTCATTCTTAAGTTGAAATTTTTCACGCAACTCCCCGCTTCACAATGTCCTTGTAAAGAAAAAGAAGCGGAAAAACATGGTGTTCAACTTATTCATTGTCTAGTCTCTTTTTGCTTATTATTTGCTTAGCGGCTTCAAAATTATCACTTTTCCGCGAAACAGACAAATAATCTTCAAGAAAAAAGTGTTTTGACTACAGTTTTTTGACTTCAGACTACAGACTTTAGCCTATAGACTATAGACCGAGTTGTTTATTGCGAACTACAAGAAGCAGTTCGATTAAGTGTCCGTTTCTTGGCAGTATAGCAAATACTGAATGTTATATAAAAGCTTAATTGCGTCCGCCATGATATCTGAATGGTCAAAGGCGAGGGTAGGGAGTGCGTTGATAGGGAACCATGCAGCATTGGCTGCATCGTCCTGACCTTTCACGTCCAAAGGACTGTCAACGATTGCTAGATACGCAACTGTAATCGTTCGTCCTCGTGGGTCACGGTCCACCTTGGAGTATGCACCAATCTGATGTAGGTTGGAAATCTTCAGACCTGTCTCTTCCTCCAACTCTCTGATAGCGCATTGCTCTGTAGTCTCATCCATATTCATGAACCCACCAGGGAATGCCCAGCAACCTTTGTATGGGTCAATGCCTCGCTGGATAAGCAGCACCTTTGGCTCAGCTTCCTTCGTTATTACCACGCAGTCCGCAGTAACTGCTGGTCTTGGATATTTATATGTATATTCCATAGTCTTTTCAGTAATATACTTGCTCATTCGTCTTATATTGGAATGCAAAGGTACGAAGAATAATCGAGAAAAGTCTTTTTCATATCATTTGTTTAATATTGTACTAGCGAATAATTTAATTCTGATTGTTTCCCTGTATCGTTGAATCCTATTTGTCAGTGATCTTGTATCAAAGCTATCAATATAGGTTACTGTTACACTTCTCACACCCGATTCTGATTTAACATACTCTTTTTCTATATCATACTCTATTGTTCCCTCTGTATAATTATAGTCATAGCAGGAGGTGATCAATATAGATGATAGTAATAAAAAGATAACAGGTAAATTCTTCATTGTTATAGGTGTTCGTAATTAATATTTGATGCAAAGATACAAAAAAATCCGCCTACGACCAATAGGCGGATGAAGTTTTTTTGTTTTCGAAGACTTTTGGTCTGTACGACTCTGCTACTGGAGAGTACATATGAACGGACTGTTTGGAGCGTTACCTAAATCTTTTTCGATTAACTATTCACGTCAGTGGATTCTACTGGCGTGGTCTTCTGATAGTAGGCTTTTTCCAAATCGATGGTGATGGCGGGCAACACGGCGGCATCGTCGCAGGTGACGGCGGTACCCAGATTTCTATAAAATTGATGTTTTTACAATTTTAATCACTTAATTTGGTTAAATCATGCTAATTTTAAAAACAAAATTTGATTTTATGACGGGTTTGATGTCAACGAACGAAAATTATTCGTATCTTTGCGACGTAATTTCGCTCTTAGATATGCTACAAGAATTAAAGATAAAAAACTTCAAGTCGTTTCGTGACGAGGTGGTACTGAGTTTCGAGACATCAGGGAATGACAAATACAATAGTGTCGTGACCATGCCCGATGGTGTTCAGCTGCTACGCTTCGCTGTGGTGTTGGGTGCCAACGCCAGCGGCAAGTCAAATCTGCTTGAAGCCATCGACTTCCTTCGGGTGTTCTGGAATAAGATTCCGATGAAGAACGATGAGGGTACGGATGTGCAGCCGTTCTTGATGCAGCCTGACGCATTGAAATACGACACGGAGTTTGACGTAAAACTCTACGTCAATGGCATACGCTATTGGTACCAGTTGGTGGTCAACCCTGAGAAGGTGTGCAGCGAGGTGTTGTATGTCTATCTCAGCAACCGCCCCACCAAGGTCTTTACCCGTGAGGATGTCAACGGCATATCGAAGCTGACTTTCAACCCTGCCGCAGTCAAGCTCTCACAGGCTGAGATTGATGCGCTCTCTGTCAACTGTCTGCGTAACATGTCTATCCTGGCAGTGTTGAAGAAAGTGAATGTGGCTGTGAGCTACCTCGACGATATGCGCCGTTGGATTGACAGTCGCATGATGCCACTCATCAATGGTTCAGACACTGCTATCTCTGACACGACCAAGAACATGTTGTCGGAGGATTCTACGTTCAAGGAATATCTCATGCACTTTGTGAAGGAGGCAGACTTCAACATCTCCGACATCAAGATCAAGAAGATGGCTGCACTCTTTGGACACAAGGTGGAGACGGAGCGAGGCGAAGAGGATTATGTACTGCCAGAAAACAGCCAGAGTGCCGGTACGACTCGTATGGTGGAACTGGAATCTATCATCTACTCGCAACTGAAATGCCAAGGGTTGTTGTGTGTCGATGAGTTGGAGGCTTCTATCCATCCGAACCTGATGGAGTATATGCTTACCCTTTTCGTCAACAAGAAGGACAACCAGTCGCAACTAATTGTCACCACCCACTACGACCCCATCCTGCGAGATATTGATGACATCTTCGGCAAGGATTCCGTCTGGTTTACGGAGAAGGGCAAGGACGGCAACAGCAACCTGTTCTCTCTGGTCGAGTTCCGAGGGCTTAACAAACTGTCATCCATCCACCGTGCCTACATGAACGGGCAGTTTGGAGCGTTGCCTAACATCATCATGTAAGGAGGACTGTAAATGGCAAGAAAGACCCAGCAAAGATCACTCAGACAGCCTGAGATTACGATTATAGGCGAGGGAGCGACAGAACGCTTCTACTTCACCAATCTTCGTAGGCTCAAAGGCTACCGCTATACCTGCAAGCCTCGCAACTTCACAGAACAGTCATTAGACGAGATTCAGAAGCAAGTAGATAGAGTTTTGGCAGACCGAGGTATTGCTGTATGCGTGTTCGATACTGACATCACACGCAACAATCCTACGGAGCGTGCTAAGTTCGAGGCGCTATGCCAGAAGTATAAAGACCGTAAAGACGTTATCATCTGCGACAGTATGCCATCCATCGAGTTCTGGTTCCTGCTGCACTATCTGAACACCAACAGGTATTTTGCAACATCCGACGATGTGATTGACGTGCTTCATAAGTACATCCCCGACTTCTCCAAGCAAGAGAAGTTCCTCTCGAAAGAAAAATGGGTGGCAGACCTATTGGCAGACCACCGCCTTGAAACAGCCATCCAACGTGCTCAGGCATTTGGAACGGAGGGAGAATCATACAGCAATCTCCCCAAGGCTTTTGAGGTCATTGAAGACAAATAACTTGTTGTGATTATTTTTTCACGTCAGTGGATTCTACTGGCGTGGCCTTCTGCTGGGGCGGCTGGTCCTGCGTAGCGTCGTCTTTGCTACAAGCTGTCAGCAATAATGCAAAGAGCGGAAAGGCAGCGAGTCTGATATAGTTTCTTGTCATTTTCAGATTAATGTTAAGTTGTTAGCGTTCTTACTAATTGGTTGTGGTGATCTTTCTAAATGCTGCTTGCGTTCTTTCTAAACGCATTGCAAAGGTACGAAATAAATATGTGCCACGCAAGGATTCTTTTCATTTATCTCAGATTTGTTTCAAATGTTAAAATTGAGATGTTGCCTGCTGTATTAGAGGAAAAAAGTAAACCTATTCAGTAAAGTAGTCAACATTCTCAGAAGCAAAAGTCAACAAAATCCGTACAGGCTGTTACGCAGTTACGCAGTTACGCAGTTGCATTTCTGTTCGGAGAAGTGTCAAAAATAAACGGTAATAATTTTTTATATTATATATTATAATAATATATTATTATAATATATAATATAATTTTTTTCTTCTCTTTTAAGACGATATGCAGATATACCTTATGCAACTGCGTAACTGCGTAACAGTGTAACTGCGTACTGTGTATGTAAAAATAAGAAAAATAAGTGTGATTTATTTTGCGTTTTGCTCTTTTTTTAGTACCTTTGCGACACAAAAGAAAAGATGGATTTCAAGGGTATAAAAGAGAAATATATAGAGTGCTTCGGCATAGTGGTGATAGTGCTGGCGCTGGGACGCTGCGCCTATGATGGGTTTACTCCGTCGGGCGAGCAGGAGGCTGTGGTGGCTCAGACAGAGGTGGTGATAAAAGAGACGACAGAGGTGAACGCCGTGAAGAAGGGAAAGCATCACCCAATAAGGTCGGTACGCAGCTTCAAGGAGTGTTTTCCTGATACAAATGCTGTGCAGTTGACAGCAGCACAGCGATGGGGCGTGAAGCCTGTGAAAGACCGCGAGGACGCAGAGAATAGAAAGGCTGAGCTGGTGTATATAGGTGCATCGCCATACTATCATGTGGATCCGCTGCATCAGAGCATTCCTTACATGGTGCCACGTGCCGCAATACTGCTTGAAGACATAGGCCGCGCGTTCTTCGACAGTCTGGCAGTGAAGGGTGTGCCTCTGCATAAGTTTATAGTGACAAGCGTATTGCGCACACAGAATGATGTGGTGAAGCTGCGCCGATTTAATGGCAATGCGACAGAGAACTCATGTCACCTCTATGGCACAACGGTGGATATTTGCTATAACAGATATAAGACGGTGGAAGATCCTGAAGGACCTGCACGACGAGTGGTGCGCAACGACACGCTGAAATATGTGCTCTCGGAGGTGCTGCGCGACATGCGTGAGAACAACCGATGCTACATAAAGTATGAGGTGAAACAGGGATGCTTTCACATGACGGTGAGGTGAAAGAGGTGAGAGGTTCTTTGCAAGCAAAGCGTCGCTTCGCGCCGAGCGAGAGGTGAGAGGTTAGAGGTGAGAATTGAGAACTGAGAACTGAGAATTGAGAATGGAACTGATAGAAAAATATTTCCCACAACTGAGTGACGAACAGCGAGAGCAGTTTGCTAAGCTGGACGCGCTCTACCACGAGTGGAACGAGAAGATAAACGTGATATCGAGAAAGGATATTGATAACCTCTACGAGCACCATGTGCTTCACTCGCTGGCAATAGCGAAGATGGTGAACTTCCGCCCAGGCACACAGATTCTGGACTTCGGAACGGGTGGGGGATTCCCAGGAGTGCCGCTTGCCATACTCTTCCCAGAGTGTGAGTTCAAACTCATAGACGGAACGGGAAAGAAGATTCGAGTGGCACAGGAGGTGAGCAATGCCATAGGACTGAAGAACTGCCATCCGGAGCATCTTCGTGGCGAGGAGGAGAAGGGAAAGTATGACTTCGTGGTGAGCCGTGCCGTGATGCCTCTGCCTGACCTCGTGAAGATTGTGCGCAAGAATATAGGCAAGGAACAGCGTAACGCTCTGCCAAACGGCGTTATATGCCTCAAAGGTGGCGACCTTCAGGCGGAGACGCAGCCTTACCGTAGAATAGTGATGACTCAGGCTCTCTCGGAATGGTTCAGCGAGGAGTGGTTCAAGGAGAAATACTGCATATATCTGCCACTATGATAGACGTAAAGACTTTTCAGTTTAATGTGCTGCAGGAGAATACCTATGTGGTGAGCGACGACACGAAAGAGTGTGTCATCATAGACTGTGGCGCTTTCTACAACTCTGAGCGACAGGCAATAGTAGATTATATAAAGACAAACAACCTGAAGCCTGTTCATCTGCTCTGCACACACGGACATCTGGACCATTGTTTTGGCAACGACACCATCTATGACGAGTTCGGACTGAAGCCTGAGCTGCACAGCGAGGACGAGTTTCTGGCTGCCGACCTGACTAAGCAGGCTGCCGACTTCTTCGGATTTCCCTATGACCACCCAACACCTCCAATAGGCGCTTTCCTCACAGAGAACGACATCATAACTTTTGGAAACCACAAGCTGAAGGTGATACACACGCCTGGACACACTCCAGGAGGAGTGATGTACTGGTGTGAGGAGGAAAACACGGCATTCTCAGGCGACACGCTCTTCCGCATGAGCATAGGTCGCACAGACTTTGAAAAAGGTTCGTGGCAGCAACTTTCCTGCAGTTTGAAGAAAATTGCCGCCACGCTTCCTGATGGCACCGTCATCTATTGCGGACACGGTCCGAAGACTACGATAGATGACGAAAAACTTATGAATCCTTATATGCGCTGATACTTCAGCACCACTAAAACTTCAGCACCTTTAAAACTTCAGCACCACACCACCACGTGCAGGCAGGGCAATGCAGACTTGAGCATTGCTGCGCAGAGCCAATGTGAGCTTTTCGCCTGTGAGCAGGTCAGTGGCTGAATAGTCGCGCTCATCAATCTTCATGTATTCGAACGCATGAGACGGTATGGTGAGGTCTATGCTGCGAGCCACGTCTTCGAAGTTGACAACAACAAGCAGATGGCTCTTGCCATCGCTGCGAAGGAACGCATACTGACCACCATACTGCGTGTTGGCATACATGAGGTCGAACATCTGCCCCTCGCTTACAGCCTTCTCTTTCTGAGCTATAGACAGCACCTTCGTGTAGAGGTTTGAGAGCAGCTGCTCGTCTTCCGTGAGCTTACCTTCAGCAGCACGACAGAGTGTATCTACCGACCAGTAGTCGAAGATGGTGGTGCGACCATCGCGTCCGCTGAATCCCTCTTCATCCATTCCACGCTCGCCATATTCCTGTCCGGCATAGATCATGAGCGGATTCTGCTGGAGCAGAGCCGAGATGATGAGTGCTGGAACAGCCTTGAAGCCATTGCCTGCAAAGAAGTCGCTGGCTATGCGCTGCTCGTCATGGTTCTCAAGGAAATAGAGCATGTGCTGGCGAATATCGTCAGTCTGCTGCCACGCATGGGTGATGTCGTGGGTGCCGCGACGATGGCAGGTGATGTCGCGCAGTACATCGTACATGCCTACCTTGTCATAGAGATAGTCGAAGCCTGAGGCAATATAGTTGCGATACTCGTATGGGTTATAGACCTCGCCTATGAACAAAAGAGACGGATATGCAGCCTTTACCTTTGCTGTGGCGTAAGCCCAGAAGGCGGCAGGCACCATCTCAGCCATATCGCAGCGGAAGCCATCGATGCCCTTTGATGCCCAAAACAGCAGGATGTCTGTCATCTTGTTCCAAGTGTCAGGCACAGGGTCGAAATGGCCTATACCGCCTGCATAGTAGTCAACGCCATAGTTCAGCTTCACCGTCTCGTACCAGTCGTTCTGACCAGGTGCGTTGTTGAAGCAGTCGTTGCCAGTAGCTTTGGCAGGCTCCTCGCAGTAGGGCTCCTTCTCGCCGTGATAGAGGTCGAAGTAGGGGGTGAAGCGCTCGCCTGGGCAGTAGTAGAAGTTGTTAGTGGCAGGAGCGAAGCCCTGAGTCTGGTCATCGTCCTCGCCAAGGTCCTTCACACCCTTTGGCTTGCAGATGCTCTTATACTGGCGTGCCACATGGTTAGGCACGAAGTCGATGATGACCTTCATGCCAGCGCGATGGGTGCGATTGACAAGCTTCTCAAACTCCTCCATGCGCTTGTCAACATTGACAGCCAGGTCGGGGTCTATGTCGTAGTAGTCGGCAATGGCGTAGGGAGAGCCTGCGCGTCCCTTCACCACAGCAGGATGCTGGCGAGGGATGCCGTAAGGGGTATAGTCGGTCATGGTGGCATGACGTATGACGCCTGTGTACCACACATGAGTGAAGCCTTTCTCGCGAATCTGCTTCAACACGCTCGGCGTGAAGTCGTTGAGCTTTCCACAGCCGTTTTCCTCAATCGTTCCAAAAGGTTTACGCGCCTGACAGCGATTGCCATACAGACGCGTAAAGATTTGGTAGATGTGTATCTTACTGGATGCCATGAGCACTAACAGTGTTATTGATCTTTGCAATCATTCCCTGCAGAGCCTTGCCAGGACCACACTCTGTGAAGTCGTCGGCACCGTCGGCAATCATAGACTGTACACACTGAGTCCAGCGTACGCTTGAGGTGAGCTGAGCAATGAGGTTCTGCTTGATCTCAGCTGGGTCGGTGTGAGGCTTTCCGTCAACATTCTGATAGACGGGACACTTAGGAGTCTGGAACTCGGTCTTCTCGATGGCTGCCTGGAGCTCATCCTTGGCAGGCTGCATCAGAGGAGAGTGGAACGCGCCACCAACCTTCAGAGGAAGTGCACGCTTAGCACCAGCAGCCTTCAGCTGCTCGCAAGCCTCGTTGATGGCCTCTACGTTGCCAGAGATAACCAGCTGACCAGGGTTGTTGTAGTTAGCACAAACAACAACGTTGCCCTCGCGATTGATGCCAGCGCAGATTTCCTCAACCTTCTCGTCAGGAAGACCAATGATGGCTGCCATAGTAGAAGGAGCTGCCTCGCAAGCCTTCTGCATAGCCATTGCACGTGCATAGACCAGCTTCAGACCGTCCTCGAAAGAGAGGGCGCCTGCTGCAACGAGAGCTGAGAACTCACCAAGAGAGTGACCAGCAGTCATGGCTGGCTGGAAAGCGTCGCCCATGCAGATGGCAGAGATTACTGAGTGGAGGAACACGGCAGGCTGAGTGACCTTGGTCTGCTTCAGGTCGTCGTCAGTTCCCTCGAACATGATATCTGTGATGCGATAGCCGAGAATGTTGTTGGCCTTCTCAAAGAGTTCCTTTGCTGTTGCGTTGTTGTCGTAGAGGTCCTTGCCCATGCCTACGAACTGTGCTCCCTGTCCAGGAAAAACAAATGCTTTCATTGTCTAAGTTCTTTTAAATGTATTTTTATGTTTGTAATTGAATCGTTGATGACTTTCTATATATAAATAAGGTGTCAGTGTAGAATTAGTAGCTGCGAGCAATGATGACGCGAGCCTTTGAAGGCTTGCCTGTTACCATGTCCACGCCAGGTGTCTGCTCTACGCCGAAAGGCACGCAGCGGATAGTGGCCTGAGTCTCCTCCTTGATCTTTGCCTCAGTCTCAGCTGTGCCGTCCCAGTGGCAGAGGAAGAAGCCGCCGTCCTTAACCTTCTCCTTGAACTCCTCGTAGTTCTCGCACTCGAAGATGTGAGCATCACGATAGTCCTTGGCCTTCTTGAAGATGTTGGCCTGAATGTCGTCGAGCAGCTGCTCAACATACTCAGCGATGCCCTCCAGAGGACGTGTCTCCTTCTCGAGAGTGTCACGACGCATAACCTCTATGGTGCCGTTCTCAAGGTCGCGAGCACCAAGAACGAGGCGAACGGGAACACCCTTCAGCTCGTAGTCGGCAAACTTGAAGCCAGGACGCTTGTTGTCAGAATCGTCGAACTTGACGCTGATGCCCTTGGCACGCAGCTTCTCAATGATTGGTGTAACCTCGCTGTTCACCTGCTCGAGCTGCTCAGGCTTGTTGGCGATAGGAATGATTACCACCTGCAGAGGAGCAAGACGTGGAGGCAGAACGAGGCCGTTGTCGTCAGAGTGGGTCATGATGAGAGCGCCGATGAGACGTGTAGAAACACCCCATGAGGTAGCCCACACATACTCAGGCTTGTTCTCCTTGTTGAGATAAGTCACCTCGAAAGCCTTTGCGAAGTTCTGGCCAAGGAAGTGAGAGGTGCCGCTCTGAAGAGCCTTACCATCCTGCATCATAGCCTCTATGGTGTAGGTGTCGAGAGCACCTGCGAAACGCTCGGTCTCACTCTTCACACCCTGAATAACAGGTACAGCCATCCACTCCTCAGCAAACTTAGCATAAACCTTCAGCATCTTCTGTGCCTCCTGTTCAGCCTCCTCGCGAGTAGCGTGGGCTGTGTGGCCCTCCTGCCAGAGGAATTCAGAGGTGCGGAGGAAAGGACGTGTGCGCATCTCCCAGCGCATAACGTTACACCACTGGTTGCACATCAGGGGCAGGTCGCGCCAAGAGTGAATCCAGTTCTTATAGGTGTTCCAGATGATAGTCTCAGAAGTAGGACGCACGATGAGCTCCTCTTCAAGCTTAGCTGAAGGGTCAACCTCAACACCGCTCTTGTCGTCCTTAGCACGCAGACGATAGTGGGTTACAACAGCGCACTCCTTAGCGAAGCCTTCTACATGCTCAGCCTCGCGAGAAAGGAACGACTTAGGGATGAGCAGGGGGAAGTAAGCGTTCTGAGCACCAGTCTCCTTGAACATCTTGTCAAGCTGCTGCTGCATCTTCTCCCAGATAGCATAGCCATAGGGCTTTATAACCATACAACCACGTACAGCCGACTGCTCAGCAAGGTCGGCTTTTACAACCAAGTCGTTGAACCACTGACTGTAGTTATCGGCTCTTTTCGTCAATTCTTTTAATTCTTTTGCCATGATTTTTATGTCGTTGTTTGAAATTTGGGTGCAAAAATACTAAAAAAAGTTGGAAAAGATGACAATTATAACAAATAAATAGCTTATCTTTGCACCACGAAAGTAATTGATCTTTATATTTAACCATTTAAACTTACAAATTTTTTAATCATGAAGAAATTTAAAGTTGTAATCCTGACGCTTTGCGCAGGAATCGTGATGGCAGGTTGTAACAATCTGCAGAAGGGTACTGCTATCGGAGCTGCCGGTGGCGCAGTTCTGGGTGCTGTAGTAGGTAAGCTGGCTGGTAACACAGCTGTTGGCGCTGCCGTAGGTACAGCTGTTGGTGCTGGTGCTGGTGCTCTCATCGGCAAGAAGATGGACAAGGTTAAGGCTCAGGCTCAGGCTGTTCAGAACGCTCAGGTAGAAGAGGTTACTGACGCTAACGGACTGCAGGCCGTAAAGGTTACCTTCGATTCAGGCATTCTGTTCACTACAGGTAGCTCAGTTCTCAGCCAGACAGCTAAGACATCACTCGCTAACTTCGCTAACGTGCTGAAGCAGAACACTGACTGCGACGTTGCCGTTCAGGGTTATACTGACAACCAGGGCTGGAAGAACAGCACAGCAGAGCAGAGCGCTCAGAAGAACCTGAACCTCTCTCAGGAGCGTGCACAGGCTGTTACATCATTCCTGCAGACTCAGGGCGTTTCAGCTTCTCAGATTCGCAGCACAACTGGTTTCGGCGAGGCTAATCCTGTAGCTGACAACTCAACAAAGGCTGGTCAGCAGCAGAACCGTCGTGTAGAGGTTTATATGTATGCAAGCGAGGCAATGATCAAGGCTGCCGAGGCAGGCACACTGCAGTAAGCCTATTACTATATGGTGGTTTTAGACTTTCTGAAAAAAACACTTAAATGGATCGTGGTGGCATTTTTTGCTTCCACGATTCTTTCTGTTATCATTTATCGTTTCGTTCCTGTCTTCGTCACACCACTCATGGTGATACGTGTCATAGAGCAGATAGGCGATGGCAAGGAAATAAAGATGAAACACTCATGGACTTCGATAGATCACATGTCGAAGTACATGCCTGTAGCGGTGATAGCAAGCGAGGACGCCAATTTCCTGGAACATCACGGATTTGACTTTGAAGCCATAGAGAAAGCTGCAAAGAGGAACATGGACCATCCTGAGAAGCGAAAGCTGGGAGCATCGACCATATCACAGCAGACAGCAAAGAACGTGTTCCTTTGGCCAGGACGCTCTTGGGTTCGCAAAGGTTTTGAAGCTTATTTCACCACGCTTATAGAACTGCTGTGGAGCAAACAGCGCATCATGGAGGTCTATCTGAACTCCATAGAGACTGGCGACGGCATCTATGGCGTAGAGGCTGTGGCGAAGGCACACTTCAACTGCAAGGCGAGTGAGCTTACTCGCAGCCAGTGTGCGCTAATAGCTGTAACGCTGCCCAACCCACGCAAGTTCAGCTCAAAGAATCCAAGTGCCTACATATTGAAACGTCAGGCAAGAATAGAGCGAGAGATGAGATACGTGCCGCTGTTCCCAAAGGCGGGCGAGGACGTAAAGAAAAATGAAGGCGATAATATAAAGAAAAAGAAATGAAAGGATTAGAGAAACTGGGCATAGCAGAGCTTAACAGCATGCAGCAGGAGGCCTATGATGCCATACTGCGTACACAGAACGACGTTCTGATATTGTCGCCTACAGGTTCAGGTAAGACGCTGGCATATCTGCTGCCGCTTGTGGAGCTGATTGATGCAAACAATGATAACGTGCAGGCACTTGTCGTGGTGCCTGGACGAGAACTGTCTTTGCAGTCGGACAGGGTGCTGAGACAGATGGGATGTGGAGTGCGCTCGCAGGCTTGCTATGGTGGACGCACAGCTATGGAGGAACACAAGGTGCTGAAGCAGAACCGTCCGCAAATAGTCTTTGGCACACCAGGGCGTATCAACGACCACTTGGAAAAGGGAAATATAGACGCAAACAATATAAAATATCTTGTTATAGACGAGTTTGACAAATGTCTCGAGATGGGTTTCCAAAACGAGATGTCAAAGCTCATTGCCACGCTTCCTGCATTGCGTAGGAGAGTGCTGCTCTCTGCTACTGAAGCAGAGCAGATACCTCGCTTCGTGGAGATGAAGAAGACTCAGCGCCTGGACTATCTTGACGATGAGCAGGAGGTGTCTGAAAGAGTGGAGGTATATGAAGTGAAAAGTCCGCAGAAGGATAAGCTCGATACGCTTAGCCTGCTGCTTAAGAATATAGGTGAACAGCAGAGCGTGGTGTTCCTTAACTATCGCGACTCTGTGGAGCGTGTTGACCAGTATCTGCGTCAGCAGGGATTCGTGACAAGCGCCTTTCATGGCGGACTGGACCAGCGTCAGCGAGAAGACGCTCTCTATAAGTTCAGCAATGGCTCGTCAACAGTACTCGTGTCAACAGACCTCGCCTCACGAGGACTGGACATTCCAAACCTCGAGAATGTTATTCACTATCATCTGCCAGTCAACGAGGAGGCACTCATACACAGGGTGGGGCGCACAGCACGCTGGCAAGCCTCTGGAAGAACGTTCTTCATAGTGGGTCCTGAAGAGAAAATCATGGTTGAGGGAATAGACGCAGAGCCGTTTGAACTAAACGCGGTTAGCGTTCTGCCTAAACCCATCATGGGAACAATATATATTGGTAAAGGCAAGAAAGACAAGATCTCGAAGGGCGATATTGCTGGATTCCTCTGCAAGGTGGGAGGACTCTCTTCGCAGGATATAGGACGGATAGATGTTACTGACCGTTATGCCTATGTGGCTGTAAGACGCGAGGTTATCAACAGTATGCTAAAGAACGTCAGCGGACAGAAGATTAAGGGTCTGAAGACTGTCGTAGAGCCTGTGAGATAAAAAATATATTAAAATGGCGAATTAGCTTGTCTGTTTAGCGTATTTTTTCGTATCTTTGCAGAATCCTAAAAACAGAAACCGATAAATCGAATTTTTACTGGAAAAATAAATTACCATTATTTATTAAATAACTAAAATTATGAACGACAACAAAGTGATGTACAAAGCAGCCGACAATATCCGTATTCTGGCTGCTTCAATGGTTGAGAAAGCAAAGTCTGGTCACCCAGGTGGTGCTATGGGTGGTGCCGATTTTATCAACACTCTCTACAGCGAGTTCCTTGTTTATGACCCAGAGAATCCCGCATGGGAAGGTCGTGACCGTTTCTTCCTCGACCCAGGCCACATGGCTCCAATGCTCTACAGCCAGCTTGCTCTCATTGGCAAGTACACTCTCGAGGATCTGAAGAATCTTCGTCAGTGGGGTTCAGTAACTCCTGGTCACCCAGAGCGCGAGATTGAGCGTGGCATTGAGAATACATCAGGTCCCCTCGGACAGGGTCACTGCTTCGCAGTAGGTGCTGCCATCGCTGCCAAGTTCCTGAAGGCTCGTCTGGGCAACGTTATGAACCAGACCATCTATGCATACATCTCTGACGGTGGTGTGCAGGAGGAAATCTCTCAGGGTGCAGGTCGTATCGCAGGTAACCTTGGTCTTGACAACCTCATCATGTTCTATGACGCTAACGACATTCAGCTCTCAACAAAGACTGAGGTCGTAACATGCGAGGACACAGCAAAGAAATATGAGGCATGGGGATGGTTCGTTCAGAAAATCGACGGAAACAATGTTGACGAGATTCGCGAGGCCATCAAGAAGGCACAGGCTGAGAAGAACCGTCCTTCACTCATCATCGGTCACTGCGTAATGGGTAAGGGCGCTCGCAAGGCTGACGGCTCTTCTTATGAGAGCAACTGCGCTACCCACGGTGCTCCTCTCGGTGGCGATGCTTACATCAACACCATGAAGAACCTCGGCGCTGATCCTGAGAATCCATTCCAGATCTTCCCAGAGGTACAGGAGCTTTATGCAAAGCGTCGCGAGGAACTGAAGAAGATCTGCGCTGAGCGCTATGCTGAGAAGGCAGAGTGGGCAAAGGGACATCCAGAGCAGGCTAAGCAGCTCGAGGAGTGGTTCAGCGGCAAGGCTCCAAAGATTGACTGGAGCAAGGTTGAGCAGAAGCCTGGTTGCGCTACACGTAACGCATCAGCTACCGTTCTCGGTCAGCTGGCTGAGCAGGTTCCTAACATGATCTGCGCATCTGCCGACCTTTCTAACTCTGATAATACTAATGGCTTCCTGAAGAAGACCAAGGACATGGTTCGTGGCGACTTCAGTGGTGCATTCTTCGAGGCAGGTGTTGCTGAGCTCACCATGGCTTGCTGCTGCATCGGTATGGCTCTTCACGGTGGTGTTATCCCAGCTTGCGGTACCTTCTTTGTATTCTCTGACTACATGAAGCCCGCTGTACGTATGGCTGCCCTCATGGAGCTGCCTGTTAAGTTCATCTGGACTCACGATGCCTTCCGTGTAGGTGAGGATGGTCCTACCCACGAGCCTGTTGAGCAGGAGGCACAGATCCGTCTGATGGAGAAGCTGAAGAACCACCACGGTAAGAACTCTGTATTGGTAGTTCGTCCTGCTGATGCTGAGGAGACCACCGTTTGCTGGCGCATGGCTATGGAGAACATCGATACTCCTACAGCACTCATCTTCTCTCGTCAGAACATCGAGATGCTGCCAGAGGGCAACGACTACAACCAGGCAACAAAGGGTGCTTACGTTGTAGCTGGCTCAGACGAGAACTACGATGTTATCCTGCTTGCTTCTGGTTCAGAGGTTTCTACTCTCGAGGCTGGTGCTAAGCTCCTCCGCGAGGATGGCGTAAAGGTTCGCATCGTGAGCGTTCCTTCTGAGGGTCTGTTCCGCAGCCAGTCTAAGGAGTATCAGCAGAGCGTTCTGCCTGCTGGCAAGAAGAAGTTCGGTCTCACCGCTGGTCTGCCTGTTAACCTCGAGGGTCTGGTAGGTGCCGACGGTACTGTTTGGGGTCTCGAGAGCTTCGGCTTCTCTGCTCCTTACAAGGTGCTCGACGAGAAGCTCGGCTTCACTGGCGAGAATGTTTACAAGCAGGTGAAAGCTCTACTCAAATAATGAGTAATGAGAAATGAGTAATTATGATTACCTCTCACGCACAGACTTTGCGCGTGTCTGGTAATCATAATTATTAATTACTAATTTCTAATTACTAATTGATATGGAAATAAAAACAATCGGTCTCGCCAGCGATCACGCTGGCTATGCTCTTAAGCAGTTTGTGAAGAAGTACCTCGAGGAAAAGGGCTACGAGTTCAAGGACTATGGCACCTACACAGAGGACTCATGCGACTATAGCGACTTCGGACACGCACTTGCAGAGGGCATTGAGAAAGGTGAGGTGTTCCCAGGCATTGCCATCTGTGGCAGTGGCGAGGGCATCAACATGACCTTGAACAAACATCAGAGCATACGCGCTGGTCTGTGCTGGATTCCAGAGATAGCACATCTCATACGTCAGCACAACAATGCAAATGTTCTTGTCATGCCAGGTCGTTTCATCGACGAGGATATGGCTCGCAAGATTATGGACGAATATTTCTCAACAGAGTTTGAGGGTGGTCGCCATCAGAAGCGTATTGACAAGATTCCTGTAAAGTAATATGAAGAAACTATGCTTACTGTTGTTTGTGGCTGGTCTGATGACTTCTGCTGTCGCACAGTCCAAATTCGAGTTGGGTAAGCCAAATGACGACAACTATCGTTATTTGGATGACTATCTGGCTTTGAAGGAATATATCAACCACACAGCTCATCCAAAGTTTAAGCTCGGCATAGGCACAACTGTCAACGACTACCTCAACAACACACTTGTAAAGAACCTTACCAACAAGAACTTTACTGAGACGGTGGCTGGCAACGCCATGAAGATGGGAAGTTGTGTGGATGGCAATGGTAACATGAACTTCACTACTGTAAAGAACTATGTGAATGCTGCTACCAATGCTGGACTTAATGTCTATGGCCACGTTCTTGCCTGGCACTCTCAGCAGCCTAAGGGATGGCTGCTCAAGCTGCTTGCCGACAAGCCTGCGCCAGAACTCACCGATGGCGATGTTGAAGTGGTGGAGTTGGCTGCCAGTAAGGATTTCCGTACTAATCAGAGCGTGGGGTGGAAAGCTAACGAGTCGGAATACGGCTTTACGGTAAGCTTCAACTCTACTGATGGTCTCCATCTCAATTCCACGAAATCATATTCCTATCAGGTGCAGTTCGTTGGCATGGATAACATCATTCTCCAAAAGGGAAAGCAGTATAAGATGACCATGACAGTAAAAGGCTCAAAGTCGGGTAAGGTGTCTGGACGTCTTGGCGACTGGAGTGGGGGAGCGAGCGTAAGCGTGCCTTTCACAACAGCATGGCAAGATGTTGTAGTAAACGTCAAGCCTACTATGGAGAGCAGCTTCCTGCTGATGCAGTTCCCAAATTTTGTGGGCGATGTCTATATTAAGAGCATCAAGTTTGAAGCTGTTAAGAAGGGTAAGACCATTAAAGAGGAGCGTCGCTGCATTAAGGCTCATGCTAAGGCAAAGCAGTCTGAGGCTTGGGATAATCAGATGTGGATTGTTCCTGGCTCGTTCGCATCAGGAGCAAGCTATGTGTTCACTGCCGATGTGCGTGCCGACAAGCCTGCCTATGCCTCCACACAGATACATAACGCCCCCAGAACTTATGTGAACTCTGATGCTTTTGGCAACATCAGCTTTACTACTGAGTGGAAGACTGTCACAGTAAGTGGAAAGTTCAGCGCTGCAGGACAGAGCATAGCACTCAACCTGAGTGAGCTTGCCGATGAGAACAACTACTATTTCGATAATGTAAGCCTGAAGATTAACGGCACTGAGAAGATAAAGAATGGTGACCTCGAAGGCACAGACCTCAGCTCGTTCAAGGTAAAGGAATATGGAGGCAGTGTTGTCGCTCCAACAGTCATCGACAGTCTGACTTATGTCTATGTGCCAAGCTCTATTCCTTTGACAGCACAGGAGCGTCACGACACTCTCGTCTATGCTATGGACAAGTGGATAAAGGGCATGATGAATGCCTGCAATGGCAAGGTTAAGGCATGGGACCTCGTCAACGAGGCTATCTCAGGCGGTGGCAACGATGGCTCAGGCAACTATACCCTGCAGCACTCACAGGGCTATAACCCTGACGGAACATGGGACGTAGGTGGCGATGCCTTCTATTGGCAGGACTATATGGGCGACCTCGAATATGTGCGCCAGGCATGCAGACTTGCACGCAAATATGGTCCTGACAGTGTTGTACTCTTCATCAACGACTACAACCTCGAGTC
Organism: Prevotella sp. E13-27; assembly: GCF_023217965.1. Lineage (NCBI taxonomy): Bacteria > Pseudomonadati > Bacteroidota > Bacteroidia > Bacteroidales > Prevotellaceae > Prevotella > Prevotella sp. E13-27. Next base: position 1,063,831 of record NZ_JALPSC010000002.1, on the reverse strand, counting down.
TGACTGGGACGGCAACAAGAAGCTTAAGTCACTCATCAACTGGATAAAGAAATGGGAGGCTGACAGCATCACCAAGATTGACGGCATAGGCACTCAGATGCACATATCTTATTATGAGAACAGCAGCACGCTGTCAAGCAAGAAGAGCGCCATCACTAACATGTTCAAGCTCATGGCTGCAACAGGCAAGTACGTGCGTGTAAGTGAGCTCGACATGGGATATGTTAATTCCAGTGGAAACGATGTGCCCACAGCAAGCATGACCGAGGCACAGCATAAGCGAATGGCTAACTACTACGAGTGGATCATCAAGGAGTTCTTCCGTTGCGTGCCTGCCTCACAGCAATGGGGCATCTGCCATTGGTGTCCTACCGATTCGCCTGAACACAGCGGATGGCGAGCCAACACTCCTGTAGGCATCTGGGATCTGAACTACTATCGCAAGCATGTCTATTCTGGCTTTGTTAAAGGACTCGGAGGTGTGCCAAATGCCATTGATGATATTAAGGAAGACACGTCTCTCGACACATCAAAGGGCATCTACAACCTTAAGGGTATGCGCATGCATGCCACATCGATTGGCGAGCTCCCTGCTGGCCTATATGTGGTAAACGGCAAGAAGGTAGTAGTCAAGTAACATCACATCACAATACAAGAATAGGGTTGACATTTGCTTGTCAACCCTATTTCTGTTATTATTATGTATTTTATTATTATGTATTCAATTAAAGTCCAGCCTTCTCAAGCTCTATTGCCATCTCCTGCTGAAGCTCACGAGCCTTGTTGCCTGCCATTCCAGCAAAATGGTCATCAGAAGAAGCATAGATTATTCCACGAGAAGAGTTGACGAGCAATCCACAGTCCTTGTTCATGCCATACTTGCACACCTCCTGAAGCGAGCCACCCTGAGCACCTACGCCAGGCACAAGCAGGAAATGGTTAGGAGCAATGCGCCGTATGTCCTCAAACATCTTACCCTGAGTGGCACCTACAACGAACATCATGTTCTTGTCGTTACCCCACTGCTGACACTTTTTCATAACTTTCTCAAACAGGCGCTCGCCTTGAGCATCTTCAGTCAACTGGAAGTCATAAGAGCCCTTGTTGCTTGTCAGCGCCAGCACGATAACCCATTTGCCGTCATATTGCAGGAATGGAGTAATGCTGTCCTCACCCATGTATGGTGCCACGGTAAGCGCGTCGATGTCATACTCCTCAAAGAAGGTGCGAGCATACATCTGGCTGGTGTTGCCTATATCACCACGCTTTGCGTCGGCAATGATCAGGTGGTTAGGATAGTTCTTCTTAAGATAGTCGCATGTCTTGACAAACGACTCCATGCCCTTCAGTCCGAAAGCCTCATAGAAAGCAAGGTTTGGCTTGTAAGCCACACAGTATGCTGCTGTAGCATCGATGATGGCCTTGTTGAACTCGAAGATGGGGTCGTGAAGGTCGAAGACACACTTAGGCATCTTCTTTGGGTCAGTGTCGAGACCTACACAAAGAAACGAGCGTTTCTCGCGAATCTGTTCTATTAATTCTGTTCTTGTCATGAAATGCTTTTCTTTATTAATAATAGTATAAATCTTGATAGGAAGAAGAGGATTAGCCATACCAGCCAATAAAGCCAAAAGCCATCTTCCCGGAACACTTCGGCGATTGCTGCGGCAATGAATATTGCCAAAAAGTCAGACCATTGCTTCTTGATGCTAGACCATGTCCATTCTTTTTTAACTTCTTCCCAAAATCCCATATTTTAATTTGTTTTAATTAGAGTTCGCTCTCCTTCATACGTTCTGCATTCTCAGCCACTGTCAGCGCATCAATCATTGCCTGTATGTCGCCAGCGAGGAATCCCTGCAGGTCATGAGTCGTATAGCCTATGCGATGGTCCGTCACTCGTCCCTGTGGGAAGTTATATGTGCGAATCTTTGCAGAGCGGTCGCCAGTGCTCACGAGGGTCTTACGACGCGAAGCAATGTCATCAACATATTTCTGGTGCTCCTTGTCATAGATAAACGTGTACAGACGCGAGAGAGCACGCTCCTTGTTCTTTGGCTGGTCGCGGGTCTCAGTACACTCAATGAGAATCTCTTCCGTCTCGCCAGTGTTTGGGTTCTTCCACATGTAGCGCAGACGCACGCCAGACTCCACCTTGTTCACGTTCTGACCACCAGCACCCGATGAGCGGAATGTGTCCCACTTTATCTCACCTTCGTTGATGTGAACCTCGAACTTGTCAGCCTCTGGAAGCACGGCAACAGTTGCTGCCGATGTCTGCATGCGTCCGTTAGACTCTGTTACAGGCACACGCTGCACACGGTGTACACCTGACTCATATTTCAGCGTGCCATACACATCGGCTCCTGATACAGCGAAGTCAATCTCCTTGTATCCGCCAACGGCACCCTCGTTGAAGTCGGTTACTGATAGCTGCCAGCCCTTCGACTCGCAGTAGTTCTTGTACATCTTGAACAAGTCACCGGCAAACAGACAAGCCTCGTCGCCGCCTGTTCCTGCACGTATCTCCATCTGTACGTTTTTGCCGTCTTCTGGGTCTTTCGGAATGAGTGCTATCTTTATCTCCTCCTCCAGTTGTGGCTGTAGAGCCTCGTTTTCAGCCAGCTCCTCACGAGCTATCTCCTTCATCTCAGGATCATCCTCGTTAGCAAGAATGTCCTTTGCCTCTTTGATGCTGTTCAGACATGTGATATAACGACGGCGTGCATCCATGATGTCGCCCAGGTCTTTATATTCCTTTGTCAGCTTTACAAAGCGCTGCTGATCGGCTATCACAGAAGGGTCTGTAATCAATGTCGACACCTCCTCAAAGCGAGCCTCCAGTCCGTCAAGTTTCTGTAGTATGCTATTATTCTCCATATTCGCGTGCAAAGGTACGAATTTTCTTTCAATTTTTGTTCATTAATTGCAAAAATAAAATTATGACTTCAGATTCTGACTATAGACTTCAGACTTAGACTATAAACTTCAGGCTTAGACTACAGACTACAGATAATTTTTCTAATGCTCTTACTAATTTACTAATTCATCCCCCTCCCCTCGGGCGCTCGTCGCTTGCGACGCTTGGCTCGTCCAAGAATGGAAGGGGTGGGTCTACATGCAACTCTGCACTCCGAGGCTTGTTGCTATCGCGGTAAGTATCGCCGCGAGCGTCTGCAACACAAATTTCCACGTTTCTTTCTTCATAGCTTTTCTTTTTTAACAACGGATTTCACGGATTTCACGGATTTTTATTCTCGCGTTCTTCTTTTTTAACAACGGATTTCACGGATTTCACGGATTTTTTTCTCGCGTTCTTTTCTAACTCATCCCCCTCCCCTCGGGCGCTCGGCGCTTGCGACGCTTGGCTCGTCCAAGAATGGAAGGGGTGGGTTTTAGGTTTTAAGTTTTAAGGCTCCTCTTCCACTGCTCCTGGGTTCGGCGTGTCGTTGTTGTTGCCGCTTGCGCTTCCGTCGACCAGATATCCGCCCTCGAGACCGATTTTTGTGGTGAGCGTGTTGCTCTGGCGCATCACCCTTGCGGTGTAGATGCTGTTCTTGCTCTGGTCGGCGAGGAACTTCACGCCTATGCGAGTGATGTTCTTTGAGATGTCGAAGTCCTCGGAGCTGTCCGCACCTGTGGAGCTGGCGCCGAGGTAGAGTGTGCCAATGCCGTCGAGCTTCACCTTGTAGCCCTCTGCCAGCTGCTCTGCTATGCAGTGCATGAGCTTGCGGGTCACGCCCAGCACCACGTCGTCGGTATACACAGAGCCGTGCTTCATGATGTGGTTGGCCAGCTCATCGGTGCCCATTGTGCCGCGGTGGAGCACCTTGCCATACCACTTGCCGTAACACTTCGTCAGCTTCTCGTTTGTGTTCTGATACTTCTTAATTGTAATTGTTCCCATAGTTTTTAATAGTTTAAAGGTTTAAGTTGTTTAATGGTTTAAAGGTTTAAAGGTTTAAAAGTTTAAGTTGTTTAAGTAGTTTGAGTTCTCTCGTGAGCGTTCTTTCTGATTGCTGGCGGTGTTTTTTCTGTTCGCCGCGTGCGTTCTTTCTAAACGCTCTTGTGTGTCATTGTGATGCATCCTAAACACAGTACAAAGGTACGACATTTTTCTTGGGACACCTAATTTTGGTATAGCGTAACCTGTAAAAATCTGTTAAAGGGAGACGTAACTCGCGAATAGTGACAATGACATCATGACAACGTGACATTAAGGAATATCATGATACGCAAAACTATGGTTAGTAATAATATATAATATATATATTATATATTATTACTATATATTCTTTCTTTCAATTTATCACTCTTAACCCTACTACATGTTGAATATCCTTAATGTCACGATGTCATCTTGTCATCATGTCATTCAATCATATTCAGGGCTTGTGTACCTGTTCCATTGTTATTTAATTACCCTTTTATTTGGCTGTTCAGATTTTATTTGCTACTTTTGCAACGTGAAATAGAACATTAGTTTAAGACTATGGCAACAGCAATAAGAGCTATCCCGACTCTCTATGGCGAGACAGCAAGAACATTTGAAAGCGAGGCCACGCTCACGGAGCAAAACCCAGGCACAGAGGACTATCGCCATGAGGCACAGGTGGTTGCAGACTACCTGAAGACATGTACAGCCCTATGACCGTAGAGCAGCTTCTAAGCGAATGTGACCTCGTACGTCTCACAGAAGAAAAACTTGCCGATTGCAAGCCTTTCAGTTGTGGTGAAGGTGACCTTGATGAGTTATTTACCAAAGATTGCCTTGTCAATCAGCGAAAGCTGCTTGGCAAGACCTACTTATTCTGTCTAAAAAATCAGCCTGATACCATAGTCACCGCTTTTTCACTCTCTAACGACAGCATCCGTCTGACCAACCGCATTGCCGATGAATACAAGGAGCAGTTTCTTGATGATACAGACTTGCGCGACAAGACGTTGAAGCGTTTCCCAGCCGTACTCATCGGTCGTCTTGGTACGAACAAGGACTTTGCTGGTCATGGCTATGGAACGGCCATCATGGACTTTATTAAAGTGCTCTTCCGCACCAATAACCGCACGGGTTGCCGTTTCCTTATTGTCGATGCGTTGAACCGCCCAGATACGCTCCATTATTACGAGAAGAACGGCTTCCGTTATCTTATTGCTGACGAACGGCTGGAGGCAAAATACATGGGTATAGGTGTAGGTCACCTGCCGCTTAATACCCGTCTGATGTATTTCGATTTGCTTAAACTGAAAGTAAACTCATAATTATGACACAGGCGCAAGCGGTAATACTCAATCGTTCACAGGGACAGCCCCCGTAAGTCATTGATGAGCCCTTACAATCATGCGTTTTTCTCTAATGTTTTCTGCCTTTTGGATGACACCAGGGACAGATACTGTTTTAAAAACCAAACTTTTTGGATTAAAAGTGAGGCATTTTAACAATTCTTGTCTATTGATTGCATTTACACGCAGCATTCATGCCCTGTTTTCAATGTAAATTGCGACAGGGCTCTGCTGTGATGTGAGATTCAATGCTTAGTGAGTTCCATAACAACAATCAGTGTATAGCGTTTATCGTCTGCGGCGATTTTTTTTCTGATGTTTACGGGTGCTGCCGCACTGTTTCTCCTCAGCAGTGTGCTATGTTTTATGATTATTTCTTTGTTATTTAAAAGAATTTGATTAACTTTGCAGCCATCAAGGGAAGACAGCGTTCTGCGGCTATTCTTCAGCCAATGTCCCAACATCTATCCCGTGAGGCTGGCCTTCAGTGGTTTCAGCCTCTTTCTTTTGCTTATCACATGCAGTTTTGTTACGTGTCGGGTCATACTTCTCTCCACTTTTCCAAAGGCTGTATATGAGCAGTAGTAGCTTGCGCATGGTGGCTGTCACTCCAATCATTTTCGACTGTGTATTCCTGTCACATAGGCGCCCATAGAAATCTTTCATCTGAGGATTACACTGAGTGCTGACAATGGCAGGAAAATAGAGTGCCGTTCTGATGTGTACGTTTCCCTGCTTTGAGATGTGACGCTTAGGGTCTACAGGTCCCGACTGATGTGCAGGAACATCAAGCCCTGCATATCTTGTCAGTTGCTTGCGGTTAGTTATCAGCGCAAAGCCATTTGTCTCTGCAACCACTGTAGCTACAGTCATAAACCCTATGCCGTTGATGGTTGTGATACGGTCAATACGCTCTGACAGTCCGGGCTCCTGCTTGATCTTCTCGCGGATGGCCTTCTGATTACTGTCCAGCTGTTTGTCTATCTCGTTGATAAGTTTGTTATAGTGCTTGACGATGCTCTTCTCCGCTATCTCGCTGTGTGCGAGTGCCTCCAGATGGTTCCTCAACTGTGTCTTGACCTTGTTGATGTCGGCCACGAAACGCGTCATCTGTCGCAGTTCCCTATAGATAGGAGATGGCGGTGCCCAAGGTTTGAGGCGCTTGTCCAAACACCCAAGCATCCCAAGAGTATAGGCATCCATGTTATCGGTCTTTGTGAGGATACCCTCGTACTTTGCAAACTCACGGGCCTTGTTAGGCAACACAACGCAGACGTTCAGACTGAGTTTGTTCAGATGGGATGCCAGCTGCTCGTAATAGACACCAGTGGGTTCCATCACATAGCGCAGAGGGTAGCCCTTCAGAGCCTCTTTACGGCTCCATTTGACGAACTGGTTGAAACCAGTCTTGTCGTTGTTAAACACTACAGGGGCGGTAGAGCATCCCTGATCGAACTCATACATACACAGGCAGGCCGTGAACGTACCCTTTGCAATGTCGATTCCCACGCACTGCATAAACCACTTGCCAGGTTTGAAATTCGGTTTCATACGGTTTGAATTTTGAGTTCACTAGTGTCCGGTTAAATTTTTCCGAACGTTAATTAAATGTTTAAATTTCAATGAGATACAGCGATTTAAAAATTTTCCGATTTGATTTTTTATCTTTGTACTGTCTCATATATAAGATAGCACAGGATATGAATGCCGGAAATACTGTATTCTCGCAACTGATGTCTCTCATCCCTGACTACGAGCTCAGGAAATGTATTGACAGATATAGAGGGGATTTTCATGCAAGACGATTCACTTGCCGTGACCAGTTCCTTGTCATGAGTTATGCTCAGCTGACCAGCAGCGCAAGCCTTCGTAGCATAGAGGCTCAGTTGACTGCTTTCAACTCCAAGTTGTATCATGCCGGTCTGAAGGTGATGCCCAAGTCCACTCTCGCCGACATGAACGAGAAGAAGGACTGGCGTATCTATCAGGACTACGCAATGGTACTTGTCGAGAGGGCTAAAGTCCTGTATAAAGATGAATACTATCGGTTGGGAATTGACAATATGGTGTATGCCTTTGACAGCAGTACCATCAACCTGTGTCTGCATCTCTGTCCATGGGCGAAGTTCCATCATGACAAAGGTGCTTTCAAGATGCACACTTTGATTGATGTAAAGAACAACATACCCAACTTCATCATGCTTACTCCTGGCAATGTGCATGATACTCAGGCTATGGACAGCTTGCCTGTAGAAGCAGGGGCTTACTATCTGATGGATAAAGGCTATGTGGACTTTGACCGTCTGTTCCGTCTCTTCCAACAGCAGAAGGCTTACTTTGTAACCAGAGCAAAGGACAACATGAAATATTCCGTATTCGAGGCAAGAGAGGTTGACAGGCAGACTGGCGTCATCTCTGACGAGTCCATCAGTCTTACTGGTCTCTTTACAGCCAAGAAGTACCCTGATTTGTTGCGTCTGGTCGTCTATGAGGACTTTGCGCAGAACGTAGTGTATCGATTCCTGACGAATGACTTCACCCTTGAAGCAATTACCATTGCGGAACTGTACCGAGAGCGCTGGACTATCGAAACGTTCTTCAAATGGATCAAGCAGCACCTGCACATCAAGACGTTCTATGGGACGTCCCAAAACGCAGTCTTCACACAGATATGGATTGCCATCTGTGACTACCTGCTGCTTATTATTGCTCTGAAGATGTATCATATCGAACAAAATCTTTACATATTCTCTAATGTCATCGGCCAAGTTCTCTTTGAGAGGACTCCGCTGAATGAACTTTTTGACAAACCAATTATTAATCAAAATCCGGAAGATGACCGCCAACTTTCGCTTTGGTGAAATTTAACCGGACAGTAGTGTTTTGAGTTAATAATGTTGATGATTATAGCCTCAAATCCTCACCGCCTTTCCTCTTGTATATACTCTGAATCATCCTCTGCCATACATAAAGGATGTCCTCTGATACTTTGTCCTGGCTCCAAAGATCTGAAAACGAGGGTGGAAGCTTATCCTGTCCCACGATATAGTCTCTACTTATCTAGGTGAGTGTCTTCTCACCCTCAACGGCATAAATCTCTAGCAAAGCTACAAAACTTAAACCGTATTGCATCCATCTGCAAGAAATATTTCATGAAAATGGAACAATCTCTATAATCGGATGCAAAGGTAAGAGGTAAATGTACTGATTTTAATTCAGAGTCCAATCCCCTAATCCTCGTTGTATAGGCCTAATCTATTAGACTGGACTACTTCAATTGCATGAGGATATTGATGCCAAAATACCTTTTTTGAAATAAAAGTATTCAAAAAAACTATCCGTTTGGTCGTACTAAGCGGATTTTTTTGTATCTTTGCAGTATTGAAACCTAAAACAAGAACTAATATGAAGAAAAGAACTTTTACACTAATATTAACCGTCCTGGTGACGCAGGAACAGGTCCATTGACACCTCAAAATATATAACGATTATGAAATACGACTGGGAAGAAAGTAAAAGTAGGAATGCCAAGGCGTTCATCGTGTTTATAGGCGTGGTACTCGTGATTGTGTTACTTTGGGCTTCAGGCTTGATTCGATGGGAAGATTCACCGAAAGAGCGTGTCGACTTAGATGATGAAGTGATACATAGGGCAGATGGTGATATAGTGGTGCCTGCTGCTGAATGGAAAGCTCTTAAAGACGAGGTAGGACAGCTTCGTCAGGAATTGGAACAACTGAAATCGAAACGTAATGAGGCTGTGGCTGATAAGAAGCAGACTGTTGCGAAGGCAAATACAGCCACAACGCATCCTGATGCTTCCAAATCGTCGAAAGATTTTGATTCAAATGCGCTGACATTGGCAAACTATAACCATGATTGGGTGCAATCTGATGCTACGGTGGCATTGAAAAACAATACAGACTATGTTATCACTCAAGTTACTGGGCGTATGATTTACTACGATATGAGTGGTAATATGCTGGATTATCAAGATTTTACGAAAAATGTTATTATAGAGTCTGGCATGGTAAAGAGTTTTTCATTAAAAGGATATGGGCATGATGATAATTATGCATACTATAAAAGTAGAATCGTACCTGGTAGTCCGGACCGTAAGTATAAGGTTGAGTTTGAGCTAAAATCGTATAAAACAAAATAATCAATGATGAGGATTATAGCTGAAATTGTGGTTAGTCCTTTAGTGTGGAAGATTCCAATGGGCATAATGGCTATAGCATGCGTGATTGTTATAGCTTATTGGATATACATTGGTATAACTTTGAATATGGCAAGAAACAGGCATCGTGACCCATTGGGGTGGGTGCTACTTTCATTATTTGTTTCGCCTGTGCTGACATGGATAATTCTATTAATCGTTGGTGATAAAGATGATAATAAAAAACACGTCTCAGGGGAGTCTCCTAACATAAAATTCAGGTCAGTGTCTCGATCTAAATCGAGGCACTAGTCTCGCCTAACGTAGGATGGCGAGAAGTGAGAGGTAAGAGGGAAAACGAGAGGGTGCGCTCAAATTCTTGAACGCACCCTCGTTTATTAAACCTTTTCTCGTTAGCTTTAGTTTTCAGGAGTCTCTGTTGCTGGAGCAGCAGGAGCCTCAGTGGGCTGTGTCTGACTGGCATTGAAACCAGGAAGGTTGCTTGAGTTGGTTGCAGGAAGCTCAATTCCCTCGATGACTGAACCTTCGCTTGCACCCTTAGGAGCAACGTAAGCGCAGAGAACGCTGATGACTACCATGAAAGCAGCGAGGAAGAATGTTGCCTTCTCAATGAACTCAGTGGTCTTGCGAACACCGCCAATCTGATTGTAAGAGGCGTAGTTTGATGCCAAACCGCCACCCTTAGACTCTTGCATCAGCACGATGATGATCATGCAGATTGATGCCAAAACGATAAGAGCTACTAAAATTGTGTACATGTCTTTTTATTGCTTTTTTTTGTTGTTATTTATAATCAATTTTTCTAAGAATCGAATTTGGTCTGCAAAGTAAGCATTTTTTTTTGGATATTGCAAACTTAATCGGCTAATAATTTCTAAAGCCTTAGAATATCTGCCCTGTTTTATGTAAATTCGGGCTAAAGTCTCAGTGAAAAAGCTGTCTTCTGACTGATTTGAGTCTTTTTCTGCATCGTCATGCTCATCTTCCTCGATAGGTGGCATGGATGGTGTGTCACTAAGGGAGATGCGACCTTTCTCTGTGTCGATGAAGTTGTCTATCAGGTCGTGACCTAACAGCTGAGGGGTATTCTCTTTCTTGTCTTCTTCTGATTCGTCCTGAGTCTCAAGCAGGTAGGCGACATAGTCAACAGCTGCATCGGCTGGGGTGGGGCGACGCTTCTTCGTTTTGCTCGCCTTCTTCTCTTCCTCCTCTTCATCCTTTGGTATGGATTCAAGGAATGTGTCGATAAGTGATATGGTGCGGCTGCTGTTTGTCTCGTTATCGCTCTTTGGCTTGGGACGATTGTCGCTTTGTTCCTGACGAAGCTTGTAGTGGCTTGCCTCAATCATCTGAAACAAGACGTCGCGATTGGTAATATATATGGCAGCGCGACGTAGCTCTTGGTCAAACGACTGGTCGTGAAGGATGAACAGGTTTTGAAGCATCAGCAGACGCGCCGTCTGGAAAGTGGGGTACAGCGCTACCAATGACCGCAACTCGTATAGCGTGTCGCGATCCATGTAGTCAGGATGTTTAATTAGCTCTGTCAGTTCCACTTTCTTATGTCAAGAATATTAGCTGATGATCAATTTCGTTTCTTTTTACCAGTTTGCTACGGTGGCATTGAATATCTGGTCGCAGATTTCTTTTACCATCTGGGTCACGAGCTCTTCCTGAACAGAGTTGAGTGACATCGTGGTCTCGTAGGATGCTGAGGCAGTGAACTGTCGTTCAAAGTCTTCGTTGTGGTTCACATTGTTTGTGAAGCGCACGTTGACTGTCATAGACAGTTCTGTCTGTGCTGAGTAGCCTTCGGATGATACCGACTTGTTGCGCTGTTCGTAGCGTGTTATCTCGCCGTCTATCTTAAGGTCACCATTTCGCTTCACTTGAATGAGTTTGGTGTGGTTGGCATACTGGTCTTTCAACTGGTTGTTGAAGATGTTTGCCATGGGGCCCCACACATAGGCTGAACGAATGGGGAAGTCGTTGATCTGAATTGTCTTCGTCTTCGTATAGTCTATGCTCGCTCCGTTGAACTTATAGCTCACTGAGCAGGCGTTCAACAATAGGAGAAGGGCAAGTGTTATGATGATCCTAAATTTCATAGTGATAATAAATGCTTAGCTTTTACACTATCCCATACTGTTTAAGCCATCGGTAGAGGGTGCGGTCGCTGATGCCAAGTTCCTGTGCAGCTTTCTTGCGTACACCGTTGTTTCGCTCGAGGGCTTTCTCCAGCATCTGTCGGCTCAGCTCGTTCAGATTAAGGTTCTCCTGCTCTGGAGCAGATTCGAAGAATTCCTCTGCCTCGGCATCTTCCATAGTGGGCTGTACAGTCTGAATGGTCTGCAGATGTGCAGGCATTGATGTTGCTACAGGGTGGGAGGTAGTAGAGCTGATGATGGTCTGAGGCTTATGCTGGACATCGTCGAGCTGCTTCTTGAGAAGACTCATCTCGCGTCGCATGTCGTTGACATTGCCACGAAGTTCAAAGAGAATCTTGTAGAGTATCTCGCGTTCGTTCTCAAACGAGTGGTCACCACCATTGTTAACCACAGTTAGCTGAGTGCTCTCACGGTCTTGGGGTATAAACTTTGCTAAGATCTCTGGCGTTATAATGCGCTCAGTACTGAGCACAGATATCTGCTGGGTGATGTTCTTCAGCTGACGTACATTGCCTGGCCACTTATAGCGCATAAGCATCTGCTTTGCCTCATCGGTCAGCTGTATGCGATCCATCTTGTATTTCTCTGCCATCTGCATGGCAAAGAGACGGAAGAGCAGCACTATGTCTTCGCCTCGCTCGCGAAGAGGGGGCATCTGAACAGGTACTTCATTCAGACGGAAGTAGAGGTCTTCGCGAAAACGTCCCTCGCTTATGGCTTTCTGTATGTTTACGTTAGTTGCTGCCACTATGCGCACATCGGTCTTCCTAACCTCTGTAGCTCCTACAGGAATATACTCGCCATTTTCAAGTACGCGTAGCAGGCGTGCCTGAGTGGCGAGTGGCAGTTCACCCACCTCGTCAAGGAAGAGTGTACCCTTGTTAGCTACGCCGAAATAGCCAGGAGAGTCGTTTATGGCACCTGTGAAGGAGCCTTTCACATGGCCGAACAGCTCAGAGTCGATAGTGCCCTCTGGAATGGAACCGCAGTTGATGGCAAAGTACTTCTCGCGACGTCGTGGAGAGTTGTCGTGGATGACACGTGGAATGATTTCTTTTCCTACTCCGCTTTCGCCGATGATGAGCACACTAAGGTCGGTCGGCGCTACTTGTAAGGCAACATCGATTACATGGTTCAAGGCATCGCAGTTGCCCACGATGTTGTACCGCTGTTTAGTGGCTTGTAAATCCGAATTCTTCATTCAGCTGGCAAAATTACGCATTTTTTTTGAATAATATGCTTTTATGTCAGTAAAAAAGTGATTCCTACTGCTGATTATTGGTTGAGGAACGGAATCTTACTTTCTCGCTATCGTCACGTTTCTCGTGATAGAGTTTAGGCAGCGGATTGGCAAGTGGCTCGTCGTAATTAGCCCGATTGTTGAAAACGTCGATAGCCATATAGATGGCGTGGCGCAGCGAGTCGGGAGATACGATTCCCTTACCAGCTTCCTGGAACTGGGTGCCTACTGCTGGCGCTGTTCTTACTATGGGCAGTCCGCTTGTCAGTCTGACACCGTCTTCTGGGGTGAGCGTCTTAAATGGAGCCATGCCCTGATCGTGGTACATTGCCATAACGCCGTCAAAACGATAGTAGTCACCACGTCCAAAGAATACGTCGGTGGCGTAGGGACCATAAGCATTGATACCCATTGACACCAGTTCATCAATAGCAGGCTTGATTATCTCTTTCTCTTCATCGCCCAGGGCACCGTCTTCACCACAGCGTGGGTTGAGTGACATCACGGCGATGCGTGGGCTCGATACGCGAAGGTCACGTCGAAGAGCCTCGAAGAAGAGCTTTCCTTTCTCAACAATCTTCTGTTTGGTTATTGACTCGGAAATGTCCTTTACTGCCAGGTTGTTTGTTACCAGAGCTACGCGGAGACTCTCGTTTATGAGAATGCTGATGCTCTTTGAATCGGTATTGAGGCTACGCTCGATATAGTCGGAGTGTCCCTGAAAACTATTTATGGTGCTGCGATTTACAGGCGAGGTAACTAATACGTCGTATAGCTTCTGCTTGTAGTCATCGAAAGCACGAGTAAAAGAGCGCAGGGCAGCTTTTGCCGATGCCTCTGTAGGTGTGCCGAAAGAAACCTCTACCTCTTCATTGTTGAAGCATTCTACAAGGTTTATGCGGTCTTCGCGTGCCAGACGTGCATCGTTGATAACATTGAACTTTACTTCAGAGTGTATGGCGCGAAGATGCTGTTCAGCAATGTGTGAAGAACCATATATAATAGGTGTGCATATTTCAAGCATTGTGGGGTCTTCGAAAGCCTTGATTATCATTTCATAGCCCACACCGTTGGTGTCACCGTGGGTTATGGCTACTTTCAGTCTATTTTCAATCATAGTTTTAAATATTGTTTTTCGTTATATAGCTAATATGTTTTTCCCTTTTGTCATGATTACGCCGCTCCGTTCTTCTTTGCTGTTGAGAGCAGTCCGCATGCAGCGAATATGTCCTGTCCGCGACTTGCGCGTATGGTAGTAAACACACCGTGGGATGTGAGATAGTCGCGAAGTGCTTCCATGCGCTTCTCGTCGGAACCAGGAAGGTCAACGCTTGGTATCTGGTGGAAACGTATGAGGTTTACACGACATTCCAGTCCGCTGAGTAGTTCGACAATCTTGCGTCCGTGCTCCAAAGTGTCATTGAGACCGGCAAAGCAGATATACTCGAATGAGCATCGGCGTTGATGGGTGAAGTCATACTTCTTAAGCAGATTCACAACCTCACTGATTGCCATGCCTCGTTCTGCTGGCATGAGCATGGCACGCTGTTCGTGAATAGGCGAGTGCATGGATATTGCTATGTGGCACTGGCTTTCATCGAGGAAACGGCGCAGCTTGTTGGGTACTCCTACAGAGCTTACTGTGATGCGTTTGGGACTCCACGCATAGCCATCAGGGGCTGTGAGTATGGAGGTGGCTTTAAGGACATTGTCAAGATTGTCCATCGGTTCTCCCTGACCCATGAAAACGACGTTTGTAAGACTATCGCGTTCAGGAAGGGAGTATATTTGATTCAATATATCGGAGACAGACAGGTTGCCCTCAAAGCCCTGCTTGCCTGTCTGACAAAACAGACAGTTCATCTTGCATCCCACCTGGCTCGATACACAAAGTGTGGCACGTTCTCCATCAGGGATGAATACGGTTTCTACAAACTTATTGTTGGATTCTGATTGTTGGCCAACAGGAAAGAGGTATTTAATGGTTCCGTCGATACTCTTCTGACAATCAATGGGTTGCGCTGCTCCTACAATGAATTGCTCTGAAAGCTTTTGCTGGTTGGCTTTTGACAAATTAGTCATTTCGCTAATGCTTGTCACATGCTTATCGTATAGCCATTTCGCAATCTGGCCGCCAGTAAAAGCTGGCATGCCAAGAGACTTGGCTATGTCTTTCAGCTCAGCTGACGACAAACCCATAAGTACGCGTTTATTGTTGTTCATGCTTGCAAAGTTAAGCGTTTTTTTTCAAATAGCCAACAAAATGTCATGTTGTTTGTCGTATCTAAATTATTTTTTGTAAATTTGCAGAAAAATTGTGAACAATGACAAAAACTGTAGATATTTTTATTCCTTGTGAAGATATTGATGTAGCGCAAAGCGTTGTGGAGCAATTCCTGCCAAGTACTCAGCTGCGTGGCGTCTTTTTGTTGACCAACGATGAGAATGTGGCGACAAAGTGGCAGAAGGTGGCTGTTGACGGGCGCTTGCTGTCAAGTGCTACAATGGTTAATATAGCCAGTGCTGCTCAGTCAGACTATGTGCTACTGCTCACAAAGCCTACACAGATGGTTCTGGGTGAGGGTGCTCTGGAGCGTATGGTAAGAGCAGCTTCAGATACTCACGCTATGATGGTATATGCAGACCACTATGAACAAAAGGTGATTGATGGAAAGACTGTCGTGGAGAAACATCCTGCAATAGACTACCAGATGGGTAGTATTCGTGATGACTTTGACTTCGGCTCTTTACTGCTTATCAGGACATCGGCAATGAAGAAGTGGGCAACAAATGCACGTGAGCTGCAATTGCAATATGCCGGTCTCTACGACCTGCGTCTTTTCCTCAGCCGTGAGGGAACACTTCTGCATCTCAAGGAGATGTTATACACTGAAGAGGAACTCGACACACGCCTGAGTGGTGTGAAGCAGTTTGACTATGTTAATCCCTCAAACCGCGATGTTCAGATAGAGATGGAAAATGTGGCTACGTTACATCTTAAAGCCATCAACGCAATGGTTGACACATCTTCTTACAGGAATGTGGATTTTGACGAACAGGAGTTTGATGTAGAGGCTTCTGTCATCATACCAGTATATAATCGCGAGAAAACCATTTGTGATGCTGTTGAGAGCGCTCTGTCTCAGAAGACACAGTTCAAGTATAATGTCATAGTTGTGGACAACCACTCAACAGACAAGACAGGTGCTCTTCTTGATGAAGTGCAGGCTAAAGCTAATGCTGATGGCGTGGAGCATCTCGTGGTATTACGTCCGACACGTAGCGACCTGGGAATAGGCGGCTGTTGGAACATGGCAGTCAATGATAGTCGTTGCGGACGATTTGCTGTGCAGCTTGACTCTGACGACTTGTACTCATCGGAGCGGACATTACAGCACATCGTTGATGCTTTCTACAAACAGCAGGCTGCAATGGTGATAGGCTCTTATCGCATGTGTGACTTTGAACTGAACACTCTGCCACCAGGACTTATTGCTCATAAAGAGTGGACTGAAGAGAATGGACCTAACAACGCATTGAGGATTAATGGGTTAGGAGCACCAAGAGCATTCTATACTCCTTTGCTAAGGCAGGTGCAGTTGCCAAACACATCGTATGGTGAAGACTATGCGATGGGGCTTTATTTCTCGCGCAGATATCGCATAGGACGCATCTATGACGAGCTCTATCTCTGTCGCCGTTGGGGTGGTAATAGCGATGCTGCGTTGAGCATAGACCGCATAAACGCTAACAACTCATATAAAGACCAGTTGCGTACGATTGAGATAACAGCGCGTCAACGACAGAATGCCAAACGTGCGCAACTGAGCGATGATGATGTAGATGTGGAGCGAGTGGACATTCACAACGGAATGGGAATGCTGAGCCGCTTCTTTACAAGACAGTTGCGAGTGTGGGACGATGCACGAAACAGATACAGGGATTTGTCGCAAACGAAGACCCGTGAGCTGAGTGTTGACGAGATGCCGTTAATGGTGCAGTTCAACCCATCACGCATAGTATCTACAGGCGCATCAATAACAAAGGAATCGATAGCAAAACGTGAGTGCTTCCTCTGTAGGAAGGCACGTCCTGAAGTACAGATGAGGAAGGTGATATTTGGACGTTATGAGCTACTGCTCAATCCGTTCCCCATTCTTCCCATGCACTTCACTATACCGATGTTGCAGCACCAGCCTCAGGCAATAATGCCTATGTATGGCGATATGATAAAGATGCTGGCCAACTATCCTGATATGACCATTTTCTATAATGGTCCAAGATGTGGTGCATCGGCTCCTGATCATGCTCATCTTCAGGCAATACAGACAGGCTTGCTTCCACTACAGAAAGAATGGCAAAGACTGAGCAGGAATCTTACCGTACTGTCGCGCCTTGGTGATGATGCCATCATTGCAACAATAGATGACTACCCCTGTAATGCTCTTGTCATAAAGAGCCGATCGGAACATGCATCACAGAGACTTTTTGCTGCTCTTTATGAACAGATGTATATTGTTGACGGCGATTCTGAACCAATGATGAATATTATCAGTTGGCGACAGAGTGAAGGCGCTGTGAACGACTCACATCTGCGACAGGACTGGATATCCGTAGTCTTCCCAAGAGAGAAGCATCGTCCTGATTGCTACTATAAAGAAGACAGCAGTCAGATGCTCATAAGTCCAGGTGCACTGGATATGGCTGGACTGATAATTACTCCCCGTCAGAATGATTTTGAAAGCATTGATGCTTCAACAGCTGTTGGAATACTCAGGGAGTGTGCCATCTCTGACAAAGGCTTCAAGGCTCTTGCTGAAAAGGTTAAGCATATCACATTTGACATCCGTCAGACCATTAACGATAAGAAAGAGCCTACGGTAACCGTGGGAATAGTAAGCGGACAGAAGATACGATTCGCACTTAACACACCGTATGTGGCAAAGGGCGAGGTCATCGTTGGCGAACAGATTGTAGAACTGTCTGAAGGTGGAATAATGTGGCACGGTCAGCAATACCGCGAACTTCTTTTCACACCTCAGCCTAACGATTCTGGTAATAAGAAAGAGGTAAACAGTAGTTATGGCCAGAAGCGTAACATTGCTTCTTTCTCACTCTATGACGTTACAATTGGTGTGAACTTCCATTGGGAACGACAGGAGACACAGGTGTTCAGAGGTGCATTGCGACTTGTGGTTGATGCAGACCGAATAGTTGCAATAAACGAGTTGCCTGTTGAACAGTATCTGGAGAGTGTGATATCGAGTGAGATGAGTGCCACTTCATCTCCAGAGCTGCTGAAGGCTCATGCCGTCATTTCGCGTTCATGGTTGCTCTCTCAGAAAGAGAACAGGAAGAGTGATGGTGACAAACGTGGAAACAACTTCTTCTCGTTTGTGCGCAAGGACGATGAGTTTATAAGATGGTATGATCGCGAAGACCACACACTCTTCGACGTTTGCGCTGATGACCATTGTCAGCGTTATCAAGGCATAACTCGCGCAACGAACTCATCTGTTGCTGAGGCAATAAAGGCAACAAGAGGACAAGTGCTGATGTATGGCGAAGAGCTATGCGACGCTCGTTTTTCAAAATGCTGCGGAGGAAAGACAGAAGAGTTCCAGTATTGTTGGGAGGATACTCCGAAGCCTTATCTCTTGTCAGTTAACGACCCGTTCTGCAACACTAATGACGCTAAGGTCTTGCGCGAGGTTCTCAATGACTATGATCAGGAAACACCAGATTTCTATCGTTGGACAGTGGAATATACAAGCAAGGAACTTACTGAGCTCATTAAGAATAAGCTGAAGATGGATCTTGGCGAGATAACCGACCTTGTGCCATTAGAGCGAGGAAAGAGCGGACGTATCTGGAAACTTCAGATAGTAGGCTCAGAGCGTAGCTTCACCATAGGTAAGGAACTTGAGATACGTCGTGCACTGAGCGAGAGTCATCTCTACAGTTCTGCCTTTGACGTGGAGAAACAAGGCGATCGCTTCATATTACATGGTAAAGGGTGGGGACACGGCGTCGGACTATGCCAGATAGGTGCTGCTGTTATGGGCGAACTGGGCTACAGCTACGACGAGATACTCCTTTACTACTATCGTGGTGCAGAAATTAAGCGCCTGTATAAATAGTTTTGGTTTGCCAAGCATAATTCAATGACACAATTATTCTCTAATAAATAAATGAAGAGTAAACATAATCCATGGTGGTGGATTCCCACCTTATATATATCTGAAGGCCTGCCCAATGTTGTGGTGATGACAGTTGCTGTCGTTATGTATATGCAGATGGGCATGAGTGACACAGAGATAGCTGTCTATACAGGACTACTTGGACTACCTTGGATGATCAAGCCATTATGGAGTCCGTTTGTTGACCTTTATGCAACAAAAAGATGGTGGGTACTTGCGATGCAGATGCTGTTGGGCTCGTCATTGGCAGGTGTAGCGTTTACGATGAATGCCCCGTTCTGGTTTCAGGGTACAATGGCATTCTTTTTCCTAATGGCTTTTGCCAGTGCAACTCATGATATTGCTGCTGATGGTTACTATATGCTGGAGCTTTCTGACCATGATCAGGTGTGGTTTGTTGGCATACGTAATACGTTCTATCGTTTAGCAGTTATTTTTGGCAATGGAGCACTTATACCTTTGGCAGGTATATTGCAGAAACTGTTGAATAATAGAATTGCTTATTCGTGGAGTCTCGTTTTCTTTGCCTTAGCAGGATTGTTCATTGGTATATGGCTTTACCATACTTTTGCAATGCCAAAAGCCGATGCAGACAAGCCGCGTCAGGGAACAAGTGCAAAAGAAGTGTGGAAGGGTATAGTAAAGGCCTTTGGAACATTCTTCAAGAAACTGCCTCCACGTGAGATGATAGCACCAATGCTATTCCTTCTGTTCTACCGTTTTCCTGAGGCTTTGATGCTTAAGATGAGCGTAACATTCCTTATGCGTTCTAACGAAGAAGGTGGATTGGGATTGTCTATGGAGGAATTTGGTATTGCGAGTGGCACTGTTGGAGTTATAGGTCTTACGCTTGGAGGCATAGTAGGTGGTATCCTTGCAGGACGTGATGGATTTAAGAAATGGTTGTGGCCAATGGTGTTTTCCATAACTCTTCCAGACATCGTTTATGTGTATATGAGCTATGCGATGCCACACAATCTGTATGTTATCAGCTCCTGCCTGTTTGTTGAACAGTTCGGCTATGGACTTGGCTTTACAGCTCTGACGCTATATATGCTTTATTTCAGCAAAGGCAATTATCAGACATCGCACTATGCTTTCTGTACTGCAATATCCTACATAGGATTAATGTTGCCAGGAATAGTGTCTGGCTATCTGAAAGATGCAATGGGCTATCAGTCTTTCTTCGTTATGGTTATGTTCCTATGCTCAGTAACATTTGCCGTAACAACACTTATTAAGGTTGACCCATCGTTTGGTAAAAAACAATAACTTAATATTTTAATGCAAGAAGTACGAAAATGGCAAGTTCTGAAGTGGCTTCCTTCGCTTTTTTTTGTGAAGGGGCTTCTTCATGTATTGCTGTTTGTCGTTATGCTGATAATGCTGCGCCAGACGGGCATGAGTGTTGCAGAAACAACATTAAGCATATCACTTCTTTATTTGCCCTGGGTAACAAAATGGCTATGGAAACCACGTGTACTGGACGTGCTGAACTGTCGCCATTGGATACTGCTCATGGAGTTGTTGCTCGTACCTGCTTTTTGGGTACTCACCTTCGTCATAACTGAGACAGCGCAGACATTGGCTTTATTGTTCGTTATTGCATGTTTCACAGCTATACACAATGTGTCGGCAGACGAGTTCTTCAGACAGACACACACAGAAGACGAAGCCCACGGACTGTTCACAGTAAGGGAACTGGCACGCAAGACGGCAGATGTGTTTGGTATTGGACTGTTGGTAATGTTTGTTGGCAACCTGCAGGTCATATATCGTTTTGCTCAGCTATACTCTTGGCGTGTGATGGCTTATATCGTATCAACGCTGCTCCTCTTGCTATTCTTCTGGCATCTTCTGAACCTTCCTCAGCACAGAAATAATGATGAAGTTGAAGAGAACGGTGCCATAAGTGTTTCTGATGCGGTGTTCCTTGTTGGATATATACTTGTTCCAACAATGGTGAGTAAGCTGTCGGTGCTGTTTCTTGTTGAGAATCAGAGCGCTGGAGGCATTGGACTATCGCCACAGGAGTTTGGCTTTGTCATGGGAACGATAGGTGTCCTTGGTGTGACCATAGGCATAACTCGTGGAATGAAGCTTTTCGAGCATTATGGCACAGAGCGACTGCTTAAGCCTTTGGCAATATTAATGGTTTTGCCTGCTTTCGTCTATTCTTTATTGAGCAGTTTCCTGCCAGACAGCCTGATGATAGTATGCCTTTGTGTGTTTTTGGAACAGACGGCATATGGTTTTGGAATATCATTATACATTAAACGGCTAAAGAAAAATGATGTGTCAAAATCGATAATGGCTGCTTCAATGATGATTGGTTGCGCACTCTCAGGACTACTTGAATCGCAAATGGGATTTTCCAATGCTTTCCTGTTTATATTGTTCCTTGAAGTGTTCACAATAGGCGTTTCAATATACATTTTGCAAACTCGTTATTGCAAATAAAGCATATTTCTTATAAAAACGCTTGGTTTTTAGATATAAGTTTTGTATCTTTGCAGTATCATTAAGAATTGCATATACTAAAACAACAGAATGGAAGCTTTCTTTAGAACTCATCGTTACTTGGTTGAACATGTAAAAGCTCCCGTGAGACGCTCGCTCATGGATGAAATAGACTGGAGTCAGAGACTTATCGGTATTAAGGGAACACGTGGAGTAGGGAAGACCACATTCTTGTTGCAGTATGCCAAAGATAATTTTAGTGTAGATGACAAACAATGTCTCTACATTAACATGAACAATTTCTATTTTCAAGGTCGAGGAATAGCTGATTTCGCAGGCGAATTCTACTATCATGGTGGAAGAGTGTTGCTTATAGACCAGGTGTTCAAACAGGACAACTGGTCAAAGGAGCTTCGTAAATGCTATGATCTCTATCCTGGATTGAAGATTGTGTTTACTGGATCAAGTGTCATGCGACTGAAAGATGAGAACCCTGAACTGAATGGCATCGTGAAGTCGTATAACCTTCGTGGATTCTCGTTCCGCGAGTTTCTGAATCTCATGACAGGAAACAATTTCCGCTCCTATACTCTTGAAGAAATACTTTCCGACCATGAGCGCATAGTTAAGCAAATATTGCCCAAGGTTTCACCACGCAGATATTTCCAAGACTACATTCATCATGGATTCTATCCTTTCTTCCAGGAAGACCGTAACTATTCCGAGAACCTGCTGAAGACCATGAATATGATGACTGAGGTTGATATATTGCTTATCAAGCAGATAGAGCTGAAATATCTGACAAAGATTAAAAAGCTGTTCTATCAGCTTGCTGAGGGCGGACCTAAGGCACCCAATGTCTCAAAGTTGGCACAGGACATAGAAACCAGTCGCGCAACAGTGATGAACTACATCAAGTATCTGGCTGATGCTCGTCTGTTGAATATGATTTATCCTGTTGGAGAGGAGTTCCCCAAAAAGCCATCAAAGGTGATGCTTCACAACAGCAATCTTTTGTATGCCATTTATCCCATACATGTGGAGAAACAGGCTGCTATGGAGACTTTCTTCGTAAATACGCTATGGAAAGACCATACTGTCAACCAGTCAGGACGTGACCAGTTCTATATTGTTGATGGAAAACAAAAGTTCCGTATCTGTGATGCAACAGCTCATACAAAGATGAGATATACTCCTGACACTATCTATGCGCGTTATAATACTGAGATAGGTAAGGATAATCAGATTCCTCTTTGGCTTCTTGGTTTCCTGTATTAGTGTTGTGGATAATCTCATATTCATGACTTGTTTATCTGTTTACACCTTATAACCTGACTCCTTATAACCTATCAACTATGAAACTGAAATTCACCATAAACTATTGCACCGTTTGGGGACAAACTGTTGTGATAGTCATTTCATATCACCATAATGACGGCTCAGTACGTTCTGTACGTCTGCCCATGCAGACAGAAGATGGCGAGCATTGGTTTGCAGAAACGTCAGTATTAGAAAGCAGAAGGAATGCCGTAACCTCTTTCTCTTATTTATATACTGTAGAGGATGGAAATGAAAAAGTAGAGCGTCGTGAATGGAATCTTGTAGCACGAAACTATGCCTTTGATTCTTCGAGGACTTATATCTTTGCTGACAGATGGCGCGATTCTCCTCTGCCCAGTCATCTTTATACTGCTGCCTATAATGTGGCATCACATAATTATATTAAAGAAGAGAACCACGAAGATTTCCATACTAACGATAAAGACATTTCTTCTTTAGATAGTGATGTTCTTCGTCTGCCCCTTTTCAGAAAGACTGTTATGTTCCGTGTGTCGGCTCCCCAACTGACCAAGGGTAAGCATTTGGCAGTTATTGGCAGTCACCCAGCTCTCGGCTCATGGAATCCTACACGTTATCAGCTCATGCAGTATGCTGGCCATTGTGACTGGATGCTTACTCTGAATGTGGACTGGATGGGACTTCCAATGGAATACAAATATGTAGTCATTGACGATGAGAAGCACGAGCTTACTGCTTGGGAAGAAGGTGATAATCGTTGTGTTTCTGAAGAGCTTGATGATGGCGAGGTTTATGTGACATATGGTGAGCCACTTCGCATTGCTGAAAGAAACTGGCGTGTGGCAGGCGTCTCAATACCCGTGTTCTCGCTAAGAAGTGAACACTCTTGTGGTGTTGGTGACTTTGGCGACCTGAAACGATTCATTGACTGGGCTTCAATAACAGGACTGAAAGTCATTCAGCTCCTTCCTGTCAATGACACTTCGACAAACGGGTCGTGGGGTGACAGCTATCCTTATAATATTGTTTCTGCTTTTGCCCTCCATCCACATTATATTGACTTGGAGCAATTGGGTGAGCTAAAAGACAAGAAGCAAATGACGGCCTTCCGTCGTAAACAGCGCGAACTCAACGCACTTTCTTATAGTGACTATGTCGCTGTTGACAGAGTGAAGATGGGGTATGTTAAGGAACTGTTTGATGAGCGTGGCTCCCAGACACTTTGTTCAAAGGAATTCAAACAATGGGAAGAGGAGAATATCTCGTGGTTAACAGCACTTGACAACTTTCATGAGCGACCTGATTACGACAGCCAGCTTTCCCATTTCATTCAGTATCATCTGCACCTTCAGCTAAAGGATGCTGCAGACTATGCACGTTCGAAAGGCATTTTCCTGAAAGGTGACTTGCCAATTGGAGTGAGTCGTAATAGTGCTGAGACGCTTGAGCATCCAGAGTTCTTCAATATGGACATGCTTACTGGTGCGCCCCCTGATGCCTTCACTATGCAAGGACAGAATTGGGGCTTCCCTACATATAATTGGGAAGAACACTCGGAGTATTTAGCCCAAACGCAGAAAGAAACCATAACAGAGTGGTTCCACAAACGGTTGAAGCATCAGGCTCAGTACTTCGATGCTTTGAGAATAGACCATGTGCTTGGCTTCTTCCGTATATGGGAGATACCTGAAAATCAGCTGTTTGGTACTCTTGGACATTTCTCTCCAGCTTTGCCCATAACGCCAGGTGAGATAGAGTATTATGGCTTGTCGTTCAGGAAGGATTTCCTTACCAAGCCATTTATCAACGACAAGATTATTGACCGCCTGTTTGGAATACATGCCCAGTATGTGCGAGACACTTTCCTTGTGAAGAAAGCTTATGGACTCTATGGGCTTAATTCCGATGTTGACACTCAGAGGAAAATACGGACCTATTTCGATGGCAAGGGCGATGAGAATAGTATGTGGATTCGCGACGGTCTCTATCGTCTTGTAGCAAATGTTCTGTTCTTGGAAGATCCGCGTCAGCCAGACATGTATCACCCACGAATTCTTGCATACCAAGAGCCTGTGTTTGAGGCACTTAGCATGGAGGAACGCGATTCTTACATGCGCCTTTACAACAATTTCTTCTATCAGCGTCACTCAATGTTCTGGGGAAAGAATGGCTATGACCGTCTGATAGAGATTTTTGGCGATTCGCCTATGCTAATCTGTGCTGAAGACCTGGGTATGCTTCCTGATTGTGTTGAGTCCGTTCTTGACAGTCTTAGGATTCTTACTCTCGAGATTCAGCAGATGCCGAAGCAGACAGGTGTGGAGTTTAGCCATCTCGATGGCAACCCTGTGCGTAGTGTTGCTACTATATCAACCCACGACATGTCACCACTTCGTCTGTGGTGGGAGGAATGTCCTGAACGTACTCAGCGTTTCTATACCACTATGTTACAGAAACAGGGTCGAGCTCCAGAACATCTGCCAGCCCATCTGGCAGAAGAGATTATTGCCCGTCATCTCTATTCGCCTTCTATGCTTTGCATACTCAGTCTTCAGGACTGGCTTGCAATGGATAGTGAGCTGTGGAACAAGAATCCTCGTGAAGAGCGTATCAATATTCCAAGTGATCCATACAATCATTGGCAGTGGCGTATGCACATAAAGATAGAGGATCTGCTAATATCAGACCGCTTCAATAGTAAAATCAGAACTATGGTTGAAAGGAGCAAACGATTCTCCTGATATTACAGTTCTCTGCTTGACATTATCTGATATTACAGCCTCCTGCTTTGATGTTCTATTGATTATTATGAAAGTTGGTTATTCCACATATATCTTTGATCTCGATGGTACACTTCTCAATACCATCGATGATTTGGCTTCAGCTGTAAACTATGCCTTGCGTACTAATAATATGCCTGAAAGGACAACTGATGAGGTTAGGCAATTTGTTGGCAACGGCATTCGCAAACTGATGATTCGTGCTGTCCCAGAGGGTGAAAGTAATCCACTATTTGATGCAGCCTTCAGTTCATTCCAAGAGTATTATCTTTTACACTCGCTTGACAAAACACGTCCTTATGATGGCATTCCCCAATTGCTTTCTGAACTGAAGTCACGAGGATGTCGTCTGGCAGTAGTAAGCAATAAGTTCCATCTTGCAACAAAGGAACTGTGTGCTCATTTCTTTGCTGACACCATTGAGGTAGCGATAGGGGAGCACGAGGCTGAGGGAATACGCAAGAAGCCAGCACCCGATACTGTGATAGAGGCCCTGCGACATCTGAATGTTGGAAAGGAGAATGCCGTTTATGTTGGTGATAGTGATGTTGATATTGCCACAGCCCGTAATTCTGGACTCCCTTGCATCAGTGTGTTATGGGGATTCCGTGATAGAGAGTTTCTGAAAGCAAACGGAGCAACCACTTTCGTGAGTGCTCCGCTTGATATTCTGGATTTGTGATTTCCGCGATTTGCTAGATGTTAGAACGCCTCGTCATCTGGGCGTTCTATTTTTCTCTTTATGACAGGCAGATGACGCTTTCTTCTGAGATAGTCCTCTTTGCGCTTTTCGTAGTCCTGCTGATGTTTCTCCAAATATCCGTCTGCCATTACTTCTTGAACCTTGCATATACCACGTTCACCTCGATGGGGTAGCTCTTACCACCAAGCAGACGTGTACTTGTGAGTGACATGTCGTTGATAACACGTGTTGGTGTGCTGCTGTTTGAAGGTACCACAGCATATACTGGCACTAACACCACCTTGTTCCAGTTCGGGTTCTTTGCCGTCCAGTTCGCGTCACCGTCTGTTCCATTAACCTTTTTGTTGTGAATTGTTGTGATGAGGTTAGACAGATTGGTGAATGTGTAAGTGTTGTAAGACGAATTGTAGCTCACGAGATATGATGTGCGACTGTCTGGCAGCTTTTTCTTCTCAAAGAATGTGTATAGGCTGTCCTTCATCACCATTAGCAATGTCGATGGTGTGCCAAGTGAGCGACTGTCAACAGTATCGTTATTCAGACGCTGGAAAGTCATCTTTGCAGCCAGAAGTGAGTCTTTCTCATGTCCAGCCCAAATCTCTTCAACAGGCAGCGTCACTTCTGTGAACAGTCCTGCTGGCGTCTTCAGATATGAATAGTCGCTGTTGTTGGCATCGGCAGCCAACTGTGCTAGACGTTCTTTGTTGTTAGTGATTGTCGTGGTATGCATCACCTCTTCCGTTCCAGCAAGTGTCAGAGTCGCATTGAATAATGAGTCTCTGTTCAGATGATAATATATGCGCAGACCTACATCTGTTATCTCGCTGTGGAAGCCGAGTCCGTCTGTTACCTCAAAGCTAAGTCCTGGGCAAACCTCCTTGGCAAATACATATGAGTTGAGCATTTTTGTGCTCTTGTTCTTCAGACGCTGTGTCAGTTCGCGAAGAATATATGTGCCGTAGTTGCTGTAGTATTTTACACCGTCCTTTGAGTAGGGTTGGTTGAGTGGAATACGTATGTTGTTGAGATAGTTGGTTCCTGAGCGTTTGCTGTCTCCGTCAGTCATGTTCGTGAAAGTGAACACATGATCCACGTTGATTGCACCTTCGTCAGTTCTTATGATACTCTCTGGACTGTAGTTCGAATAGTAGTAACGGTCCTGACTAACAGGTTCTTTCAGCTCGCGTATTCTTAACTGCGTTGCCAGAAGCTTTCCATAGTTCTTGAATGGAGTGTCTGAATAGAGTATAATGTCGCAAGAGTCAGCCACTAAACCGTTATCATCCTTGTCCCTGTGGTCGAAATATTTATCGTCAGATATATATATGTTATCAAGAATGTTGAATTGAGTGGTGAATCCGCTCTTCACAATGCTTTTCGTCTGTGGGTCTTCCACACATCCCAGATAGGATACTATGGAACTTGTAAGTACTGAGTCTGCCAGAATGGTCTGTGATGATGCATTATAAACGCTTGTCGTCATACTCAGCTTGTCACCATCGTTGGTAAGCGAGTTTCCTAATGTCTTTGTGTCTTCATCACATGAAGAGATGGCCATTGCCGCAGCTGCGGCTATAGCCATCGTTACTATTTGTTTCTTCATATTACTCTTCGCTTGGGCAAATCTTTTCATAGAATGCTTCGTAGGCATCGGCATAGTCCTCCACATAGTCCAGTATGGGAATGTTCTTGTCTGCAGCATACTTGAGCAAATCTTTGCTTATTCCTTCTTCAGCAGCAATGATGCCGTCGCTATAGTCGATAGCAAGCTTGTTCAGTTCTTCGAAATCGAAATCATCCTTGTAGCCTTTCAGTATTTCTGCTGTTGCATCGCGAAACTCTACGCTGTTCTTGAAAGTCTGTTCTAGATTCTTTTTGAGTGACTTTGCGAAGAGTGATGTTACCACCTTTGTGTTTGCAAACGAAGGTTCGTCGTGATATGCCGTTTTGATGTATATTGGCACGATGGCGCTCATCCATCCCTGACAGTGGATAATGTCTGGTGCCCAGCGCAGCTTCTTCACTGTCTCAAGCACTCCTCTTGCAAAGAATATGGCTCTTTCTCCATTTTCCTCATATCCTTCAATCATTTCTTCTGTGCTCATCTGACCCTTGATGAAATAGTCATCGTTGTCAATGAAGTAGATTGATATGTGAGCTGAAGGAATGCTTGCAACTTTGATAATCAATGGATGATCGGTGTCGTCAATGATAAGGTTCATTCCTGAGAGTCGCTGCACTTCGTGTAGCTGTCCTCTGCGTTCGTTGATGTTACCCCACTTAGGCATAAAGGTTCGAATCTCATGACCTTTTTCCTGCATGGTCTGTGGTAGTACTTGTCCCATGTGTGCCATTGCACTGTCTGGTACATACGGAGCAATCTCTTGATTGATGAAAAGAATCTTCTTTTTAGCCATCTTATAGGTTTTTGTACTCTGCAAAGGTACGAAAAATTCTTCTGAAATCATCATAAAATGTGTGATTTTAGGAAAAAGTGACATTTTATAGGCTTATTTTTAGCGTTTTTTTTCCATATTTGCTAAAAATGTTGTTATTTTGCACCGCCTTAGCGATATAAGGTTGAATGTAACGATATTTTATAATGAAAGTTTTTTACAAAATTGTAGATCTCCAAAATGCTTTGTTTGAAGATCGCAAGTCAGGTAAGAAGATTGGTTTAGTGCCCACGATGGGTGCTCTTCATGAGGGACATGCCTCTTTGGTACGCAAGAGTGTTAAGGATAATGATATTACTGTTGTGTCTGTATTTGTCAATCCCACTCAGTTCAATGATAAGAACGATTTGAAAAACTACCCACGCACCCTTGAAGCAGACTGCAAGCTTCTTGACGAGTGTGGCGCAGACTATGTCCTTGCACCATCAGTCGAGGAGATGTATCCCACTCCCGATACTCGTCAGTTTGAGTATCCTCCTGTGTCAACAGTTATGGAAGGAGCTCATCGTCCAGGCCATTTCAATGGTGTTTGTCAGGTGGTAAGCCGTCTGTTCTATATTGTTCGTCCTGAGCGTGCCTATTTTGGCGAGAAGGACTGGCAGCAGATAGCAGTCATAAAGGCAATGGTTAAGCATCTTCATCTGCCAGTAGAGATTGTTGAGTGTCCCATCATTCGTGATGTCGACGGCTTGGCACGTTCCAGTCGTAACACTCTTCTCGCTCCTGATGAGCGCGCTATTGCTCCTCGTATCTATGAGGTTCTGAAGAGCAGCATCGACTATTCTAAGAAGCATTCGCTGAAAGATACCCATAAGTATGTTGTTGATTCAATCAACGCTGTCGATGGCCTTGAGGTTGAATATTTTGCAATCGTTGACGGTAACACTCTCCAGGATGTTGCTGAGTGGGAAGATTCTCCCTATATTGTAGGCTGTATCACAGTTTATTGCGGCAAGACTCCTATTCGTCTTATTGACCATATCAAGTATAAGGATTAAACAATTGTAGTTGAAGGTTTAGAAATTATGTTTATTGAAGTTCTCAAATCAAAGTTGCATTGCGTCACGGTTACTGAGGCCAATCTTAACTATATGGGCAGCATAACCATTGACGAGGATTTGCTTGATGCTGCAAACATGATTGCGGGCGAGAAGGTACAGATTGTTGACAATAATAATGGTGAGCGTTTTGAGACCTATATCATCAAGGGCGAGCGTGGCTCTGGCTGCGTTTGTCTTAATGGTGCTGCAGCACGCAAGGTACAGGTTGGCGACACCGTCATCATTATTTCCTATGCTACGATGGATTTTGAAGAGGCTAAGACGTTTAAGCCTACAGTAGTGTTCCCACTTGATAATAAAGTTGTTAAGTAATTAGCAACAGATATATAAAAAACAAGATAAAACCTGATTATCAGTGTTTTATCTTGTTTTTGTTTTGAGTTGTTTTTTTTACGCGTGGCGTTATTCTTTGTTGAGCTTTTCCTTTACAAATGACTTCAGCTCTTCGCCTCTCAGTCCCTTAGCGAGAATCACTCCGTTTTTGTCAACAACGAGCATGAATGGAATGCTGTTCACCATGAACTGTTCTGCAGCAGCAGACTTCCATCCTTTCAGGTCGCTCATCTGGGGCCACTTCAGACCCAGCTCTTTGATGGCGTTGGTCCATGCTTCCTTGTCTTCGTCAAGCGAAACACCCACTATGCCGAGACCCTTCTCTTGGTATTCGTTGAAGAGTACCACCATTGTTGGCATCTCCTGACGGCATGGTCCACACCATGAAGCCCAGAAGTCAATGATGGTCAGCTCGTTTTTCTCCACCTCGCTCATGACGTTCATTTCCGTTCCGTCTGGGGTGGGGAAGGTGAAGTCTTTAATCTTCTTGCCTGTGTTGACAGCGCTGAGTAGCTCTACGTGCTCCCTCATTTCCTTTGCGGCCTCACGCTCGCTGAATGCCTTTGGCATTGCGTCGAGAAGTTCTTTGCTCTTTTCTACGTCAGTCTCTGGCATGAAGCATATACCCTGAGCGAGGAAGAAGCCCAGCTCATTGTCAATGTTTTTCAGCGCAATCTCGAATTGTTTCTGTCTTGCTTGGTTTGTCAGAGCGTCTATCTCTGCCAAAGCCTTTGCTTTCGACTCTTCAGTAGCAGTCGCGTCATAGGCAGTTGTTGTCAGTGCGTCCAACTGTTTCTGCAGGTCAACCGTCATCGAGTTCAGCTCCTGAAGTCCGTCGTTACACTTCGTTCCTCCTACGGTATTCTTCATTATGTCGTTTGTGTTAAGCGACATACTGATGGTTCCTGGCTCGAGGAATACGAATGCGTTGCACATTGGTGCATTCTTCACATATACTATTCCTATTTCTACTGAGTCGGCCACTCCACTGATTTCGAACTTGCCGTCCTTCACAATGATTGTGTCCGATGGTATACCTGTCGACATGTCTTTTGTCAGATAGATGGTGTCGCCATTGATTAGGCCTTCAACAATTCCGTCTATCTTGTAGCTGTTCTTCTGACAAGCGGTAAAAGCGAGTGCAGCAAGAGACAGTAAAAAGAACTTGCTCTTTTTCATACGTTTTTCTTTATTGATGTTAAACGATGTACTGGTCGCTGATACTCTCGTTCTCCACTACTCGGCGAATAGTTTCTGCGAACATTTCAGCCACTGAAATCTGCTTCACCTTTGCGCAGCGCTGAGTGTAGGGTATAGAGTCTGTGAAGACAATCTCTTCGAGAGCCGATTCCTGTACGCGGTCGCTTGCAGGTCCGCTCATCACACAGTGTGATGCACATGCACGCACACTCTTTGCACCTGCTTCCATCATCAGGTCGGCAGCCTTGGTTATTGTTCCTGCTGTGTCAACCATATCGTCAATGATGACAACATTCTTTCCCACCACGTCGCCAATGATCTGCATCGATGCCACTACGTTTGCGCGAGCACGTGTCTTGTTGCAGAGCACGAGTGGGCAGCCCAGATATTTTGCATAGGTGTTGGCACGCTTTGAACCGCCTACGTCTGGCGATGCGATAACTAGTTCGTCGAGCTTCAGGCTCTGCAGGTAGGGGAGTATTACTCCTGATGCGTAGAGATGGTCCACAGGCACGTTGAAGAATCCCTGTATCTGGTCTGCGTGCAGGTCCATTGTTATCACTCGGTTTACTCCGGCTACGCTGAGCAGGTCGGCAACGAGCTTTGCGCCTATTGATACACGTGGTTTGTCCTTACGGTCCTGACGTGCCCATCCGAAATAAGGTATTACTGCGTTGATGGTGCGTGCCGAAGCTCGCTTTGCTGCGTCTATCATGAGCAGCAGTTCCATCAGATTGTCAGAATTTGGGAATGTGCTCTGTACGAGGAAAATATCGCGTCCGCGAATAGATTCTTCGTAGCTCACGGCAAATTCTCCGTCTGAGAATTTCGTGGTAACGATTTTGCCGAGAGGGCATCCCAAACTTTGGCAGATTTTCTCTGCCAGATACCTCGTAGCAGTGCCCGAGAAGACCATGTAAGAGTTTTCAGTACTCATTTTTGTTTTAGATTGATATTTTTAGGAAACTGCTTTCCGCAGTCTCTGGAAATGTTGGATTAAGTCTTTGTAGTCGGCTTCGTGGTGTATGTTGAACTTGTTCCACAGGTCACCGCAGATGACCACTCCTCCAAAGCCCAGTTCCCTGCACAGTCTGATGTTGTCAATGTTTATGCCGCCCATTGCATAGACGTGCTTGTCTATGAGTCCTTTCTTTGCGGCCTCTTTCAGCTGTGTGTAGTCGAGTGTCTGTTTGTCTTCTGGATTACTCTGACTGTCGAAGATAGTCTTGAGGAACACATATTTCGATGCTTTCTTTGCATCGTGCAGCTCTTCTATTGAGTGGCATGTCATTGACACCTGTCCCTTGAATCCTATTGGCAGGCTGTCTTTCACATTGTTCAGGTGTATGCCTTTCAGACCATATTCTTCCTTGAGGTAGAAATGGTCGTGCACAACTATCTTGCTGTAGTATTCGTCAGGGAGTAATGTGAGCAGTCGTTCTGAGTATATTGGCTCAGAGCCTGGCTTGTATAAATGCAGAGCTTCCATCCCCTCATCGAAAAGTGAGGTGATGATTTTGTCTTCTTCCACGAAGAACGTGGCTTTTGTCATGATGATGAGTTTCATCTTCGTGCTTTGAGTTGTTCTCGTTTCGACTGCAAAGTTAATCATTCTTTCTGACAAAAACAAGCGTTTTCCAAAAAGTTTAGGAAAACGCTTGCTTTTATAATGTATATTAAGAATCTGCGGTTTACTGTATTCCGTCTTCGCGCAGTTTCTGCTGCCATTTCCAAGCAGATTTCAGCACCTCCTCTGTAGGTGTCTCTGCTTTCCATCCGAGCACTTTATTGGCTTTGTCAACATTGCCCCACACCTTTTCTATATCGCCTTCGCGACGTGGTGCGTAGGTCCAGTTGACCTTCACTCCTGTAGCCTTTTCGAAGCCCTGTACCACCTCGAGTGTTGAGAGTCCCTTGCCTGTGCCAATGTTGAATATCTCCACTGGGTCGGTCTCTGGCTTGTCGAGCACGCGCTCCATAGCCTTCACGTGAGCTTTGGCCAGATCTACCACATAGATATAGTCGCGTATGCAGGTGCCGTCAGGCGTTCCGTAGTCATTGCCGAATATCTTCAGCTGCTGGCGAATGCCGATGGCGGTCTGTGTCACGAATGGTATGAGGTTCATGGGCACTCCGTTAGGCAGCTCTCCGATGAGTGCTGATGGGTGTGCACCGATGGGGTTGAAGTAGCGCAGTATTACGCTCTTTATTGGCGCTCCGCTGTGTATGTAGTCGTGAATTATTTCCTCGTTTATCTGCTTTGTGTTTCCATAAGGTGACATTGCCTTCTGTATTGGAGCGTTCTCCGTTACGGGGAGGTTCTCTTCCGATGGCTGTCCATAGACGGTGCAGCTGCTTGAGAAGATGATGCCTTTCACGTTGTACTTTGGCATCAGCTCGAGCAGGTTCACGAGCGATGTGAGGTTGTTGCGATAGTAGAGTAGGGGTTTCTCCACGCTCTCGCCCACAGCCTTTGATGCAGCGAAGTGGATGATGCCTTCAATCTTGGGATACTTCTTGAACACGTTCTCCAGTGCCTCGAAGTCGCAGCAGTCTACCTTTTCGAATGCCGGGCGTATGCCTGTTATCTTCTCGATGCCGTCAACGACGTTGGCGTTAGAGTTTGAAAGGTTGTCAATGATTACTACCTCGTAGCCTGCTTCCTGCAGCTCTACGGTGGTGTGGCTACCGATGAATCCGGTACCGCCAGTAACAAGGATTGTTTGCTTCATATTGATGTAAGTTGTTAGTATTGTTTGCAAAGATAATAATATTTTGCGATTGTGACCTCAGATTAACAGAGATTAATATTAAAAAATCACGGAATCTTTGGATACTGGTCGAAGTTTGGCTTTCTCTTCTCCAGAAAAGCCTTTCCTCCCTCCTGTGCCTCGTCCAGGAAATAGTATAGCATGGTGCAGTCGCCAGCCAGCTGCTGTATGCCTGCCTGTCCGTCTAGCTCAGCGTTGAGGCCAGCCTTTATCATGCGCAGCGCTATCGGCGAGCGTTCCATCATCTCCTTTGCCCAGCTTACGCATTCGTCCTCGAGCTGCGACAATGGCACCACCTTGTTCACCATTCCCATCTCTTCTGCTTCCTTAGCCGTATATTGACGGCACATGAACCATATTTCGCGCGCCTTCTTCTGTCCCACGATGCGTGCCAGATAGCTTGATCCGAATCCTGCGTCGAACGAGCCCACTTTTGGGCCCGTTTGTCCGAAGATGGCATTCTCCGAGGCTATGGTGAGGTCGCACACGAGGTGTAGCACGTGTCCTCCGCCTATGGCATATCCGTTGACCATTGCTATTACGGGCTTTGGCAGACGGCGTATCTGCATCTGCACGTCAAGTACGCTCAGTCGTGGCACACCTTCGTCATCCACATATCCGCCACGTCCCTTCACGTGCATGTCGCCTCCTGAGCAGAAGGCGTGCTTCACATCCTCCAGCCTCTTGCCTTCTGGCACCTCGCTCATGGCGCCTGTCAGCAGCACCACTCTTATCTGCTGCATCTCGCGACACATGGCGAAAGCCTGACTCAGCTCCAGCGTGGTCTTCGGCGTAAACGCGTTTCTGTAGCGTGCCCTGTCTATGGTTATCTTGGCAATGCCTTCAAACTCTTCGAAGCGAATCTCTTCGAACTTGCGTATCTCTTTCCATTGACGTTGTTCCATCGTCCTATTTTTATAATAATGTGTGGTTATTGTTCCTCTTGTAATGCTCGTCGAGCATAATCCGTTTGCAAAAATAGTAAAATACTATGATATTTTGGCACAACATGAAAGGAAAAACGAAAAAAAACACTAACTTTGCAGCCATTATAGAAATCATACAGTAAAAAGCATGGATAATAAGACAAACAAATTCATTTCAGTAAACTATCAGCTCTATACACTTGAGGCTGATGGTTCTAAGCAGTTGGTAGAGGAAACAAAGGAAGGCAATCCATTCCAGATAATCAGTGGCTTCGGCATGTCTATCGATAAGTTCGAGGAGGCAATCGTTGGTCTTGAGGCAGGTTCTGACTTCGAGCTGACACTCCAGCCAGCCGACGCTTTTGGCGAATATGAGGAGGAAGGCAAGCACAAGGTGAGCCGCGACATCTTCTCTATAAACGGACATTTTGACCACGAGAACATCTTCGAGGGCGCTGTCATCACCCTGATGGACAGCGAAGGTAAGCGCTTTATGGCTCGCGTCATCAAGGTTGAGGAAGACGGCGTTACCGTTGACACCAACCACCCCTTGGCAGGCAGCACCCTTCTCTTCAAGGGCTCTGTGCTTGAGAACCGTGAGGCAACCAATGAGGAGATTCAGCACATGATAAACCACATGAGCGGCGAGGGCTGCGGCTGTGGTTGCGACGACTGCGACGGCGACTGCGGTGGTCATCATCATCACGACGGCGATTGCGGTCATCATCATCACGACGATGGTTGTGGCTGTGTTCATTGCCATCATTAATCTATTTTCCCCCCAATGAGAAATACGTTTGGAAAGCTGTTCACTGTCACCACGTTTGGCGAGAGCCACGGGGCTGCTGTAGGTGGTGTAGTCGATGGAATGCCTGCCGGCATAACCATTGACACAGACTTCATTCAGCATGAGCTGAACCGTCGTCGTCCAGGACAGAGCGCCTTGACCACGGCACGTGCCGAGCAAGACGAGGTGGAGCTCCTCAGCGGCGTTTTTGAAGGCAAGAGCACTGGAGCACCCATAGGATTTCTTGTAAGAAACTCCAATCAGCACTCGTCCGACTATGACAACATGAAAGACCTCTTCCGTCCGTCGCATGCCGACTACACCTATTATAATAAATATGGTGCGCGCGATCATAGGGGAGGGGGGCGCAGCTCTGCCCGCATAACCATCAGTCGCTGTGTGGCAGGCGCTCTGGCCAAGCTTGCTCTTAAAGAGCTGGGCATCAGCGTTCAGGCATACACGTCGCAGGTGGGTAACATCGCTGTTGACAAGGACTACCGTCAGCTCGACTTCAGTCTCGTGGACAGCAATGCCGTGAGGTGTCCTGATGGAGCAACAGCACAGCGCATGGAAGAGCTCATCAAGGAGGTGAAAGCCTGTGGCGACACCATCGGTGGCATCACACCTGTGTTGTCAAAGGCTGTCCTGCCGGTTTGGGCGAACCTGAGTTCGACAAGCTCCACGCACAGCTTGGTGCAGCCATGCTGAGCATCAATGCGGCAAAGGGCTTCGAATATGGCGAGGGCTTTGCAGGCGTGTGTCAGCGAGGGTCTGAGCAAAACGATGTGTTCGTTCCTTCCCCTGATGGCGATACATCTAACCCCACCACGCTCACCAATCACAGTGGGGGTATCCAGGGCGGCATCTCCAACGGACAAGACATCTATTTCCGCGTTGCATTCAAGCCTGTAGCAACGTTGTTGAGAACACAGCAGACTGTCGATATAAACTGCCAGCCACTATCGTTTGAGGCCAAAGGGCGCCATGATCCGTGTGTTCTTCCGCGTGCTGTGCCCATAGTTGAAGCAATGGCAGCAATGGTCATTTTAGACAATTTTTTACTCAATAGAACTGTAAAAATTGTGAAAAATGGATGAATATTGAAAAAAGATTAGATAATTGCTTGTGGGTTTCGCAAAAAATAACTACCTTTGTGGTCTATTAAGGATTTTGCGAAAAATCCTGATAAGCTTTAGTTAAGTCTAGTTTAGTTTTTGTGTTGGTTGAGGGCTGCGATGTGCAGCCCTCAAATTTTTATCTCACCTCTCACCTCTAAAAAAATAGAGAGAGAGTTTCGAAAAACTCTCTCTCTACTAAAGGCAATAATTCTATATTTCACATTTAAACCATTTCTGAGTTTACTTCAGACCGCGGTTGCGGAGTGTTGTGTTCAGCAGCAACAAGTACTTGTGGTACTGCTTCTCATCGAGAATGTAGTGCATGTAGCGCAGATCCTTCTTCACTGCCATATCAACCATCTTCTCGCGGTCATCCTTTGAAGCGTGAGCTGCAAGCATCATCTCTTTGCAGAACATGTTGTGTACATCCTCAACGCTCTCCATCTGGTCGAATGTCATGTCAAGTGCAACAGCGAGCTTGCGCATGTTGATGTTCATGTCGTAGTTTTCTACATTGAGTGTGTTCTCTGCGTTATCGTTCTCAGCGAAAGCGCTCATACTCAGACTCATCACTGCAACTACTGTTAAAATCATCTTTTTCATCTTTTTACCCTTTCTTTTCTTTACTCGGAGTCAGCCTCGGTTGTGTTATCCTTTTGTGTTATCCTTTTTTAATCTTTTTGTTATCCTTTTTATTTTTGTTCCGAGGAACATTTCTGAGGCTTGACTCTTACCTTAATAATTTTTTGTGTTGTGTTATCCTTGTCGCGAGGTTTTGTTCCTTTTGACGGTGCAAAGATAAGACGTTTTTTTTATTCCGACAATACTTTTTGATGTGTTGTGTGCGCAAACAACCTCTTTTATTGACTAAAATCAATAGGTTTTGGCAAAAATAGCCCTTATTCTTATTGGGTAGCCATCACCTTTAAGGATTCTTTATATTACCGCCTTTTCGAACATTGTTTCTTTTTTATAAAAATAATGAGGTGTAAATGACGCTCGTTTCAAAAAAAAGTATTACTTTTGCAGCCAGAAAATGAAAGTATTGTTTTTAAATAACGTTATTTTAATGAAAAAATTAGTATTCCTATCAACTTTAGCCTTATTTTTGACTGGTTGTGTGTCTGATGACATTGAGTACAAGGGTCCCAAGAACTCTGCTCCTGAGGAGGAAGCCGCCAACAGTTTCGATTTCTCAACTACAGCCGATGTAAATCTCTCAGTTGACTATTCAGCCTGTGCACCTGGTACGCCAGTGTTCTTCAGCGTCTATAGCCAGAATCCTCTCAACGGTGATACTCTTAAGCCAGGTGTAAAGCCCATCTATTCTAACTTCACTGATGCCAATGGTAAGTTCTCGCAGTCTATAGAACTGCCCAGCTATGCCACCGACCTGTATGTTTACACTGGCAACTTTTTTGTTGACGAACAGCTGATGAATGCTCAGGTGTCTGACAATTCGGTTTCTGTCGTTGCCAGCAGCAACATGGTTAATGCAGCCCGCCGTAGTGCAGCTCGCCGTGCTTCAGAACTCACTAATAACCTGACCAGCCTCTACCAGCTCTCTTATGAGGTCGATTATCAGACTGGCAACAAGATTGAGGGCAAGCAGATCTATAACGACTGGAAAACCTGGCTTGGCAAGTGGGATTCCAGAACAGGCCGCCCTGAATACATAGTAAAAGAGAGTGATGAAGGATACAGCGCCCTTACGTTTACTGAGGAAGAGATGCTCGGCATTCGTCAGAGCATTGCTGCTGCTGTAGTAAGAAAGCAGACATGTCCTGAAGAATTCCGCCAGAGTGCCGACCTCACCCTGAAGCAGCAGGCTGCTGTGTCAGTGACCTTGGTTGGTTCTAACACCTGCTGGAACAACACTCTTGGCTATTATTTCTATCAAGGTGAAGCTCCAACAAACCTTAAGGACATTCACGTGGTAATGCTGTTCCCCAACACACAGGATGGAAACTCACAGATGATTAACTCTGGTTATAGCCGCAACTATAATGGCAACATCGCCCTCAACCGTGGTGAAGCCGTACAGCTCATCTACTATCCCAATATAGCAGAGGGTAGTGAGGAAGGTGCTACACCTTTCTTCCCTGCAGGAACAAAGATTGGCTTCCTGCTGAAGTCTAACGGATGGGGCATGCAGATTCCTCACGACGGTATAAAGTATCACAATGCTTACAGAGGCGCATCACCTGGTACTCTTCCACGCCAGTACAACTGCTGGGCTGCTTCTACTGAAGGCCTCTCTTATTGCCCTGAGAACAAGGAGCAGAATAAGTGGGATGATGGTAGCGTCAAGCTTCCCAACCCCGAAGGCAAGTCACACACAGCTAAGTTCGCCTATGAGAAGGACGGCCAGCAATATTCCATCATAGCATTCGAGGATGCTGCCAACGATGAGGACTTCGGCGACGTCATCCTTGCTCTCAAGCCAGTTGGCATGTTCCAACAGTTGCCTGTGCCTACATCGAGAACCACTTCTACCAGTGATGTCTATGCTTTTGAAGACCTTTGGCCTTCAGCTGGCGACTACGATATGAACGATGCTCTTGTCGAAGTGGAGGAAGACCGCGTGCTGACCATGTTCAACTATAAGAACAATGTATTCATGACCAAGCAGATTTTCAAGCTTACCACCGACCAGAACTATGTGACGATAAAAAGCGGACTGGCTCTTACATTAGAATACAACAAGAGCAATGCTCCCACAATTGAGATGAAGAAGATTCTTCCTGGAAAGACAGAAGCCGTTGAAGCTAATTTCGTAAAGGACGGCAATGTCTATCTGTTGACAGAAGATATCAAGGGCGAGCTCCACACAACCTATATCTTGGAGCTGACCTACGAGGGTGGCATTCAGACTTCTAATGCTGCAAAGGTTAAGCCTTTCCTCTATCGAAACGAGGATGGTGGCAAGCGTTGGGAGGTTCACATCCCAATGGAGGCTCCAACAAGCAAGATGGACATGTCATACTTCGGTACGAAAAATGACAAGTCTGATCCTGACAACAAGAAGTACTACGTTCGTAGTGGCGACTATCCATTTGCTTTCCGTCTCTCAGGTGTGGGCATCGATGCCTTTAAGTCAACGATTCTTGATCGTAACAACGAGAGCAAGGCCATCGACGTCTTCTTCCCCAACTTCATAGAGTGGTCTAAGTCGTCGGGCAAGAAATACACCAATTGGTACCTGCCAACAGAATAAGTCGTGACACGCTAATAATAACAAGGGGACGCTCCAAAAGGGAACGTCCCTTTTAATTTATCTCGTGAGCGTTCTTTCTAATTACTTGTGGTGTTCTTACTAAACGCATCTCGCATTCTTACTAAATGCAAACAAATAGAAGCTGCGCTGTTTGATTTTTGAGACGCTTGACTATTTTTAGTGGAAAAGTGTTGTTTTTAAGCAATATTTGTTATATTTACAGCCTGAAATTGACAAAAGGGTCTTGCTTGCATGCTAGCAGGGCTTGAGTTGCATATTCGAACGTAAACAAATAAAACCTAAATAAATTATGAAAAGAAGATTACTTTCAGTGCTCGCGCTGCTGCTCATAACGGCAGGCAGCGCATGGGCAGAGTCCTCTGTCATTAACGGACGGTTCACCATCAACGCCGAAGGCAGCCAAGTCTTGTTCGCACACGGCAACCTTCAGGCCGAATGTAGCTCTGCCGACGGTGACAGCAGCACCCCAGAAACCTTTACATGGCGTTTTGCCGCGAACCAGTTGGATTGTATCGGCGGATATTATGACGGAGGTTCTGCATCAATGACCGGCAACAACTACATTAACGGCAACGGCTCCCTCTCTGCTGCAGGCACCGTTGACCTTTTCAACTGGGTGGGCGCGTCGAGTTCCCTCACGGGGGATGCTGCGTATGGTATCAATAAAGGAGACGATAATGCTGGCGAAGGTTTGAAGACCGACTGGGGCAACATGTTCGGCGCTGGCTGGCGCACACTGTCTAAGGATGAGTGGGACTATGTTTTCAACACCCGTAGCACAACCTCTGACGTGCGTTATGCCAAGGCTACGGTGAACGGCGTTGCAGGTGTTATCCTGCTGCCCGATGACTGGAGCACCAGCTACTACACTCTTGCATCGACCAATATCGCTGCTGTTAATTTTAGCGCCAATACCATCAATTCCTCCGACTGGACCAGCAGCCTGGAGGCTCACGGTGCCGTGTTCCTGCCCGCAGCTGGTTACCGCTCTTCCGATAAAGTCTTGGATAAAGGTACAAAAGGCTTCTATTGGTCGAGTTCGTCAGTGTCAGAAGATAATACTAAGGCTTACTGCTTGAAGTTCGGTACAGACAATTTACAAGCACAATCCAGTGATAACCGCGTCAATGGCTACTCAGTGCGTCTGGTGAAGGATGTACTCACATATACACTGGCAGAGAGCACAGACAACTCAGAGTGGATTAGCGAACACGACGGACAGGTGTATGACATCACACTGACACGCACGCTTAAGGCGGGTGGATGGAACACATTCTCTGTGCCGTTCAGCATTGCCACGCCGAGTGGATGGACGGTGAAGGAACTCTCCACAGCTTCATACAACGTTGGCACAAATACGCTGTCATTGGAGTTCAGCGACGCTGCGAGCATCGTGGCAGGACATGCGTATATGGTGAAGGTGGAAGCCAACGTGGTTAATCCAACGTTCAGCAACGTGACCATCTCGAGCAGCACAACGGCGACAATCGTTACGGACGTGGTGGAATTTGTGCCCTCTATCAATCCTACGGCACTGACGCTCAGCGACAAGAGCTACCTCTTCGTAAGCGGCGGAAATAAACTGACGTGGGCAAGCAGCGGCAGCAGCATGAAGGGCTTCCGCGCCTATTTCCACATTCTGAACAATGATATTGCCAACGCCCGCTTCTTCTCGATGGGCTTCGGCGACGACGGTCAGACCACAGACATCATAAACCTCACCCCAACCCTCTCCGAAGGCGAGGGAGCCTGGTATGACCTCAGCGGTCGCCGAGTACAGAACCCTGCTAAGGGCATCTATATCCAGCGCTCGGCCGAAGGACGCTTGCAAGGCAAGAACGGTAAAAAAGTCGTTATTAAGTAAAGAATGGAGGAAACAGCTATGAAAAAGAAATATTATATAAAACCTACGTTGAACGTGGTACAGCTGCAGCATAAGTGCCACATGCTGTCCAATTCGTTGCAGGATGCCGATACCAATCTGGACGGCTGGAATAATGACGGCTACGAAGAGGAGGGTGGCAACCAGGAGGAGGCTTGGTAAACAAGTACACAAAAGGGACTCTAACTTTTGTGTAATGTCGATAAGTGGGCGCAGAACGGTGCCAAGCAGCGTGTGCTGCGACTGGTGGAAGCTTATAAGAATGCAGTAGATAATCGATTGAAGACATAAACCTACAGAAAAACCTACAGAAATACCTACAGAGGTGCATGAAGTCGTTTCATGCACCTTTTTTTGTGCCTAACTTTGCATTGTCAATCAACGACAAGCGATATTTGACTTACTGATACAGCGACCCCACCGGAAGGCTGGTGGAAATAATAGTGCAACCTCTTGTCGTGAGGTTAGGAAAGAAATTAAAAGACTCGCTACGCGCTTCGCTTGCGAAGAATTAGAAGAAATTATTCCAGAAAATATGTGTTATCGAGTTTGATAAAAAAATAATTCTTGGATAATTTCTTATAATTTCTTCCAATTTCTTTCCTAACAGACCTTTAGGTCACATACAAAAGGAAGGTTTTATGTAAATTCTAAAATTGAAAGACACATGAGCGTACACATGATTTATTATAAGGATGGGGCGAAGATGGTGCGCCCCGTCCTGACGAGAGAGGAATATCTTGGTTTGAGAAACGGCGGCGAACAGAAGCATCTGGTGGCTGCCATACGCAGCGGAAATGAGGGCTTGAAATCGAAGCTGCTGCAGATGAACTACTCGTGTCTGCCGAATGAAGATGGCTCACTGAAAGGAAGCAAGAGGATGAGCACCACCGTCCGATTAAAGACTTCGGGTGGTGCCCTCCATGATGTTATCAACATCGCGGACTCCTCCCTTGTCATACGCAGCACGTAGCTTGCAGCTCTCACATGGGTACTTCATAATTCAATAGTTTTATCGTTGTTATCGACTTCCACCTCACAATGCAGGAATCCCATTTCCTTGGCTTTTTCCTCGTTCATCAGGAAGTAGATGGCCTCGCCCTCGTTGCAGAGTTCACCCTTCGAATTGGTGATCTCCGCACTGATATAGGCAAGGTTTCTCACCTGTTTTGTCACTTTGGCCCGTATGGTCAATTCCGGCTCTGTCGTAGGGACAGCCTTCCGGAACTTCACATTCAACTGCACGGTATAGCCGCTGGTCTGTAGTTTCCTGCTGACTACCCATCCGCACACTTCATCTATCAGCGTACTCAAAATACCACCGTGCATAGTATCTACCCAGCCCTGATAGTTATGTTCAGGATGCCAGGTACTAACGATATAGTCACCATCCTCATAGAACTCCAAGTGAAGCCCGATGGGATTGTCAGGACTGCAACCGAAACAGTTATATCCCTCATGGTTGCGCCAAGGGTTTATAATCTTTTTCATTTTTGCTTCTTCAAATAATCAAATAAATTAATGGTTCCAGCATCCTCTTCGACATTAAGGTTCGGAACTCTCTCAACCATTCTTGTAGCGCCATTTGTCTTATTGACATAGAAATGCACAAAGGCACCTGTGTAACTGCGGAATATCACTAGATACGCAGAGTCCGTCTCTTCGCCCATTTGCACATACATGATGTCGGGATCGTCCTTTGCTACGCTCCAGTCATATTCCCTATGGCAATAGTTGTTCACACCCTCAAAAGCCGTTTCTTTCGTAATGGTTCTTAGCGTATCTTCCGACTGCACATCAGAGGACAGTGTATCATTCACCTTGATATTATTGCATGAGCATAAAAACAAGGCTACAAATATGAATATAAAGGCGATGATCAGGCTACGCATGGCAGAGTCAAAGGCAGAAATCACCAAGCCTCCAGCGTTCTTGATAATCTTGGCATCACCGTTCTTCAGGCCGAGGGCTGCAGGAAGCAGTTCGGTAAGTCTGGTGTCCATACAAGAAAGCGGTGAGCACCAGCTTTCCAGTACCGCCAGCTGGTACCCTCCCACGATGTTATCAACATCGCGGGTCTCTCCCTTGTCTGGATATTTGTCGGTCAGATACTTCTCGTAGCCTTTTTGTGCTACGAAGTTCTTGTTGAAGTCGATAATCTGGTCTATCATATCACAAAACATATTAAATCTGCGTGTAAAGGTACGAAAAAAAAGAAGAATATTTGCTACCTTTGTGCCAAGATTTGAGAATTATTAGGATTTGAGTAGCATAGTTCTTTCCATATTTCTGCTGAGCATCGGTGCGAGTTTCATCCAGCGCACCACGGGCTTCGGCTTCGGCATCTTCATCATGACGATGCTGCCGTTCCTCATGCCAAGCTATGGCGAGGCTACAACACTCTCAGGACTGCTGGCTATCACCACCTCTGCAGCTATCGTATGGCGATTGCGGAGTTACGTCACTTGGCAGCGACTTTGGCCGATACTGCTGACGTTTATCATCGTCTCAACTATCGCCATATTCGCCCTGAC
Organism: Prevotella sp. E13-27; assembly: GCF_023217965.1. NCBI lineage: Bacteria > Pseudomonadati > Bacteroidota > Bacteroidia > Bacteroidales > Prevotellaceae > Prevotella > Prevotella sp. E13-27. The sequence goes on along the minus strand of NZ_JALPSC010000002.1, from coordinate 1,019,215 downwards.
ACGCATCGAAGACCATATCCTGCGACGCATCCTTGGCGTAGCACTTATCCTGATTAGCATTTACTTCATGCTGTTCAGCCAGCGCATAAAGCTGCCCGCTCGAACTTGTTCGCTTGCCAGAGCAAGAACGACGAAGAAAGTTCAGGTAGGCGCAGGAACATTAAGTGGACTGATGGGTGGTTTCTTCGGTATGCAAGGCCCTCCTGCCGTGCTTTATTTCATCCAGTGTGAGCCGACGAAGGAACATTATATGGCAATGGCTCAGACCTATTTCCTGATTGGCAACCTGATGATGACAGGCGTGAGAGCCTACAACGGCTTTTTTACAACCACTGTTGCCGTTGATTATCTCTATGGTCTCGGTGGCGTCATCATCGGCACGATGCTGGGTGCTTATGTCTTCAAACACATTCCCAACCGCATCTTCCGCTACATCGTCTATGCCTATATCTGCATCAGCGGTGTAATCATACTCATAACAAATTAAGAGCTATGACATACAAGAAAACGGTGAGCACCAGTTTTCATAAATTCCAGTCAGATGACTATCGGCGTGATGAACTCATCAGATTTCGCTGAATGAATCTCCCGCTTCGTAGAATAGTTTTGGCCCAAGTCGACATTATTACTACCTTCGCAGCAAAATTTTGAATAGCAAGATGAAAAAAGTGATGATTTTAATGCTGAGCTTGATGATGTTATCTGGTTCGGCAATGGCACAAATGACGGAACAGCGAGAGCCATCAAGCTCGCTTGAATGGCCGAGTCGTGACGGAATTCGACAAAGTCAAGATAGCCAATTTAACGGACAGAACTCTAAAGTAATGAGACCCAAGAGGGTCAGAATGACGCTAGAGCAGATGACAGAGAAAATGATCAGTGAGCTGAAACTCGACGAGAAGCAGGCCAAGAAGGTGACGAAGCTGAACAAGAAGTTCAAGACGCTTATCGAAGGAGAGCAACAGGAAAATATGAAAGGGCAACGTCCTCCTATGGGACAAGGCAGACCTGACGGAAACCGTGGAGGTGGCAGACCCAACGGAGGATTCGGAGGTGGTATGCCAGGTGGTGGTATTGGAGGACCTGGTGGTACTGGTGGTTTCGGCGGCGGCATGGGCGGTCGCGGTGGTGGCGGCATGCAAGGCGGCCCTCGTGGCGGAATGCCTCCTGGTGGCAGCGATTCACAGCAAGCCAGCTATGACTACGACAAACAGCAAACGAAATACGATAACCAGATGCGTAAATTGCTCTCTGACGAACAGTATGAGGGCTATCTGAAATTGAAGCCTCAGTTCTACTCCCAGCGCAGGGTTCGTGAGTTCCTAATGGGTGGCAATGGCATGAGCAGTGATATGATGCCTCCTGGTGGCTTTGGCGGTCATGGCTCGCGTCAAAATGACATTAAATACACTGGAGCGACGAGCTTAACAGCTGCAACGATAGAGACTGGCAAAGCCTACGAGAGCACTAAGACCGACGAAAGTGCATTGATGATTTCTACAAAGGAGGCTGTGACCGTTTCACAACCCACCATCAGCAAGACCGGGGACTCAGATGGCGGCGACAACTGTAGTTTCTACGGCATAAATGCAGCTTTGCTAGTGAAAGGTGGCAGTACCACGACCATCAAGGGTGGCACAATCTCCAGTAGCGCCACAGGCGCCAATGGCGTATTCTCATACGGTGGAAATGGTGGCAGAAACGGTGCAGATGGTGACGGAACAACGGTCATCATCGAGGATACTAAAATCACCACTACTGGCAACGGCTCTGGCGGCATCATGACCACTGGCGGTGGTGTGACGAAGGCCAAGAACCTGACGGTGAATACCAGTGGTCGCTCGTCGGCTCCGATACGTAGTGATCGCGGTGGTGGCATCGTGACCGTCGAGGGCGGCAGCTATACCAGCAGTGGCCAGGGGTCACCCGTCATCTATTCTACGGCTGATATTACCGTGAGCAATGCCGTGCTTACATCTACTATGTCTGAGGGCGCAGTCATCGAAGGCAAGAACAGCATTACGCTGAACAACTGCCAGATGACCGTCAGCAACACGCGACGTAACAGTCATGCCCAGTTCCTCGACGGCATCATGCTGTTCCAGTCGTTCTCGGGCGACGCTGCTACAGGAAACTCGCATTTCACTATGAATGGCGGTACATTGAAGAATCAACAGGGCCACCTCTTTCATGTCACCAATACCAACGCCATCATCACCCTCAACGGCGTTAAGCTAGTGAATGAAGACCCCGCTATGGTACTTCTTTCCGTATGTGCCGACGGGTGGCAGGGAGCCGGAAACAAGGCTACGCTCAATGCCGTCAGCCAGCAGTTAGATGGCAATATCCTTGTAGGTAGCGACTCTGAACTGATACTGACGCTCACCGACGGTTCCTCCTTTACTGGCAGCATCGGTGGTAATATTACCAATGCCGCAGGTAATACCGTTTCGACTGAGACGGGCAAGGTGGATGTTACGCTGGACGAAGGCTGCACTTGGAATCTCACAGCAGACACCTATATCACATCATTTACAGGCGATGCCTCGCACATCAAGTCCAATGGCCACTGCCTGTATGTGAATGGTAAGGAGTTGAAGACTAAGGAGTAAAAAGTATTGTATCAGGATTAAATAGACCCCGGCTTGCATTTCTGCAGGTCGGGGTCTTGCTGTTTTGAAGTGGAACCACTTTATGATACCTCGATGGCCTTGGTGACCTTCTGCTTCGGCTCGGTCTTCGGCATGGTGACGGTCAGGATGCCGTCCTCAACCTTGGCAGAAATCTGATCCTTCACCACATCATCAGGCAGCGTGTAGCTCTGCTCGTAGTTCGAGTAGCTGAACTCGCGGCGCAGATAGTGATGGTGACTGTCCTCATGCTTGTGTTCCTGTTTGTTCTCAATGGCGATGGTGAGGTAGCCCTCGTCGTTGATGGCTACGCGGCAATATTCTTTCTTGATGCCTGGAGCTGCAAGTTCCATCGTGTAGGCTTTCTCACTCTCCTTGACATTGACTGCGGGTGCTGTACTGTTGGCACGAGGCATAAAATCAGTGTTAAAGAAATCATCAAACATTGTTGGGAACCAACCATTGCTTTTCATCAATCCGTTCAACATAACTTTTACCTCCAATTATACTTTTAGTTTAACTTATTTGTTCTTGATTGCCTCGGCTTGTTTGCTTCGGCTTTCACTTATAGATAAGCAAAGTACATGCCTACAGAAAGAATCTGTGCCAAAATGACAATCGGAAAAGTCAAATTGGCACGGAATTTAAACTCACTTAAACTATGCTGACAATTTCTTAAACTCGTTTAAACATTGACAGTATTATCCAATAGTACATAGTTATTGCTTTGGAGGCAGACTTTGGAATTGCCGCGTTGCCCAGACCTGAATGAGGAAAACGAAACAGAGCAGAATGGCAACCTTGTAAGGAGCAGTGAGGTCGGCCCCAAACAGACTGTGCGACAGCGGCATGACCACAAGGGGCTAGACGAACTGTCCCAGATAGAGGGCTGCGGAGAGCAGGGGCATGACGGTGATGGCAGAGTCCTTGCCCCCTTTGATACTGGCAATGGTGTTCAGATAAGGTATGCCCACGCCGTTGGCAATGCCGATAAACGCAGAACCGAGGAGTATCATTGTGACGCTGGGAACGAGATAGACAGCGTAGCCCAGCAGGAAGAATAGCGGGGCCGAAGTATTTGACGGGCTGACGGAACCAGTGCATCAGAGGGCCAAAGACAAGTCCCACGAAGAAGGCCACCACATCGAGTCCCACCATAATCATCGTAATAGCCTCGTTGGAAAGTGACGTCTGCTGGTGGGCGATGATGGCGAAGTTGGTTGGGAACACGAAGAAAATCATCATTAACAGCAGCATGCCGATGACGGAGGGATGAAACCCACGCTGATGCCCAGCAAAGCACGCATCACCAGCAGCACATAGATTTCGTCGACAAAGAAGCATCCAGCTCCTGCTACCACATAGAGCAACAGACCTGTGGTGGCAATAGCCCGTGACCGTAGCCGTCACTCTTTTCGTAACGTTTGTTTTTTCCATAAAAATCTGTGGAGTTGTAAGCTCTACCAATCTATAGAGTCGTTTCTAAAAATCGGGTGCAAAGGTACAAATAAAAGTTAAGACAAAGGCCGTTTTCATCTTAAAAAATCGAAAAAGTGATGCTATATAGCGTTCGTAAAATTGACTTTTTTTGTTAATTTTGCGGTAGGTTTTAATCCTAATGTATCACTTTAAAAACAACAGAATTATGTCAAAGACAGTAGAGATTCAGATTGAGAAAAGTCGCGGCCTCGTAGAGGGTCTGCGCCGTCATGTCAAGGAAATGGGTGAACGTGGCGTCACCAACGATGAGATCAACGCGATGGAACAGGCCGTCAAGGAACTGGAGACCGTAAACGCCGAGGTGGACAGTATTCGTGAGCAGCTCACTCCAACGGTGGCCAAACTGAAGGTCGCAATGGATCGTGTTAAGAAGGCCTACACCGAGAAGAAGAAAACGTTAAAGGGCTACTACCCCCAGGAGCGTTGGATGGACTACGGCGTACCCGACAAGCGATAATTGTTATAGAACAGAGAATTAGGGAGAGGCTTTTAAGTTGCTCCCTATAATATGTATAGAACTATAGCGGCACAGGCTTCGGCATCGGCCAGGGCATGATGATGATTCTGAAGGTCGTAACCACAGGCGGCTGCAACAGTGTGGAGCTGATGATTGGGCAGCGAATGACCGAACTGTCGGCGGGCTGCTGCGAGGGTATCGTAAAAGCGGTAGTCAGGATAGTCCATCTGATAGACCCTGAACACAGCCTTTAGACATCCTTCATCGAAGCGGGCATTTCCAAACGAGTTTGCTTCTGCCCTCGCTTACTCGTATATTTCGCCTTGACTATCTCGTATGAGTTCCGTGTCAGTTCCTGCAGTAAGTCGTCTGGTGCAGAATTTGGGTTGATGCCAATCCAGTGCTTTGGTGATTCGTTATATGGATTGCCAATACAATCATACTCTACTTTCAAGTCTTCAATACGTTCTGGCTGGCATTTGAGCGAGATGACAGAGAAGTCGTTGCAGTCGAAGAATGAGAACATGTGCCCCATGACGTAGAAGGGAGGAATCCGCGAGATTGATAATCTCGTGGAGGGTACTCCAATACTCCTTCGCCACTTTTGCGCTCGGCTTTGCCGCTTTGCTTTGCAAAGAACTTCTGGAACGGTAGTTTCTCTTCCACGTCTGCACCCAATGACAGGCAGTACTCACGATAGTCCTCTATATTCATTTTGACAGATAACCAATTAATATGATTTGGATAATGAGAATCAGCGGAAGGCCATACTTGAACTGGTACCCTCCTACGATGTTATCAACATCGCAGGTTCCTCCCTTGTGCATCGTCTTATGATTGTATAGTAATGCTTCCATTCTCAATACCATTTATACCCATGCTCCTTGCAATAGTCAATAGCAGGCTGATAGCCTTGGAAGGTGGCCTTGTGAATCCACTTCAGGCCCTTCTTCTCATCGACGGGTACGCCTGTGCCGGTCATCAGAAACCAGCCTGTGGCGAACTGTGCCTGGGCATCGCCACCGTTGGCCGCCAGCTCATACCTTTGAGCATCCCCGTTAATCGGGGAAGCGGCGTAAGCCATAGGGGCAAGCATTCTGTTCATCGCCTTGGTGTCGCCCTCGTAAGCCTTGACCTTTGGTCGAGACACCTCACGCTCGGAAGAGTCGATGCATGCATCAATTTTCTCTCGCTTAATCGGTACCTTCTCACGATAGCCATCTGCCTTGTTCCGTTCCTTGGGCATATGATTCTTAGACTGATAAATTGGAATTTGTCTATCTATTTCTCCAATGTCTTTAACCATTCGGTACATTCATCCGCAAGAACAGCTTTAAGTTTCATATAGTAGGTTTTCAACTCTGCTGTTGTCTTCTTATTCAGTCCTGCCATATTATGCTGTAAAGACAGGAGAATTCGAAGCATACTGCGGGTAAACTGTTCATCGTCAAAATAACTGATGAGTGCAACGATATGCTTGTAAGGACAAAGGCGGTGTCCGCATTCCCAAGCATTGTATGTAGCCTGCGATATGTCCAGAGAAAAAGCAATCTGTTCTTGTGTTACACCTTTTCGCTGCCGGGCTTGCAAAAGTTCGGAAGAGAAATCATACAGCATATTCATTTTGCACCTCCTTTCAGATAATAGGGTATAAACTCATCTGGTTCGTTTACACTGATTGCTATAGGCATACCCTTAATGCGATAAATAAGGAATGACTTCTTTGCATTTGTAACATAAGAACGATATGTGCCAATTCCTTTTGTACGGAACCAGCCAATATATCCAAATACGCCTCCCACACCTAACAGACGGATTGTATTGGTGGCGCCTAATAGTGGCTTATCCTCACTCACTCGCTCTATATGGTCTATGTTTTCGTAAGGGATTCGTATAGTTCGAAGTAGAGTACGAATACCTATTCCCTCATCATCAGCGATGATATACATCGGAAAGATGAGGAAGCACGAGAGACAAACAGCAATTAGGGTTGCAGATACAATAATAGCTCCTGTAACATCCATTCCCTTAGAGACATAGTACATTTCGGTTAATACACCGAGAACCATAGCCAAGATGAAAATGGCGGTAATCCACTTCACCGATTTACTTTGCGAACATTCATAAATTGTTTTCATACCTTTTTGTTTAGATGTTTATAAATCGTTTGCAAAGATACTAATCAATTCTCTATATCCCTATCAGTTTTGCTGATAAAATGATTTGCGTTTATTCCGATTTAACTGTTTATCTTCAATATAGTCTTGCCTTTAGAACCGCCAGAGGCCACCTTCTTCAGAGCCTGATTAACATTGTCTAGACCAAACACGTCATCAACGGATGCGGGGATGCGCTTCTCGGCAAACAGGCGTGACACTTTTTGAAGACCTTCCCCGTCTTCATGCACAAAGATGAAATGATAGTGCTGCTGGTTACGAGTGGCCATACGGTCGTACTTCATGCCCGCCAAGTTGAAAAGCACACGCTTCCAGAAGGGCATGTGCATCCTGCTGGCAAACTCACCATTGGGCAGTCCTCGAAGAGACACAAGATGACCGCCTCGCTTCAGGATGATGCTTGGCTTACTGGTCAGACTACCGTAAAGTGCCACCAAAATGACATAGCCCAGCAACAACCGTGTCCACAGCAAATCCTGCTGCCAGACAGCAACCAACAGCAAAATGGCAATCAGGCCGTTATATACGCCCTGATTCTTCAGCAGCGTTGCAATAGTCTTGCTTTTCAGCTGGTCAATGCTGAGGCCAAACACCCTTGATGTGCTTTTAGAACCCGTCGCGATGGTTTCGAGGAACATGATGTACTGATGTTCCAAGGCTACCAATATTGCCAATACTGTTGTGATTGTGCTCATATTAAATTATCGTTATTATTTTTTGCCAAAGGATGGAATTACGTACACAGGTTTCTCTTCATGGTGAGTACAGTCGTGATGGTCGCATGATTCCAAAGAATCCTGTAGTTCTCCGTTTTGATAAGACCTGAGCACATCATCCACTTTACCATGACAACCTCTGATGACGGTTATACCGTGGGCTAACAGCTTGTTATAGGCACCCATGCCCATGTTACCAGCAAGCATCAGCGTGATTCCCATCTCCTGTATGACAGATGCTATATTTGACTTGCATCCGCATCCTTCTGGCGAATCCAGACGTTCCTGGTTCACAATCTGATTCTGCTCATCAAGCGTAACTACTGTATAATAGGCACAGTGGCCAAAGTGGTCATCAACCATATCCTCACGTGTTGGAATTGCTATTTTCTTCATCATTAAATTTGGTGCAAAGGAACGATAAATCAGTCGAGTCTTTGATTAATCATATCAAGCCTTTCCCTTGAACGTATATCCGATACCCTCGACAGCTGTCCGGATGGTTTCTTCCGTAGCAGGGCCTTTGATGGTGAGGGTGTTGGCAGAGGCACTGGCCTTGGCTTTCTCTACGCCAGGCAGATTCTCGACGGCACGGACGACGGCGGCCTCGCAATGGCTGCAATGCATGTCCTCGACACGGTAAACGGTCACATCGGGGTCTAAGGGCTTTTGGGCGGTAAACTTGCTGAAAAACTTCATCATAAGAGCAAATATAATTAATAATGTTAATACTGTGGCGCAAACAATTTTAAACGGACTGGGTAGGGCGGATGTGCTCATGCAGCAAGCATCCTGAGCGGCAATAGTGAAGTCCCAGCCCGTAGCATTGAGTAGCAGACCAAAGAGGATTGCAAAGCCCACGATGGTCATCAGATAGATTGTGGTGAAGCGACGTCCCATCGACTTATGAACCACGAGGATAGAGGCGAGATTTACCGCAGGCCCGGCCATCAGCATCACTAATGCCGCACCTGGCGAGAGTCCTTTCATCATCAGGGCTGCTGCCACGGGGATGCTACCTGTCGAACAGATATACATCGGTATGGCGATAATGAGTATAACCAGCATCTGCAGCAACGGCTGACTGCCGAAACTGAGGAAGAACTCATCAGGTACGGCCACCTGAATCAATGCCGCCACAACAAGTCCGATAAGCAGTCGCAGGCCTATGTCGCGAAGCATATCATAATAGGCATATTTCAGTACACGCCAAATCCTGTTTCCGCTTTCTACTAGGCATGAAGCGGACACATCCTCCTTCACGTCATCCTCACGAACCAGACGGTTTACCAGCAGTCCTCCACAAACACCCGTGATAAGCGCTGCCGTAGGACGGATAATGGCAAAGCCCAGTCCCATCAGCGAGAACGTAGCCAGAATGGAATCGATGCCTGTCTGAGGCGTGGCGATGAGAAACGAAGCAATGGCTCCTTTCGAAGCCTTTTCGTTCTTCAGACCGATAGCCGTAGGGATGACTCCACATGAACACAGTGGCAAAGGTATGCCCAACAGCGCCGCCCATAGCACCGATAACTTGTTATTCCGCGAAAGATAATTGGCATAGAACTTCTGCGGCACGAATACGTGCAACACTCCTGCGATGAAGAATCCCAACAACAGATAGGGAGCCATTTCGCAGACCACGTTCAGAAGTGATATGAAGAAACTCTGTATATCCATCGGGTGCAAAGATACAAAATAAAAACCAAAGCAGGTTGATTTTGCCTTGGGATTTATATTTTATTGGGATCTCATTCGTTGTTATATACTTTCCTTCAGTATCTTCCTTATGTTATCAGATTCTGGTAGCTAACGGAATAAGGCCCCGGCTTGCATTACTGCAGGTCGAGGTCTTGTTGTTTTGAAGTGGAATCACTTTATGAAACCTCGATGGCCTTGGTGACCTTCTGCTTCGGCTCGGTCTTCGGCATCGTGACGGTCAGGATGCCGTCCTCGACCTTGGCAGAGATCTGATCCTTCACCACATCATCCGGTAGCGTGTAGCTCTGCTCGTAGTTCGAGTAACTGAACTCGCGGCGCAGATAGTGATGGTGCTTGTCCTCTTGCTTGTGTTCCTGTTTGTTCTCAATGGCGATGGTAAGGTTGCCCTCGTCATTGATACCTACGCGGCAATATTCTTTCTTGATGCCAGGGGCTGCAAGCTCCATCGTGTAGACCTTCTCACTCTCCTTGACATTGACTGCGGGTGCTGTACTGTTGGCACGAGGCATGAAATCAGTGTTAAAGAAATCATCAAACATTGTTGGGAACCAACCATTGCTTTTCATTAATCCGTTCAACATAATCAATACCTCCTAATTATATTTTTAAATTTGACAATTTGTTACTTGATTGCTTCAGCTTTCGCTTCAACTTTCACTAAGGATAATGCAAAGTACATGCCTATGGAAAGAATCCGTGCCAGAATGACAATCGCTGAAGTCAAACTGGCACGGAATTTAAACTCGCTTAAACTATGCTGACAATTTATTATACTCGGTTAAACATTGGAGTATTATTTTCCAGGCATACTAGTTTATGAACTCATTATCCTTCAACCATTTGTCAATCGTCTGCTCTGCCTTGTCCATTTCTCTGTCGTAGATGGCTGGCCCCTGAACAACATTTGCCTTGGGGAACATTTTACGGACAGTCGGGACAGTCCTGCAGAAGCGATTGCCGCCATGAGTGGTGAAAAGGACGATGGTCTTGCCGCTGAAATCATATCCGTCGAGAAAGGAATAGATGGCCATCGGCATGTCGTACCACCACAGGGGATAGCCAACGAAGATGACATCATAGTCGGAGAAGTTGTCCACCCTCGATTTCAGTTCTGGTTTCATGTGGCTGGTATTCTCCACCTTGGTTTCGTCAAGCAGGGCTTTGGGTTGCGTAGGATAGCTCCGCACGGTTTCTATCCTGAACAAATCGGCATTGAGTTTCTTGCTCAGAATATCGGCTACATACTCCGTGTTACCATAGAGATGGCCGTCCTTCACGACATTGCTGGCTCCAGACGTTGCATCCAGATCAGGATAATCGGGACTCGGCCAGGAGAAATAAGTCACGAGGAAACGGGAATCCTTGCCGATGGCCTTGATGCCTGCCGTCTGCTCTTCCTGACTTTGCTCATACTTGTCAAAACGGTGGCGATACATATATGTACCTATGGCAGCTAAAATGATGACAGCCAGCAACACACCTAAAACTATTTTCTTTTTCATATTCAATGATTTACGAGTGACGATGGTGACATGCCGTATTGCTGTTTAAAGATACGGCTGAAATGGGTGGGGTTCTTATCTGATAAAGTTCATGCCCTGTATTTAATCTGGTTGTTGGCCGTCGTGAGCCTTCCATGCACATTCGGTGATTCTCATATCGGAGAATATGGCTGTAAAGGATGACTCTTCGGGCGAGCAGGCATAAATGCCGAAGCTGATTTCATCGGCAGCTGCTGGCATGTGGCAGACACGCATCTGGCTGAACGTCTGTCCGTCGGAAGAGCACTCGATGCAGTAGTCATCCTCGCGGCGGGAAAAACGATACCACATGGTTTTCACTTCGGCAGGGATGGCTGTGGTGGCCCAGTCGGAGTAGCCATTGTTCGTCACTACACTGCCCAGATGCTGAAACTCCTCGTTCTCGTATTCCACCGAGCCTTTCAGCCAGTTCTCGCTGCCAAGATACATCACGATGCCGCACTGGTCAAAACGATGGTGACTGCCCGTGAAATCGGTCTTCACCACGAAGCTGAAGAACTTCTCGCGGGTCTTCATCTGCAGAACAGGGGCGTTGTCGTTCTGGAAGTGATAGTACGTGCGCTGCCAAAGGTCGGTCTTTGGTGCAGTGGTGATAAGGATGGTATCACCCTTCACCTCGTAGTCCTTTGGCTCGCGTGTCCACTGAAGGCTGTCCAAAGCTATGCGCCCGCCGTCGGCAAGTGCTTCTTTAACCTGATCTGTAAACTCCATTGTCGTTTCCTTTTGTTTAGTCTGTTGTCCGCAAGCCACGAGCATCATGGCGAGACAAAGCATGGTTACGTAGTTTTTTCGCATATTCGATTTATATTTTCTTGATTTGTAAATATCCCAATGTCACTGCTATTAAACCCCAAAAACACTTCACTTATCACTTCATCAGCATCAGTACACTACCGAGGGTTATTAGCACGGCACCGGCAACAACCTTCATATCGACCTTCTCCTGCAGGAACACGAAGGCGAGGATGATGGTTATGACCACGCTCAGCTTGTCTATCGGGGCTACCCTTGCGACATCGCCCAACTGGATGGCCTTGAAATAGCAGAGCCACGACAGTCCCGTAGCCACGCCTGAGAGAACGAGGAACAGCCATGTATGGCGGCTGACATCACGAATCTCCCGTAGGTGTGAGCCAAATAGCACAATGCCCCAAGTCAGCACGAGAATGACCGTAGTCCTGATGGCCGTGGCGAGATTGGAGTTGACATCCCTGACTCCCACCTTGGCGAAGATGGCTGTCAGGGCGGCGAAGAACGCCGAAAGTAGTGCGTAGGTTTTCCACATCGCTCAATGTACCTCCATTTTTGAAAATAGGTTGATGACTATCACCCCTGCCATAATCAGAGCCAGGCCGATACCTTCGCCTGTTGACATCTTCACTGCCACACGGCCCTTGGCTTCCACGCCCAGTGCCTTGAAGATTTTTACTAACGACTCTGGTGAAATCTCCCTTGTGAGATACACCTTTGATGCCTGCTGAGCCATCACCGCAGCTGACACCATCAACATGGCTGCTGCCAAAATAAAACTTGCTTTTCTCATAAATTCAATTAAATATGTGCACAAAGTTACCAATAAATGCCGAATTTTCGCTAACTTTGCGGAATGTTTTGAGAATTATTAGGATTTATGGGTAACATTAAGATAATCAAAGGTGTATTTGACACCAAACTGGAGTTGGAACATGCAGGTGTTGCGGCAGGTTTTCCCAGTCCGGCTGACGAGTACAGGCACGAGACGCTGGACTTTAACCGTGACTATATCCGTCATCCTGAAGCCTCGTTCTATGGTGACGTGGAGGGAGATTCGATGAAGGATGCAGGACTGTTGGATGGTGACCGCGTGATTATCGACAGGGCAATGGAACCACATGACGGCTCCATCGTCGTGGCATGGTGGGATGGTGGCTTCACAATGAAGTTCCTTGACCTGACACATCGGAAGGATGGCTACATCGAACTGCGTCCTGCCAACCCTGATTATCCCGTTTTCAAGGTCAAAGACCCTGAGAACTTCCAGATTTGGGGAACAGTGATTCATCTGATTCGTACATTTGAAAAACTATAGAAAACGATGTATGGTATAGCCGACTTGGACAATTGTTATTCCGAATAATTCGTTATTCTGAATTTGAGTATTTACTGTGTTGTAGATAGCAAACTTCTACGAAATCTATTCGGAATAAACAATCTTGATTTCATTATTCTTCTAATCCTTATGCTAATAAAGTTAGTTAAGCGTTTATATATTAACCACTTTATTTTAGAAGATTATGGATATAGAAAAATTGAAAATTCTCCTTCCCACTTTCTATGAAAAGCTAAGGGCAAGGAATTATGGTGATGGTTATATAGGGAAGTATCAGTATGTAGCCAAGAGTTTATTTGATATCGTCGAAAATGACAAGAGTTTGAATACCTATGAGAAGGCCTATTCTGCATTGATGGCCCGACGTCCTTACAAGAAAGATTCTATTCGTGACTACCGTCGTTTAATTGGTCATTTCAAGGCTTTTGAAGAAGAGGGTATTTTCTTTCCTGACACGGGTAAACTCTGTATGTTTACTTTATCCCCCAAAGCTTATGACAAACTTTCTCCTGAATTCAAATTGTTGATAGACAGATACGTCAAGAAGGAGCGAGAGGAAGGACGAATCAAAGAAGGTAGTATCCAAACAATGGCTGGCTGCATGGCATCTCTGTTGCTGGATATCCAGCGTTTGGGAGCGAAGGATTTGGACGAAATTTCGGAATATATGGTGCGAACCGTTTTTGGAGATAGGTATGGAAGACATAACAGCTATCATGTGAGCCGACATGTTATGCGGGTATTGACAATTTGTCAAGCAATGTATCCGAATGGTGAGTGTCATAGGCTCTTGGCAAAGATTCCGGAATTCCCCCACAAAAGAAAGCTGTTTGACTACATTACAAAGGAAGAGTGCAACATTTTAGCAGCAAGTCTTAACGGCGAAGAAACGCCACTGACCTATAAGGAAAGGGCTATTGGTATGCTGGCATTCTATATGGGAATGAGGGCGAGTGACATCAGCAATTTAAGATTCGAAGACGTGGATGTAGATAAGGAGGAGATTCGGTTCGTCCAACAAAAGACGGGAACAGAAATACGAATTCCACTGTTATCGGTCATCGGCAATGCCATCGCGGACTATATACTGTCGGAACGTCCGACATGTAATACAGACAACATCTTTGTGGAAACGAATAAGCCCTACTGTGGACAAAAGCATAAACGCATCTCACACATTGCTCGTGACATATTTAAAAAGACTGGCATTAGACAGGAAACAGGGCGGAATCAAGGACTACATACAATGAGACATTCTTTTGCACTTTCATTGATAGAGAATGATGTAGAAAGGAACACTGTCCGTGAACTGATGGGGCATGTGAGCTTGGAATCCCTGAATCCATATATAGATGCAGATATTGAGAATTTGAGGGGGTGTGCTTTAGACATCAGTTCTTACATTAAAGTATTACCTACAATGGAGCCATTCAAATGCAGATTCTCCGAGATACTCACGCAATACCGGCAAGAATCTTTCAATTCCTGCAAATGGTCATATCTGAAGAACATTGCTTTTCACTCGTTTGATAGCTTCTGCCAAGAATGTGATACGAGCATTGGTAACAGTATGTTTGAGATCCTTAGATTATGGATGCAACCCTTTCCCAAAGAATCAGCAGACTATTACAAACACAGGATACAAGGCATCAGAGGCTTCCTGCGATACCTACATGAGGGAGGATGCGATGTACCAACTGTTCCAAACAATGAGGTCCCGACAAAAAAGAAGCAATTCTTGAATGCCATACCTGTCAGCTGTGCCGCTCCTTATATCCTTGAATACATGGATTACAAGAAAACATGTAAGGGGAGTCCCACTTATTATGCATCCTATCATTTGTATGACTTCGACAGATTCTGTCTTGTGAATTTTCCTGACAGCAAAGATCTCTGTCAGGAAATCATTGACGGATGGTGCATGCAGAAAAGTTCGGAGAATGCCTGTACCAAAGCAAAGAGGGTAAGTGAGTTACGTACATTTCTCAAGTTTCTCCATAGAAGGGGATATGGGACGTTTTGTTGTCCTGTCCTTACGACAAGACCGAAGACAGAGACTCTGCTGAAGAAGCCCCATGCATTTACGGAATCCGAACTGTGCAATTTCTTTTTCTCGCTATCTCACCTGACAATTAAGGACTCTCCTGAATCAGAAATCACAAAACTATCTCTGCCCATATATTTCTTGCTATTGCTCTCCTCCGGGCTGAGAACATTTGAGGCACGTCTGCTTGACACAAAGGACGTGGATTTAAAAAACGGCATCATCAATGTCAGGCATACGAAAGGGTATGTGGAGCACCGGGTGGCCCTCCATCCTTCAATGCTTAAAATGCTTATGGAATATGATAAAGCTATAGAGAGACTCGTACCAAAAAGGAAGTGCTTTTTCCCGACTTCCACAGACGAGCACCATAGCGTGAAATGGGTTGATTACAATTTCCAAAAATGTTGGTATGAATTTAACAAAGAACATGCCGTGGCCTATGATTTCAGACATCGATATGCCACAGAGAACATCAATGGCCTCCCTGCTGATTCTGCACTGTTCAACAAGCACATTGCCTACTTGTCAAGAAGCATGGGGCATGCGAGTTTCAAAATGACGATGTATTATTACAATTTTACCCCGAAGATGGCCGAGCACATAAAGGCTGCCAAGGCTGAGACTTTCAATGACATATTATTAGACCGTTCAAACTTTTACAGCGATGAAAATATCTAAGCAAGCAAAAGAACTTGTCAGTCATATAGACCTTTGGCTGAAAGTATATATTCCCAAGACATGTGGATATTCTGTCCAAACAGTTATGTCATACAAGCAGGTAATGCGCCTCTATGTGGAATATTTGGAAGAAAAGAAATCTGTCACAGTCGACAGTTTTAGTGATATATGTTTTAGCCGTGAGACTGTGGAAAGCTGGCTGATCTGGTTACAAAATGGACGTGGAGGGAAACCATGCAGTCGCCGTACGAGGGATCACAGGCTAACAGTGATAAGGTCACTCCTGAAATATCTTCAGTCCCGTGATATAGCATATGCGAAAAGGTACATAGAGTCCTGCGAGATACCGATGATTTCTCACGGAAGAGGCAAAGTCGTCGCACCTCTGAGTAAAGTGGCGATGAAAGCATTTTTTGCCAGTATTGATTGCAACACTATAGCAGGAAAGCGCGACTATGCACTTTTCTCATTCATGTATGACACAGGCTGTAGAGTCGGTGAAGTCCTGTCCGTTAAGACTTGCGACCTCATACTGGACCACGGATCCCCCTATGTCATTGTCAAAGGAAAAGGTAATAAAGACCGTTGCCTCATACTTTCTGAGAAAACCGTGAACACACTCAAGGCATATATTGCATATTTCTCTATTCCGTATGATGCTAAGACATATCTGTTCCATTCAAGCCATAAGGGCCGAACGGAAAAGATGTCCGCTGATGCAGTGAACACCAGACTATACGCCATTTCCTACACTGCACATAAGACCTGTCCGGAAATACCCTTGAAGATGCATAGTCATCAGATTCGCCATTCCGCAGCAACGCATTGGTTCATGGACGGGATAAACATCGCCATGATTTCAGAATATCTTGGCCATGCCAGTCTCGAAACGACCCGTGTATATCTTGGGATAAGTCGTGAAGAGTTGGAAACAGCCTTAAGAAAAAGGGAATATATGCCTCTTGACCAGCCCAAGAAATATAAAATACAAGGAGGACTAAGAGGATTATTAGGTCTTTAGGATGGCTGTTTACCATTAGGGGGTCCCTATCCCAGAAACTGAAAAGATGGCTATTTTACTATTATGTTATTCCGAATTAATCTTGTAAACTGAGTAAATGCAGAATTACTTTTTCAGACAATTCGGAATAAAGAATTATTCGGAATAACAGTTATTATTACTAATTATCAATAACAACTGCTACTGCTCATGCGAGAAGGTTTTCCGTCCTGATTTGGAGGGGAAACCGATTGTGGTATTGAGCAACAACGACGGTTGCGTAGTGGCTCGTTCCAATGAGGCTAAGAAGATGGGCATCAAGGAAGGTACACCGTATTTTCAGTTGGCAGAGTTATTCCCTGGACAGAAGATTGCCGTATTTTCTTCCAACTACGAACTCTACGGAGAGTTGACGGGCCGTGTGGTAAGCATCATCCGACAAGAAACACCTGCCTATTTCCGCTACTCGATTGATGAATGCTTCATGTATCTTGACGGCATTGAGTTGGATAGGTTGCAGACGTGGGGCGAGAACCTGCACAAGCGAGTGAAGCGTGAGGTGGGCCTTCCAATCAGCATCGGATTGGCTCCCAACAAGACACTGGCGAAGATTGCCTCGAAACTGGCGAAGAAATATGCAGCCTATAAGCATTGCTGCATGATTGATACGGACTACAAACGGGAGAAGGCGCTGGAATGGTGTCCCATCGAGGATGTCTGGGGCATCGGCAGACGCTATGCTGCCAAACTTCAGTCATTAGGTTACAAGACAGCCCTCGACTTTGCCAAGCATCACAAGGATTGGGTACGACAGACGTTCAATAACATCAACATCGTGCGCACGTGGCAGGAACTGAACGGCGAAGATGCTGTGCCTAACGAAGAACTGGCTAAGAAGAAGAGCATCTGCACCAGCCGATCGTTCAACGGTATGATCAGCGACAAGGACACCCTGCGCACTCACATTGCCAACTATGCAGCCCGTTGTGCCGAGAAGCTGAGAACTCAGAAGACAGTAGCCACCACCGTTGGCGTATTCGTCAACACCAATGCCTTCCGTGAAGACCTTGCACAATACTGGAACTTTCAGGAACTGCGCCTTGTCACACCAACCAGTTCAACGATTCCCATTGTTCAGGCTGCTCACGATGTGCTCGACCGCATCTTTATTCAGGGTTATCAGTATAAGAAAGCAGGTGTCATCGTGATGGGTATCTCACCAGACAGCTCTATCCAGCAAGACTTGTTCGACCTGAATGCTGAACAGATTCAGAAGATGCGCCGTCTCGATGAAGTGATAGACCGCATCAACCGCATGCACGGCTCAGAGACCATTGTCATTGGTGCCCAGCAATATACTCAGAAAAACGGCAAGGGAAAGGCAGAAGTCTTTGCCAATGCTATCAAGCACGATTTCAGGAGTAAGAATCCAACGACCCGTTGGAGTGATGTTATCAAACTCAAATAAACAGTATTAGACAATGGCACTACCTAAGTTTATCATCACAATGGATGGATATTTCCGTCTTGGTATGGTCAATCAGCATAAAGACCTGCTGAAGCCAGAAGATCAATGCATCGGTGGCGGCTATTATCATTTCGATTACACCACCAACCGCATCCTGCTCGACAGGGAATCCTACGACTTCGGCAGACCGAAATGGCATCTGCTTGATACGTTGAAAGTGCCGTCAGTCTATCGTGGATTGCGGCTTGTCTATACCTACGATGATAATTTCCACGACAACATTGACATCAGCGAGGAATTGAAGATTGAGTATTATGACTGACTTTGATTCCATCTGGCGCACTCAGGATGAAATAAGGATGGTGGTTAATGCTGTTCTGGGAGAATGTATCTAGAACCTGAGCTATAATGAGCGACGGATGGCCATAGAACTGGAGTTGACCAAGTATCTGGAGGAGGAAGATGCCGATGCGCTTATCAATCAGTTTCCAGTTCAGGCAGACTATGACGGTGTAGGCTCGAAGGGAACAAAGTTCGTGTTTTATCTTTGATTCTTCGACCATCGGAGATACCTTGTAACGGGGCGAGACTCTTTGTGAGGCTTGTCCCGCAAGGCTGCGACCAGCGACGGGAGCAGCCAACGAAAAGCAAAACAGCCCGACAGCATCCCCTTTGACACCGCCGGACTGCGTGTTCATAGTGCAGATTTTATATCTTATAGCCTATAGTCTCTTTGAAATGGCCTCCTTTTCGCCTAATATATAATGTATGGTTTTATCTACTTCCGATTTCCCTGCTTGCTATTGCACGGACGGCAAAGCAATTGCGCATTGGAAAGCTCAGTGCGTCCACCTTTGCTCCAAGGCTCGATGTGGTCAACGGTCAGTTCGTCCTCGAAGAAGAAATGCTTGCAGTCCTCACAGCGGATTTTGTTATCTTTGTGACGCTCTGGGTCTGCAAGATACTGACGGACGAGTTCCTCTTTCTGCTCTAGAGTGAACAGGCGGCGCGGGTAAACGCTGATGCCTTGTACGACGGTCTGAATGATGTCCTCGATTTCCTGCTCCTTGTTGTCTATGAGTTTGTAGTCCTGGCTCTTCTTGAACTTCTTGATGCGACGGTTTATCTCGTCCTTATGCTCTTTCCAGATGGTAACGTCCTTGGCGTATTTTACGGCGAAGCGCAGAAGCATGGGCAATACGAGGACACCGAAGATAACAGCCAAGCTAACAGGGGTCGGTACTTCTATCTGAGGAATGTTCAGGTCCAGGCCTACGAGCGTGCCCAAGCTGTTGATATACTCATTCATGGCCAGCAGCATCTTGATGCCGACGAAAATAAGGATGATACCAAGTCCGTACTTCAGATACTTGAAGTATTTGGCCACAGCTGCCAGCGCAAAGTACAGGGCTCGGAGCCCGAGGATGGCAAAGATGTTGGAGGTAAGCACAATGAACGGGTCACGACTGACGCCGAATACGGCAGGGATGCTGTCTACGGCAAAGGCGACATCGGTGGTCTCGATGACCAGCAGGGCTACGAACAGCGGTGTGGCCATTCGTCGGCCGTTCTCCATGATGAAGAAGTGGAAATAGCACGAATGCTATGATTACGTTATGGTTACATTTCTCTCTCTCCCCCACACGAAGTCATTGCTTCGCCGGAGTTCCCATCATGCTTTGCTGTGCAATAGTCAACAGGATATCGCCAGGGCGCAGTTCCAGTTGTCCGTTGGGCACGATGAAGCTGTTGCCGCGCTTCACCATCATCACCAGTGTGCCCTTGGGAAAGTGCATGTCCTGCAGACGGTTGCCGTCAGCGAGCGACTCTTCGGTCAGCGTCAGTTCCGATAGTTGCGACTCCAACTCGTCGGGCAGTTCGATGCCGAAGTCATTGCCCGTCTTGGGTTCCTCGGTGGCGAGGTCGAGCTTGTGGGCAGCAGCGGTAATGGTGGTGCCTTGAATGGCCAGCGACAGCAGGGTGATGACAAAGACCACGTTGAAGAGGAAATCAGCATCCTCGATGCCCGCTATTACGGGATAGGTGGCGAAGATGATGGGCACGGCACCACGCAGTCCCACCCACGACAGGAAAAGCTTGGCCTTGCGGGGGATGTCGCGATAGGGCAACAGACAGAGGAATACGGCCAGCGGACGCGAGACGAACATCATGAACAGTCCGATGGCCACTGCCACAAGCCACACTTTGAGCATCTCCTTGGGATTCACCAACAGGCCCAGCGTGAGGAACATCACGATTTGCAGCAGCCACGTGATGCCCTGCATAAACGTGTTGGTCTCGCGGCGATACGACAGCCGGCTGTTGCCCGCTACGAGGCCTGCCACATAGACGGCAAGATAGCCGTTGCCTTGAAACATATCCGTAAAAGTAAAAATGATGAGGATGGAGCAGAGCACCAAGATGGGATAGAGCGATGGGTTGGGCAGGTTGATGCGGTTGACAATCCATACCAGCGCACGCCCTCCCATATAGCCTAACAGTCCGCCCACGGCCAACTGCCCGATGATTTTCGTGGCCAGGGCCATGCCCGAGAACTCGCCTGCCGTCACAATCATATCCATCAAGGCTACCGTCAGCACGTAAGCCATCGGATCGTTCGAACCGCTCTCCAGTTCGAGCAGCGGGCGCAGCCGGTGCTTCAGTCCGATGCGCTGCGTGCGCAGCAGATTGAACACCGAGGCCGAGTCCGTCGACGACACCGTCGCAGCCAGCAGCATCGACATGGGTAGTGTAAGTCCGATGTCGAGCCGTGTCCACTCAGACAGATAATAGATGAGCAGGCCAGTGACGACTGTGGTGATGAGCACACCCACGGTGGAAAGCATCAGTCCCTGCGAGGCCACTGGCTCGATGTCGCGCCGTTTGGTGTCCATACCGCCAGAGAAGAGGATGACCGACAGCGAGAGCATGCCGATGAGTTGGGCATCCTCATGGCTGTTGAACTCAAGACCCAGGCCGTCGCTGCCAAACAGCATGCCCGTAAACAGGAACAGCAGCAGGGTGGGCACGCCGAAGCGATAGCCCCACTTGCTAATGACGATGCTCGCGAAGATAAGCACGGCTCCCAGGAAGAAAATGTTTTCCGCTGTGAATGTCATAACGATATTTGTTTAAAAGATGTATGTCTTCTCTACCCAATAGCACAGGATGCCGGCTATATAGCCCACGAAGGCAATCCAAGAGATGTGATGCATGTACCAGCCGAAGGTGATCTTCTCCAGCCCCATGACCACCACACCTGCAGCAGAGCCGATGATGAGCATCGAACCGCCCACACCGGCGCAATAGGCCAGCAACTGCCAGAAGATGCCGTCGACGGCCATATCACCAGTAGGAGCCACGGGATACATACCTATGCATCCAGCCACCAGAGGCACATTGTCTACAATCGACGAGAGCACACCGATGATGCCAGTGATGAGATAGTGATTGCCGTCGAATGTCTCGTTCAGTCCTTGTCCCAGCATGGTCAGCACACCGATGGTCTCCAGACAGGCTACAGCCATCAGAATACCCAGGAAAAAAAGGATGGTAGACATGTCGATGCGCGACAGCATCTGAGAGACACGCTTCTGCATGGCTCCTTTCTCCTCAGGCTCCTTCAGGTGGGCATAGAACACTTCCGTCACCGTCCAGAGCACGCCAAGTACGAGCAGGATGCCCACAAACGGCGGCAGATGGGTGATGCTCTTGAAGATGGGCACGAAGATGAGTCCACCAACGCCCAGAAAGAAGATGACCTTACGCTGCGTGGCCGTGAGGTCGCTGGCCTGCACGGTCTGTGCCTGCTCGGCGGTGAAGGTCAGGCTGCCCTTCAGCGTGAGCGAGAGCACATAGGCAGGTATGACCATCGAGACGATGGATGGGATGAGCAGTTCGCTGATGACACCCAATGCTGTGATGACACCCTTGTTCCAGAGCATGATGGTGGTAACGTCGCCAATAGGCGAGAAGGCCCCGCCAGAATTGGCAGCAATGATGACCAGCGAGGCATAGATGATGCGGTCCTTGTGGTCGCTGACCAGCTTTCGCAGAATCATGATCATCACGATAGAGGTGGTCAGGTTGTCGAGGATGGCCGAGAGGAAGAAGGTCATGAAGGCGATGCGCCAGAGCAGGCCGCGCTTGCTGTGGGTGTGCATCACGTCGCGCACAAAGTTGAAGCCGCCGTTCTGGTCTACCAGTTCCACGATGGTCATGGCACCCATCAGGAAGAACAGCGTGGTGGAGGTAGAGCCCAGATGACGCTCGATGGCCTCGCTGACCACAGCGGCCAACTGTTCGCCAATGGCCGTCTGCAGATAGCTATCTGGCGAAATCATGAACAGAGTCCAAGTTGCCACCAGCATCAACAAGGCAATAGCTGCCTTGTTGATTTTGGTGACGCTCTCAATGGCTATGAAGAGATAGCCGATGCAGAATACGATGACAATCGCTAACGTCAGTGTACTCATGACTTAGAGCAGTTTGGTGAAGGGTTCTACATCCTTGCCCTCATAGAAACGTGGATCGAAGACTGGCTTATACTGGAAGTCTCCGAAACGCAGCAACTGCACGGCACAGAACTGGCGGTCGTCACTCAGGCAGAGCTCCAGCCGGAAGTTGCCGTTGACACCGGCCACTGGCTTGCCCTTCTGCTGGATGTCGGCAGCCATCTTGTCGAGCGGCATGTCTAAAAGACGCGCTACACGCTCACCCTCCGTGGGGGTGTACTCCAGGATGATGGCCTTGGCCTGACTCTGCGTAGGCGTATAGATGGCCTTGGTGGAAAACAGTGATTTCTTGATCTCGATATGCTGATATGCGGAGAGGGCAGCAGCCATCTCCAAGTTTTTAATACTTGACATAGTTGTTACGGTATCTATCCGGTTTTTATGGCCGGATGGTTATCTGTTTAAATAAATAATGTGAATAAAAATGCGTGTGTCCCTGTGATAACAGACAATTATGTCAACGAATGATGTGCCTCAGTGCGATGACGTAATAGTCGCACGAGGCCGACAGGCAGAAGGGAGCCGTTTCCAGACGGCATCTGCTGTCGTAGTAGGAATAAATGGGTGTGACTTGATGCTGCCGGTTGGCAAAACTGCCAAAGGGCGTGACGGTTCTTTCCGTCTTGGAACCTTGGGTAGGAAGGACACGCTGAGGACGGGAACTGCAGATGCGGTATATTTGCGAGGCATCTGTCAGTGTGGCTTCCTGTTGATGCTGATGTTGCGGAGCCAGGACGGACGATTGGCGATGCTGATAGGATTCTGTGACAGCCGCATCATTATGGCTTTGCCAGTTTAGCAAAACCGTCAAGCAAACGGCGCAAAGAGCCGTTAGTATTTTTGCAGTTATCAGAGTCCGTCTCATTCTGGCTGCAAAGGTACTAAAATTATCTGTAATAAAAGAACTCTATCATAAAAAAAAGAGCAACACCGATAGTGATGCTGCTCCCTTTATTTATGCGGTTAATCAATGTCCGTTACGAGACCTCAATGGCCTTGGTGACTTTCTCCTTCGGCTCGGTCTTCGGCATGGTGATTGTCAAGATGCCGTCCTCGACCTTGGCAGAGATCTGATCTTTCACTACATCGTCTGGCAGCACGTAGTTCTGCTCGTAGTTTGAGTAGCTGAACTCACGGCGCAGATAGTGATGGTGACTGTCCTCATGCTTGTGCTCCTGTTTGTTCTCAATGGCGATGGTGAGGTTGCCCTCGTCGTTGATAGCCACACGGCAATATTCTTTCTTAATGCCTGGAGCTGCAAGTTCCATTACATAGCTCTTGTCTGTCTCCTTGACATTGACTGCGGGTGCTGTACTGTTGGCACGAGGCATCCAATCATTGTTCAAGAAATCCTCAAATACTGTTGGCATCCAACTGTTCTGAAACATTACTGGTAACATAATCAATACCTCCTAATTATACTTTTTAGTTTAACGTATGTTCTGAGTTCCTTTGCCTTTTAAGCTCCGGCTCTCACCATGCTAAAAGCAATATACGTGCCGAATGACAAAGTGGCACGCCGAAAAGGTCATTATGGCATCAAATTTAAACTTGATTAAACAACGCTGACAATTTATTAAATCCAGTTTAACATTGACAGTTCAGAAGATAGATGCTACCAATGAATATAGGTAGCTGCCGAAGCTGATGAGTGCCCATATCATCATGGCTATGAGCAGCAGAAGGATGATGAGGACGATGGCTGACTGCCACGCTCTTTGGTTCACCTGCTTGATGATGGCCTCGTCACCGTCAACGAAACCCTGAATCATCTGCATGTTCTAGATGTTGGCTCGATGGAAGAAATCGATAACGTCGCCAACGAAAAAAGGAATCATACCCATCAGCACATCACGGAGGGCATTATTCAGGACGGCCAATGTAAGAGGAATGCTCTTGATGACTCTCGACGAGAAATAGACGAACGGCACAACGCTGAGCGAGGCAATGGCATCACCCCAACCAGGAATGATGCCAATAAGTGCATCGAGATAGTATCTATCCATGTAGCGCGTCAAACTGTTCATCGTCTGATAGGCCTGGTACCCTCCCCGATGTTATCAACATCGTGGACCCTCCCTTCTCCATCAGCCGCTTGCACCGCAGTTCTTTGCGATGCAAAGCGGCAGAGCCGAGCGCACGCTTCTCGTCTTTGTTCATTTGCATCTTACAATTACATAATCCGCATAGCCAGCCTTACCAGTTCCTGAAAAGGCAGACCGCCGACCTGACGCTCTATCTGACCGTCTTTCGTAATGAAGAACAGCGTAGGTATCGACTGGATGCGGGCTGCTGCTGCAAGTGCCTGGTTCTTGTCAACATCGACCTTCAAAACCTTGATTCTGCCTTCATATTCTTGCGCCAAACGTTTAAGCATGGGAGCCATAGCCTGACAAGGGCCGCACCATGTGGCGTAGAAATCAATAATGACAGGCGTAACTCCTGTATAGTTGTAGCCTCTGAGATATTGCTGATAATCTTTGATATTCTCCATAATCTTAATGTTTCAATGTCATAATCTTCGTGGGACAAGCTAATACGCACTTACCGCACTTCAGGCAGTCAGGATGCAGATAGCCGATTACCTCGCCGCGAGAGTCGTAGGGCGTGAGCTGCATCGGGCAGACGCGGGCGCACTGCTTGCATTTCATCTGACAGGCACTCGACACGTGGATGTTCGTGAATGCTTTTGGCAGTGGAGCTTTCTTAGGTGCTACCCAGTTGGAGATGGTTCCCATTGGACAGAACGAACACCATGTGCGTGGTGCATAGATGAAAGAAAGCGTGACACCAACGATGGTAGTCATGACGATAATTGTCCAGAAGACCTTGCCTATACCAGCCCACATGGGAAGTCCACCCTCGCTCCAAGGCACAAAGCTTAGTTGTATGCCAAACATAGTGAAGATGAAGAACACCATGAACAGACGAAAGCCGAAGGTTCGCACAAACTTGGGAATCGGACGATGGGGTGAATACTTCGAGAGCAATCTGTCGTACATATTGCCACGAGGACACACATGTCCGCACCACCAGCGACCTTTAAAGATGCTCGTCACCACAGGGCCGATCATACAGATGATGGCCAACAGGCCAATCACTGGGAAAAACCAGCCGAGGATGATGTAGGCGATGATGATCCAGTAGAGCGGCAGCCCTGGAGTCTCGAAATGTCTATGGAATCGTTTCTGTGCCATATTCAATGTTTACTGATACTTCGTGAATTGGTACTTTTTCCTCAGCTCCGACTTCTTTTCTTCGTCCAGACTAGTGAAATATGCCTTCCAACCTGGGCAGAAATTGATGTGCCAACGCCAGAAGCGGCCCATCAGTGACTTGGGATTCTTCTCGTAATGTGCTCTTAATTTGCAATTCTCACATGGTTGTGCCATAATTCTATTTCTCCTTATTCTTTAATGTTTCGATAATCGTGTCGAGTTCACTGGCAAACTTGGCATAGTCGTCCAGTTGGAAGGGGCAAGCTTTAAGCTCTTTGCCCATGCCTGTAGGGATGATGGCGTAGGCCTGTTCCTCCATCGCCTTGCCCTTTGCAGTCAGCGATACTATCTGTTGTCGCTTGTCCTCCTTGCCACGCTTACGAACCACGATGCCAAGCTTCTCCATGCGCTGAAGCAGCGGCGTAACGGTGTTCGTTTCGAGCAACAACCGATGGGCTATGTCGTTCACAGGCTGGGAATCCTGCTCCCAAAGTACCATTAGAACGAGATACTGAGGGTAGGTGATACCCAACTCATTCAGCATCGGCGTGTAGGCCTGTGTGATGAGTCGTGCTGCCGTATAGAGACGGAAGCAAATTTGCTTATCGAGTCGCAATTCTTCGTGCATAGTTCCTTACCTTATTACTATAACATGGCCTCAATGTCCTTCTCGAAGTCTTTAGGTTCTGTGGTTGGCGCATAGCGTTTGATGGTCTCACCGTCCTTCGAAATCAGGAACTTTGTGAAATTCCACTTGATGTCACTGTCCTTCTCCACACTCTTGCTGATAGCCTTGAAGAGCGTCTTGGCAGCTTTGGCCTTCAGACCGTTGTACTCCTCGGTGGGAGCCTGAGCCTTCAGATACTCGAAGATTGGCTGGGCATTGGGACCATTGACATCACCTTTCTTCATAATCTGGAAGGTCACACCATAGTTCAGTTGACAGAACTCTTCAATTTTGCTGTCATCAGCAGGATCCTGCTCCTTGAATTGGTTACAGGGGAAACCGATAATCACCAGTCCTTTGTCCTTATACTTCTGGTTCAGCTCCTCCAGTCCGGCGAACTGAGGCGTGAATCCACACTTGCTTGCCGTGTTCACCACCAGCAATACCTTACCATGAAACTGTGAGAAATCAATCTCCTTACCTCTGCTCGTCTGAGCCTTGAAATCATAAATCTTTGCCATATCTTTATTCTGTTTGTATCGTTTGCGATGATAAAGATGGTGCAAACGAGAGCAGAGCCAAGCTTGCTTGAGCTATGCCGAGTGCAGCCCATCTTCGCAACACAGTTGCAAAGGTAAGAATAATATTTTATATCGCAAGCGATTTATTAAAAACTTTAAGAGAGTTTAATAATATATCGTCTGCGATATAATAAAGATATTGAATAACTCATATTTGTTATACGACTTCCATTCCGAATGGTGACAGGGCCAGCTTTGCAATTCAAACAGACAAAGCCTTTGTCGGACAGGCCTTCGTACACTTCTGACAGAGGATGCACTCTGTAGCATTCTTGCGAATGCGAGCGTTCTTGTTCGCCTCGACCTCCATCGGACAGGCCTTCAGGCATTTCCAACAACTGATGCACTTGTCCTCATCACACTTAATGCGAATCAGGGAGTAATAGCTCATCGGCTTCAAGAACACCGTTATGGGGCAGATGTACTTGCAGAAGGTGCGATTGTCCTTCAGCAGGATAGCGAGGGTGATGCCGACTGCATAATAGAAGATGTTGCCTGCGACGAAAAGCATGAACATCGTGTAGGCATTTGCCTTGCCAAGCCAGAACAGAAGCAGGACGATGGCCAGCGAAAGACCGAACATAATATATCGGATGAATCCCCAGCTTTTTCTTGGTGTCCGATGTTGCTTGTATGGTAGTAGGTCTAGGATCATAGCTGTCCAGCAGGCATATCCGCACCATCCTCTGCCGAACAACAATGGGCCGAAAATCTTGGCGATGGCATAGTGGAGTGTTCCTGCTCCCCAGACTCCACTTAGTAGATAATACCACAGTCCCTCGATTTGCATGTTCTCACGGCATATCAGGCCAAGAAACACGAGCATATAAGTTCCTACGCCGAATTGGGTGAACTCCCTGGCGTACTTCCATCCCGCAGCGAACAGGGTTCCTCCGAAGCCGATACAAAAGCCGATATATGAGAAGTTGAGCAAGAAGAACAGATTCCCTGTTGCCTGCCACAACCAAATGGCAATGGCTTCGAATACCAGCCACAGAATGATGGAAGAGCGGTATTTTTTCATTATCAGATTACAACTGCCGTTCCGCTGGTGGCTACCATGAGCATCGAGCCGTCAGCACCGACGGTCTCGTAGTCGATGTCGATGCCTACGATGGCATTGGCTCCCATAGCCTGAGCACGCTGCATCATCTCCTGCATGGAGGTGTCCTTGGCTTCGGAAAGTACTTTCTCATAAGCACCTGCACGACCGCCTACGATGTCGCGGATGCCAGCAAACAGATCCTTGAACATGTTAGCACCGATAATGGTTTCACCTGTCACAATACCTTTGTACTCGCGGATGCTGTGACCTTCAATTTGTGGGGTTGTTGAGAGTATCATATTCGTTTTCTTTTTAAAAGTTTCTACCTGTTAGACGTAAGAACGATGCGAAAAGTTGCATATACAGAAACTTTCATATCATTTCTTCGTATATTTCGCCTTGACTATCTCGTATGAGTTCCGTGTCAGTTCCTGCAGTAAGTCGTCTGGTGCAGAATTTGGGTTGATGCCAATCCAGTGCTTTGGCGATTCGTTATATGGATTGCCAATACAATCATACTCTACTTTCAAGTCTTCAATACGCTCTGGCTGGCATTTGAGCGAGATGACAGAGAAGTCGTTGCAGTCGAAGAATGAAAACATGTGTCCCATGACGTAGAAGGGAGGAATCCGCGAGATTGATAATCTCGTGGAGGGTACCCCAATACTCCTTCGCCACTTTTGCGCTCGGCTTTGCCGCTTTGCTTTGCAAAGAATTTCTGGAAAGGAAGCTTCTCCTCAATGTCTTCGCCCAATGACAGGCAATACTCGCGATAGTCTTCTATGTTCATTTCTGCTTAGTATTTCGATAATCGGCAATGGGGGCTATCTGTAGCGGATGACGGTCTGGAATCTCGTAAGTCAGCCCCTGCTGATGCAGCTCGTCGAGGAACGTATCAAGATATACATCGGTTGCAAAACGCTGCATGAAACTGATGCTGAAAACACCTGCGGCAGCACTTACTTCCACCACAATCATATAGGCAGAGTCGGTCTCTGTGCGCATCTCCCTGATATATTGTTCGGCAGCACCAAGACCAGCCTTCCCTACATAGCTGAACATGCATGAACCGTACTGCTGGCTCAGTTGGTTTGTTGGAGCAAAGGCCTGATAGCGGGCTTGAAGCGTGGGCAGTTGTTCCACCCTTTCCATCCGGTCTTGGGTCTGCCAGAAATAGTCTTGCAGGTTGTCTGGATAAGTCTGCTCGGCTATCATCTTGCGGAAAGCTGCTATCTGAGTATCAAAGTCCGCCTGCTGCATATCTTGCCCCAGTGGCAGGAACAGTCCGCCTACTTGTGAATGGTGTGCCGCAGTGGTTCCGAGTGTCTTTCTCAAATCAACTGCTACTGTAACGGTTGGTGCCAGAGGCGCACTCTCTGGATGCAGACTGGCGATGGCTCTTGCCAGAAGCAGGGTTAGGAAAGAAGTAGGCGTGGCACCGCATGCCCGCACACGCTTCATCATCTGCTCCTCAGAGATGCGTATCTGTACCACTTCTTTCTTATCAGCAAGGGGTACGATGGCATCGGTGGCCAGATTGATAACCTTAGGACGTTCAGGCAGCTGCTGCGGGTGGATGCTCGTTGGTCTTGGCAGTGTGGCAGGATCAGTCCATTTTGCCTCGTCGATGATGTCACCTGCCACCCAGACTCCTGTATTGTCTAACTCACTATCGTAGCGTCGCCGGCAGTATTCATAGAGCAATGTCCGGAGGATGCGATAGGCGGCAGTCCCGTCGATGAGCGCATGAAAGAAATCCAATGCCACGCAATCGTCCCACCACGCGAATGCCATCAGATGCTCATTGGCTTCTTCACTGCACAAGCATACCGGCTGACGACAGCCCGAGACTTTCCAAGGCTGTGGATTGTCGTGATAGACATAGTGCTCGCTGCCGTCAGCATCGCGTTCGACACCAAGTTTGACACACAGGTAAGGGTATCTCGTCTGCGCTGCTGCAACTGCTTCCTCGAACAGATGCCTATCCACATCATCCTTCATCTGCAGAATGATGCGCACTGTCATAGGGTACTCGTCATCGGCCCTATTCAAGTAGAAACGCTCAATATATAATCTTTTCATTTGTCGGTTTGGATTTGTCAAAGTCTATTTACTCTGTTTGAACAGCCAGTCGCGAACTGCGGCAATCTTATATCCATAGTCGAAGGATGCCATGTGCTCCATGCCCTTGCCCGATTCGGGGAGTACGCTTCCTGCCTCCCAACGGATGAAGTTGATATTGCCGTCACGGGCAATCAGTTTTTCTGCCAACTTCTCTTGTTCCGCAGACGGCAATTTTGCACTCCATGATGCAGAGTCAACACGGGCATCATTCTCCTTCAGCACCTTTGCCAGGTCTCTCATGCCACCCGATGCCTTCTGGTCGCCACCAGCTACGACGTAGAAGAAATGCTTCTTGCCGAAGTCCTGCATTTTCGAAGTGTCCCACTGGCTACTGACGAAGAGCGAGGCGGCAAAGAGGTCGGGATGGGTGATGTTGAAGTAGAACGACATCATGCCACCCATTGACTGACCTGTGGTGTATAGACGGTTGGTATCTACATTGTATTCCTTGCAGAGGGTCTGAAGCAGTCGGATGGTCATTTCTACCTCGTCAGTGGTGCTCCAGTCATCCTGCACCGCCCATTCCGTGTATTGGGGAACCAGGACGAATGAAGGATGCTCTTTCTGATCCCTGTCTGAGGCGAACTCCAATGCTCCATAGCCCTGAGTGAGCGGAGCCGTCACTTCCTTTCCTGCAGTACTGGCATCAGCCATGAAGAGCACTAAGGGGAGTTTCTGACCTGCCTCTGCACCTTCGGGAATCAGCAGATTATACTCCATCGTCTTGCCTGTCAGTTCATCGTTGAACGTCAGTTGCTTGAACTTGCCCAGTGCTTCCTGTTTCAATGCCACGAAAACGCTGTCAGAATCTTTGTTAATCACCATGCGGCCACCTTGGCGAGTACCACGTTCGCCACCCTTTTTCTGAGCGCAGGCTGTCAGGCACATCACACCTACTGCCAATAAAAACATTACTTTCTTCATATTTTTTTGGAGTGTTTCGTGACGAGGCACTGGTCTCTGCCAAGACCTTTCAAATTATTGACTTTACTTCTTGTTTGCGAAAATCCGACTTATCTATTAGCATTTTATAAATGCCTGTTCAGCACTTCGCTGACTTCTGGTATTGCAGGCTGTTGCTGCCATCTGCTCATAAGTTCACAGACCACTATGTCCTCCGCATTCGTAAGCGTATGGAGGTAACTACCATCATCTATGTGAGACATGTGGCAAGTTAGAGTTTCATCAAGATAGGTCTCATGCAGCCAGTGGACGATGACGGATGTCAACGTCTGCGAAGCCAGCACTTCGTCGGGCATGGTCAACAGGGCAATAGTGACATAGCTGCGGTTGCTGACGTGGAAATTAAAATCAAGGTCAAGACGTGTTGCCCGATGCCCCATCTGCATGTCGAACGACTGCGGTTTGGGGAACCGCACTTTCTTATGACTGGCAGTCATCAGTTCAGGCACCACTGTCAGCTTATCGACAAGGAAATCGGTTGTTTCCAATCGCTTGGTGTCGAGATTGAGGATGTTCCACCGACTTGTGCCAGAGGCTATTAACTGCTCGTTCTTGCCTTGCAAGCGACCTGAGGTCGAGCGATCCTTACGGACAATGCGGAAATCGCAGTAGATGCGGAGTGAAGTAAGTTCGCTCACCCATATCTCCACCGTGAAATCCTCCGACCAGTATGTAACCGTCGGTCGTATGTCCATCTGCACCTCCGTGATGACCCACATACGATGCTGCTTCACGATGTCGAAGGCAGCCACATGGTGGATGGTCATCAGCCGGGCGAAACTGTCCTGGAAGTACATCAGCATGACATTCGGCGTTAGTCTGTACAAAGGCGTGATGTCCGATGCCGTGGCTGTGTAGGTATGTCTGTATTTTCCGTTTGTAATCATTCTTTATCTGATAAAGTTCATGCCCTGCCATGGTTCACGCTCAGGATAGTCAGGCTGATCATCGGCGTGGATCTTCTTCAGCAGCCATGCCATGTTGTCGGCCAATGTGCGCATGGTCTGCATACCCTCGGTGTCCTGTGTCACTTCGCCTGGAGCCATGCCGTAGGCGATGTTCCAGTATTGTGAGGTCACGATGGGCATGTTCATCATCTCGAACATCAAGTTCAGTGTCTGGTAGGCAGCCGAAGCACCACCACGGCGACAAACGGCAACTGCTGCCGCAGGCTTGTCCTGAACCTTGGCACCCGAGAAGAAGGCACGCTGGAGCACGACCATCACCGCTCCGTTGGGCTGACCGTAATAGACGGGCGAGCCAACGATGAGTGCATCAGCCTCGTTAAGTTTCTCTACGATACGGTTGCAGATGTCATCATCAAAGACACAATGTCCCAGTCGTTTCATCCGGCACTGTCCGCAGGCAATACAGCCACGGACGGGCTTGTTGCCCAGCTGGATGATTTCTGCCTCTACACCATTTTTCTCTAATTTGTTGGCAATCTCAGTGAGTGCTGTAAACGTGTTGCCTTTCTTGTTGGCACTTCCGTTTAATAGTAATACTTTCATAATCGTATTTGTTAGTTTTGTTCTTTTCGTTAATACCACTTATACCCCTGTTCCTTGCAGTAGTCGATGGCGGGCTGGAATCCCTGAAACGTTGCCTTGTGAATCCATTTCAGCCCTTTGCGCTCATCCTTGGGAACGCCTGTGCCAGTCATCAGACGCTCGAGCTCTGCTCGCTTGCTACCGAAGGGACGCAAGAACCAGCCTGTGGCGAACTGTGCCTGAGCATCACCGCCATTGGCCGCCAGCTCATACCTTTGAGCATCCCCGTTAATCGGGGAAGCGGCGTAAGCCATAGGGGCAAACATTCTGTTCATCGCCTTGGTGTTACCCTTGTAAGCCTTGACCTTTGGTCGAGACACCTCACGCTCGGAAGAGTCGATGCATGCATCAATTTTCTCTCGCTTAATCGGTACCTTCTCACGATAGCCATCAGCCTTGTTACGTTCCTTGGGCATATGATTCTTAGACTGATAAATTAGAATTTACAAGTCCGGCTGCTGACCGTCGTGAGCCTTCCAAACACACTCGGTAATCTTCATGTCTGAAAAGAGGGCGGTGAATGATGATTCCTCTGGCGAACAGGCATATATGCCGAAACTGATTTCGTCGGCAGCAGCATACATGTGACAGATGCGCATATGACTGAAATTCTCGCCATCGGTAGAACATTCGATGCAGTAGTCATCCTCTCGGCGCGAGAAACGGTACCACATGGTCTTGACATCGGCAGGGATAGCCGTCGTAGCCCAATCAGAATAGCCCTTGTTGGTGGCTACGCTGCCTAAGTGCTGGAACTCGTCGTTCTCATATTCCACAGAACCTTTCAGCCAGTTCTCGCTATCCAGATACATCACGATGCCGCATTGGTCGAAGCGCTGGTGGCTCTGCGTGAAGTCGGTCTTCACCACGAAACTGAAGAATTTTTCCTTTGTCTTCATCTGTAGCACGGGCGCATTGTCGTTCTGGAAGTGATAGTACGTGCGCTGCCATAGGTCGGTGTGCGGAGCGGTAGTGATGGCTATGGTATCACCTTTGACCTCAAAGGCTTTAGGCTCCCTCGTCCATTGCAAAGCATTCAAGTCTATGCGCCCGCTATCGGCAAGTGCCACCTTTACGTCGTCCACAAAGTCGGTTGTCTCCACCTTATTTTCTCTACTACCGCAACCCGTCAGAGTTGCTGTTGCTACTGCTGCCATAAGCATGATGTTTTTTATCTTCATAATCGAATTACTGTGTCATTTATTGAACTCAATGATGGCACTCACCTCACTCCCTATAGACAGGGAAATGATGATACCGTCAGCTGTTTTGTAAATAGTAGGAGTCAGACAATCGCCAAGCTTGGCTGCTACCCGATATTCTACCCGTAAGCCGCTTACCACAAAATCCTCCGGCAACAGTTCCATCGCCATGCGGACATAGTTGGCATTGTTCAGATGCTTGTTGTAATCGATGTCGGCACGAAGCACCTTAATCGGCTCCAGCACTTCACCTTCCGTCTTTGGCAGGATGATGCGGCGGTCTTTGTAGTTCATCTCCAGCTGCGGCTCCAGCTTCATTGATTGTATGG
This sequence comes from Prevotella sp. E13-27, assembly GCF_023217965.1. NCBI lineage: Bacteria > Pseudomonadati > Bacteroidota > Bacteroidia > Bacteroidales > Prevotellaceae > Prevotella > Prevotella sp. E13-27. The sequence goes on along the minus strand of NZ_JALPSC010000002.1, from coordinate 984,997 downwards.
TCGCATCGTCCACACGCTTCAGTTTGCCAGCCACCTTGTCAACGAACGCTCCCATGCTCCATGTCTTGTAGCAGGGATTTCCCTGTGCGTCGTAGATGAACGTATTGCGGAATCCGAACATTGGCTTCATGCCATAGACGGAGGTTGTCACCGTCAGTTCCTCTTTGTAGTCAGGCACACGGATAACCTCAACCTGGCGTGTAGCTAACAGCTGCGCCATATTCTGCTGCAAGAAGTAGTCCTTGACTTCCGGCTCGCTGTCGATCCACATCTCTGAGCAGTCCTGCATCATCTGGAGAGCTGAATAGAGTTTCAGTTTTCTTTCGCTGTCGCAGGTACTTGTCGTTACTTTATAATTCAAACTGTACATGATTATTTCTTCTTTGTTTTAGTATGTTATTCCTTGGCCTTTGCCACCAGTCGCTTGCCCAGTTCGAAGGCTTTTTCGAGGTCGATGGGGAATTGCGTGTCGCGTACCTCTTCCTTGTGAACCTCGCTGAAAGTGGCGGCATCGTAGCGGTCGTAGTTCGGGAACTGATATGTGTCGTAGGAGCATAGTACTTTCGTAGGGCCGAACACACCGAGTTGCTGGGCAGAGGCGTCCATCAGGATATGATAGATCATCTGACGATATACTTCTTCATTAGGGCAGTTCATCGTATAGATGGTGGCCGAACAGATGCGCTTCAGTATGACGGGCTTGGAATAGTCGGAGTAGTTGACAGCGGGAAACTCCATTCGCTCCATAAAGGCACGTAGTGCTGCTGAGGGGTAGCCACAATAGTTGGGCGAACCGCACACCAGTACGTCGGCCTCCACAGCCTTCTGGAGTATGGGCTGCAGGTCGTCCTTGAAAGAGCAGACACCCTTCTTGCCTCCCTTCAGTTTGCAGGCGAAACACGACATGCAACCTTTGTAGTTCAGGTTGCGGTCGTAGAGGTTCACCAGTTCCACCTCAGCACCAGACTCTCTGGCACCATCCATGGCACGCTTCAGCAGCTGTGCCGTGTTGCCGTTCTTACGCGGACTTCCGTTGATAAATAATGCTTTCATAATTTTTGTGGTTTTAGAATTATATCTTCTTCGTTTTCGTATATTTAACCTTCGGTTGAATATGCTCACGCTCGGCAGAATCCAAACGAGTTTGTTTCTGCTCTCGCTTACTCGCATATTTAATCTTTACAATCTCAAAAGAGTTTCGGGTCAGTTCCTTTAGCAGGTCATCAGGGGCAGTCAAGGGGTTGATGCCTATCCAATGCTTGGGCGATTCGTTATACGGATTGCCGATGCACTTGTATTGTGCCTTCAGGTCTTCGATGCGCTCAGGCTGGCATTTCAGTGATATGACAGAGAAGTCATTGCAATCGAAGAATGAGAACATATGTCCCATCACGTAGAACACCAATACCCCCTCTCCGTTCTTGAACTTCTGGAAAGGAAGTTTTTCTTCAATGTCTTCGCCTAATGACAGGCAATACTCGCGATAGTCTTCTATGTTCATACTGCATTTTTTATTTATTCCGATAACTACTGTATGATTGCCAAGCTTCACTTACATCAACAAATTCAAAGTTTTCTTCAAAGAAGGATGCTTGTAAGTTCTCTTTAAAAGGTGACCAATTACCACATACCGTTCCGTCGTAAGCTATTATTGGCTGAAAAATTCCGTTATTATTATGGGCACGATGCCTGTGTTCTGGAGGCAGTACGATGTCACGGGTGCCCCTCCCAGAAACACTCGGTAGTTTCTGGGCCCCTCCCTTATAACTGATGAGGTATTCATCGTATGGAGGAATCAGGAGGAACTTGCCTTTTCGGAATCCCCTTATGCGGCATTCTTCGGTCAGATATAACTCCCTGCCTTTCCACTTCTCCATGTGAATGCCGTTGCCAAGGAGTGCAATGCCTTTTCTACAGTCGCTGATGTTGAGTCCTGACCACCATACAAAATCCTCCAGTGTAGCTGGTTGGCGACTCTGGAAGTACTTATGAGTAAAGTAAGCCAACGCCTCGTCTCTGTCCATCTTTGCGGATGACTTTATCTTATCTGATGTTAGCGCGTAGGTGGCTTTGAGCGGTAACAAATCTCCACTACAAAGGATGCCTGCCATTTCTGCCATGCGGATATGATAAGACAGGCGATGGTCGTCCATCTTCAAACCTTTTTCTGCCAACGCCAGAACGAAATCATCTTTTGTCACACTCCTTTTGCCTGCTGCTGTCCGAACGAGAATATCTCTGACACGCATCAGTTCTTCATCGGGTATGGTTATTCTATTGCTGCTCATCCATCCCTTCGTGACGGCAATTGCTTTTGGAGCAAATAGGTCTATCATAGACCAGTAATCTTCAGCAGATACCAACTGCCAAGTGCCTCTCATCAGGTGCAGACGGATAATCAGTCCCTCATCAAAAGCTTTCTTGAAAGCCTTGAATGAAGGTTTGCGCGTGCGCATTGCCACAGCCCAGCGCATCATACGATACTCCTGTGCCTGCATGGCACCCATGTAGCTGACCACCTCAGTAGGTGTACTGAACTGTGGAGCGATGAGCTGCTGGTTGAGAAGTCTGATGGCAACAGGATTCATATCTCACATTTTACATTTCATATTTCAATTTAATGTCCAACCGTTATCGCCATGATATATCATCTGTCTAGTCATGCCGCCATCAATACAGATGTTCTCGCCCGTGATGAATCCTGCCTTGTCAGAGCAGAGAAAGAGCACCATATTAGCTATATCCAATGGATTTCCAACACGTCCTGCCGGTTGTTGAATGGCATCGGAACCTTCATAGACGGTGTAGGCCGTGTCAATCCACCCAGGCGATATACTGTTTACTCGCACCTTTCCAGCAAGACTGACTGCCAAGGCGTGAGTCAGAGCTGCAATGCCTCCCTTTGCTGCCGTATAGCTTTCCGTCTGGGGCTGACTCATACGGTCACGTGAAGAAGATATATTGACGATGGCCGCTCCTTTGGCGAAATGTGGAGCAAAGAGCTTTGTGAGATAGAACGGAGCTGTCACCCCCACGCTCAGGGCATATTGAAACTCCTCATAACTGCATTCGTTTATGCCCTTCATCAGTGGCAAGGCATTGTTGATGAGATAATCCACATGCCCATGCTGGGCAATCACTTCCTTGGCAAACTGCTCCAGCACCTGTTTGTCAGCAAGGTTACCCACGAAGTGGTCACCCTGCTGTTTATCGATTACGCAAACAGTAGCTCCAAGTTTCTCGAATTCTTCTGCTATACATCTTCCGATACCTTGCGCACCACCTGTTATGACGACTACTTTATCCTTGAAATCCATATTTGTGTCAGTTCGTTAAATTGGAATTTATGAACACCCGTCCCCTCTGTAACTTTGTGTCGGTATGATAAATCTACCTTGTGTGGTTGTACGGTCAAGACTGCCACAGGAACCGAACATAATGAACTTTGATGCTCCAGTTAGCCAGCTTGCAAGATGACATTGAGAGGATGCTACTGCTGAACCTATTCCTGACAGGTAGAAAGTTATCGTAACTCCTTTATAAGTTGTTTTATAGATATGCGTGTCGCCATTGCAAGCCGACATAGTTGCAATAATTTCAGATTCGTAGGAATCAAGTAAATGCCGATGAATTTCCTTCGAGAATATTATCAGGCATATATCTGCAAAATCTCCACGTCTGCCGTAGAAATCAAACAGATTGATCATTGGTTCAGTTTCAATATCATAACTATCAGTAATCATAGCATATTGAATCAGATGTGAGTTTTATATTGCTCCGGTATCTCAAGATTGAAAGTTCTGCATAACAACAGAACATCGTGGACATCATTTTCATCGTATTCATATCCAAGATGGAACTGTACCTGTGCCTCCGGGTTTATGCAGAACACCTCAATATTCCCGATTTTTCCTTTACCTGAGAAAGTTTCGCTTGGGAAAGTGTATCCGTCATATAGAATTCCATCTTCGACATATTCGAAACAATGCAGATCGATTATTCTTCCGTTGTCATCTTTCCAGACAGTATGGCTGTCGGTCGTATAGTCCATTATAACTTCTCTGTATCCCTTCCCTGTAATCACGGATATGGTTATACAGTAGTCTTTCTTCTCTACGAACAGATCGATGTCGTTATGTATTCTTGTTTCTCTGCCTATAAGTGCATCGACACCCCAACCGCCGTCCAAAAATACCTTTACAGATGCTTCAGACAGCATTTCAAGAATCTCATATACATCAAAACAAGTTACCATAAAATTCGAATTTATAGGTTTCTGATCAATGATAAATCACCACTTGACAAAGCTTTGAAATTGCGCTCAATTTTCTCAATGTCCCAATCCCACCATTTCAGTTGCAGCAGAAAGGCGATGAATTCGTCATCAAAACGCATCCTGACCACTCGGCAGGGATTTCCCACGGCAACAGCGTATGGAGGAATGTCTGAGGCAACAACAGAGTTGGCTCCGATAATTGCTCCGTCACCTATGTGAACGCCTGGCATGATGGTAACATGCTGGCCAATCCAGACATCATTGCCCACAACGGTATCACCCTTCAGAGGCAATTCATCTTTCACTGGAGCAATGGCACTTCCCCAGTCACCACCAATGACATAAAACGGATAGGTTGTCACACCGTCCATCCTATGATTGGCTCCATTCATGACAAACTCCACACCCTTGGCAATAGCGCAGAATTTGCCAATAATCAGCCGGTCACCTATGAAGTCGTAGAAATGAGTGACATGCTTCTCAAACTGGTCAGCACCATCCACATCATCATAGTAGGTATAGTCGCCGATGATGATACGCGGGTTCTTCACCACGTTCTTGATGAAGCAGAGGCTTGGAATCTTCGGATTCGGAAAAGCCTCATTGTGGTTGGGTCTATTATTGATTTCCATAAATTCCGATTTATCTGTCTTTTATCTCTATCTTTTTTATCAGCTTGGCTGGAACGCCACCAACAATGGTATTCGGTTCAACGTCCTTTGTCACTACTGCACCAGCAGCTACTACGGCTCCATCGCCGATGGTTACTCCAGCAAGTACGGTGGCATTGGCTCCAATCCAGACGTTTTTGCCGATGTGAATTGGTGCATAGCTCATGCTCTGACGGTTGGCCGGGTCAAGGTCGTGATTGATGGTTGCCAGCACGACGTTGTGACCTATGAGTGCACCCTCGTCGATGGTGATGCCACCTTGGTCTTGGAACTTACAACCCATGTTGATGAAGACCCGCTCGCCAACGACAGTGTTCTTGCCGCAGTCGGTATGAAACGGAGGAAACATGCCTACCGTCTTGGGCACTTCACGTCCCCAAAGCTGTTCCAGCAAATCGTGCAGCTGCTCTGGAGTATGATACTTGCCGTTAATCTCAGCCGTAATCTTCAGTGCCTCCTGTGACAGCTGATGGAACATCATGTGGACATCACCACCGCCAACGACGGGTTTGCCCGATGCTATGTAATCACGAAATTCTTGTATTGTCATTGTTCTTTATTTCCATTTTACCACATCTAAATCATTCTTATACAGGCACATACTTTGAGCGAATAGCCTTTGGAAGTTTCGATGCAATGAGTTGGTAGGACTCTTTAATCAACACCTTTACTATTGCTTCGTCCATTTCTTCGTAATAGACATCGCTCCAGTGCGTCTTGTTCCAATGATAAGCGGGTCTCACGGCTGAGAATTGTTCTCTGAGTTCGATATTCCTGTCTGGTGACAGTTTCAAGGCAATTCTTGCAACTCCGTCCTTCATATCATACTTGCCACCGCCTAACCATAGGCAGACGAAAATCTTTCCCTCCAAGCGGAAGTTAAGAATATCATCACCAAACGCTTGGTCTTCGGTCACTCCTGGGAGTGACAACGTGTACTCTCTGACTTGCTCAATGTTCATAACCACTCAAAATTTACTTCTCCGGCACCAATCTCAAAGTGGTATTTGGCAATGCCTAAATCCATCTTTGTATAACCAATCATGGAGAAACCTTTCTTTGCCCTCACTTGATGGCGATTGTTTCTCATACCGATATACTCAAACGAAAATTTCTGCTGGTTTACGGCTGTTGGAGCAAGCAAAGCAGCTTCAATTCCTTTCTTGAACCATGATGGAGTGATGTCACTGGCATTGCTTACTTGCTCGACGGTCTTGATTTTATGACTGACACCTTGTGTCTCACCATAGCCAATGGCAATGTAACAAGCTATCTTCTCGTCTTCGCCAAGCTCATACGTTCCTGACACCTTCGAGTACGAGAGACCTACCCAGCATGTGTTCAAGCCAAGTGTCTGGGCCAACAGTACCAATTGCTCGCCATAATAGCCTACGCGCTCATCCAAGTCATCAGCTTTCTGTCCTGCCATGACGATATAGTTGCCTACATTACGGAACTTCCCATATTTGGCCATCGTTCCTAAGAATGCCTTCGGCTCGTTCTGAATAAGCTGTATATGCAACTTACCCTCACGGTTCAGTACCGCGATTTTCTCTTCTAGCACCTTGACTACATTCTCTGCCAACGGCTGTTCCTTATATGCCCTTACACTGTGACGGGCTTCAATGGCTTCTTCTAGGGTCATTTCACAAAACATATTAAATCTGGGTGTAAAGATACGAAAAAATGAAAAATTATTGCTATCTTTGTGCCAAGATTTAACAAAAGTTGAGTCTCGTGACGACTCGGACGTGATTCGTCTCAACACAAATGACAAGAAAAAGAATGAATAATTAGATTATCGAAGATATGAAGAAGATTCTTACATGCCTACTGGCTACGCTTGGGCTGACTTCCGCTTGTGGTCAACAGAATTTTGAGAATATCGATGTACAGGGATTCTCAGAGTTAATAACCAATCCTGACGTCATACTGCTCGACGTGCGGACTGCTGACGAATATGCGGAGGGCCACATCGAAGGTGCTATCCTGATAGACCAGAAGCAATCCGATTTCATGGAGAAAGCGAAAGATACATTACCAATCGATAAGACCATTGCTGTTTACTGTCGAAGTGGTCGCCGCTCAGCCAATGCAGCAGATAAACTGGCTGACATCGGTTATAAGTGTGTGAACCTCAAAGGTGGCATTATTGCGTGGAAAGAAGCAGGAATGCCTGTCACAACAGACACCTACGAGGTGGACGTATTCAAGACGAAAAGCGGCAAGACCGCGAAGTTCCATGCCCTGATACATGCTAGCATCCGCATTCAGTATGACGGCAAAGAGATTCAGGTTGATCCCGTGACGAAGTTGGGCGACAAGACAATTGACTATGCCTCCATGCCCAAGGCCGACTATCTCTTGGTGACTCATGAGCACTTTGACCACTTCAACCAAGATGCCATCAAGCTGCTGACAGGTGATAAGACACGATTCATCACCAGCCAGCGTTGTGCCGACATATATGGTTCTGGCGAGGTGATGAAGAATGGCGATAAACTGAAGATAGCTGATGATTTCACCATTGAAGCCGTTCCAGCCTATAACTATACCGAGGGACGCACACAGTTCCACCCCAAAGGACGTGACAACGGCTTCATCCTAACTATCGACGGACTGAGAATCTATATCGCTGGTGACACGGAGGACATTCCAGAAATGTCAGCTGTCAAGGACATCGACATCGCTTTCCTTCCCTGCAACCAGCCCTACACGATGACACCCGACCAATTGATTAAGGCTGCGAAAATCATCAAGCCCAAGGTGTTGTTCCCATATCACTACGGTCAGACAGATGTAAGCAGAATACCTGGACAGCTCAAAGGTGACGATATTGACGTAAGAATAAGACATTACGAATGAAAATATGAACCAATCTTTATCATTCAGCGTATTCAAGGCAATCATGGCATTGCCAGTAACAGTGTCCATCATTATACCATCACTGTTGTTGTATTTTTCTGGTTGGCAACCCAGTGATATTGTACTATGGAGATGCCTGATAGGTGTCGTGTGTTTCTTGGCTGGCGTACTGTTAGCGGTGTCCACGGTCAGGCTATTCTACAAAATAGGCAAAGGAACTCTTGCGCCATGGAATCCAACCAGCAAGCTGGTTATTTCCGGCCCTTATGCCTATGTGCGTAACCCGATGATTACAGGGGTTTTTCTGATACTCATAGGCGAGGCTTTGATATTGTCCACATGGGCTATCGGCATTTGGGCAATCGTATTTCTCATTATCAACATGTTCTATTTCCCATTGTCAGAAGAGCCTGGCCTGCGTAAGCGTTTTGGAAAGGAATATGAAGAGTATTGCAAGAATGTACCGCGATACATTCCCCGTTTTACACCCTGGAAACCAGTTAAGGAATAAAATAAATTAAGAAATATGGCATACATAATATATTATTCGTATCTTTGCACCCAACTTTACGAATTATTAAGATGGACTACAAGAAAATAGGAGATAATTACTACATCCGTATGGATCGAGGGGACGAGATTATCAGTAACCTCCTCTCAATATGTGAGAAAGAATCCGTACCGTCTGCCGTATTCTCTGGAATCGGCGGCTGTCAGAGTGCAGAGCTGCAGGTGTTCATCCCTGAAACTGGCAGCTTTGAGACGGAGCGGCTAGAGGGGATGCTGGAACTGGTATCTCTCAATGGTAATGTGGTAATAGACAGTGATGCCCAACTCTTCCATCATACTCATGCACTATTCTCTTTTAAACAAGAGGGAAAGCATGGCATGGCAGGTGGACACCTCAAAGCTACAACGGTTCTTTATACAGCAGAGATAGAGTTACGTCCTACAGTCGGCGGTGCTATCGGAAGGAAGTTCGACCCTGAGACTGGTACGGGATTCTGGGATTTTCACCTGGGGCAAGGACGACAGGAAGATTAAGGCCAGGACATTAGCAGGCACCTAAAAACAAAAAAGAGAGGCTAATCGCAGCATCCATGACTATACGCTCGACAGAACAAACGAGTTTGCTCTGTTCTCGCTTAATCGAAACGTTCATTATTTTTGCGGAAGCGAGTATTATCTGCATATTTTACTCCTACTCATTTAATTGTTCTTCAAGAAATTCTGCTGCATCGGCTACACAGTCAGGACATTCTCTAAGTACCACCTTTGTTCCTATACCTTTCAGCAACTTGCATTGTGTAGCCCCGTTTCTTTCTTGGAATTTAGTCATTATCTGGCGCATCTGTTTCATTGACTTTGCCTTGTCTTTATTTACCAATCCCAAAACGAGACCAGATCCAACAAGTGCGCCACATGTACCTTCCATATTACCCATACCTCCACCAAAAGCTCCGGCAATGTTCATGGATAGTTCTTCATCAATTCCGGCTATATCGGCATAGGTATGAAGAATAGCCTGGGCGCAATTATGACTTCCGCACCTCTTCTTCTCAGCAGCTATATGTTTTCTTGTTTCCATTTATTCTTTTTACTTTTTGAATTTATTTTTTAACCGCTTGTAGCCCTCAACACCAAGAATTGTAAGACCTCCATATTGACAGGTCTTAGCCAATCCGAATAGTATAGTCCATAAGATTCCCTTTGCAGCAACACTTATTGGTAGCAGCATCTGGGCGAAGGAAAGGATATAGAAGGGTATGCAGCACAAAAGAACTATAACACCAGTTCTGAAAGAGAGCGACTGGAGCCAGTATTTCACTTTATGAAAAAAATGAATGAGGGCATCCTTTGGGGCATACCATATCATTCTTGGCCCTGCCCAGCGCATCACTTCACGGATGGCCTCGCGATCTTTCGGCGAATAGCAATGAGTGGGACAGTCCTTGCAAACTGTCTTTTTCTCACCATATCTGCAATGATCCAAACGGCGACAAGCGTATTCTGCCAAAAGTATATATTCCTCTGGCATAGCTTCCTCTTTCAGACGATGACGGCAATACAGCTCAATCATCTTTCGGACAATCTGCTTTTCTCGCTCTATCCTACTCATTTTATCGGGTCTGAACAATATTCTCTGCGGCCACATTCCTTGCAGAACTTGCCAATCCAAACATTATCGAACTGTTCGATGGCTGCATCAAGCATTTCTGGGTCATCGGTCAGAATTCCGGCCTCGAAGTTCCTTTTCTTGGGTGATTTCATGCCCATACCTGCGCCTGTCAAGTTTGCGGAACCGACGTAGGCTATTGAACTGTCTATGATAATGAGCTTGAAATGGACTCGCGGACATAGCACACGCTCCATACCGTCATAGAGAATCGGATGCTTCTCGTGATCCTCTCTCCATGCCGTTCCTGGTTCCTTTGCATGAATCAGCCTGACCTCAACGCCCTTTTTGAGTAAAGAGGCTATCAGGGAAAGGAATGGCTTATCATCAACGTACAGATCCTTGATGTCTGCCGTTCCAATCCACACAGTTTGTTTGGCTTTACCTACCAGGGACAAGACTTCCTTGTAGTGGCTCTCGTCTGCTATGTACTTGATGAAGCTCATTTCCACTCGGCTTTGCCGCTTGGCTCGTCCAAGAACTGTTTGCCATCAGAGAAAGCATTACCAACAGTCTTTCCTAACTGAATGTAAGTGTGATGTACCGGGTCGAAGGTGATAAGCTCCATTTTCTCCACATCAGGCTTGCCATCTTCTGCCAGGTACTTTTCATCACAGAGGATGTTGACAATTTCAGCAACGAGATAATAGCCTGTCTCGCTCTCGTCAATCTTCTGTTTCACCCGACATTCCAACGTCATAGGGAACTCTTTGAATACAGGGGCATTCACATTAGGAGCCTTCTCTACAGTCAAGCCAGCTTTTTCCATCTTATCTGGTGTGTTCCTGCCGCTAACGATACCCACATAGTCAGAAGCTATCATGGTATCTTTAGTAGCGAAAGCAACCGTAAATTCAGGGTTTTCAGCAAGGTTGTCAGTTGTAGCATGAGAGCCGAGCGAGATAATGATTTCGTGCATATCCCATTGACCTCCCCAAGCTGCGTTCATTGCATTGGGCTTACCGTTCTTATCATAAGTGCCGATAATCAGCACGGGTTGTGGAAGAATCCACGCTGTTGACTTAAAACTCTTCATATTGTTCTTATTTTGACTTTGTTATTCTCGCTAAGTAATCGTAATGCTCACCTTCTGCAACCACTTCAACGGCATATCCATTCTTTGCTGCTTGCTCTCTCAGGGTGTCAGCGTCGATATAGAGCCAGTCAAAGGGTTCGCTAATGGTGTCCTTATACTGCATCTGGAAACTATGTTCACCGTAATACGCCATTTCATCGGGAATATCAATCATGCCATCTTCGGCCTCGAACACATAGGATATATCAGATGAATCACAAAGCACTTGGCCTCCTGGAGCCAGTATTTTATCAAGTTGACGGAAGAACTCAGGCAGACGTTCCAATGTTCCAACGATGCCTATACCATTCATTAGCATGAGGATGGTATCGTATTGTCCCTCCAGAGTGAAGAAATTCTGTTCAAGTACCTTCTTAACCCCACGCTCTTTCATTGTCTCAACGGATAGTGGGGAAATGTCAATGGCTGTCACGTCGATGTCCTTTTCTTGTAAGACAAGTGAATGACAACCAGAGCCAGCCCCCACATCAAGCGTCTTTCCAGTAGCCATGTCGAGAGCTTTCCTTTCAATCTCTGGCATAGCTTTGTATTTACGGAAAAGTGTAGTCAAGGGTATCTCGTCCTCCTCAAACATTGGGGAAAACACTCTGAGCCTATCTGCCTTCTTGTTTTTGCAGTAGTCGGCAATGGCTCTGCCCATCGGATCCATCTTACTGTTCATCTTCTACCTCACAATATAGTCACCATCCTCATAGAACTCCAAGTGAAGCCCAATGGGATTGTCAGGACTGCAACCGAAACAGTTATATCCATCATGGTTGCGCCAAGGATTTATTATCTTCTTCATCTCTTCTCTAAGTAATCAAATAAGTTGATGGTTCCAGCTTCCTCCTCGACATTGAGGTTTGGCACTTTCTCCACCATTTTTGTTGTGCCACTTGTCTTATTGACATAGAAATGCACAAAGGCACCCGTATAGCTGCGGAATACCACTTGATACGCAGAGTCCGTCTCTTCGCCCATTTGCACATACATGATGTCGGGATTGTCCTTTGCTACGCTCCAGTCATATTCCTTATGGCAATAGTTGTTCACGCCCTCGTATGCCATATCTGCTGTTATCTTGCTCTGTGAACCATTTGTGCCTTTGGAACCGCATGAACACAAAAGCAACGTTATCAATACAATTGAAAGAATCCACGGTTTTAATCTAAAAATCTTCATACTAATATATGTTTGAAATAATGGCGCAAAGTTACAAAAATATTTGGATTTCTCATCATTTTTTAGTAACTTTGCCATCTAAAATAGAATTATTATGCCACGTAAGACTGACGGAATAGAATTTGAGATTCATCCGCGCCCAACGAAGGGTGAGGACGGCAAGCCGCTGCTCTATGTGCGCCCGGCAAAAGGCCGTAAGAAGAGTTTCAAGCAACTGGAAGATTTCTGCAACAAGTATCGCAACCTGCGTACAGGAGAGTTGCAGATGGTGTTCGACGTAGTGATAGACGTTGTTGGCCTCTGGCTGTCAGACGGCTACCGTGTGGAAACACCCATCGGCTCGTTTGCCCCCAAATTGAAACTACTGGGCGAGCATACCGACCCCAAGACCATTCATGGCAGAGACATTGAGTATGCGGGCATTGAGTTCATCCCTTCCAAGGAATTCATCAAGGAAGGTGGCAAGAACCGCGAAGGCTACCGCAAGAGTGAGGCTCAGGTGGGAAATAGCCAGATGTACGACGAGAAGGCAATGGACGAGGCTTTGCGTCGCTGCATGCGGCTGGGCTATGCAACGATTCCAGAGTTTATGATATTCAGCGGGCTGAAGCGCGACTCTGCCAAAGCCTATCTCGACAGTCTCTGCAAGGGCGAACATCCACGTCTGTGGAAGGTACGCGAAAGCCGCCGCTGGCTCTACTTCCTAAAGCAAGATACTTCCAAGGAATAAAACTCGGTTTCGACCGACCGCTCCAGCATATCAGGGCGGGTGCTCCAAGATATAAGGGCGCCCGCCCTAATTCATGTGGGCGGGCGTTCGAATTGAGAGACACACCGTCTCGCTCCCTGTTACATGCCGTCTCGCTCCCTGTTTGCCCGTACCTTTTCCCCTGTTCCTTACGTATATCTTCGATAAAGGAATCCTTTTTCTTGCTTTTTTTCGTCTTTTTCATCCAACATTGGAATATATTTCGTATATTTGCACCCGCAATCCGCAAGGAGTGCAAGACATATTGCTCGATAGCCACACAATCACCACCATATGAATACGAGCAAAACAAATGTTATTGGAGCTGCACCTATAGGGCGCAGATTTCCCGTATACATTTGTGGTTTGTGGTGAACCGTGTGGCGTATGGCGAAAGTCTGCGCCTCTTGTATTTTAAAACTGAAGAGTTAACAGGGTAAAACGGACATAAAAGCACATGAAAAAATCATTTCTTCTTTTAGGGGCAATTATGCTACTTGTTGTGTCAGCTCAAGCACAGAAATATAATTTTGAGGATTATGTTTATCCTTTCGGCTGCCGTACATACGCTTCGCCAGATAGTCAAGGAAATCTCTCTTCTATGACTCAGTATAGCTTTCAATCTCAGGCCTATGACAATTATCTTGTAGAAGAAGTCTATATTGGTCAAGGGATGATGTCGGCCAAAACTACTTATAGATACCATACAGAAGAAAATGCTGTAATTTCAGATGTTCAACTTCGACAAAACAGATTAACGGGGAGTACGAAGTATCAAGACAGACTAATTCTGTTTGCTTTTCCTGAGAAGGACAAGCCTTTTAAGTGGACTGAGACAGATAGAGGTGATAAGTATCAATGCACATCCGAATATGTGTATATTAATGCTTCCATAGATCATAATTCGTTATTCCTGAAATCGATTAAAATAACAAGAGAAAATAGTTATATTGTTGGAAATAAGAAACATAGAATTAAAGAAACAAGTTATTGGGTAAGTAATTATGGTCGCCTTATTACTTTTGTAGATTGGGATGGCACGAAAAAAGCCTCCTCCAAGTTGGATGTTTTAGATTATATTCAAGAAATATCCGAAGAAGAATACAATAAAATGAAGAAATAGCCCTATGAGTACGGAATTTATCATCGGAACAATTATTGGATTAATTGGTATCATTCCTGTCATTATCCAAGTTGTCAAATGGGTCAAGAAGCCCAAACTTAACGAGTTGATGAAAAGGCTGGTTGATAACAGATTGTCAACAAAGGCTCACAGGAAAGTCCTTATGAGGATGAACCTGATACTCCTGCGTTCTGGAAAGCATATATCATCTGAATATATCAACAATTTCGTTTTGAAAAAAAGAGGCAAGGAGGCGGTCTTTACAGATTTGTGCCTGAAGCATGACTGGGAGCCAACGAAAGAACTTTGTGAGATGTTTATGAATGGCGATTATCCGTCAATCAGAAAGACATATTGGGATATGAAAAATGAGCATCAAAAGAAAGACGAATCAACTCCAAAGAATGCCAAGAAAGCAGATGCAGTCCCAGCACAGCCAAAGGGCAAGGAGATTGTATATTTGTCGGGACTTCTGGAAGAACATTTCCCTGAGTGCTTTAATCGGTTGACTTCTATCTTGAAAAAGCATGGTGTAGATTATCGTTTGTTAAAAGGCACGAAGGATATTTGGTGCAGGGATTATATGCCAATCCAAACTGAATCCGGCAAACTAATACAGTTCCGCTACGAGCCGTCTTATTTGAAAGGCAATAAGGAATGGGAAGATTCGCGCTCTGACGTGAGAGAAGTGTGTCGGCTGAATGGATTTGAGCCTGTATTCTCGAATATCAACCTTGACGGTGGAAATGTTTTGCTTTGCTCTGGCAGAGCAATCGTTTCAGATAGAATCTTCACGGAGAATTATGAATATACAGACAAAGACCAGTTGGTCAAAGACCTTTCCGAATTGCTTGAGGCAGAGGTAATCATAATTCCGGCCCAAAACAGTGACATGACGGGACACGCAGACGGTATGGTTCGCTTTATAGACCATGACACTATATTGGGAAACAACCGCTCTGATGAATACAAGTATTGGGCGAATGGCATAGAAAAAGTTCTGAAGGATTATAACCTCAAATATGTTGATGTGCCGTTCTTCTATGATTATAAAGATTTGAAACATCCGTATCATGCCATCGGAGTTTACGTTAATTACCTTGCTGTAAGCAATCTGATTGTCCTTCCAATATTTGAGGTTGAGGGGAATAAGGATGCTGAGGCTATCGCTGCATTTAAGCAGATATTTCCCGACAAGATTATCGAGACTATCAACTATAACGACGTTGCACTTGAAGGCGGAGTACTTAATTGTACGACGTGGATTTATAGACAGGGGGCTTAAAGTTCAATTGTATATGCAAGGGCGGGGAGCCGCGCCGACATCTTCGGCCTCGGCTTCCCGCCCTTGCATTTCCACATTAATAATATTATTGGGGGCTATGCTTTAATCTCCTCCAATGCTCCTGTCTCTGAATCAATGATAAACCCACGAACCACGATGTCCTTGGGAACAAGTGGATGGGGCTTGATGGTCTCAACGGTCTTACGGACGGAGGTCGGTGTGTCCTTAAATCCCTCCAGCCACTGGTCGAGGTCGATGCCACACTTACGGATGGTGTCGAGCGTTTCATCCGTCACGCCACGGGCAATCATCTCATGGTGGAAGTGGTCATAGCTCATGTGGCAGGCTCCGCAATGTGAGTGTGCCACAACCATGATTTCCTCTACACCTAACTCGTAAATAGCTACGATAAGGCTACGCATGGCAGAGTCAAAGGCAGAAATCACCAAGCCTCCAGCGTTCTTGATAATCTTCGCATCGCCTGACTTCATTACTTTTTGCGCCATCAAATAGCGGTTACTGAAAATCAGATAGTTACAGAAATATTTGGGTGAATCAGGGTGAATCGGCTCTTTTTTTAGTACCTTTGCACCATGTTCATACGCAAGAGAAGAAATCGTTCAGGCTAAACCTGAATAGGAAAAACACCCGAATGGATTATTTGTAGAAGCGTTCTCCTACAAAACCATTTGCCACTTCGCCTGCCATCAGATCGAAATGTTGAAATACCGGCGGTGTTGGAGACAGGTCGTAATAGTCCATCTCTGCTATTGGCAGGCAGAAGTATTCCATCTGGTCATAACTTGTATAAAGGCGGGGCAGCACGGGATTATTATCATATATCCATCGTTTCACATCGTCTTCGACATTGAAGTTCACCATGCCTGAGCATCTGACGGATATATTATCTGCGTAGGCCAGTATCTCAACATTGGGATTCTGATGTAACTCCCGATAGACTGCCTTCTGGGCAGAAGTGGCAAAGTAGAGCACATGCCCTTCCTGTTTCATAATCTGGAAGATGCGCAACTTAGGACAATCGCCCTCGCTGGTAGCGAAGGCGATTTCTTTATGGTCTTTCAGAAACTGAATTGCTTTGTCAAACATCTCGCTTACCATTTCAGTTCTTCCTGCAGGATGACACCATCAGTCATGGGACTGTCAGCCTCAGTGAAGGCATTGGCTTTGTACTGGATGCAGAGCATGGTCAGGTTCTCGCTGCCTGTGTTCTTCAGCGCACGCTTGCCATCGGGAGCAACGCGGATAATAGTGCCTTCGCTGACAGGGAAGATCTCACCATCCACCTGATACTGGCCTTCGCCCTTCAGGATAATGTACAGCTCCTCATGAGTCTTGTGAGTGTGCAGGAAACCGCTGTCCTGACCAGGAACGAGCGTCTGGAAACTCAGTTCGCTACCCGTTGCGCCAACGGCCTGACCTGCGAAAACCTTACCTTGAATGGTTACGTTAGGTCCCATCGGAAGCACGTGCTCGATAATCTCACTCATCTTACCTACGCTTACTGCGCTGAAATTCTTACCACTCTTAATTGTCTCAATCTGTTTCATAATTCTTATTCGTTTAAAATATTATTTACTAGGTGCAAGGACAGTGCAAACCGAATGCAGAAAGCTTGCTTTATGCTGAGGTGCAGCCTGTCCTCGCGGTGCAATTATCTCGAATTGCACCGCAAAGGTACAGCGAAAAAATCATTCCCACAAGAAGGCACTTTTTGGTGAGATAGTTACCAAAAAGTAGGAATTGTGATGTTATCGGGCTTCTGCGAAGGTGACATTAACTTAGATTAACTAAGTATAATTTGGTAATTCAGTAACTATTGGTTACCTTTGCACTCTAATAAGTATATTATGGCAGATATCAAAGCAGAGTATTTAGCCTGTCCTATCAGGCAAGTAGTGAGCCGTTTTGGTGACAAGTGGTCCATGCTGGTGCTCTATATGCTTCACACTAGCGAGACGGGTGTATTGCGCTTCAATGAGATCCGCCGTCTGATGACGGATTGTTCTCAGAAGATGCTCTCGCAGACACTGAAGAACCTGGAGCAGAGTCACCTTGTTCATCGTGAGGTCTATCCGGAGGTTCCACCCCGAGTGGAGTATTCCCTGACAGACACAGGCAAATCGCTGATGCCTGCACTTACGGCTCTGATAGCCTGGGGAAAGGAGCATTTCTCTGAAGTGGTAACAGATTAACATTGGAACCATTAATGACTTTTGTCATCGATATGGAGATATCTGATTTCAAAAGATTCAAATAAAGATTTTAATGAGATAAATAAATTCGTTTAAATGAAATATGGAAATCCTTCATGATTTTGGATGGACAGACACTTTCGACATGGGCGATATTTCCATGTCTCGCTACACGGAAATGTTAGGCGCATTCTGGGTTCCTGTGTTTGGACAGCTGAATACGATGCACTGGGGATTCAGGTTTGTCAGATAATGTTCATGTCTAAAGGGGATTTCAATCAAGTAAATTCCAATTTTCAGAGTATTACATAACTTAATAAAGCATGAGGCAATAATAGAAATGGAAATAGAGAAATTCACGAATGATGACTTTGCTAAAGCAGCACCACTGGCTGCTGGTGCATGGGGCGATTTTTATGCCGACGAACGGCAGTGGTTTATCGATGCAGTGGCAGAGTATATCCTTCGCTATAACTATAGCAATCCCTCGCTTGCCTTGAAGGCCGTGGGCGATGATGGCGTGATTCATGGGGTGCTGTTTGCCAACTTCCATGACGACAAGGCAGATGTCAGCCAATGGCGCGAGAACATTGAGGCACAGATGACCGACCATGAGCTTGAACGTTTCCGTCTATTGGCCGACTATATGCTGGAGGTTGACGGAAAAACGGTGCAGTGCATGAGTGACGGCGAAGTGAAACTATCGCTCTTCATCAGCAATCAGAAAGGCTGTGGGAAACTGTTGCTGCAGGAAATGATGGATGAGTTCCTGCACAGAGACCTGAGGCATCTATACCTTTGGACCGACACCAGTTGCACCCACGAATACTACCCACAACATGGTTTCACACTGGTAGGTCAGTTCCTCAGCGAGGTCTATGACTCCTACGCTCCTGGCTATACCACGTATATCTATAAGAAGGGCATATCATCAGAGAGCAAATGAAAGCTGGCGTTATAATAATCAACCTGTTCTCAAAAATGGAGACGCATTAGATAAATCCGAATTTACGGTAAGAATTGATGAAGCACCTGACTAACATAATAGATATAGAGCAGACCATAACGGATAACGGCATATGTCTGTTCTACATCAAGGCTCCAGATTGCGGAGTCTGCAATGTCATGCTTGACAAAGTGGCGAGGTTGGCAGGTCAGTACCCGTCTCTGACTTCTTTCTATACAGATATCACCGAAGAACCTTTGATTGCAGGTAGATTCCTAGTCTATTCAGGCCCTACGGTATTGCTTCTGATGGATGGCAAGGAAGTATATCGTGGATCTCAGTTCATTGACTTGGAGGAATTGAAATACAACATTAACCGATTTCAAAAGCTCTCAGAACAATGAAAGACTTTGATTCCATCTGGCGCACACAGGACGAAATCAGAACGGTGGTTAATGCTGTTCTGGGAGAATGTATCTGGAACCTGAGTTATAATGAGCGACGGATGGGCATTGAATTGGAGCTGACCGAGTATCTGGAGGAGGAAGATGCCGATGCACTCATCTGTCAGTTCCCCGTTCCGGCAGACTATGACGGAGCGGGCTCGAAGGGGACAAAACTGTCCCCACGACTACCTCTCAGCCACTTTGACGGTGCTGAGATGTTTGACCTGATGTGCCGTGAACATGATGAGTTTTCTGAACGTTTCAACTCTCTTGTCATGGAATATAGGAAAGCGAAGTCATGACCGAATACATAGGGAATGCCTTCCTTGCCATAATGTTGGCGGGAAGGCTTTTTTATATGACCAGTCGGATATTCACCAGCGCTCACCTCCACCAATTACTGAATGTCTGCTGTTCATTTAGTCTTACCTGTTCACCGATCCGAGGGGTGAGCAACTGCCATGACTTGCCCTGTGCATGGGCATAGATGCTGTCGAGCGGTTCCGTCCAGGAGTGGTTGGCAAGGGCATATTTGGAGTTGTGGTAGGTCAGCACCCGGCGGGCACCGAGTTCGCTGATGACCGTTGGCAGTTCGCGGGGAAGTGTGTGGATATGGCGCCACCCCTCATCGTACTGTCCGTTTTCAAGGATGGCGAGGTCGATGTCTGGATATTGCTTGCCAAACGTCTTGAATCGTTCATCGTAGCCACCGTCACCAGAGACAAAGATGCGGCGCGGGCCGTCAATGAGGTACGAAGCCCAGAGCGTCTTGTGCTGTCCCATGCGGCCAGAGAAATGGCGGGTAGGCAGACAGCGGAGGGTGATGGAATCGTTGATGGCAATGCTGTCCTGCCAGTCGAGGTCATGAATCCGCTGCGGGTCGTAGCCCCAATACTCGAAGTGCTCACCGATGCCGAGGGCGCAGACTACCTGGCCGACGCGATCTTTCAGAGCTGTAACGGTTTTCCAGTCGAGATGGTCCCAGTGGTCGTGGGTGATGACGAGGTAATCGACTTCGGGAATGTCATTGACGGTATAGACATCAGCCCCTTTGAACGGGCGCATGAACCACCAAACAGGCAATCGGTTGGTCAGTACAGGGTCGAAGAGGAAGCGCACGCCACCTGTCTGAATAAAGATCGTGGAGTGACCGAGCCAGACGCAAACCTCTTCAGAGCGGGGAATGTCCTTCAGCGACGACTTTGCCGTTGGTACGTTGCTGTCAGGACTCAGATTCTTCACCTTGCCAAACAGAAACTTATACATCTGACCGAAGAACCCCTCATCACCCGTCAGCGTTGGTGTCTCATGCACGTTGACAAACTCACCATCGCGCCACTGCGGCGACTGTTTGCACCGCTCCAACCGTTCTCCACGCGGCTGACGGCCAACCGCCACCCAGAACTCGTAACCCTGCCAGCATAGCAGCAAAGCCACTACCAATAGAATGCTGTATATCATCTTTCGCTTCATCTTCTCTTATATTCTGTTACCGTTTGCCCCGCCAGTTCTTCATCCTGAGGGAAGGCAATACCGTCACGTACCACTTCATTCCAGATTTCCATAGCAGGAACTATGTCTTGTACCCTGTATTTCCTGATTGTAATCATACCGCTAAATTTATCTCTTCCATTAATCACTCAATCATCACATGGGTAATCTCTACCTTGTGACCTGTACTGCCGTACTGATTGCGACGCTTGTCAGTCCAGTTGGGCTTCATTGATGCAATACGAAGTTCCAGCGTATATTTACCTTTAGCCAACATGGGAGACAGAAAACGGATACCGGTGGCAGGAACAAGACTGTAAAAATCGACGATGCCACCAAACACCTTGTGTCCTCTTTGGTCGCGGATAGTGATATCTGCATAGCCACTCATATTGTCAGTAGTTCCATAGAGTGCTATACGACGCCCCGTGTAAGGAATAGATAGACTGTCACCAATGACCTGCGACTGCCATTTTTTCTCATGTAGCTTTTTGCTATTTACAATTTCCTGTTGCATTGTCAACGGGTCCCAAGCTTCATAATAATGCGGAATAGTCAATTTACCGTCAGCAATAGTAAGAGGTTGCCAAACATAAGTAGCAGCACTACGCTGACGGGGGAAGGACCAGCGGTCACCCATATACATAAAGGAACCGTTCTCCAGAGGCAGGACGAACGAGCATTGACTATTCCATGTAAGCGAGCCCTTGGGACAGAATTCACCGCGATACTCCCATGGTCCGGAAAGAGAGTTGGAAGTCCAGTACATATTGTCGTTGCGTTCCCACGATGTGGTGTGACTCGAAAGCCAGTAGTATGTTCCATCTTTCTTCAGCATGGCGGGACTCTCGCCAGCACCTTTCAGACCGTTCATCAAACATGAGTCAAGCGAATGAAAGTCAGTGGCAAGACGGTAGATGATGCCATGATGCACCAAGAGATACGCATGCCCATCATCATCAGCAAACGAGCCAATATCCCATTTCCTGACAGGCTCTCCTTTGTAGAGCAACGGCCCCTGGAATTCATAAGGGCCAGTAATAGTTTGGCTCGTAGCATAACAGGTACAGGGGTCTTTGTACTGCAGATTATCAGTATGCATGAGCATTACATATTCGCCTGTTGCAGGGCAACGGAGTACTTTCGGACGTTCGCCCACGCGATCGGGTCCCATGCGTCCATCGGGTTGTTGATCAAAGACGATACCCTCAAAATGCCAGTCTGTCAGATTATCTGACGAATAGCAGCTGAAACCTTTAAATACATTGGCCGAGTCAGTTTTGTATTCACCAAACAAATAATACTTCCCGCCGTCTCGGATGATGTTGGCACCATGAGCCGAAACAGTCTCGCCATGCTGGTCATACCAACTCACACCGCTCACGATAGCCTTTGAAAACTGCAATTGCTCAGGCATGGCTGTGGCTGATGGTTGTGGTTGGGCAGGATTCCAGTATTCTTGTCGACCATCTGGGAAAGTAACTTCAAAGAATGATTCTTCGGTGAAACGAATCTTGGTGCCATCGTTCAGGATTCGACGGTCGTTAGCACCATCCAACGGCTTGCCCAACTGCAGCATGAAGTTGCAGCGGCGAAGATAGGTAACAAGTGGCTTCAGGTCGGATGCATGCTGGCTGCGACGGTCGAAGTAGGTGCCGAACCAAGGGCGGACAGCGGGTTTGCGGTCGTTGCCTGGCTGCGAAATCATGACATGAAGGATGCTTGCATTGATGCCTGCATGGAAGTAGCGGTCGGCTATGGGCTTTAGCTTCTCAAAGCTCCAGTCATCCTTTGCCAGTTCAGGCCAACCATCGGTGAAACTCTCAGCCCATACTCTGTTCTTGCCACTGCGACGTGCGGAACCGAGAGCTGCATCTACCTCTTTCTGGCGGAATTTGCGATCGTCCACCCAAAATTCCGCAGCAACCTCGTCGGCTGCACTGCCGTAGGTGATGCTGTTGGCAGGGAAGGGGCTGTGAGCGTAGGGCTCACACCAAGTGCGCAGACCATATTCATGGGCTTTCTCAGTCAGTCCGCCCATATACTCTGAAGCTACCAGGTCGGCAATGAGCCGATCGAGATCCTTCTGACAAGCGGGGTTGGTGTAGTCAAGCTCATAGCCGAAACGCTGACGGAACTTTGAAAAGATAGAATCGGTGTAGTTTTGCTTCCCACGTTCCCAACTGTCCACAACAACGGTGGTCAGCGTGGGGCGGTCCTTCTGAGGAATACGGCGCAGAATCTCACCAATGAATGCCTCGAAGTGTTTCTGCACGTGGTGCTTCGACAGCTTATCGACCTCCAGCCCCTGTGCATCGGGCGAACAGGGAGAGCACATTACGTCGGTGCCCTCTTTGGTCTTACAGACTTCTATGCCATGGGACGTCCAGTTGCGCATAGCTTCCTCGGGCTTCACCCATGGCCCACCCGACTGACTCCATCCTGGACAGTTGAACAAGCCCATCTCGATGCCCAGCCGACCGGCTGTTTTCAGTGCCGTACGCAGATTCTTCCACCACAGGCGGCTCTGAAATTTGTTCTTGCCGAAAGCCTGCCCCTCCCAAGGATTATCCCATGTCGTTCGGTCGCGAATGTCGGTGGCAAGGAATGCCAAGGTAATGCCGTTCTCCTTCATCCACTCCAAGTCGGCCACAACACCTTTAGGATCCACCTGCTCGTTCACCCAATAATAGTAGCATCCTACGCGGATGCTGTCGGGCGGTGTGAGAAACGCTTGCCATAGACGTTCGCGAGGGTTATCATTTGCTGTCTGTGCATGGACTATCAGAGTGAAAGCGAGCATAGCCATAAACAGCAGGTAGTTTTTCTTCAAAAATTGTATTTTGCTATTTTCCATAAATTTATCTGTCTTTTATCTCTATCTTTTTTATCACCTTGGCTGGAACGCCACCAACAATCGTATTCGGTTCAACGTCCTTTGTTACTACTGCACCAGCTGCTACTACGGCTCCATCGCCAATAGTCACACCTGCAAGAACTGTGGCATTGGCTCCAATCCATACGTTTTTGCCAATGTGGATAGGTGCATAGCTCATGCTCTGGCGCTTGGCCGGGTCAAGGTCGTGATTGATGGTTGCCAGCACGACGTTGTGACCGATGAGAGCGCCCTCGTCGATGGTGATACCGCCCTGATCCTGGAACTTACAACCCATGTTGATGAAGACCCGTTCACCAACGATGGTGTTCTTGCCGCAGTCGGTATGAAACGGAGGAAACATGCCTACCGTCTTGGGCACTTCACGTCCCCAAAGCTGTTCCAGCAAATCGTGCAGCTGCTCTGGAGTATGATACTTGCCGTTAATCTCTGCTGTTATCTTCAGTGCCTCCTGCGACAGCTGATGGAACATCATGTGGACATCACCACCGCCAACGACGGGTTTGCCCGATGCCATGTAATCACGAAATTCTTGTATTGTCATTTTGATTTCTCTTTGTATTTAATACCACTTATACCCATGCTCCTTACAGTAGTCAATAGCAGGTTGGAATCCCTGAAAGGTGGCCTTGTGAATCCACTTCAGCCCCTTGCGCTCATCCTTGGGAACGCCTGTGCCAGTCATCAGAAACCAGCCCGTGGCGAATTGTGCCTGGGCATCACCGCCGTTGGCGGCAAGTTCATACCAGAAGGGAGGAATCCGCGATGTTGATAACATCGTGGAGGGTACCCGCATTCCTCCAAGTTCTTCTCCACACCGTCGCCATTCCAGTAGGCGGCTCCGACGTTTTTTTGGCTAAGTATATGTCCTTGGAAAGCGGCCTCACGATACCAGAGGAAGGCTTTGTGGTGATCCTGCTCTGTGCCATTGCCGAGATAGAAGGCATTGGCCACATTGACCTGTGACTGCATATCACCTTTATCGGCAGCTTTCATGTACCACTCGAATGCCTTCACCACATCCTGATCCACGCCTTTGCCGTGATAGTAGCACTCACCAACGTTGAAGCATCCATAGACATCGCCCTGCTCAGCGGCTTTCATGTACCACTCAAAAGCAATCTCCAGATTGACTTTTACGCCAGTGCCACGCTCATAACAGACCCCAAGGTTGTTCATTGCCTTGGTGTCACCTTCGTAAGCCTTCTCGCGATACGAGTCTGCCTTGTTACGCTCCTTTGGCATGGCTATTCTCCTAAATAATGTTGCAAAATTAGTCAATTCTGATAAATTCTGAGGTTTTATGAGTAATTTTGTGCCTGAATTTATGATAGTTTATGAAACTATGACACTCAGGGAACTATTACAGTCTGTTGATGCAGAAGCATACGCCAGCATTCCTCTCTACGAAGAACTGTTGAAGACTAAGCCTGAATACGGTTCAAGTAATCGGATTGAGGTAAAAGTCTTGAATGGAGAGATTGCCGTTTTCAACCTGCATGTCGGTTTGTTGGGCGACATCGTGGCATGTCCTATTGATGTGGCTCCAGACCTTCAGGTTACGAAGATGCAGTTGCTGGATGCGATTCTTAAAGAAATTTCACATGAGGGATTCACAGAGACGGACGCTGATGACTTCTGGGATGACATGATGGACTTACGAAAGGCAAAGAATATAAGATGATGGAACTGTTTGACGAAGAAAACGCCTATACTGCTCTTGCTGCTCAGTGGGAGAATTACGGTACGCTCAACGGCATCCATCAGCCATTCTCCAGAGTATCGTGAGGCATACCCTCCACAACTATAGGATAGTAGAACGTGGTATCTTCGAACGAGAGTTAAAACCATTGATAGAAAAGAAATCGCTATGGAATACAAAGTTTTGAATAATGGCCTGCGGATGCCGATGGTTGGTCTGGGTGTCTATAATATCTCTGAGAGGGAAACCCAGAGAGTAGTGGAAGATGCCATATCGGTAGGCTATAGAAGCATTGACACGGCTGCTATGTACTACAACGAGAAAGGTGTGGGGAATGCTGTTCGGGCATGTGGCGTTCCTCGTGAAGAACTGTTCATCACGACAAAGATATGCGATTCGTGCTATACGAAGGAGGAAACCTTGCGTACAGTTGACCATTCCATGAAGCAGTTGGGGCTTGACTATGTGGACTTGATGCTGATTCACTGGCCTGTCGGAAATCCTACCGTCATGTGGCACACGCTCGAAGAACTCTATGAACAAGGTATGTTCAGAGCCATTGGTGTGTCAAACTTCTATCCAAACACCTTTCCGAAGATTGTGGATGATGCAAAGGTGATGCCTGTCGTGAACCAGTGCGAGACCCATGTTCTCTATCAGCAACGGAAGATGCTGGAATACCTGAAGCCTTACAATGTAACTCTTGAAGCCTGGAGTCCGCTGGCAGAAGGCAGAAATAGCATTTTCAAGAACAAAGCACTGGTTAGTATTGGCAAAAAATATGGCAAGACATCTGCACAGGTAGCATTGAAATTCCTAATTCAGAACGGCATTATCATCATTCCCAAGACCACACATAGGGAAAGAATGGTTGAGAATATCGATCTCTTTGACTTTACGCTGTCAGATGAGGATCTCCGTGAAATCCGCCTGCTTGATACAGGCAGGAATGTAACAGGCTGGCCTTCGGATGCACTGAAATACAATCCTGAAAGTGTATGATACAGAATTATAAGATAGTTACCCTATGTGGTAGCACCCGTTTCAAGGATCAGTTCCTGGAAACCCAGAAACGACTGACACTTGAAGGCTGCATTGTCATCAGCGTGGGCTTGTTCGGACACTCCGGCGACGAAGAGGTTTGGCAAACAGGCACTAAGGAAATGCTTGATGACATGCACCTGCGGAAGATCGACATGGCAGATGAGATATTTGTCATTAACGTGGGTGGCTATATCGGCGAGAGCACACGGCGGGAAATCGCATACGCACAGCAAACGGGAAAGAAGGTAAACTATCTAGAACCAATAGCATAGATTATGGCAAAGCGAGAATACATACAGGCCAACAAGGATTGGCTGGAGGCAAAAGCAAAGGAAGATGGCGTAAAGGCTTTGCCCAAGGGCATCTACTACAAGGTGCTCCGTGCCGACATCGACTACAACAGGCACATGAACAATGCCAACTATGTCCGTGTGGCCATGGAACTGCTGTCGGAGGACTTCACTGTGCGCGGTCTGAGGGTAGAGTATCGTGTGGCGGCAAAGCTCGGCGATGTGCTCATTCCGACGCTCTATCAAGTAGAAGGTGGCATCATCCTCTCGCTGTCCATCGGCGATAATGTCAGTGCGATTGTAGAGTTCACAGAGTGACGATTTTTGAATATAGGCATTTTCGCCATTTCCACGTTCAACATGGATTACATCCTGACAAAATCAGAGAACTTTGAACGTGCTATCGGATTGCTTCAATCCGCTGGCTATGCAATAAAGTAGATTCCAATTTACCAAACTGACATGAGCCTCCCGAAATTCATCATCACTATGGATGGCCATTTCCGAATTGGCATGGTGAACCAGCATAAAGACCTGCTGAAGCCAGGCGATCAATGTATCGGCGGTGGGTATTACCACTTCGACTATACCAGCAACCGCATCATCCTCGACCGTTCATCGTATGACTTCGGCAAACCCAAATGGCATCTGCTCGATGAGCTGAAAGTTCCGTCGGTCTATCGTGGCCTGCGGTTGGTCTATTATTACGATGATGGCCGCGAGTATGACGTAAGCCAGGAACTATCGATAGAATATTATGACTGATTTTGATACCATCTGGCGCACTCAGGATGAGATAAGGACTGTAGTCAATGCCGTCCTTGGTGAATGCATCTGGAATCTGAGCTACAATGAGCGTCGGATGGCTATCGAACTGGAACTGACTGCCACAGTCGACGATGATGCGATAGATAACCTTTGCAGCCAGTTTCCCGTGCCTGCTGATTATGATGGTGTAGGCTCAAAGGGAACCAAATTCGTGTTTTATCAATAAACACTTCGGCCATCGGAGATACCTTGTAACGGGGCGAGACTCTGACAGGAGGCTCGTCCCGCGAGGCTGCGACCAACGACGGGAGCAGCCGACGGACTGCGAGGGAAAAGAATAATGCCCGACACCGCTACCTCTCTCGATTAGCCATGCCGGGCTGATGTTTCATAGTGTAGATTTTATATCTTATAGCCTATAGTCTCTTTGAAATGGCCTCCCTATTTTCCCAAGCCGTCCGTAGTCCTCCCAAGGA
This sequence comes from Prevotella sp. E13-27, assembly GCF_023217965.1. Taxonomy (NCBI): domain Bacteria; kingdom Pseudomonadati; phylum Bacteroidota; class Bacteroidia; order Bacteroidales; family Prevotellaceae; genus Prevotella; species Prevotella sp. E13-27. The sequence goes on along the minus strand of NZ_JALPSC010000002.1, from coordinate 957,321 downwards.
AAAAGAGCAAAGAATATGCGTCCATCGGAGATACCGCTTTAATCTTCAATTTAGTAACACAAAACAACAAAAATCACACAAAAAGGGATGAATAAGTTTATTATTCTTCTTTCATACGCTCAGATTTAGGGGAAAATTCGTAATTTTGCCCAGCATAGCCTTGCTGCACTCAGCGAACAGTCGGCAATTAGTAAGCAATTAGTCGGCATTGATGTGCGGTAGTACTGCGATACTTCTGCGGTATATGTCCGGTTCAGAACCGGACAAGTAGCGGACAAATAGCGACCAAGTAGCGGACAAATACCGAAGAACGACCGAAGGTGTATCGAGGCTATATCGAAGCAGTAACGAAGGAGCACCGAAGCAGTAACAAAGAAACGACGAAACAAATAGGATACGAAGATGGTGAAAATGAAGAAATCAGGCTTGGGACTGGTGATTCCCAAAACGCTCCGCATCGGGGGCGTGACATTCTATCAGCGTGGTGGTCAGGTGATTGGACGCGTGTCAGAGTCGCAGGAGAAGCGCAGCAACACGCTGGCGCAGTTTATCCAGCGGCAGAAGATGCGCCATACTACGGCACTGTGGAAGATGCTGCGCTACGCTGAACCGATGTTCACCGAGCGGGCCAATGCCTACCAGGACTTTGCGTCGCTGGCCAACAGCCTGCCGCCGGTGTATGTCGAGAAAATACAGATGACGGAAGCCTCGTTTTTGATGCCCGGTATACCAGTGAGCAACGGAAAACTGCCCACCGTCGAGCAGCACCTTGGCACGGTGGACGGCAAGCCAGCCCTGCTGACCGACCTCGGTGTAGGCAATCGTCAATGGGGCGAACAGTTATGGCTCTACACGGCAGAGCAGCGCGGAGAAGACGTCATTCCCCGCGTGCGCTTCACTCGTCACATGGTGTCGAGACAGGAGATGACCGCAGTAGACGGACGACTTGCGCTGGTGAGCGACGAGTTTGCCGACTCTACGAAAGGCTGGGCACTGGTACGCGTCATTGGCGACCGCTGCTCGCCGCAGACTATCCAGACCCGCTGCACGCTCTACCAACTGTACATGACCGACGAAGCCTTGCAGCGTGCCGCCAAGAGCTATGGCGGCATCACCGACAAGCTTGGAAAATATTAAGCGTGAATGAGATTTTTTTCGTATCTTCGCCGAAAATATCTGTAAATGGCATACCTGTTAGTTTGGTAAGCATGTCTTTGTACTGACTACGATGAATGGCACCAGTGTATAGGTTGTAATGTAGCAGGAACGAAAAACGGACGGAATCTTGCGGTATAAGCTTCCTGGATCATAATTTCTCTTTTTACTGAGAAAGTAGCAATCACCGTTGCTTCCTCCCCTGTCGTTCACCTTTTCTTTTACTGATAAATCAATCTTCGACGAAAAGAAAATTATTACATCTGCCGTTCCTGCTTCAGTGAGTCGATGAAATTAGTTTGTAAAGATTACTATATGGTAAAATTACAAAGAAATCCGCAATCTGGTTATACCCAAATTACGGATTATTACCTTTTTCATTGTTGTCTTTGTTTTTTATCCTAATTGATATTCACCCGTGCGGATAGCAGCGATGACACCACCGTCGATGAGCAGGTCGGTACCTGTAATAAACTTGGCATGCTCTCCCAGCAGGAAGGCTGCTGCCTCGGCAATCTCGTCGCTGGTGCCTGTGCGCTGGGCGGCAGAGGCATCAATCATGCGCTGATAGCCCTCACCATTGGCATTGAACTCATCGTAAGCCAGCGGGGTAACGATGACACCAGGGCTGATGGTGTTGATACGGGCACGACGCTTGCGCCATGAGGTGGCAGCAGCACGCTGTGCCTGCAGATGGTTCATGCGCTTGGCAATCATGTAGGCAAAGCCTGAGTTCTGCATGGCCACCTCCTGAACGAACTTCACGTCCTTCAGCTGAGCGGTCGGAGTGTTCACCAGTTGCAGTTCGATGTCGTTGGGGATGGGGTACATATAGGCTGCCTGACTCGAAATGATTAGTCCTGCACCACCCTCGGCCATCACCTCTCCGAAGGCGTCTACAGCATAGCCAGTGCCCAGCATATCGAGGTTAACGATGTGTTCAGGATTGGCCTGATTGGGCGATGCACCTGCTGTATCAATGAAGTACATCACGGGCCCCAGTTCTGCTGCCTTCCTTGCGAATACCTCCACGCTTTCCTTCTGCAAAGCATTTACCTGCAAAGTCTCTACATCATAGCCACAGCGGCGGAAATCGTCACCGACACGTTCCAATGCATTCTCGCTGATGTCGCCCAACAGAATCTTCTTACCGGCACCAATACGGCGCACAATGGCTGTTCCCATACTACCGGCACCCAATAGTGCCACTACCTGTTTCTGTTCGCTTCTGTCGAAAATCATATTATATCCTCCTGTTGTTTATATGTTCTTAATGAATTTTGCAGGATTGCCACCAACGATAGAATTAGGTGCTACATCCTTGGTAACAACCGCACCGGCGGCCACAACGGCATTCTCGCCAATAGTTACACCTGGCAAGATAATCGCTCCTACACCAATCCAGGCATTATGTCCGATGTGGACGGGTTTGCAGCGCAGCACCATGCGGTTCGCAAAGTCGTGGTTATCTGTAACAATGCGTACATTAGGGCCAATCATCACACCGTCGTCGATGGTAATGCCGCCAGCAGCCATGCAGGTCAGCGAGTGATTCACGAACACGCCTTTGCCAATCTTCATCTGACAGGCAAAGTCAATCTGTAACGGAGGCATCAGATAGCTCGTCTTGTCGAGGTTACCACCAAACAACTGCTCTTCCAATGGCCGAATCTGCTCAGGCTGTGGAGCCGTTGTATTGATTTTAAAACAAATGTTGGCGCAGTCGGTCATGTGCTTGATGGCCTTCGCATACTCGGGTGTTGCCATATCGACATCAGCCCCTGATCTTAATTGCTCGAAAATATCCATTTCAGATTACAACCGTAAGTATCTTCCATAACTTTTATTTGTTTTTCAAAATAACGGAAGTGGGTGGCTGTTTAGTGTGTCGCCTTGAACTTCGTTCGAACCTACTCACGCTCGGCAGAGTTGAAACGAGTTTCACTCTGCTCTCGCTAATGCGTAGCCTTGAGGTATTGCAAATCACCATACCAATAAGAAGCTGTACAGCCACCGTCAATCAGAAAGTCGGCACCGCTGATGAAACGTCCTCGGGAGGACATCAGGAACTCTGCCATATTGCCCACTTCGTCAGGTGTTCCTGCACGCCGGGCTGGCATGCCCTCTATCATCTTCAGATAGCCTTCCTTGCGGGGGCCATGCAATTCATCGTTTGCCAATGGCGTGATGATGATACCTGGTGAGATAGAGTTAATGGTAGCTCCACGACGGCCCCAGCGAGTAGCCTCGAACATCACGCGGAGCACATTGCAACGCTTCGAGTATTGATAGGCTTTTAGGGTATCATCGATTTCCTTCAAGAACGGCAGTTCTAGCAATTCTTCTACAGATGTTGTGGCTAAAGCCTCGTTCTGTTCCTGCGATAAGGCTGGCAGACGATGACCGCTTTGTGATGAAATAATCACACCTGAACCACCCTCGGCAATTACCTTGCCAAACTCTTCCAACAGAACACTTGTTCCGTAGAGGTCAACGCGAAGGATCTCAGCTACGGGAGCCTGTGAAGGTGACACGCCAGCAGCGTTCACAAGGTTCGTCACATCGCCCTTGCTCGTTGCAAACTCCACCAACTTCAGGATGTTCTCTTTTGAACCAAGGTCGCATTGGATAGTTGAGCACTCAAATCCTGCATCTTCCAATGTCCTTGCTGCTCGCTGAGCATTCTCTATGGAGTAGTCTGCCAACACAATGTGCTTACCAGCCGACACACGACGGATAATAGCCTGTCCGATACTGCCAGTACCTACTAATACTGATACTTGTTTCATTGTTGTTTGATTATCATTTCAGTGCATTATAGGTAGCATCATCTACAGGCTCACACCACTCGTTTGAAGCACCTTCTTGAACATCCTTATGATAGGTAAGGTGCTGGAACCATGAGTCTTTCTGTGCTCCGTGCCAGTGCTTCACCTCGGCAGGGATGGCGATGACGGTGCCGGGAGTCATTGGGATAGGAGCCTTTCCCCATTCCTGATACCAGCCACGACCTGCAACACAAATCAACACCTGCACCTGCTTGTGGTGGATGTGCCAGTTGTTACGGCAGCGAGGTTCAAACGTGACATTTATCACACCACCACCAACATCAGCCAGATAGCTCTGGCCTATGAAGTACTTGCCGTAAGGATTAGGATCGCCCTTGGGCCATTTGGTGTCCAGGGTGTAGCCCTCGTTACCAAGCCATGTGCAGAGTTCATCTACCAGTTGCTTTGAGTTGCCCATATTTACGGCACCCTGCTTGTGGGCAGCCAGTTGTGGGGCTACACCTTCGAGACCGCTCAGGGCTGCTACGGTGACTATCTCGCGGTCGGCAGCTGAGAGCTGGTCGCCAGCGAAGATGTCACCAAAGAGGTGGGACTTCAGGTAGTAGTCATCCTGCGGGCAGAACTCGTAGTTGAAGGGCTTTCCTGAGAGCTGCGTCTGGTTCTTGGTACCCAGTTCGTAGGCCTTCTTGGCATCGTCCCATTCTGCGGGGCGTGTCCAAGGCTTGCCCTCCTGCCAGTTAGGCTGCTTGCTTTCCAATACCTTACTCAGCACTCCAAGGGCATTCAGGCTTCGTGGAAATCCTGTATAGGCATAGAGCTGCGAGAAAGCCTCCTTCAGTTCGTTGATGGTTACACCCTTGTCGAGAGCCATGCGCACGGCAGGTTCCAGTCGTACCAAGTCCCCCTGTGCCATCAGGCAGGCACATGCTGCCAATCCTTGCTGACGCTCAGTCAGCATCATTCCCGACGTGCCGTCGCCTACCCGTAGCCTTTGTGCATTTGCTGTTACCATAGTCATCATCGTGATTAATAATAAAACGATTCTTTGCATTATAATATTACTTTTTTACCATTTTTTATATATAATCCCTTGGATGGATTATCAACTTTTACACCATTCAGAGAGTAATATGCTCTATCTTCCATACGATTACCATTGACGCTCTTGATTGCGGTCGTACCTGAAGTAAGCGAAAGTGTCACACTGATGTTGCTTTCGCCTGCTTTGAGGAATGTGCGAAGCTCATTTTCTGACAGTCCGTCGATATGTCCTAAACGAGTATAGCTCCAAGAGTTTGACTCGTAGAAGATGCATATGTTGCTGCCGTTATAAAGAACGATGTCTCCGGGTAGGGCTGTCATCTGCTCGTTTTTCGTTGTCAGCGATTTGCCTAAAGAACCCCATATTTCGAAATTGTTGTCGTTGAGAGTTACCGTTATGGGTGCGCTCTGTAGTGCAGCAACCAACTCGCGCGTTGCGTCATTATCGACCAGTGTCACGCTTTGCGTCTGTCCACCGATAGTGATATACATTTTATCCATATTCTCTTCTGCAAAAGTCAGTGTCTTGAGCCAGTTTTCTATCAGTGTGGCACGATTGCTGTGGTTGCTGGCGTTAATCCACAATGCATCTCCCATCCATGTGACATTAGGCAATAGTCGCTTGGCGTCACTTACTACACCACTGATGCCGCTCGAATGGCTCGACACAATCATTCCGACATGCTTTCCTACCATCTGAGAAGCACTCTGAAAGAGGTATGTCTGCATGATGGCAGCCATCTGACTCCACCAAAGCGGGGTGACTATGATGATGTTCTGGTAGCCGCTGAGCAATGTAGTTACAGGGTCAATAGCAGGGTAACTGCTGGCATCGTTAGGATTGGCCTTGATGGCATTCAGCAACTGTGTACCCAAGGCATAATTGTTCGCCTCGTACTTCAGTCCCTTCTCAGCAGGCTGAATTTCGAGGACATCAGCCTCAATCTGACTGGTCAACGTGTTCACTATCTCGCGGCAGTTGCCTGTATAGCTGTAATATACCACCAGCGTCTTGCCGGTATTTGTGGGCTCTTCAGCCTTCACTTCGTTATCTGCGGAACAGCAGCAGAACAACATTGCTGCTAAGAATGATAAAATCTTTTTCATCGTTATCTTTGTTTTTTGAATATCAGTTTCATCGTCTCTGGGTCGAGCGGCTTCATGGTAGGCAGTTTCAGGTCTTTCACCATGTGGAGTGTACCCTGCTTGTACTTCTGAAAGTGGTCGGTCTTGAGATGCTGCTGATAGGTTTCCTCAGAGGCATAGATTTCAAGGATGCGAATCTGGCATGAGTCTTCGGCACTCTGCATGGGATACAGGCAGATGACACCAGGCTCACGCTCTATACTCAGGCGATCCACCTCGTTGGCAAAGGTTAAGTATTCCTCCAGATACTGCGGATAGACCTCAATCTCAGCAATGCGGACAATCATGTTTGCTGTGGCGATGGCTGCTGATGGCTTTTCTCCTGTCTGTTCTAACAGCCATTTCGCATTCTTCCATAGAATCATCTCCTTGAACGGTGCAAGGTCGGACTCTTTCGAGAGATAGTCCTTCATCCTCGCCAGACTCTGCGTGAGCACCTGTGGGGCCACGTAGGGATAGTCGGAACCATAAAGCAGATGGTCAGGTGTGGTGATGGTGAGCAGCATGCGGATGAACTCTGGAGAGTGTGCCCCGGCAAGGTCGTAATAGAGGGTGCGGAGGTTGACTTCATAGTCAATCTCGCCCACCATCTTGTTGGCCTGCATCACAGGTGTCAGCGATTTCATGCGGGGAATAGCCAGCGGCAGATAGGCGCCGCAATGGGGAACCACCACCTTGATGTTATTGTAGCGAGCCAGTACATTGCGTGAAATCATGTTCGACACGGCGCGGGTGGTCTCTGAGAGATATTCCTGCATAGCGAGCGGTGTCTGCTGCATTACCTGACGATTGACAGGTTCAGGGCGATGGGGATGCAGGATGACAATAGCCTTGCGCTCATTCAGCACAGAGAAAAGCGTGTCGAGTTCGGGTGCACCAAGATACTGTCCATCGACATTTGTTGCCAACTTAATGCCATCAGCCTTCAGTACGTCGAGCGCATACTTCGCTTCTTCGATGGCTTTCGAGACATCGGGCAGGGGTAGGGCAGCACAGAACATGAATCTGCCTAGGTGTTCCTTCTTGATGCGAGCGGCTGTCTCGTTGGTTTGCCTCACCACTTTTGCTGATGAAGGTTGTGGTGCAGCCAACGTCAACACCGATGTCTCCACACCAGCCTCGTCCATCCATCTGAGATGATTCTCCACATTGTACTTCGGCAAGGGGAATCCCTCGTCCATCACACGTCCCTCTGTTTCAAGAGCCGACACAAACTCAGGAGTGATGATGTGGCTGTGCACATCAATCACGCCCTGAGCGAAACTGTTTGCTGTTATCATAAGACTCAGCAATAAAGCTTTAATTCTCAATTTTCAATTTTCAATTAATTACAGACTTTCCTTAAGTACTTGTACTACTTCGTCGCGATTCAGAATGTAGTAGCCACCTTGACAGATGGGGCAGGCATCAGCCATTCCCTCAATCAGCTCTGGCTTGGCACCACAGTCGGTGATGTTCATTGCCAGTCCCAGTTCGCGCATCCATTGCTCCATTGTCTCAAGACCTTCCATCGCAACCTGCTCGTCGGTCTTAACCTCGGCAGAAACGCCCCAGACATTTATAGCCAGGCGCTTGAACTTGGCGACTGCATCCTCGGACTTGCTGATGAGCAGACGGTAGTAGGCTCCGCTGACGGCAGCGAGTGTATGTCCGTGCGTAGCGTCGGTATAGGCGGCCACAGCCTGACCAAGCATGTGCACCATCCAGTCGGTAGCCTTAGCACGGTCGATGAGCGTGTTGAGTGCCCAAGTGGCAGTCCACATGATGTTCGAGCGAGCCTCGTAGTCCTCAGGATTCACGTTAGCCTTGCGGCTGCTGACGATAAGTGAACGCATCAGTCCTTCGGCGATATAGTCGCTGGTGTTGTCGTCTGTGCCCGAGAGATACTGCTCCAGAATATGACTCATGATGTCGTAGATACCAGCCACCATCTGATACTTGGGAACGGTGAAGGTGAAGCGAGGGTTGAGAATGGAGAAATCTGGGTTGCGGAAGTTATAGAACAACTTGCGATTCTCCGAGTGGCTGGAGATGACCGAACAGCTATCCATCTCAGAGCCTGTGCCGGCCATTGTGAGTACACAGCCTACGGGAATCCAGCGGCAGGTCATCGGCTGCCAGTTCTTGAAGTAGTACTCCCAAGGATCACCATCGTACCAGGCACTTCCTGCTACGGCCTTGCAGTAGTCAATGGTAGAGCCACCACCCACGCCAAGGATGAAATCAACATTCTCCTTACGAGCTGTATGGGCACCTTCCAGCACTTTTTCAATAGTAGGGTTGGGCATCACACCAGCAATCTCTACCACCTCGCAGCCAGCCTTCTTCAGCTCAGCCATCACCTGATCGTAGATGCCGTTGCGCTTAATGCTTCCGCCACCATAGCAGAGCATCACCTTCTTGCCATAGTTTTTCAGTTCTTCACTCAGTTTGCTTAAAGAATCCTCACCGAAGTGCAGCTTCGTGGGATTGTGGAATGTGAAATTGCCTAACATAATTTATCGTTTTTAAGTTTCTGGGTGCAAAATTACGCATATTATTTTATAGAGGTATTACATAAATTGGCTGATGACATACCAATTTCGCAGAAAGTGCAAAAAAAGCATTAATTTCATACCATTATTAGACTATTTTGCGTACCTTTGCCACCGATATGAAGAATATTCTGAAGGTTGAAACTCCTAACGACTATGCTCGTTTTGTGGATGCACCAGTGTTGCACCCATTGGTCAGCATCATTCATTATGACGAGCTGGCGCCCTTCCGTCATAGCCTGAACAACTATGGCGTGTATGGACTGTTTATCCAGCGACAGTTTCCCAATACGCTCTCTTACGGTATGAAGACGCTGCAGGTAAGCGATGCCTCCATCATAGCTGTAGAACCAGGACAGATCGGTGGACTGGAGGACAACGGCGAACGTATCTCGTTATGTGGTTGGGTATTGCTGTGGTCGCCTGAACTGTTGCACGGCAGCGAGCTGGAACGCCAGATAGACCGCTATCAGTTCTTCTCGTATTTCTTTGATGGTTCGCTGCGCATGGAGCCCGACGAATGGCTCTGTATCACGCAACTGGTGACCCAGATGCGACAAGAGTTGCAGACACACGCGGACTCCCCGTCTTTGAGAAATGTGCTGCTTGGCTATCTGCACCTGATACTGGAATACTGTAATCGTATCTATCAGCGCCAGCTTTTCGAAGAGGACAAGGGAGAGGCTGACCTGCTGAAGCGCTTTCACAACTTGCTTCAAACCTATTTCCGCGAGAATCGCCAATTGTCGCAAGGCTTGCCCACCGTCTCGTGGTGCGCCTCAGAACTGGCCTATTCGCCTCGTTATTTTGGCGATATTGTCCACAAGGCAACTGGTGGCACAGCTATTGGCTACATCCACAACTACGTTATCAATCAGGCGAAAAGTCTGTTGATGCAGGGTCACAACATCAGCGAGACCTCTCGCCTGCTCGGATTCGATTTCCCCCACCATTTCACTCGTCTCTTCAAGCGCATCACGGGACTTACTCCCAGCGAGTTCTTAGGGAAAAATCAACTGTAGTTTTTATACTCTCCAGGTGTCATCCCCGTGAGGCGGCGGAAATACTTGGAGAAGAACGAGGGGTTGGCAAAGTGCATCTCCTCAGCTATCTGTGCCGAAGATTTGTCCGTGTGGCGCAGTTCTATTTTGATGCGAGTGATGAGGGCACAGTCTATCCAGTCTTTGGCGGTGGTGCCACTGGTTTGGCGGATGACGGTGGTCAGGTAGCGCTCGGTGAGGCACATACGGTCAGCATAGTAGCCTATCTGGTGTTGTTCGGCACAATGCTGGGTGACCAGTTGAAGGAAACGGTCGAAGATAGTCTGTTCGCGTGAACGACTGCTGGCCAGCTGGTCAGTCTGCCGATGGAACAGCTGGTCGTAGTGGTGCATCTGGGCTGCTACGAGGGCTGTGACGGTGGGACGATGATAGTCGTCGGAGGCATGAACCATTTGCCAGATGGTGTCCAGAATATGTCTGGCAGTAGCGATATTCTCTTCGCTGACGAGTAACTGGAAGTCGCGCACCTGCCCGTTGAAAGCCGATGGCATCTGTCCCTGCGCAAAGGGCATGGGGAAGTTGGAAAATAGTCCCATGCCGAAGATGCGAAGGTCGGCCGACAGACGCTTGGGATGGATGATGGTACCAGGACCGATATAGACGAGTGTGCCGCTCGTAAGGTGGCGGTCTTGCAGGTTGATGGTAATTTCAGCCTCGCCGTTCATGATGATGCCCAAACGGTGATCATTGATGGTAAAAGGTGGCTTTTGGCGCATCAGCAGACTAAACACGGTGCTGTCGCCGCGAACCATTGCCAGTTCGCTATTCATGAATATATGCTCGCGCATTTGCGAGAGGTGTGGTGTCAGGATGTCGCGCATTCGTGTGGCATCCATCAGTTGCGGTTGTCTGTTCATAATACGTCCTTTTTTGTTGGCAAAGATAATCATTTTACGCGAAACAATGCTCTGTTTATGTATAAATCGAACAAAAAGAACATTTCCTCATTCTTACAGATAACACCACGATGAAAAAAACATCGTACTTTTGCATCTGGAATTCAATGACAAAAGATGATATGAAGAAATTGTTTTTAGCTTTGACGATGTTGCCCATGCTGGTACAGGGGCAGACGCTGGAAGGGTGTCAGCAGGCAGCAGAGAAGAATTATCCGCTGATACAGCAGTATGGACTCATCGAGAAGACCACACAGCTGACTGTTGCCAATATCCAGAAGGGTTGGCTGCCGCAGGTGTCGGCATCCGCACAAGCCACGTATCAGAGTGAGGTGACGGCTTGGCCTGACGAGATGAAGACGATGATGGGCGGTATGGGCATTGACATGAAGGGACTGACGAAGGATCAGTACCGAGTGGGTATCGATGTGCAGCAGACTATCTACGACGGTGGTGTCATAGGCAGTCAGAAGCGTATAGCCCGTGAACAGGGTAAGGTGCAGGCGGCACAGAATGAAGTCAATATTTATAATGTTCACAAGCGTGTGAATGAGATGTATTTCGGGCTGTTGCTGATTGACGAACAAATCAAATTGAACACTGACCTGCAGACATTGTTGGCAGGCAACGAACGCAAACTGGAGTCGATGACCAAGCGCGGAACAGCAGCCGAGAGCGACCTGCAGAGTGTGAAGGCAGAGCGACTGAATGCGGTGCAGAAGGGCACTGAGCTGGCATCACAGAAACAGATGCTGCAACGCATGCTGAGTACATTCTGCGGCATAGAGATAAATAACATACAAAAACCGCAAGTGAAGGCAGAAGGCGGAGGGCTGACAGCTGAAAACCATCGTCCGGAGCTGAAGGTGCTGGATGCACAGATCAGTGTGCTGAATGCTCAGGAGAAGGCACTCAACGCAGCACTGATGCCGAAGGTGGGTGTGTTTGCACAGGGCTTCTATGGTTATCCAGGGTTGAATATGTTTGAGGACATGATGCGCCACAAATGGAGTCTGAATGGCATTATTGGTGCCCGCGTTACATGGAACATCGGTGCCCTCTATACCCGCAAGAACGATAAGGCAAAACTGCGGTTGCAGCGTCATATGACGGAGAACAGCCGAGAGGTGTTCCTCTTCAATAACAATCTGGAACAGATTCAACAGAACGAGAATATAGAGCGCTACCAGAAACTGATGGCCCATGACGGGGAGATTATCTCGCTGCGACAGGCTGTGAGAAAGGCGGCAGAATCGAAGCTGGCACATGGCATCATCGACGTGAACGATCTGGTGCGCGAGATTAATCAGGAGAATGCGGCTTGCGTGCAACAGTCGGTACACGAGATTGAGATGCTGAAAGAGATATACGACAACAAATACACGACAAATAATTAAGCATATGAAAAAGATATATGTATTGGCAGGTGTGGCGCTGATGATGACAGCCTGCGGAAACAACGAGAAAGAATACGATGCAACGGGCACGTTCGAGGCTACCGAGACGACCGTGTTTGCCGAACAGAGTGGGGCATTGCTGTCGTTTGACGTGAACGAGGGCGACAAGATGGAGGCAGCCCGAGAGGTGGGACTTATTGACACCACGCAGACGTGGCTGAAGATTCAGCAGATGGACGCTACCAAAGCGGTGTATCAGAGTCAGAAACCCGATATGGAACGCCAGATAGCTGCCACACGCCAGCAGTTGGCTAAGGCCCGGCAGGACGAGCAGCGCTACCGTGAGTTAGTGGCTGACGGGGCAGCGCCCTCGAAGATGCTCGACGATGCCACGAGTCAGGTGAAGGTGCTGCAGAAGCAACTGGATGCGCAGATATCATCGCTGAACACCAGCACGCAAGCCCTCGACAAGCAGACGGCTGCTGCCGATGTGCAGAAGGCACAGTTGCAGGATATGTTACGAAAGTGTCACATCATGACTCCCACAAAGGGTACTGTGCTCGAGAAATATGTGGAGCGAGGTGAGTTTGTGAGTGTGGGTAAACCGCTGTTTAAGATAGCCGATACCGAGTCAATGCACCTGCGTGCCTACGTCACTTCTGCCCAGTTGCAGAACATCAAGATTGGTCAACAGGTAAAGGTGTTTGCCGACTACGGTGATGGTCAACGCAAAGAGTATGCAGGCACCATCAGTTGGATATCGTCTCGTTCGGAGTTTACACCCAAGACTATCCTCACTGACGATGAACGTGCCGATCTAGTGTATGCCGTCAAGGTAGCTATCCGTAACGACGGATTCGTGAAGATTGGTATGTACGGCGAGTTGAAGGGCCTCACCCCCGACCCCTCTCCAAAGGGCGAGGGGAGTAAATAGACAATTCCTTCGAAAATAGATAGCGATGAATGAAGCAATCATTGTTAAAAACGTCAGCAAAAGCTACGGTAAAGAAGCAACAACTCCCCTCGCCCTTTGGAGAGGGGCTGGGGGTGAGGCTCCTATTCAGGCACTCGACGATGTGTCGTTTTCTGTCGGCCAGGGTGAGGTCTTCGGACTGATAGGCCCCGATGGAGCCGGCAAGACATCGATGTTTCGCATCCTCTGTTCACTATTACTGCCTGATGCTGGTACGGCGGCGGTAGATGGCCACGATGTGGTGAAGCAGATGCGTGAGGTGCGTAGCAGGGTGGGGTATATGCCAGGCAAGTTCTCGCTCTATCAGGATCTCACTATCGAGGAGAACTTGAACTTCTTTGCCACGCTTTTCGGAACGACTGTTGATGAAGGCTACGACTCCATCAAAGCCATATACTCGCAGATAGAACGCTTCAAAGACCGTAAGGCAGGGGCTCTCTCGGGAGGTATGAAGCAGAAGCTGGCGCTCTCGTGTGCATTGGTACACCAACCCAGTGTGCTCTTCCTCGACGAGCCCACCACGGGTGTTGACCCCGTGAGCCGTAAGGAGCTGTGGGAGATGCTGCTGATGCTGAAGGAAAGTGGTATCACCATTGTGGCTTCAACGCCTTATCTCGACGAGGTGCGTTGTTGCGAGCGCGTCGCTTTTCTGGACCAAGGGAAGGTGCGCGGTATTGGCACTCCCGATGATATCCTCACCCAGTTTGCCAGTATCTTCAATCCGTCAGGCATTGAACACGAGAAGATTGCAGAAGTGAAAGAAGATAACGTCATCGAAGTAGAACATCTGGTTAAAGCCTTTGGCGATTTCCATGCCGTCGACGATATTTCATTCAGCGTTAAGAGGGGCGAGATATTCGGATTCCTGGGTGCCAACGGTGCCGGCAAGACGACGGCTATGCACATGCTGACAGGCCTGAACCAGCCCACCAGCGGAACGGGTAGGGTGGTAGGCTTTGACATCCGCACGGAATATGAGCAGATAAAGAAGCATATCGGTTATATGTCGCAGCGGTTCTCGCTCTACGAAGACTTGACTGTTGCCGAGAATATTCGTCTCTTTGCTGGTATCTACGGCATGAAACCCGACGAGGTGAAGCGTAAGATGAACGAGGTGCTGCGGCAGTTGAAGTTTGAAGACCATCGCGATGACTTGGTGGGTTCGTTGCCCTTAGGTTGGAAGCAGAAGCTGGCCTTCTCAGTCTCTATCTTCCATGACCCAGGTGTGGTGTTCCTCGACGAACCCACAGGTGGTGTCGATCCCGCTACGCGCCGCCAGTTCTGGGAGCTCATCTACGACGCAGCCCATCGTGGCATCACGGTCTTTGTGACCACCCATTATATGGACGAGGCGGAGTATTGTGACCGCATCTCAATCATGGTGGACGGCAAGATCAGTGCACTGGGTACACCAGACGAACTGAAACAACGTTTCCACCAACCCGATATGGATCACGTGTTTACCTATCTGGCCCGCCAGGCTAGCCGTAGTGATAGTTGAGTGTTTAGAGTTTAGTGTTTAGAGAAATGAAACAATTTATAGCATTTGTAATCAAGGAAACCAAGCATATTCTGCGCGACAAGCGTACGATGCTGATACTCTTCGGCATGCCTGTGGTGATGATGTTGCTCTTCGGCTTTGCCATCACCACCGATGTGAAAAATGTGCGCACGGTGGTGGTCACGTCAGAGATGTCGCCCCGTACGCAGCAGGCCGTAGAACGATTGGCACAATCGGAATATTTTGTCATCACGCAGACTGTGAACACCCCACGGGAAGCCGAACAACTCATCCGCAGTCAGAAGGCCGATATGAGCCTCACCCCCAGCCCCGGCCTCACCCCTAACCCCTCTCCAAGGGGCGAGGGGAACTTGAAGGGCGAGGGGAGTAGTAACCTTCAGTGGCAAATCATGGTTGACGGTAGCGACCCCAATATGGCTCAGCAATGGACTACATACGCCCAAAGCATACTGTCTCAGCCAGTTGACGGCAAACACTATTCACTCCCCTCGCCCTTCAAGTTCCCCTCGCCCCTTGGAGAGGGGTTAGGGGTGAGGCCGGGGCTGGGGGTGAGGCTCCTCTACAACCCTCAGATGAAGTCAGCCTATAATTTCGTGCCTGCCATCATGGGTATGCTGCTGATGCTCATCTGTGCCATGATGACCTCGATATCGATTGTCCGCGAGAAAGAGAAAGGAACGATGGAGGTACTGCTCGTATCGCCTGTGCGCCCCTTGATGGTAATCATCGCTAAGGCAGTGCCCTATCTGGTACTGGCCTTCGCCATCCTCATCACCATCCTGCTGATGGCGCGTTTCGTGCTGGGTGTGCCCCTTGCTGGTTCGCTGTTCTGGATTCTGGCTGTGAGTACCCTCTATATCCTGCTAGCACTCTCGCTGGGACTGCTCATTTCCAACGTGGCACAGACGCAACTTGTGGCCCTGCTGCTGTCAGCTATGGTGCTGTTGATGCCTGTGGTGATGCTGTCGGGCATGCTGTTTCCTGTTGAATCGATGCCAACTATCCTGCAATGGATATCGGCTATCGTGCCGCCACGCTATTATATCGAGACTATGCGCAAGTTGATGATTATGGGTGTGGGCATTGGCGAAGTGGCTCACGAGGTAGCTGTGCTGGCAGTTATGACGGTGGTGCTGCTCGCCATCGCGCTGAAGAAGTTTAATGTAAGATTGGAGTAACTGATATGACACTGAAATATCTCATACAAAAGGAGTTCCTGCAGATACGTCGTAATGCGTTTCTGCCCAAACTCATCATCATGTTCCCCATCGTGATCATGTGTGTGATGCCGTGGGTGATGCAGATGGAGGTGAAGAACATCGTGGTAGATGTGGTTGACATCGACCACACCGTGGAGTCGCAGCGATTGATACAGCAGATTGCTGCCTCCAACTATTTCATTTTCGGTGGACAGAAGGCTACCTATGCTGAAGCGGTAAAGGACATTGAAAAGGGTAGGGCCGACGTTATCCTCGAGATTCGCAATGGCAAGTATCTCATTGCTGCCAATGCCGTCAACGGCACCAAGGGCTCAATGGGCAGCGCCTATCTCTCGCAGATAGTCAGTGCTCCTGTCTCAACGCTCTCAGCCGCTTCCGTGCTTACCCTCTACAATAAGCAACAGAACTACAAACTCTTCATGATTCCGGCCCTCTTTGCCATTGTGATGATGCTGATGACGGGCTTCCTGCCCACACTTAACATCGTCGGCGAAAAAGAGGCTGGCACCATCGAACAGATCAATGTCACACCCGTCTCCAAGTGGTCGTTCATCCTTGCCAAACTCATTCCTTACTGGCTCATCGCGCTGTTTGTCATCACCGTGTGCTTGCTGCTGGCGTGGCTCGTCTATGGCATCACGCCTGCTGGTCCCGTGTGGCTCATCTACGTGCTTGCCATGTTGCTGGCGCTGTTCTTCTCTTCTTTCGGACTCATCGTGTCCAACTACTCCGACACCATGCAGCAGGCCATGTTCGTGATGTGGTTCTTTGTGGTGAGCATCATGTTGCTCTCGGGACTATTCACCCCCACGCGCTCCATGCCCCAGTGGGCTTATCTGACCACCTATATCAACCCCATGCACTACTTCATTGATGCCATCCGCACCGTCTTTATCCGTGGAGGTGGACTGCACGAAACTGCCCATCAGGTCTTAGCCCTTGCTGGCATCGGTACGCTGATGGGCTGTTGGGCTGTGCAGAGCTATAAGAAGAATTCATAAGGTCGATGCCGTTGACTATCTGCTGAAGCCCTTCGGCTTTGCCGACTTCCAGCGTGCAGCCCTGAAGGTGCAGAATGTGGCGGCAGCCTTAGCCAGCGAGACCGCAGTCATCGCGGCAACGGCACCTGCGACTGCTCTGTCTCTATGAACTGATGGTCGAAGTCAAGGTCGTACGACGCTCCTGCCATGAGCTGCCCTGTGCTCAGGAACTTATAACAAAGTTAAACTAAAGAGCTACGGAATTTAGGTAGAAACGAAGGTTTCGTGACGAGCATTTCGCTACCGACCTGCAGAATGCCTATGAGCTGGGCAAACAACTTATAGGTAATTGCAGGATGTGATAGTAAAAATCAATTGCAGAAAAAATGGACCAGTCACAAGCGGACAGGTCCATTGATAGCTGATGAATCAGCCATGCGCAGTTCAGAATCCGTTAAATCCGTTTCATCCGTGGTCGTTATAAAAAAATAATCCGTGGTCGTTATAAAAAAGCGTGGATAGGTTTTAGTGTTAATTTATGTTGTAACGAGTCTATAAATTTGTTAAATACAAAATAATTTTATACTTTTGCACTATAAATAATTTAAATTTGTTATTATTTTTTACAAAAACTAATCGATTTGTTATTTTTATTCGTTTTTATTATTCACTAAAATCAATTTAATTATGGGTAAAAGAATTGTTTATTTTCTTTTAGTTGTGGCAGCAGTGCTGCTCGCAATTCCCGCCGAAGCACAGACCGTGGTGGCAAAGAAAACCGCGTATAGTGCTGCGATGAAGGCACCGAAGGTCCTTCAGGCCAAAGAGGCTGCTTTAGCACGTGCTGCTGTAGCTAAGGCCAACGAGAAGCTGGTTGTGGCTGAAGGCAAGCAGTTTGCTTCGGCAGTAGCCGCTCAGGCCGCACAGGTGCGTCCCTCGAAGAGCGACGCTCACCTGGAGGAGGCAGTTTATAACTGGCCGACGGCTCCCAAGACTCCGGCTTACGTGTCGCGCAGCGGCATCATTGGCAATGGCAAGACCCCTTGTGGCACACTGCCAAATGCGCGCAAGGTGGAGCAGTTCCAGCAGGTGGGCACCACCGCCCTGTCGGCACGTGCCAAGGCGCAGCGCAAGGCTCCCACCAAGGACGATCACGGCATCATCACCGATCCGGGTGAGGGCGTGACAAAGTACTACAACCGTACCGGTACGGCCTTCTATGTGAGCAACAATTCGGTCTATAGTGAAGACCAGAGCGGTATCGTGACGATTCTTGAGGCCGAAGGCGGCAAGGTGTATATCAAGAACCCCGTGTCGCACTATAGCCAGGGTTCCTGGGTAGAAGGCACCAAGGATGGCAACACCATCACCGTGGCTGGTGGCCAGCCGCTGTTGTGGAATACCAACTATTCTACTACGCTGGCCTTATACTGGGGTAACGTCCAGAGCACTTCCACCGGCAACACCTATATAAAGGGCGAGGGCGACATCACCTTCACCGTTGACGACGAGGCCGGCACCATCACGCTCGATGGCAGCAGCACTGACAAAATCATCGGCGTTTACTGGGACGATGACAACTCATGGTCTGGCTATGGCGACTATGGTACCGTGTGGACAGTTGATCCTAATTATCAGCCTGCTTCTACCGATCCCATCGTGCTGCCCGACGGCGCCGAGGTCTTAGACTGGTATGCCGAGGGCACTGGCTCAGCAGCCGTTCCTACCGACGTGATGGTTGCATTCGTAGGGAACGAGGTATATATCAGCGGACTGACGTCCAACTTCCCCGACGCCTGGATCAAGGGTACCCTCGACGGCACTACCGTCACCTTCAGCAAGTTCCAGTTCGTCGGCATGTATAGCGGCACCATGCCTATCTGGGCAGTAGGTGCCGATTCAGAGACCGGCAACCTGCAGGACTTCACCATGACCTACGACAGCGAGGCCAAGACGCTGACACTCGATGCAAACCAGCTCATCGTGTTCAACGCTGCCGAGGACCGCATGTACTATCTCAGCTACATTGAGTCGCTCACCATCTATGCCGAGGAGCCCGCTCCTTCCGTCATAGAGACGCTGCCCTACGTCAACACCTTCGACGACGCTGCTGAGCAGAAGCACTTCAAGATCATCGATGCCAATGCCGACGGCAAGACATGGGCCTTCTACAGCGGCATGGCACGCTACACATACAGCTCGACCAACCAGGGCGACGACTGGCTCGTCTCGCCCGCCATCAAGCTTGTGGCTGGCAAGAAGTATGCCTTCAGCATCGCTGCCCATGCCCAGTCGGCCAGCTATCCTGAGCGCTTAGAGGTGAAGATTGCCAAGAGCAAAGAGGCCGAAGGCCTGGCTGCCGGCGCGCAGGTGATTGATACGACCGTTGTTACCAGTGCCAGCTTCATTACCCTGTCGAACAATGAGCTGACGGTAGCCGAGAGTGGCGAATACTTCATTGGCGTGCATGCCATCTCAGATAAAAATCAGTATTATCTCTATGTGGATGACTTCGTGCTCGACGCAGCTCCCATCACGGCTCCCTACGTGGCCGACTTCACCACTGAGGCTCCGTTTGGCGACTTCTTCGTCATCGACAACAATGAGGACGGCAAGACCTGGACCTGGAGCGCATCGAACTTTGCCAACTATTCTTATAGCAACTCTTTAGCTGCCGACGACTACTTGGTGCTGCCCATCAAACTCGAAGCCGGCAAGGGCTACAACGTGATTGTGAACGCTGCCAACAGTGGCTATCCTGAGAAGTTCGAGGTGAAGGTGGGTAAGGAAGCTACTGTTGAGGGTCTCTCGACCGTGGCGATTGCCGAGACAGAGGTGACCTCTGCTGACTTTACCGACTTCAGCGGCTCGTTCTCGACTGACGAGGCTGGCACCTACTACGTGGCCATCCATGCCACTTCGAATGCCAACCAGTGGCGCCTGAAGGTGAAGACCCTGACCATAGAGGTCGGTGCTGCCGGCAATGCTCCAGCAGCCGTGAACAACCTGATGGTGACGCCCACTCCCAACAAGGTGGAGGCTACCATCGTCTTCGAGGCACCCACTACGACCATTGACGGTAACGAGATGACCGAAAACCTGACCAAGATCGACGTGCTGCGCGACGGCGTTGTGATTGAGAGCGTGGCCGACGTGGCTCCCGGTTCGGAGCGTACCATCTTGGATAACGAGGAAAAAGGTCTGACCATCGGTACACACAAGTATCAGGTCATTCCCTACAACGCTAACGGCATCGGACAGAAGAGCGAGGAAGTGAGCGTTCTGGTCACTGCAGCACTCTCAGTGCCTTATACCTTCGACCTGACTGTGGACCAGACGGGCCTGTTCACCATCATCGACAACAACGAGGACGGAAAGACATGGTCGTTCAACTCGTCGATTGGTACTATGTACAGCTACGACTCTACCAACCCAGGCGACGACTATCTCGTGAGCCCCGCCTTCAATCTGGAAGCCGGCAAGAGCTATAAGGTGACCGTGAACGCCAAGTCTTACAACGCCAACTACACTGAGCGCTTCGAGGTGAAGGTGGGCAAGGAGGCCACTGCCGAAGGTCTGAACATCACTGCCATCAGTCCTACCGAGGTGAGCTCTACTGAGGCCGATGACTTCGAGGGTGAGTTCACCGTTGACGAAGCTGGCGAGTACTTCATTGCCATCCACGCCATCTCTGAGCCAGAAAACTGGCGCTTAGTTGTCAACTCGCTGACTGTGGAGAAGGGTCTGGATCCCACGGCTCCCGCTGCTCCTGAGCTGACCGTTACTCCTGCTGCCGAAGGCGCTAAGTCGGCAAAGATTGAGGTGACCGCTCCTTCTATGACCATTGGCAGCGACGAGCTGACAGCTGAAAACCTGAGCAAGATTGAGATCCTGCGCGACAACGAACTGCTCACCACACTGAACGTGCTCCCCGGAAATGTTGCCGAATATACAGACACGGATGTTCCCGACACCCTGCACACCTATCAGGCCATTCCTTACGATAAAGACGGCAACGCAGGCAAGAAGTCGGAGAAGGTGACCGTATATGTGGGTGTTGACTCACCTGCCGACGTGAAGAACTTCCACGTTAAGAGCACCACTGCTACGAGCATCACCTTTGCATGGGATGCAGCAACAGGCGCTCACGGTGGTTATGTGGACCCCGCTACCATGAAGTATGAGGTTAGCACGTTGAAACTGGAGCAGAGCATCTTCGGAAGCTATCTCGTGGTTGACCAGACCATTGCCGACGTAACCGGCAAGACCGAACTCACGATCGACTTCCCCGTTGACGAGGGTGAACAGGCTTCTCAGTACTTCGGCATTTCGGCCAACGACGGCAAGGCAGCTACCGACGCAACACTGGCCTACAGCGAGGTGTTAGTGGGCGCTCCTCTGGACATTCCTCTCTTCGAGAGCTTCGAGGGCACAAGCCTGCACTATGCATGGAGCTGCAACGGCGGACTGGGCGTGAGCACCAACTCATCCGACGAGGACGGCGTGGCTCTGAAGCTCTACAACAATGGCAATAGTGAGCAGGTGTACTTCATACTTGACAAGGTGAACCTGATGACCGCTGCCAACCCTACACTGCTGTTCGACGTGCGCAGTGAGAGCACCGACAAGGTATATGGCATCGGAGCAAAGGACGGTGGCGAGATCATCACCCTGGCTGAGGCAGACGTGACTGCCGAATACACTACGGTGAAGGTGCCTCTGAGCACAATCAGCGATGCAGAGCGCTATTCTACAGTGGGTCTCTTGGCTAACATCGAGACACAGAGCGTCAATCAATATGAGGACACGCTCATCATCGACAACATTCGTATCGTGGATCTCTACCAGTACGACCTGGCCATCGACATGAAGGCCGACACCACCGTGCAGGCTGGCAGCAATGCTAATATTGTGGTCAAGGTGACCAACAAAGGTGAGAATGCCGCCAACGGCTATACCGTCATTGTGAAGGCTGGCGAGAAGGAACTGATGAACCAGACCGTGGACGAGGCACTGCAGCCCTTCAAGAGCACTGAGTTCGAGACCGAACTGCCCACCACCATCTTCACTGAGGAGGGCGACGTGGACATCGTTGCCAAGGTGAGCTTCGCTAGCGACCAAGTGGAGGACAACGACCTGAGCACGGCTACCATCAGCGTGAAGACTTCAAAGGCTGCTCAGCCCACCAACCTGGCTGCAACGCAGAGCGAGGAGAGCAACGTGGTGACCCTGACCTGGGTGGCTCCCAACACGAGCGCATCTCAGCAGGCCGACGACTTCAGCAGCTATGCAAATGGTGCTAACGCTACGGGCGCTATCGGCAACTGGACCGTCGTCAACGCCAATGGCGGCACGAAGGGCAGCCTCTTCGAGGACCTGGAGTTGCCCAGCCACGGAAAGGCAACTGCTTGGGAGGTGTTCAACCTCGCTACCTACGGCGGCAACTCGGAAGCCTTCGCCGGTGCCGACGGCAATGTGGACAACAACTACCTCATCTCGCTCTACAACGCTACGTCGGAGGGATATGTCGATTGCGACGACTGGCTCATCTCACCTGAACTGCCGGGCGTGGCACAGACCCTGACGTTCGACGTGAAGGCATTCAACGACTATGGCGCTCAGACCTATCAGGTGCTCTACTCTACCACGGGTAAGGAGACTGCCGACTTCCAGCTCATTCAGGAAGTGCCCGACAACGGCGGTGCTTGGAGCACGGTGAGTTACGAGCTGCCCGAGGGCACGAAGTACTTCGCCATCCGCAACGTCACCAACGGTGACAACGGCTTCGTCCTGGCCATCGATAACATCAGCTATCTGGCCGGCGGCAGCGAGCCTGTGGGCTACAACGTCTATGTGGATGAGGAGTTCGTGAAGACTGCTACCGAGACCACGGCTACGGTTGAGTTCACTCAGACCAAGGAGTACAAGTTCAGTGTGACCGCTGTCTATCCCGGTGAGGTGGAGTCGAAGCCCGTGAGCGTCACCATCAGCCTGACCACTGGCATCGATCAGCTCATGGCTACCGGCAAGTCCGTACGTGTCTACTCGCTCGACGGCAAATACATCGGCACGATGAGCAACACGAAGAGCCTGAAGAAGGGTACCTACATCATCGACACCAAGAAGGTGGTGCTGAAGTAGGAATGTCAACCATGTCCCCAACTGGGACATAACAAAAAGGAGGCTGTGTCAAAACCAACTGACACGGCCTCCTTCAGTTTTTGTCAACTCTTTTCAGTCTCAGCATTTGTAAAACACTCCGTTACAGACTGCCTATTTTATGAGCAGAATGAATAAAAAAAGAACCGATGCAAGTACCTGTTTGCCAAGTACTTGCCTATTTAAAGGAGAGCATGAGGGAAATATGGATGCAAGTCACTAAAACTCATGCAGAATCTTTCATAGACGAATGGATCAGACAAGTCAGGAGTACTAAAGTATCACTGATAGTAGAGTTGCGAGAAGGCCTCCTTCAGTTCGTTGATGGTTACGCCCTTGTTGAGAGCCATACGCACGGTAGGCTCCAAACGATTCATATCACCCTGTGCCATGAGGCAGGCACACGCTGCCAATCCCTTTTGACGCTCCGTCAGCGTCTGTGCATCTGCTGTTGCCATCATCAATAATGCTACAAATAAATAGACGATTCGTTTCATATTACATGCTCTCCTTAAGAATCTCTGTCACGTCTGACTTCGTCAGATTCAGATAACCGGCGGGATAGCAGATGGTGCCCTCGGTGATGCCGGGAATCATATCTTCAGTGGCACCCAGTTGAGTGATGGTCAAGGGCAGACCAATCTCCTGCATCCAGGCTTTCAGGGCCTGCAGACCAGCTTCGGCTATCTGTTCGTCGGTCATTCCGTTGCTCTGGATATCCCATACGTTTTTGGCGAAGCGCACAAACTTAGACAGACCGTTCTGCATGGCGCGGCGATAGTAGGCCATTGAGACAGATGCCAGCGCATAGCCGTGTGGGGCATGTGTCCAAGCCCCCACGCTGTGACCAATCATGTGAACCATCCAGTCCTGCTGCTTGCCCAGCCCGATAAGGGTGTTCAGTGCCCATGTGGCTGTCCACATGATGTTCGAGCGTGCCTCGTAGTCCTGAGGATTCTTTACAGCGATGCGGCTGCTGTGGATGACAGAACGCATCAGTCCTTCAGAGAGGTAGTCGCTGGTGTTGTCATCGAAGTCCGAGAAGTACTGCTCCATGATGTGGTTCATGATGTCGTAGATACCCGCCTTCATCTGGTTCTCGGGTACGGTCATCGTGAACTTCGGATTGAGGATAGAGAACTTAGGCATCAGACGACTGTCGAACACATGCCCCACCTTGAAAGTATGCTCTGCATCTGTAATCACAGTGCCGGCGTTCATCTCAGAGCCTGTGCCAGCCATCGTCAGGATACAGCCCACAGGCAGCAGTCTCTGGTCCTTAGCGGGATTTTCCTGCTTCAGCCAGAACTTGTCCCAGTAGTCGCCTTCATAATAGACAGATGCAGCCACGGCCTTTGAGTAGTCGCAAACGCTGCCGCCGCCAAGGGCAAGGATCAAGTCTACCTCGTTCTCGCGGGCAATCTTGACGCCCTCATGCAGTTTCTCTAAGGTGGGATTGGTCATCACGCCTGGGTTCTCAACGATAGTCTTGCCTGCCTCTTTGAGGATAGCCACCACCTGGTCATAGATGCCGTTACGCTTTACACTGCCACTGCCGTAGTTGAGCAGCACCACTGGGCCGTAGCCCTTCAGTTCGTCCTTGAGGAAGTTCAAAGACTCATCACCAAAATACAGTTTGGTGGGGTTGTAATAAGAAAAGTTTCCAAGCATAGTTGTATTTTTTATTATCCGTAATTCTGAATTAAGTATTTCACAAACTGTGGGTCGCCGAAGTTGATGATGCCCGTGTCGTGCTGGTTCAGCTGGGCAATCTGAGCCATCTCGTCATCGCTCAGCGTGAAGTCGAAGATGTCAAAGTTTTGCGCCATACGCTCCTTGTGGCTCGACTTCGGAATAGCCACGACACCGCGCTGGGTGAGCCAGCGGAGGGCAACCTGAGCAGCACTCTTACCATATTTCGCTCCGATGGCAGTCAGCGCCTCGCTCTTCACGATGCCGTCAACACCCTGTCCGCCAAGCGGTCCCCACGCCATCATCTTCGTGCCAAACTCAGCATGAATCGGTTCGATGTCTGTCTGCTGGATGAGCGTGTTGCACTGCAACTGGTTCACCATCGGCTTCAGCTCTACATAGTGGGCGAAGTCGAAGAAACGTCCTGCCTGAAAGTTTGACACACCGATAGCACGAACCTTGCCTGCACGATAGGCTTTCTCCATCGCCCGCCATGTGCCGAACACATCGCCATAGGCCTGATGGATGAGCAGCAGGTCGATGTACTCCGTCTGCAACTTGCGCAGGCTCTCATCGATGCTCTTAGCAGCCTGTTCTTCACCAGCATTAGATATCCAGACCTTTGTTACAAGGAACAAATCTTCGCGCTTGATGCCACTCTTGCGCCAGGCATTGCCAACGCCATCCTCATTCTGGTAGGCCTGTGCCGTATCAATCAGGCGATAGCCTACACTTAATGCATCACTCACGCAACGCTCACACTCTTCAGGGCTTACAAGAAACACACCGTAGCCCAATGTCGGCATCTTGACACCGTTTGATAATGTAATGTATTCCATATTAATGATTTACAATTTGACGATTTACCATTTACAATTGATTTAATGATTTGGCTATTTACTCCCCTCGCCATTCGGAGAGGGGTTGGGGGTGAGGCTTTTCAACCACTTCTCGACCTTTTTCTTTTCCGTACGCACTTCGTGACCATAGATACTGAAGCCCTTTGTAACATTTGCACCAGGGAATGCATCCTCCACATCCTCTACACAGTTGGCCAATCCAGAACCTTCGTGGGTGGTGAAAGGGATGACGGTCTTGCCCTTCAGGTCATTAGCGTGTTTCTTGAAGAAAGTAAACATTACTTGAGGATAAGTGCCCCACCATACAGGTCCACCAATGAACACCGTATCGTACTTTGACAAATCAATGTCGCCCTCATACTCGGGCAGCTCGCCGTTCCTTGCTTCTTCCTGCGCCAGTTTGATGAGCGGGTTGTAGGCCATGCCGTCATACTTGTGGGTAACGATTTCAAACTGCTCAGCGCCCGTCAATTCTGTGATGTAGTCGGCCACAATCTTCGTGTTGCCTACCTCAATGTTTCCTACTGCGTAGTTGTCTCCCGCATGCGAGAAGAATACTACCAAACTTTTACCATCCTTGTTCATAACTTTCTCCTGTTTTGCGCCACCGCTGCAAGCTGTGGAAATCAGCAATGCTATGGCGGCTGTGATGATACTTTTGATATTCATTTTAAATATACTTTTGGATTTGGGTGCAAAGTTACGACGATTTCCTGATACTTTTGTTTCACAAATTACTTCACAATTTTCACTTTTTGCAGAAAATGTTCTTTTATATACAAAATAATGTGTAATTTCGCAGCCATGAAGGCAGATTTTCAATATTCAACAGACTTCTACGGGATGAATTCCCGTGAGTTGAGCGACACTTGCATGCACCTGTTGTGTACGGCGGGCGAGGGCAGTTTTGTGTTCAACGAGCGGTGCTACCATATCACGAAGAACGACCTGGTGGTGATACCGATGCCTGCCCGTGTCAGCAACCTCGCGGCGCATGATGATATGCGGGTGGAGTGGTTCGCCGCCGACTACAAGTTCCTGCAGAACCTGCTGCCGTCGAACAACTACAGCATCGGTGGCAGTATCTCGCTGAACCAAGACCCCGTCATCAAACTCTCTGACGAACAGGCACAACACCTGCTGGATGATTTCCATCGTCTTCGTGACCGCATGGACGACAGACATGTACAGTTCTATCGCGAACTGATGGGCAGTCTCTGTCTGACGATGATGTACGATATCTTCGAGGCCCATGCCCAACGAGATTCTACAGATATCCACACCGACCGCACAGCCTACATCGTGAAACAACTGATGGCTCTGCTTGCTACAGGCATCAGCCGGACGGAGCGTGAGGTCACTTATTACGCCGAGCGCCTGAACGTCTCGCCCAAGTACCTCTCCGATACCGTGAAGCGCGTGACGGGACATAGTGTCACCTCATACATCGACCGACACACCGTACCTATATTGAAAGACTATTTGAATGATGAACGCCTGTCCCTCACCCAAATAGCCGACCTGATGAACTTCACGTCACTCTCTTACTTCAGCCGCTACTGCACCAAGCATCTTGGCCAGTCGCCAAGCGAATACCGTCTGAGTTTGCAACCAAAGCTTGATTTGTAAGACTCATTTATGTTATTCTGCAGTTAATTCGAAGAAAATTAGTAACTTTGTACCCGCAATGAAGTTGGATCTGTATATCAACGAGGCTAACGACTATGCACGTGACATTCGTGTGCCAATCCTACATCCCCACGTCGCCATTATCCATTACGACGAGGTGGGCGAGATACGCCATTCGCTGAACCGCATCGACTGCTACGGCATCTTCCTGCAACGCGAGTTCCCTGAGAACCTGACCTACGGCATAGGCATCTACCACGAGGGCGACGGCTCGCTAATTGCTTTTGCTCCGGGACAAATTGGGGGCAAACGCGATGACGGCAGCAAGCGGCAGTATCACGGTTGGGTGCTGCTGTTCGACCCTGTATTCATCCACGGTACGGAGATTGAACGACGCATGAAGGACTACCATTTCTTCTCGTACAACAACAACGAGGCACTCTTTCTGAATACCGAAGAGAAGGACACGTTATCGGGTTTGATGGCGAACATTCGAAGGGAGCTGCAAACAACTGATGACGATAATGTACAGAACGACATCGTGCGAGACTACATCCTGCTTATTCTGGACTACTGTAACCGTTTCTATGTCCGCCAATTTAAGGAGATGACAGCTGGCAGCAGCGACATCCTAGCCCGATTCCAACAGGTGCTTATCGACTACTACGACAAAGGCCGTCAGCGCACCGGGGGGCTCCCCAGCGTGAAATACTGTGCCAGCGAGCTGTGTCTGTCGCCTGGCTATTTCGGCGACATCGTGCGTGGTGCTTTGGGAGAGAGTCCGAAAGACTACATCAGAGGTTTCATTATCATGCGTGCCAAAAGTCTGATGCTTGGCGGCATGAGTATCACGCAAGTGTCCGATGCGCTTGGTTTCGAGTATCCTAACCATTTCACCCGCCTTTTCAAACAGCTAACAGGGCAGACTCCCTCACAATTTTTCGCCGAACAGCGCGAAAAATAAACAATCATCATTTTTGGTAGATTTATCCGTAATCCGTCTAAGCGGAGTATGGCTAAATCGTCGTACCTTTGCAGCGAATTTTAAAACAAACAAGAATGAGACCATACGTAATTTGCCACATGATGGCTTCGCTCGACGGCAGGATAGACTGTGCAATGACAGAGCAGATTGACGACACGAACCACTACTACGAGGCACTAAAACAATTCGATTGCCCTTCGACGCTGGAGGGCAAGACAACGCTGGCGATGCACTATGCACAGACTGGCGAATTCCAACCGCAGAAAGCGCATGAGAATGCCGGGCAACAGATTTATCGGGTCACAGAGGCCAACGGTTATGCCATCGGCGTTGATACTCGCGGCACGCTACTATGGGACGACGACACCACGGAGCTGTTCGGGCGTCCGCTGCTGATGATACTATCGGAGCAGGCCAGTCAGGAGTATCTGAACTATCTGAAGCAGAAACACATATCTTATATTACCACGGGGCGCGATGGCATCGACCTAGCATCGGCTTTAGAGACGTTGCGCACGGTGTTCGGCGTGAACCGTCTGGCCGTAGTGGGTGGCGGACATATCAATGGATCGCTGCTCGACCAGGGTTTGATCGACGAGGTGAGCATAATGTACGGCTACGGCATTGACGGGCGCGAGGGCATGGCTGCTGCCTTCGACGGTAGAACGAGGGAGCGGAACCCCGTCCGGCTGGCCTTCAAGAGCGTGGAGGAGCAGGACGGAATCGTGTGGATGAGATACCAGGTCGTGAATTCATAATTGAAATTTGAGAATTGCGATGAAACAGATTTTTATGATTTTAGCTGCGTTGCTTGTCATGTCATGCAGCAGAGACGAGATTCAAGCACAGACAACGAACTACGAGACAATGACAACAAAGATGTACATCACTATCGATGGAAGGACTGAGGCCGTCACGCTGACCAATAATAGTGCCACGCAGGCATTGGTCGCCAAATTGCAAGAGGCATCTGTCACGGTAACGCTTAACTCCAGTGGCGGTTTTGAGATATGGGGGGCACTGGGATTCTCGCTGCCAACAAGCAACGAACAGATCAATGCACAACCTGGCGACATCGTCCTTTACAACGGTAGCAATATCTGCATGTTCTACGGCACAAACTCATGGAACTACACACTTCTGGGTAAAATTGACGGATTGTCGGAAAGTGAGCTGCGTACGTTCTTAAAGGCCGGCGAGAGCAACATTAGCGTCACATTATCGCTGAGCAATACCACAGGCATTAGTCAGGTTAAAGCTGACGGTAGCAAGTCGAGGGCATATACACTTAGTGGAACTTTGGCTCAAGTCGGACATAAAGGAATAATAATCAAAAATGGCAAGGTTGCAATTAAGCGAGTGAAATGAAAACTTGATTTCATTTCCGAGCGTGAGCAAGCTCGAATGAAGTTCAAAAAGATAATCAGATAAAAATGAAAAAAGTAATTGTTATATCGACTAGTCTTCGTCACGGCTCAAACAGCGACATGTTAGCAGACAAGTTCGTGGAAGGTGCAAAGAGTACCGGAAACGAGGTAGAAAAGATTTCTCTCGTTGGTAAGGAAATCCAGTTCTGTAAGGGTTGCTTTGGCTGTCAAAAGCTGGGCAAGTGCGTTATCAAGGATGATGTGAACGACATTATGGCAAAGGTGCTGGAGGCCGATGTGGTAGCTTGGGCTACTCCCATCTA
This sequence comes from Prevotella sp. E13-27, assembly GCF_023217965.1. Taxonomy (NCBI): domain Bacteria; kingdom Pseudomonadati; phylum Bacteroidota; class Bacteroidia; order Bacteroidales; family Prevotellaceae; genus Prevotella; species Prevotella sp. E13-27. The sequence continues at coordinate 927,592 of NZ_JALPSC010000002.1, read as the reverse complement.
TTATTATGAGATGAGCGGACAGATGAAGACTCTCATTGACCGCATGAACGCCATGTACTCGCAGGACTACAAGTTCCGTGATGTCTATCTGCTGACAACAGCTGCCGAGGAAGAGGAAGAGACTCCGAAGCGTGCTGAGATAGGACTGACGGGATGGATTGACTGCTATCCCAAGAGTCGCCTGGCAGGAACACTTTTCTGCGGAGGTGTGAACGAAGCTCGTGAGATAATGGGTAATCCCAAACTCCAAGAGGCATTTGAATTAGGAGAAAAGGTATAACATAGAAAGTAGAGAAAAATGAAAAGGTCTTTTTTCGCCACGATACTGATATGCAGTATCCTCGTAGCATGTAACAACAAACAAACCACTAATAACGATATGGAACAGAAGTTAGAATTGACTCAGGAGTGGGACAAGGTGTTCCCGCTGAGCGAAAAGGTGAACCACCAAAAGGTGACGTTTAAAACACAGTATGGGCTGACTTTAGCTGCCGACCTTTATACTCCGAAGGATAGCAAAGGTAAGATGGCAGCAATCGCCGTCTCGGGTCCTTTCGGAGCCGTCAAGGAGCAGTGCAGTGGTCTTTATGCCATGAAGATGGCAGAGCGTGGTTTCGTGGCACTGGCTTTCGACCCTTCATATACGGGTGAGAGCAGCGGTGAACCGCGTCGTACAGCTTCGCCCGACATCAATACTGAGGACTTTATGGCTGCTGTCGATTTTCTGTCGAAACAGGACAATGTGGATGCCGAACGTATTGGCATTATCGGTATCTGCGGTTGGGGTGGCATCGCACTGAATGCAGCCGCTGCCGATACCCGTATCAAGGCAACCGTTGCGAGTACGATGTACGACATGACACGTGTGAGCGGCAACGGCTATTATGATGCCAACGACAACGAGCCTGACCGTCATGCCGCACGCGAGGCACTTTCCAAACAGCGCCTTTCAGATCCGAAGGAAATGGCAGGTGGAGTCATCGACCCACTGCCTGATGATGCGCCACAATTTGTTAAGGACTACTATGATTATTATAAAACAGAAAGAGGCTATCATGCACGCAGCGGCAACTCCAACGATGGCTGGCGTGTCATCGGCACCCAGGCCTACGCCAATAGCCGCTTCCTATATTATATCAACGAGATTCGCTCTGCCGTCCTCGTGATGCATGGCGAGAAGGCCCACTCCCGCTACTTTGGTGAGGCAGCTTATCACTATATGGTTGATGGTAAGGCAGAGGGGTACAAGTTTGTTGGCGAACCCAATCCCAACCCAGAGAACAAGCAGCTGCTCATCATCCCAGGAGCCTCACATTGCGACCTCTACGATGGTGGATATACTGAACTCGTAGGTAAGGGCGAACCCAAGAATATGATTCCTTGGGATAAACTGGAGGAGTTTTTCAAAACGTATTTGAGATAGGATTAATATGTCAGTCACTTTAATATTCTCTGATATAATCGCGTTTGCTTCTTGTCAAGATTCGATATCTTTATCTGAACCTTGGTTGGGCGTGGCACGTCTTCATGTAAAGACGAAAGGAGTCTCGTTATAACCTGTTCGACGTTTGTAAATTCTGAGTCCTCAATTACAAATATACATTCACCGCAGATGAACGCCTCTCCGCGAATAAGATTATACTTCGACATTTTCTCAAATAAGATACTAAAAAGGGACCTGCCCGAGCGGACAGGTCCCTTTGTTAATTATATCAGAGTGATAATTACTCCTCGACGGCTGCCTGCGCGGCGACTAGACAATGCTGATTATCAGCTACTTATAGAGTTGGTGTAAAGTACTGGCATCTCTTTTTAGACTCATTCTGCCCATTTGGCTCATTTGCTTTGCAAATACACTACTGTCCGGTTAAATTTCACCAAAGCGAAAGTTGGCGGTCATCTTCCGGATTTTGATTAATAATTGGTTTGTCAAAAAGTTCATTCAGCGGAGTCCTCTCAAAGAGAACTTGGCCGATGACATTAGAGAATATGTAAAGATTTTGTTCGATATGATACATCTTCAGAGCAATAATAAGCAGCAGGTAGTCACAGATGGCAATCCATATCTGTGTGAAGACTGCGTTTTGGGACGTCCCATAGAACGTCTTGATGTGCAGGTGCTGCTTGATCCATTTGAAGAACGTTTCGATAGTCCAGCGCTCTCGGTACAGTTCCGCAATGGTAATTGCTTCAAGGGTGAAGTCATTCGTCAGGAATCGATACACTACGTTCTGCGCAAAGTCCTCATAGACGACCAGACGCAACAAATCAGGGTACTTCTTGGCTGTAAAGAGACCAGTAAGACTGATGGACTCGTCAGAGATGACGCCAGTCTGCCTGTCAACCTCTCTTGCCTCGAATACGGAATATTTCATGTTGTCCTTTGCTCTGGTTACAAAGTAAGCCTTCTGCTGTTGGAAGAGACGGAACAGACGGTCAAAGTCCACATAGCCTTTATCCATCAGATAGTAAGCCCCTGCTTCTACAGGCAAGCTGTCCATAGCCTGAGTATCATGCACATTGCCAGGAGTAAGCATGATGAAGTTGGGTATGTTGTTCTTTACATCAATCAAAGTGTGCATCTTGAAAGCACCTTTGTCATGATGGAACTTCGCCCATGGACAGAGATGCAGACACAGGTTGATGGTACTGCTGTCAAAGGCATACACCATATTGTCAATTCCCAACCGATAGTATTCATCTTTATACAGGACTTTAGCCCTCTCGACAAGTACCATTGCGTAGTCCTGATAGATACGCCAGTCCTTCTTCTCGTTCATGTCGGCGAGAGTGGACTTGGGCATCACCTTCAGACCGGCATGATACAACTTGGAGTTGAAAGCAGTCAACTGAGCCTCTATGCTACGAAGGCTTGCGCTGCTGGTCAGCTGAGCATAACTCATGACAAGGAACTGGTCACGGCAAGTGAATCGTCTTGCATGAAAATCCCCTCTATATCTGTCAATACATTTCCTGAGCTCGTAGTCAGGGATGAGAGACATCAGTTGCGAGAATACAGTATTTCCGGCATTCATATCCTGTGCTATCTTATATATGAGACAGTACAAAGATAAAAAATCAAATCGGAAAATTTTTAAATCGCTGTATCTCATTGAAATTTAAACATTTAATTAACGTTCGGAAAAATTTAACCGGACACTAGTGTTGCAAATATACAAATAAATCTTTGAATTCAGACCCATTATTCTCATTTATCGTGCAGAATAAGAATCTTTTAACAAAAAACAAGGTCAAACTGGAATCTAATCTTTATTATTTCAATCAAAAGAAAAGAGCCGGATTTCAACCTTGTAAGTTTAGGTTTAAGTTTAGATGATCTTATATATATAAAAGGTAAAGTAAACCCAAACTTGGTTGAATGTCATTATTTGTTTGACTTCGGAAAATTCTCTTTTTACTGAAAGAATAATCAAAGTTAAGGTCATAATTATATGGCAATACATCTGAACCGACATATTGCCATACAAATGAAATAGCTTCACAACCAAATCCCCTTTCGTCAAAGATAATGCAAGATTGTAAATGGACAGTTCTATCGTCCTCTTCTGAAATTGTTATCTTGCTACTCATCTGTTAGGAATTGCCGGATCCACTCCAGCGACTTTTGGAAGTCCTGTGGATTGAAACCATGACCAGCCTTGGGAATGACTTTCAGTCGGGCATCCTTGTAAAGTTTGACGGCACGGCGGGAGTAGTCTATCGGTACCACGTTGTCGGCATCTCCATGAATGATGAGAACGGGACGGGTGTATGATTCCACTGCCTTATAGGGGTCCATGTCGCGCAACTCCATAAAGAATCGGCGGCCAAGGGGTACTTGCCAGACGCGGGTGGTGTCGGGGATGTCGGTGGTGTGAGGATAGCGACTGTTCCAATTGTCGGGGATGCACAGGGCAGGGAAAACCAATACCAGCTTGCTTGTCTGCTGACTCATGGCAGTTGCCGTCAATGCCGAAACCAGTCCTCCCTGACTCTCTCCAATCAGTACGATATCGGTCGTATCCACGTCTGGACGTGAACAGAAATGGCGGACAATAGCTTCCAGATCGCTCTGCTCGTCAAATATGGACATGTTCATCGTGTTATTGTCACTTCGGCTTCCTGTACTACCACAGGGGAAGTCGAAGGTGTAGCACATATAGCCCAACTCACTCATGGTCTTGAAATAATTCCGGCCCCAGTCGTGGGTACCATTGAATCCGTGGGCAATGATGGCCACGGGATGCTTTGCCTGTCCATTGTTCGGACTGCTCAGCACGCCATAGATGTTTCGTTGCCCATTCTTGATCCACAGTTCTCGTTCGCGGACAGGTTGAGATGAAATGCTGTGCTCGCCCGCACCGACAGTTGCCGTTCTGCCGTCAGGCAGGTGCAGTTCTGCGTCAGAGCCTTCGGGGATAGAGACGCTGATGGTCCATTCCCCACTCGCCATGTCGCGCGTCCAGTGGCAGGATACCTTTCCTCGGTGTGTGGAGAGAGAGGTCTTTGCCCATGTCACTTCACCCACCATCTGCGGAGCAATGACAATGTGACGCCAAGCGTTGTCGGTTTGCCGTATGCCTCCCACTGCGCTATAGAGCCATTCCATCAGATGACCCAACATCAGGTGGTTGTTCGACACGTCGTCGTAGGCTTGCCAACTTTCGGTGAGGGCGGTAGCTCCCTGCTTCAATTGGTAGGCGTAGCCAGGTATGCTGTCACTGCGGTTCATCCGATAGACGATATCGCTGCGCCCATTCTGCTGCAAAGCCTGCACCACGTAGCGGAAGCCCACATCGCCAGCTGTCAGCGCATAGCTTCGCTGCTCAATATCGTGCACAAGGGCATCCAGTGTGCGCTGACGCAGGCTATCGGCGGCGATGCCGGTATAGAGAGCCATTGCCAGTCCTGTCTGGCTGCCATTCTCATAGACCTTGTCACTGCCATTGTAGAACTGACGGGCAAAGGCCTCCTTCACCTTTTCAGCTGTACGGGCAAATGCTTCTGCATCGCCATTTCGCCCCAGATGACGAGCTATCTGCTGCATCACGGTCAGCTCATAATAGTACATGGCAGTTGCTGAGAGTGCCACACTGGTGAGTTGCGCCTTGCCTGGTCGTTTCGGACCTATGTCAAACCAGTCGCCGAGTCCGTAGTTGAGAATGCCACCTTCGGCACGAGAGCCAAGATAGGCGATATAGCGCTTCATGGCCTCATAGTGCTTTTGCATGGCACTGTCGTCGCCATACCACTGATAGGTGTACCAAGGACAGAGAATGAACGATGCCCCCCATTCGGGTGTGTCCTCAAAGCCGCTGCCCAGTTCAAACTGCGTGTACTCGGGCGCTATGGTTGGGATGGCTCCGTCACCGTGCTGAGAGTCGGCCAGATCGTCGGCAATCTTGTTCATCAGCGAGCGTATGTCATAACGGTACATCATCGAGAGCGCCATCAGATGGTTCTGCTCCTGCCAACCCAGCTTCTCTCGGGTTGGACAGTCTGTGGTGATGCTGACAAGATTACTGCGTATGGCCCAGTCGATGAGCGTATGGATGCGGTTGAAAAGCGTATCGCTACACTCGAAGCTGCCTACTTCCGCTGCATCGGTCGTCGTGTGCAGTCCTGTTAGTTCCAGTAGTTCCACACCCTCGTCGGCTCTTACCTCCACATAGCGGAACCCCGTGTAGGAGAACTGCGGCTGCCATGTCTCGCCCTTGGTATCGCCACTGAGGGTGTACTGCCACTCATAGCCAGGCATGCTCTTTTGTGATATGGCTCCGTTTTTCAGTATCTCGGCAGGACGCAAACGGATGGTCTGTCCCCGTTTCCCCTTCACTTTGATTCGGACAATCCCTGAGCAGTTCTGTCGTGTGTCGTATATGCCAGGGGCTATCTCAGTCGTTGGCAGTTCTTGATGTATCTTGACATGGGTGCCAGCCTGTTGCTTAACCAGTTGTACATCCCAGTGAGGATGGGTAATGATGGCAGGATGCGGCTTGGCCAAGAGCGTTGCATCGCGCCACTCACCGCTATAGATGCTTGTATGACGAATGCCACTCTCACGGGCCTTCCATGTAGCATCGCTGACAAAGTCCTTGTGCTGACCATCTTTAAAGTCAACATGCAGACAGAAAAGCAGCTTCGGCGCACCGCTGGAGCCAGCCATCTTGTGATAACCACGGGTGCTGATGTCGTACATGCCACCTCCCAACATCACCTCAATGGCCACCTTGCCGTGCTTGGCTTGCTGCAAGGCTTGTGTGACATCCAGCTCGTTATAGAGCAGTTCACGGTTGTACATCGTCCAGCCAGGTGACAGAAAATGATTGCCCATCTTCTCTCCGTTGATAAACAGCTCGTATTGTCCCAGTCCACAGATGTCCACCCATGCTCTCTTCACCTGACCTTTCACTCGGTAAGTCTTGCTGAGGACAGGCATACGGTAGCTTTTCAGCGATTGCCCTTCGGGACTGTTTGCTTTAAGCAGATGAATGTAGGGAAACAGAATGGTGGAGTCAGCTTCCAACGCAATCCACTTGGCATGGGCAAAGTCATCGGTCTGCGCTTCCTCTATCTTCCATTCCCATACGCCTCGAATACCATGAGTGATGTGTACCCTCAGATAGCGGAACGACTGGTTGATACTGTCAATGTGTGGTGACATGATGCGCAGGTCATCGTGTCCGCCACATGTCTGCCATGTGATTCCATCGACAGAGCCTTCCAACCTGTAGGCATGACCAGCTGTGGGACGGACAAAGGCGAGACTGCTGTTACCTATGCGGCGCACCATGCCTAAGTCTGCCATCAGCCAGCAATCGGTGGTGTCGGCAGAAGATGCCATCCATCGCGACCCATTGGAGCCATCGACAGCAAACTCTGGCACAAAATACTCCGTACGCTGGCAGCGCTTGTCCAATTTGTAGGGAACCCTTTCTGGTTCTGCAACCGACGAAACACTCATCTGTACGGGCTGCAACAAATGTCTTGTGCGCATCGTCTGTCGCAAAGCGCCAACGCCGTTGAGCGTCACCCTTACCTGACGGATGGTACCATCGTCGTTGAATTCCAACTTGTTGGCATAGATTTGCCTGTTGGTACTGTTGCGACTGAACTCCAAGAACACCAGATAGTAGTCGTCAGTGCCCTCAGGATGGAATACGCAACCATGTCCAGGCCCGAACACACCTGTATCAGCGTCGGTGGTGCAGACCACATCCTGCCGAGGTGTCTCGTATGGACCGAATGGACTCTCACGGCTCATCTGATAGTAGTATTCATAGCGTTCCAGCGCCATCTGAGTGTAGAGATAGTAGTAGATGCCCTTTCGTTTGAAGAAGATGGGCCCCTCGGTATATTGCTTTTTGCGGGTGTCGATGGTGACAAGCGTGTCGATGGTTGTCATGTCGTCCTTGAGCCTTGCCACATTGCGGAGTCCCCAGATGGCATAGGGTGTGCCGTCATCGTCGATGAACATCTCGGTGTCGATGGCACAGACACTGTCTTTTTCCAGCAGACGGTTCTCTATCGTAAAGCGATTGCCCTTTGCTAAGTGAAACGGTCCTTCGTGACTATCGCTCACGGCAGGATACATATAGCCGTTAACCGTAGGGTAGATATACCAATGTCCGTTCTTGTAGACGGGTTTGCTAGGTGCCCAGTATTTCTCGCCCACAGCCTGTGGGAAATAGGTTCCATCGAAGCTCCAATTAACGAAATCCCGAGACTTCCACACCACCGGTGGACCCGACGTTTCCAGCCCTTGTCCGTAGCCGTCGGTGGTGACATAGCAATAGAACATTCCATTAATCTCAACAACGCTGGGGTCGGCCACCATATCGGGAATCAGCGGATGGCCAAAGGGATTGAAAGGCAGGTCCTTGTTCATATTATTCCCTTGTCGAGCCTGCAGATTCAGTGCCATGACCAGTAGGCAGAAAATTGTTAGGTGTCGTTTCATCATATTATCATTTGTTTTACAATCCGCAAAAGAGGCAAAAATCTTCACGACAAGGCAAAGATAAAAAAGCCCATTCTTGTTGCAAAAATACAAAATAATCTTGAATACAGACCCATTTTTCTTATTTATCGTGCAGAATGAGTTTGATTTTAACAAAAAAAACTAAAGCTCACAGCATTATCAATATGGAACCGCATGACTTACAGACAGGTATGCTGCTTGTTGTGTCAGCCGACTCCGTATTCGAAATTGAAGAGATGGACGATGAGTTCGACATCCAGACCTTCTCCTATCGGGAGTTACCAAAAGAGACACTTTTCAAGGAGTGTACGACTTTTCATTTGAACGATGACGACTGGCAGCTTACTGACGAGTATTTCCGTCTGCTCTGGCATACCGTCAAGCGCCAGCCCCTGTCACATTCCTCTGTCCGTGCCTTGCAAACGGCGCTCCTCTCCGAACTCCGCCTTATATATAATAAAGAAAACGCAGAAAGGAAGCGTCATCCCGTCAGCCGTCAGGAGGATATTTTTCATCGCTTTACCATTCTCGTCAACGAGCATGCCGCTCGTGAACATGCCATCGCCTTCTATGCCGACCATCTCTGCCTGACACCCAACCATCTTGGATCCGTCATCCGGGAAGTCAGCGGACAGACAGTCATGCAATGGATTCATCGCCACATCATCCAGCAGGCCAAACTACAACTGAAATACAGCGACCTGCCCATCTGGCAGATCGCTGAGTCGCTGAACTTCCCTAATCCCTCGTTCTTCTCCAAGTTCTTCAAGCGCGAGACGGGGATGACACCAGCCGAATATCGAAATGGATAAATATTTCTAAATAATTAATCGTTTCCTCAACTGATTCAGATTTTCCCTATCTGCATACGCTTGAAGAATTCCTTTACGGCATTGCGCTGATACATACCCTTGACATAGACCAGCGAGGCATGCATGGTTTCCCTGGCTTCCTTAATTGGAATAGCTATCCAAGTATTTCCTCTTTGTGCGTTAAAAGTGCAAAAAGACGGGCGGAAGTGTTGCAAATCGTCACTTCAACCCGCTAAATATCTTTCGTTACAATTATAGATTATGCTTTTCCAGCCATCCCTTCATTGTACAAGCATTTTCTTTCCGTTCATAATGCGGAGTCGTGTTGCCTGTGTGGCGGGACGGCCAGCTGTGTCGAACGCGTATGAATCCTGGTGCTTGTCTGCGTTGACCGCTCCGATGTCGTCGGGTGTTGCCACAGGCACAAGGTCGATGTAGTCGATGTCGGGCATCCAGTTGGTGCTGTTTGATAGGCGGATGGTGTTGCGCCCTTTCTCCAGGTGTATGGTGATGGTTTTTCTTGCCACTGTACTCCAACCGCCAGAGTTGACATTGACTGTATTGACGCGCTTCCCATTGATGTCAATGCGGATGTTTCGGTTCTCACCTGAGATATATGCGATGGTAAGTTTGTAGTCACCTCCGTCGTTGCTATATACATCGCGCCAAACAAGGTCGTTCTTTTCGTTGTAGCCAAGCCACCCTGCCTTCAGTCCTGATGAGCAGTAGTCGGCATATTCATATATGCCTGTATGTTCTGCCTGATTGTTTTTCAGTTCCTGATAGTTGCTGATGTAGGCAGTCTCGGCTTCGTAGCGGGTGCGCTCCAGCCGCTGCTCGCCTTCAGCGGTGTAGATACGGGTGCCGTGGGCAGGGATGGTTAAGTTGTAACTGTCGGAAAACTCGCCCAGGTCTTTCTTCTGGAACAGGTCGCGGAGCTTCACCTTTCCGCCGAGGCACAGGTCGGCAAATCGTACGGTTGCCTGTTTGGAAGCATCGTCGGGATTGTAGATGGCGAAGGCGCGTTTGGTGACGTTCAGTTCTTCAATGTCTCGCACCAGAATGTAACAGCTGTTGGAAAGTGCTACGATGTATGCCTGCTGATAGAGCGGATCCTGATTGAGGGCTATCAGTTCTTCGTTTTTCAGCAGATTGAGTGTTGTGGTCTTGATGTTTTCGAGGTCGCAGCCTATGAGCAGTGGAGAATTCATGATACACCACATGCCGAAGTGGGTCTTGTCTTCCTCGGTAGTCATGGAGCGTCCCACCTCGAGCATGTCCATGTCGTTGAAGCGGCCGTCGTAGCTGTAGGCACTCATGTATAGGTTTTCAGCAAGAATACCCTTCACTGATGGCCAGCCGTCCCAGATGTCGTGGGTGGTGCGCCAGGAGAATGCCACGTCGTGAACCCATGTGCCGGGATAGTCCCAGCGGCATACGTTCAGTCGCACATCGTTTCGACCGGTATCTTTGATGGCGTTGCTGATGGCGGTGTAGCGTTTTTGCGGGTCGAGAGCCAGATGCTGTGTGTTCTGTGGAGCGTCACCGCCGCAGAAGTCCACCTTGATGAAGTCGAAACCGCACTCCTTGAAGTAGAAGTCGGCATCGTGCTGGTCGTAGTTGTAGAGTCCGACATTCACGCTGAGCACATCGCCATTGTACATATTACCGCATGTGTTTGCACCGGCATCGCTGTAGATTCCTGCTTTAAGACCCTTTGAATGGATGTAGTCGGCTACGGGTTTGAGTCCGTTGGGGAAACGTGTGGGATGGATGATAAGTTCGCCAGTTTCCGTATTGCGTCCACCCAAAAAGCCATCGTCGATATTGATGTGATTGTAGCCCACATCTTTCAATCCTTTTGATACCATCGCGTCTGCCTGCCGACGGATGAGCGCGTCGCTGATGTTCACGCCGTAGGTATTCCACGAACTCCAGCCCATCGTGGGACCGCCCTGTGCCATCAGGCTAACTGTCGCCGTCAGGCATGTTGCTGCTATAAACAGTCTTTTTTTCATAGTTCTTTCTTTTATATATAATCTGCTATCTGCTGAGAATTTTCTTGATGCTGCCGCCGGCTGTTACCACGATATTCAATCCACGTTGAACGTCGTTACGGTGAATGCCGTCAAGTTCGTAGATGACATTCTGCTGATTTCTTGAATAATGCAAATCTGTGACCGATGCCTCCACATTACACTCAAACGAAATGCTCCGGAGTGTGAAGCGGTAGGCTGTGAGTTGTCCGGGGTATGCCTGTTGGAAGAAGTAATAGACATGGTTTGCATCGACCTCATACGTCCATTGTGTCACGTCGTTATCCCATGGTGTTATCTTTACTGACTCGGGGGATAGCGGGTTGTTATTCAGGCAAGCAACGAATACCAGTGGCTGTGCAGCGTTTGCCGAAGCCTTGCCGCTGATGGTAATTTTACTGGCTGTAGAAGGTTCTATCTTCAGAAAAGCACCATGAGTGGGTAGTTCGCCGTATGGTTCAGTGTCGGAGAACGATGTGATGAGTGTCTCAATGGTTCCGCCGGTTGAGGGCATCTGCGACGGTAGTAGCCCCTGGTTGCCCGCATGCCAAGCCCAAGTGACAGCGTCGTCTGGTGCTCCAATAGTTACTGTTGCACCATTGAAGGTAATATCAGACCCGCTCAGAATACCACTGGTTGGAGTGGCAACCCATGCATTCTTGGCAGTTGCGTCGTAATGAACCACCTCTGCCTCTTCTTGTGTGGAGTTTCCTGGAGCATCAGGATTCAGTGTAAACCGCTTGCACCAGTTCCATATTTCGTAGGAGTTCTCAGCAACTGGTGTGTGCGACCCCTTACCGCTATAATTGTAGGAGTAGAGCACCACCTCGTGACCAGTCTTTTCATTGAGCCACAGTTCGCGGTCGCCGTCGAACCATGACGTGCCGTTCTTGGTGCGATAGCCCGACTGCTTCTTGTATTTAGTATAGCGATTCATATTTGCCATATTCTCCATATAGCCGCGAATGTTGTATTTGTTGTATGTGAAAGCATTGTCGTTATAGGCAATGCACTCCATGACATTCACCTTCTTTGCACATTTCTTCCAAGGCTCCTCACTGAACTGTATTCCGCTGGTGGGGGCAAAGGCAGCAATCTTGTCAAGCATGTTGGGCATGCAGTGGAACAACAGCATTGAACCCATGGAGAAGCCAGACCAATAGACGCGCTTACGGTCAATCTTGTAGCGTGTTGCCATCTCGTCGATAACCTTGATGATGAAGTTCTGGTCTGTAGTGCCGCTAATATCCCAGTAGTCGCCATCTGCGCGAGGATAGACCATGACGAACTTGGCTGTGTCAACAAGTTCGTACATCCTGTCGTGCTCTGCCTGATTCTCTGAATTGCCGCCCATGCCATGAGTGGTGATGAAGAGCGGACTGCCTGCTGGCAGTTCGTCGGGTGTATAGACAAGTATGTTGCGCTGCTTGCCGCCGGAGTTAATGTAGATTTTTTCTTTCTGATAGGCCCATGCTGACATCGCTGATATTGACAGGAGCAGAATGGTAAATATTGTCTTTCTCATATATATATTGTAATTGTCAGCACAAGGGCTGTAGTTTTCATGTTAGGTTTACTGATAGCTATTGGCGATTGCCAAACGTGGATGGCGATGCACCATATTGCTGCTTGAAGATTCGGCTGAAATGTGTCGGATTCTCAAAACCAAGACTATATGCGACATCAGCTACGGACATCTGAGAGGACAGAAGCATCTGACGGGCTTTCGACAGTCGTTTTTCACGAATCCATTTGGCTGGGGACACACCATAGATGCTCTGGAAGTCGCGCTTGAAACTGGAGAGTGAACGACCTGAGAGATAAGCCAGTTCTTCGATGGAGATGGGCGATGTGTAGTTCTCTTCCACCACGCGATGAACGTCCACTTTTACAGGCTGGCGCAACTGGAGCATCTGGCGGAAGATGTTCTTCGAGCAGTCCATCACATTGTAAAGCAGTTCCATCACCTTCAGACGTAGCAGTCCTGGGCTGACCTGCAACGAGTCGTTAAAGTATGGTGCCAACGACCAACAATAGGCCACGAGGCGATCGCTCATGGGCGACACCTGCGCTCCAAATTCTTCGGTCATTGGAGGCACGTTGACTTGCTGTGTGGTGAGGAAGTCCTTCAACAGTTCGTCGTTGATAGCAAATAGCTGACTCTCGAAGAGTCCCGTCTCCGTCGAGCCTTTCTTCTCGTAGCTGACGCTGTGCGCCTTGCGTAGCAGAATCATCTCGTTTTTGCCCACCGTCCACGACTGCCGTCCGCAGGTCAGCTTCACGCTGCCTCCCAGCACCACATAGAGCAGATGCTGTTCCAGAAAAAAAGTCCCGCTTTCGCCAGCAGTTACGATGCACTGGTCTATGATGCTGCCACCGTCGAGCCGTAGCGACGGCATGGTACAGTCGCCGCTAATCAGAGCTGATGGGAATTTTGTTGTCTTATCCATACAAACAATATGTTCTGCAAAATTAGTGAAAATCTTGCAGACCAAAGAAGTATTTACTTGGAAATAGTGTTAGAGTTCTGGTTGTAAGCTTTTGCCACGCACTTCCACTGTCCGTCAATCTTCAGCAGAAGCAATACGTCTGTGAAATCGATGCTGCCGCCCCAGCCTTCTTCCAGCACACGGAGAACAGCCAATGTTTCTTCCAGTTCCAGCACGTCGATACGGGTCTTGAACTCTTTATACAGCGCACTGGCTTCTGGCAAGCTGGCCAAGCGTCCGGGCGAGACTTCGAAGCGACAGACTGAAGACTCGTTCATGCACTTCAAATACGATGCCACCGCTGAGCAGGACAACCGCATCGTGAATCGCGTAGTGGAACTGGCCAATCGCTATGATGTGGAGATGACTCAGATTTCCCTTGCCTGGTTGCTGACCAAGGTGGATTCACCCATTGTGGGAGCCACCAAGCTGCACCATATCGAAGGTGCCGTAAAGTCGCTTGATGTCCATCTGACCGCCGATGACATCCGCTATCTAGAAGAGCCATACGTGCCCCACAACCTCTCAGGTGTGATGGCAGTCAACAAGCCTGCCATGAGCGAGGAGCCTGTATGGGTCAAGGTAGCAAAGAACAAGTAAATAGAAGACAATATGAAACTGATTACAGTTATTTGCACGGCATTAATGGCATTCAGCCTCACGGCTTGTGCGCAGAAATTAGAAAAAAATGGCACGGATGTACTGGCTTGTTAAATTGTTTGACAAATATCGCTAAGAGCAATCTATGAATTGATGCGATTTTAGAATCTGCAAACATCTGCAAATTTGGGGTGTAAACAACTCTGAAAATGAGTCTCAGATATTTGCAGATTTTTGAATGTTTTTTCCATCACTTCTGACGAAATCTTATGCAGAATGTAATAATAAAACTTGATTAACAAATTCGTTAATCTGCTGACCTATAGGTAATTACATTTAATCTTGATTAATCCTTGCTTACTTGTTAAAATACTCTAATTAAACGATGTAATAACCTGTGTGTCAATTAATTGAAATCTATTTTCCAACGCAAAATCTATTTTCCAACGCAAAATCTACTTTCCCACGCAGAAATGCTTGAAGATGTTGCCTAACACTTCGGTGGGGACTATGCGACCTTGGCCGGTGATGTCGGAGAGGTCATCAAGGACAAGGTTGAGGTCTTCGGATATGAGGTCGCCGCTGAGCTGCGTCTGCAGACCGTCGATGACGCGCTGCAGGTTCTCGTGGGCTCTGGTAAGCGCTTCATACTGACGGGCAGAGGTGACGATGATGTCGCTGTCGTCGGCCTTTGGCGCTGCCTCGATGAGCTGTTGGCGTAACTGGTCGAGACCGACACCATATTTGGCCTGGAAGGCCTCGGTCTTGTTTTCAATGCGAATGACGGTCTGGTCGTCACGGATGGGCACATCGGGGTAGGGCACTCCTGGTTGGGTCATCAGCAGGATGATGCGTGCACGCTGAGCAGCAGCCTTGGAGCGCTCTATGCCGAGATTTTCTATCTTGTCGTCGGTGTGGCGTATGCCTGCGGTGTCAATGAAGCGGAAGGTGATGCCTCCCAGCTGGATGGTGTCTTCAATGGCGTCGCGCGTGGTGCCTTGAATGTCGCTCACGATGGCGCGCTCCTCGCCAACGAGGGCGTTGAGGAGAGTGCTCTTACCAACGTTGGGCGCACCAACGATGGCCACGGGAATGCCGTTCTTCAGAGCATTGCCAGTCTCGAACGACTGTGCCAAGCGGGAGATGCGAGCATCTGTGTCGAGGGCTATTTGCAGCAATTCGCTGCGGTCGGCAAACACCAGGTCTTCGTGGTCAGAGAAGTCGAGTTCTAACTCTAATAATGAGGTGAGTTTCAGTAATTTATCACGCAGTTGTGAAAGTTCTGATGAAAACTGTCCACGCAGCTGGCTCATAGCCATCTGATGGGTTGTTCTGTTGCTCGAAGCAATGAGGTCGGCCACGGCTTCGGCCTGCGAGAGGTCCATCTTCCCATTGAGGTAGGCACGCTGGGTGAACTCGCCTGACTGGGCCATGCGGCAGCCGTTTTGGATGAGCAGCTCAAGGACCTTGTTAAGGATATAGCGCGAGCCATGACAGGACACCTCTGCGCTCTCTTCGCCAGTGTAGGAGTGGGGCGCACGGAAGACGGAGACCAAGACCTCGTCGATGATTTGTGGCGACGGTGCCGCCACACGCTCGACGATGTGGCCGTAGTGGATGGTGTTTGGCTGGGCCGTTGTGAGGTCTTTGGTGAATATACGAGAAAGAATCTCAAGCGACCGGGCACCTGAGATTCTTATTATTCCGATGGCACCACCCGGGGCGGTGGCTAGCGCACATATGGTATCCACTCCAGAGGTGAGAGGTGAGGGGTGAGATGTGAGATTCATTAAATGCGGTCGAGTACTTTCTGAATGAGTGTGTCGATGGAGTTCTTGTACTGGGTGTTCATCTCTTTGGCATAGCGGTTGGCGATGACCATGCAGCAGGTCATGGCGCGATGGCCGAGGAGTGAAGCCAGACCGGCAAGGGCGCTGGACTCCATCTCGAAGTTGCAGATGCGCATGCCGTCGTATTCGAACGCCTCAATCTTCTCGTTCTGCTTCGGGTCGGCAATAGGTGCGCGAAGCTCGCGGCCCTGTGGACCATAGAAGCCGCCGCAGGCAACGGTGTAGCCGCGTACCATATCGTCCTGGGCTATCTTGTCGATGAGCTGGGCATCGGCTACTGCCACGTAGGGAGCGCCTTTGATGGGATCCCACTGCATGTGCTTCTTGAACGCTTCTTCCAAAGCCAGATCGCACACTTGGTTGCGACCTGCATAGTAGTTGAGAAGACCGTCGAAACCGATGCTCTTTACTGATGCAACGAAGCAGCCTGTAGGTGTGAATGGCTGCAGACCGCCGCAGGTGCCTATTCTAACGCAGGTGAGCGTGCGATGGCTGTCTTTCTCGGTGCGGGTGTTATAGTCGATGTTGGCCAGAGTGTCGAGCTCGTTCATCACTATGTCTATGTTGTCGCAGCCTATGCCGTGGCTTTGGCAGGTGATGCGCTTGCCTTTGTAGGTGCCGGTGATGGTGTGGAACTCACGACTCTGAACATCGCATTCTATTGTGTCGAAATGGGCTGCAACGGTGTTTACTCGCGCTGGGTCACCAACGAGGACTACTCGGTCGGCAAGTTGTTCTGGACGCAGATGAAGATGGAAGCAGGAGCCATCTTCGTTGATGATGAGTTCTGATGGTGCAAATGTTTTTCTTTCCATAGCATTAAGAATAGTTATTGTTTTAAGTTTTCAGTATTTCGGATAGTCTTTTCCTTACGGATTATAGCGTTGCGAAGCAATTCTTCCTGCTTCTCGCTCTCAAGAATCTCGGGAGCAAGCTTCTTCTTCTCGTCGGCAGAAGCTGTGGCATAGTAGTTGCGAGCTTTCTGTAGCGACACTTCGAGTAACGACAGCTGTTTCTTGTGGTCAATGATGTCTCTCATCAGCTGGCGGCTGGCGGGCATCTTGAAGTCGTTCATTTTGGTATAAACGGTGCTGTCGTTGATGACGAACTGGAAGGACTCTGGCTTTACGGATGTCCTTTTGGCTATGGCCAGCTTTTCTACTTGTTCTTTGCGGCGTAATGATGTTTTGATGAGGTTGGCATCATTCCATGTGTCGGAAATCTTCTCAAGATTAGCCAGAGAACGAAGGTTGGGATTGTCTGTAGAAACAGTCTTGCGTGTGTCAAGGGGAATGAATGTATAGACGCAGGTCTTTCCCTGAGGCTGACGACGGTTGGTGGCGAAATAGCCCAGCTGGTTTTCCTCGTCGATAACGAACATATAGTCATCGGCTGATGAGTTGAACGGCAGTCCAAGGTTCTCAGGGCGCAGGAAGGTGCCCTTGTCGGCATCGAAGCGTGTGCGGTAGATATCGTAGCCGCCAAGGCCATCGACGCTCTTGGCAGAGAAGTAGAGCGTTACGCCGTCGGGCATGAGGTAGGGATAGTCGAAGTCGTAGAGACGACCGTCCTCGTTGAGTCCCTGTAGCTCTTCACCATAGGTCCATCCGTCGCCAAGGAGTGTGCGCTGGTAGAGCACCTTGGTCTCAAGATCCTCGTCATAGCCAGAATAGATGCATTTGTTGCCTATCTCATTGAGATAGACAATCTCCTTGCCTTCACCTTCAAAGAAACGGTCATAGGTGGTTACGCGTCCTTCTTCAGGGTTGGCAAGTATGGCGTCAAGATAGGAGGCACTGTCAACAACGATGCTGTCGATAACGGTTAGCTGTGCCGTGGAATTGAGCATGCTAAGGAACTTGGGGTCATCGGCAACAACATTCTTGCCCTGCTTTTTAACTGCCTTACGCTGGGCGCTGATGCTTACGGGAGAAACGAGCAGCAGGCAAGTGATGAATATGAATAGTTTTTTCATGTTTCTTTCTGTATTCTTGATAAATTTTCGTTTGCAAAGATACAGAGTATCTTCATGACTAAGACGCAAAGATACAATAATCCTTGCAGAAAGATAGAATAAAAATGAAATAATTAAAATATTTTAAGCAGATTCTACGAGTTTGCCGTCTCTATTCAAGGCATTCCAGATGGATTGGCGGGCTTGTGGATTGAGTCCTTCGGCCGTTGAGAACAACTCTTTAACGCCTGTTCGCTGGCTGTCGGTCTCATAGGGACAGAGCTTTGTCTGCTTCTCATAGTGGCTAAGTTCGGCATAGCGCTTGATGTCGGCTTCGCACATGGCACAGAGCGGACGGATGATGCTGATAGGCATCTTTCTCATCTTCAGCAATGCAGGCATAGTGTCAAAGCGTCCCTGAAACGTGAGGTTCATCAGCGCGGTGTTGATGATGTCGTCTTGATGATGGCCCAAGGCAATCTTGTTGCAACCGAGTTCTTGGGCAAGGTTGAACATCTGTTTGCGGCGGTTCCAGGAACAGAGGAAGCATGGCGACTTCTGGCGGCGGGCATCCCTACCGCTATGACAGCTGTCGCCGCCAACATCAAAGCGGGTATTGACAATGTGAAGGGGAACGCCGAGTGACTGGCAGAATTGTTTCAGATAGCCGGTAGATGTCTCATAGTGAATGTTATCCATTCTCACATGGATGGCTTCTACGCTGAAATGAGGAAAGTCTATTTTGCTGCGCTTGGCCAGCATCTCAAGAAGAAACAACGAATCCTTACCACCTGACAGCCCTACGAGAATCTTGTCGTTGTCTTCGAGTAGGTGATAGGTGGCAAAGGTCTTGACAAAAAGTGTCTTGAGTTTGTGTTCTAATTGCTTGAGTTCGTTGTCCTGACTGTTCATTTCATGAAGACCAGATAGACGGCGCAGATGATGAGCAGAAATGCCAGGATGTGGTTCCAGTGGAGGTTCTGCCCCTGAAACATGATGTTGGCAATGACTGCAAATACTGCAAGGGAGATGCATTCCTGAACAACTTTCAGCTGAACAAGCGTGAATGGGCCGCCATTGCCGATGAAGCCAAGACGGTTAGCCGGCACCTGACAGCAATATTCTAAGAATGCAATGCCCCACGAGAAAGCTATAATGCCGATGAGCGGCCAATGACTGCTTACTCCTGTCTCTGATAATTTCAAATGCCCATACCAAGCAAGCGTCATGAAGACATTACTTAGTATGAGCAGTATGATTGTATAAAGTCCGTTCATAATTTGTTGCTTGTTGCGACTGAATCACAACACTCTAAACTATTTGTTCTGAAGATATTCGTCCATGTTTGCTGCTGCGCGACGACCATCGCCCATGGCAAGGATGACTGTGGCACCACCGCGAACGATGTCGCCACCAGCGAAGATGTCTGTGCGCGATGACTGCATGCCTTCATTGACAACGATGGTGTTCTTGCGACCGAGCTCAAGTCCCTCGATGCTCTTCGGCACGAGTGGGTTAGGACTTACGCCGACAGCCACAATGACTTGGTCAATGTCAAGGGTGACGGTCTTTCCTTCTACAGGAACAGGACTGCGGCGTCCGCTGGCATCAGGTTCGCCAAGTTCCATTACCTGAAGCACGGCGGCTTTAACAGCACCGTTCTCGTCGGCTAGATACTCTATCGGGTTGTGCAATGTGAGGAAGTTGATCCCTTCTTCCTTAGCATGCTTGACCTCCTCAAGACGCGCTGGCATCTCAGCCTCTGAACGGCGATAGACAAGTGTCACCTCGGCGCCTAAGCGCTTAGCCGTACGGCAAGAGTCCATAGCTGTGTTACCGCCACCAACGACAAGCACTTTCTTGGCTGGATTAAGAGGAGTGTCGGTGGTTGGGTTGGCTGCATCCATGAGGTTGACGCGTGTCAGATATTCGTTAGACGACATGATGTTGATAGAGTTCTCACCAGGTATACCCATGAAGTTGGGAAGACCTGCTCCAGAGCCAACAAAGATGCCCTTAAAACCTTGTTTCTCAAGCTGTTCGACGGTGATGGTTTTACCAACGATTACGTCAGTCTGGAAGTGTACTCCCATCTTCGCAAGGTTCTGAATCTCAACGTCAACAATCTTGTTAGGCAGACGGAACTCAGGGATACCATATTTCAGCACGCCGCCAATTTCATGGAGAGCCTCGAAGACATAGACATCATAACCCTTCTTAACCATATCGCCGGCAAACGACAGACCTGCAGGACCTGAACCAACGACAGCAATCTTAATGCCGTTAGAAGGTGCTATCTCAGGGAGTGAAATGTTGCCGCTCTCGCGCTCGTAGTCGGCAGCGAAACGCTCCAGATAGCCAATGGCTACGGGCTTTGAGTTCATCTTCAGATGTATGCACTTGCTCTCGCATTGCTTCTCCTGTGGACATACACGACCGCAGACAGCGGGTAGGGCAGAGGTCTGCTTAAGAACCTTGGCAGCAGCGAGGAACTCACCACGCTCAATGTTCTTAATAAATGAAGGTATGTTGATGTTAACAGGACAGCCCTCTACACACGATGGCTTAGCGCAGTCAAGACAGCGCTTGGCCTCGGTCATGGCCATTTCTTTTGTAAGACCGATGTTTACCTCTTCTGTGCGGGTAGTGGCACGATAAACAGGGTCGAGCTCTGGCATGACGACACGCTCTATCTGAGTACGCTCCTTTGGCTTCATTGACTGCTGGAGAGCCTTGCGCCAATCGGCATTACGGTCGGTGAGAGACTCCGATACCTCACCCGACCTCTCCAAAGGAGAGGAGGGGCTGTCGCTTCCGGATTCCGCATGGCACTCCTCCCCTTTGGGGAGGTCGGAAGAGGTTAAGTGCTCCTCAAAGTGAGCCAGCTCTTCCTGTTCCTCGCGCTTGAATGTGCCCATGCGCTTGAACATCTCGTCCCAATCGACCAGAGCACCGTCGAACTCAGGACCATCGATGCAGACGAACTTTGTCTTGCCTCCGATGGTGAGACGACAGGCACCGCACATGCCGGTACCGTCAACCATGATGGTGTTAAGGCTGACCTCGCATGGAATGTTGTGCTTCTGAGCGGTGAGGTTAGAGAACTTCATCATTATTGGAGGACCGATGGCAAACACCTTATCGACATGCTCCTGCTCGACAAATTTCTCAATACCTACCGTTACAACACCTTTCTCACCATAAGAACCATCGTCGGTCATGATGATGACTTCGTCAGAGCTCTCGCGAACCTTGTCTTCAAGAATGATAAGGTCTTTGCTGCGACCTGCCATTACTGAAAGAACACGGTTGCCGGCTGCTTTCAATGCCTGGATGATGGGAAGCATGGGAGCAACGCCAAGACCGCCACCAGCACACACCACTGTGCCGAACTTCTCAATCTTTGTGGGATTGCCCAGTGGGCCTACAACGTCGGTGACATAATCGCCAACGTTAAGCATGCACAGCTTCTTTGAAGAGAGACCGACCTGCTGTACAACGAGGGTAATGGTTCCCTTCTCAATATCGGCACCAGCAATGGTAAGCGGCATGCGCTCACCGTTCTGTCCTACACGTACGATGACAAAGTTTCCTGCTTTCCTGCTATTGGCAATAAGCGGAGCTTCAATCTCAAAAAGAAAGACTTTCTCTGAAAATTGCTCTTTTCTGACGATTTTGTTCATAATCTTTGCTTGAAAATTTCAATTTGTTTCTATTTAGGGTGCAAAGTTAGCAAATTGTTTTTAATTAGCCATAGTTTTCTAACAAAAATAGATGCAAGCAAATCAGTTTGCCTGCATCTATATATAAGAGGAATAAGGAAGGGCGTTATTTGCGAGAGAAATAAAGCGTCTCGTCGTAGATAACGGTAATCTTTTCCTTTGATCCCTTAACTTTGAAATCGTAGTCGATGTAGTTCGTATGGATGACAAGTTGGTCTTTTGTCAGCGATACTAATTCAACAGTTTTCTTCTTGTCGTTGCCAAAGTCAACTGACAACGTATTTCCGTTCTGCTGCCAAGTTCCCTCCATGATATTCGTAAATTCACGTGTTTCCTTGTTAAACTCCTGCAACTTAAAGAATTTTTTATCAAAGGTGAACTCCATGTATTTCAGGCTCTCCTTACCGTTCTTAGCATCGTTAATTGAAGGATAGTTATCCCAGTTTTCAACATCTTGCTGCGTATTTGGGTCTTTAGCACTTCCAACGATGCGTGTCGTACCCCAAGTGCCAAGAATGCTGACTTCTTCATTCTTCTTCAACTCATAAGTGCCATAGCCTTCCACGGTGACGGTGAAGATAGAGTTTGAGAGGCTGATTGTAGCTTGGCGTGGCTTAGTTGACTTGTTGCCGCTACCGCTTTCCTCGTATTCCTTCACATTATTGTAGCCTTCGTAGAAATCATAGATGATGAAGGTGTTTCCTTCAATGCGGTATTTGCCGATTAGAGTTTTCTCCTCACGACCGCGATAGCCCTCACTACCCTTGTAATTGATGGCATACTGAGTAATCTCGTTGGCTGTAAGAACGAATCTCAAGCAATACTCCCAATGAGATTCATTACTACGGTCAAGCACAATTCTGCTTTTGCCTTCAGGCGTGAAAGCAAAGGCTGTCCATGAACCTATAACATCGCTGGGATTGACTTGCTGTTCAGAGGGATTAGTGTTCTTACCTCCATTGTCGTCTTTATCGTCATCGCCACAAGCGATAAATGCAAACATAGCAACTGCTACCATGAGCATCAATGAAAGAAATTTAAAGTGTTTCATAATGGTAAGTCAAATTAAAGAGTTAATAAATTGAATATTTTTGCAAATGTATGAAAATAAGCAATAGAAACAAATAAAAAGGGAAGTTTTTTTGTATAAACTTCCCTTTTTAGATATTAAGTTGTTGTTTTTGAACTTGATTAGTCTATCAGCTCAAATCCTGTGTAAGGTACGAGAGCCTTTGGAATGCGAATGCCTTCAGCTGTCTGGTTGTTCTCAAGAAGAGCTGCAACGATGCGAGGCAGGGCAAGAGCAGAACCATTCAACGTGTGGCAGAGTTCTGTCTTCTTTGTCTCAGCGTTACGATAGCGGCACTTCAGACGATTTGCCTGATAGGTGTCGAAGTTTGAAACGCTTGATACCTCGAGCCAACGACCCTGTGCTTCAGAATAAACCTCGAAGTCATAGCAGATGCTTGAAGTGAATGACTGGTCGCCACCGCAGAGAAGAAGAATGCGATAGGGAAGCTCCAACTTCTTAAGCAGTCCCTCAACATGGGCCAGCATCTCCTTGTGGCTCTCCTTTGAGTGCTCGGGCTTGTCGATGCGTACAATCTCAATCTTTGAGAACTCGTGCAGACGGTTCAAACCACGAACATCCTTACCATAAGAGCCTGCCTCACGACGGAAACACTCTGTATAAGCGCAATTCTTTATTGGGAGGTCCTTCTCGTCAAGAATAACGTCGCGATAGATGTTGGTTACAGGAACCTCGGCTGTTGGAATGAGATAGAAATCATCAACCTCGCAATGATACATCTGGCCTTCCTTGTCAGGCAGCTGACCAGTACCGTAACCAGAAGCAGCATTAACTACTGTCGGTGGCATAATCTCGGTATAGCCTGATGCACGAGCCTCGTCAAGGAAGAAGTTGATGAGGGCACGCTGAAGACGAGCACCCTTACCAATATAAACAGGGAAGCCTGCACCGGTAATCTTTACTCCGAGGTCGAAGTCAATGAGATTGTATTTCTTTGCCAGTTCCCAATGGGGCAGGGGATTGTCGATGCCCAGCTTAGGATTAACGTCCCAGTTGCCAACAGTATCATTGGCTGTGCACTCTTTCAGGTTGCTCTTTACAACACGGTTGTCCTCAGCTGCAGCTCCCTCTGGCACCTCGTCGTAGGGGATGTTTGGTATCTGGCAAAGCAGGCGGGTCATCTCTTCCTGAGCCTCGCTCATAGTGGTTTCTAACTGCTTGTTGGTCTCCTTCATTGCCGATACCTGATTCTTGATGGCTTCGGCTTCAGCTTTTTTGCCTTCCTTCATGAGGCTACCAATCTGGGCTGCCATCTTCTTTGCATCAGCCAAGTTCTTGTCCAGTTCCTGCTGAGACTCACGACGCTTCTTGTCAACTGCCAAGACCTGCTCGATAGCTTCTTTAGCTCCTTTGAAATGTTTCTTCTCAAGACCACGAATGACGCGGTCGGTTTCCTCTGTTATGAGTTTAAGTGTAAGCATATGAATTAATTATTTTATGTTTTTTCTTTGTTCAAACTATAATGTTAAATACCCAGTCCTCCTTGGAATGAGAGGTCGATGGCTTTACTCTGCTGAATGCGAGAGTAGGGTGGAATGTCATTTGTTACCCAGATGTTACCGCCAACGATAGAGTGGTGACCTATAGTTATGCGACCCAATATTGATGCATTGGAATAGATGGTTACATTATCCTCAATAATAGGATGGCGAGGAACGTTTAGCATGTTTCCATTTGCATCATATTTGAAGCTCTTAGCACCAAGCGTAACACCTTGATACAGAGTAACATGGTTGCCAATTATACATGTCTCTCCTATGACGACACCTGTGCCGTGGTCAATGGCAAAGTATTCGCCTATCGTTGCTCCAGGATGTATGTCAATACCTGTCTTAGAGTGCGCCTGTTCAGTAATGATTCTTGGGATGACAGGCACCTGCATCTTGTGTAGGGCGTGGGCCACTCGATAGTGGGTCATGGTGTTGACAACGGGATAGCAATAGATTACTTCTCCATAGTTAGTGGCAGCAGGGTCATTGACAAACATCGCCTCCACATCGGTATAGAGCAAGCGTTTTATTTCAGGCAGTTGGTCTATGAACTTCAGGGCGATGTCCTTTGAACAAGCAATGACATCATTGTCTGAACAGTCGTCGCAGAACTGAAGTCCGCGTGCTATCTGTCGGCATAGAAGCTCGTAGAGTTCTTCCATGTTGACACCTATATAATATGACTTTATTTGCTGCTCCGGCTGTCGCTTGTAGAAATAGTCGGTGAAGATGATGCTCTTAATCAAGCTTACAATACGGCGAACCTCTTCAACTGAGGGAAGAGGAGCCGCTCCGGCAGGCATCATTGCTTCTTCTGCAGTCTCTTGTTTAGAGAGTAAAGCTACATTTCGAAGTATTACTTCATTGACCTTTTCTTCCATTTTTTTTCAAGGGTGGGTTTTATGTTTATCTATATGTTGTCCAGTAAATTATTATCAACGATTTTCTATTTCCATTCAGCTCCTTCACGCATGATGAAACTTATGTGGTGTTTCTTAGGTAACTTCGGTTTCTCCCAAGTGCCTCCAAGAATCTGAATCGTAGTTGCTTTCTTAGGGTCTTTGAGAGCCTCTTCCACAGCATCACTCAGCTTCATGTATTCTCCACGTCCGTGACTATCAACAGTCATGTCTGCGTCAGTACGATATTTCTTAAGGATGGGAATTTCCTCGCACAATGCATCAGCCAGTAATCCAGCGACAACGTGTGCACCATATATATTATAATGTGTGTTGTCCTGCTTTCCTGCTGGCACGCTTGGCTCTTCACCAGGAAGGAACCACATGTGCAACTTCTTTGATGCTTCTTTGCCAAGCCCTTGCTCAAGATCGTGAGTTATCTTGTTTGCATCAACGAAATGCACGTTCATGCGTTTTGCCACATCGCGTGGTGCCACGCGGTATAGTCCGTGAGTGTCAACAAGTGAGTCGCTTTCAACAAGCTTTGGCGCATCGGCAAAGGTCTGATTGCGAAGGGCTTCGTCATCATCGTTTTTAGGCGCTACCTTTGCAAAGTTGCGACGCACTACACAGTTCATGAGAATTGGTGTTCCACCATGTTCGCGTGTCTCTCGTACAAACTTCGCAAGGTTATAATCGAATGTAGAACCAGGATCGGTGTGACGGTCTGCCTTCGGCTTCTCATCGTTATGGCCGAACTGTATTATGACATAATCGCCTGGTTTCATCTTCTTTAAGACAGCATCCCAGCGCCCTTCGTTGATGAACGACAGGCTGGAACGTCCGTTGACGGCATGATTGTCAATTACAATATTATCATCAAAGAAACATTGTAAAGCCATTCCCCATCCGCGTTCCTTCTTTCCTTTGGAGATGTCTTTGTTTGCCATCGTTGAGTCGCCAATCATAAAGATGGTAGTAGTACGCTCTTTATCAGCGGCAGTCAACATTAGCAGTATGAGTAGCGCAAAAGCAATTTTCTTCATTTTAATTTGTCTATAAGTTCTTCTGAAGTTACAAGCTGTTGCTCTCCAGTTGCCATGTTCTTGAGAGTTATCTTATTCTCGGCAATCTCGTTGTCACCTGCCAATGCAACAAATGGAATCTGTTTGGCGTTAGCGTATGACATCTGCTTCTTCATCTTTGCTGCGTCGGGATACAACTCAGCGCGTATGCCTGCTGCACGAACTTTTGCAACGATAGGCATGCAATATGCAGTCTCTTTCTCACCAAAGTTGATGAAGAGAATCTGTGAGGTCTGGAGAGAATCTTTAGGATAGAGGTCGAGGGCGTTGAGTACGTCGTAAATACGGTCAACGCCGAAAGATATACCTACACCAGACAAGCCTGGCATACCGAAGATTCCTGTGAGGTTGTCATAGCGTCCGCCTCCAGAGATGCTTCCCATTGGTGTGTCCAATGCCTTTACCTCGAAGATGGCTCCTGTGTAATAGCTAAGACCACGGGCAAGGGTCAGGTCGAGTACCAACTCGTTGTTAAGTGCTGGAACAGAATCAGTTGCACCGCAATTAGCAGAACCGAGCATGCTAAGAATATAGCGTGTTTCCTCTACGCCTTTTAGTCCCGTCTCGCTGTCTTTAAGCACTTCGGCTATGGTGTTAAGCTTTTCTTCGTTTGTGCCTTCCAGCAAGATGATTGGTTGTAACTTTGCTATTTGCTCTTCGCTGAGACCATCTTCTCTCAGTTCAGCATTCACGTTGTCAATGCCTATCTTGTCCAGTTTGTCTATTGCAACAGTAATGTCAACAATCTTGTCTGCAGCACCAATTACCTCTGCAATACCTGTGAGAATCTTGCGGTTGTTGATGTGAATCTGAACTCTAACACCAAAACGGGTGAATACAGTATCAACAATCTGCATCAGTTCAACCTCATTAATTAATGAGTCGCTGCCAACAACGTCGCCGTCGAACTGATAGAATTCGCGATAGCGACCTTTCTGAGGACGGTCTGCACGCCATACTGGCTGAACCTGATAGCGCTTGAAAGGTAGTTGAAGCTCGTCGCGATGCATAACGACATAGCGTGCGAAAGGAACAGTCAGATCATAACGCAAACCTTTCTCGCAGAGCTTTGCGGCAAGGCGTAACGAATTGCGCTCGCTGAACTCCTCGTCAGAAACTTTTGAAAGATAGTCACCGCTGTTGAGAATCTTGAAGAGAAGCTTGTCACCCTCTTCACCATATTTACCCATGAGGGTCTGCAGGGTCTCCTGAGCAGGTGTCTCTATCTGCTGGAATCCATAAAGCTCATAAACTGAGCGTATAGTGTTGAATATGTAGTTGCGCTTCGCCATCTCTATGGGACCGAAGTCGCGTGTTCCCTTTGGAATGCTTGGTTTATTTGCCATTTCTTTCTATTGTCTGGTCGCGGTCTGGACCTATACTGATAATTGCAATTGGTGTTTCAAGTTCTTTCTCGAGGAAGTCAACATAGTCCTTGAATGCTTTTGGGAACTGATCTTCGCTAGTAAGCTTTGTCATGTCCTGCTTCCATCCTGGGAGCTCTTTGTAAACCGGCTCAATGTTGTCTTCAATATTGTATGGGAAATAGTCAATCTCGTTGCCGTTCTGCTTGTAAGCCACGCAAGCCTTGATAGTGTCGAAACCATCGAGAACGTCGCTCTTCATCATTATGAGCTTTGTCACACCATTAACCATGATGGAGTATTTCAGAGCTACAAGGTCTATCCATCCACAGCGGCGCTCACGTCCTGTGACAGCGCCATACTCGTGACCAAGGTCGCGAATCTTCTTGCCTGTCTCATCGAAGAGTTCTGTAGGGAATGGGCCTGCGCCAACACGAGTGCAATAGGCTTTCATGATGCCATAGACATCACCTATTTTATTAGGACCAATGCCCAAGCCTGTGCATGCACCTGCACAGATGGTGTTGGATGATGTAACGAAGGGGTAAGAGCCGAAATCAATATCGAGCATAGTACCCTGAGCGCCTTCACAAAGAATGCTCTTGCCTGAACGGAGCAGGTTGTTAATCTCATGCTCTGAATCGACGATGGGGAACTGACGGAGGTATTCAACACCTTCAAGCCATTTCTTCTCAACCTCAGTAATATCATATACAAAACTGTTTGCCTCTTCTGCAGGAAGAGTTGACAAAACAGATTTAATGATAGACTCGTGACGCGCTTTGGCCTTGTTGTATTTCTCTTCGAAGTTCTCAAGGATATCGCCTACACGAAGACCTACACGGCTCACTTTGTCAGTATATGTTGGGCCAATGCCTTTTCCTGTTGTGCCTACTTTATTCTTGCCTTTCTGCAGTTCATAGACAGCATCAAGTACGCGGTGGGTTGGCATGATGAGATGGGCTTTCTTGGAGATGTGCAGTCTTGACTTTAGCTCATGACCACTCTGCTCAAGGGCTTTTGCCTCTTCCATGAACAAATCTGGAGCGAGTACTACACCATTGCCGATGATGTTGGTCTTTTCGCCCTGAAATATTCCTGATGGAATGGAACGAAGTACGTATTTCTGACCTTCAAACTCAAGAGTGTGGCCAGCGTTAGGTCCTCCCTGAAAACGTGCTACTACGTCGTAGCGTGGAGTGAGCACGTCAACTACCTTTCCTTTACCTTCATCGCCCCACTGGAGTCCCAGCAGAACGTCAACCTTACCTTTATTCATTGTCTTTGTGTTTATATAAATTGTTCTTCTTTTTACGAGTTATTGCCGACTGACAATTAGAACAGATTCCGTAGATATACAGTGAGAAACCGTCTTTGCGGAATCGCTTAAGGCGCAACTGGTCTATTGCATCGGCTATTTCTGGGGCTTTAACTTCAGTCACTTTGCCACACATGGTGCATATTTGGTGACAATGGCTTTCGTCTTCGTAGCATGCTTCATATTTTGTAGCGCCTTGAAAACGATGTCTTATTACGAGACGAATCTCCATGAACAGGTTAAGAGTGTTATACAGAGTTGCCCTTGATACAGGGAACTTGTATACTTCGCTCATCTTTTCGCCCAATTCGTCGAGCGTAAAGTGCCCATTCATGCTGTAGACGCCCTTTAATATCGCGTAACGTTCAGGCGTTTTGCGATGATTGTTAATCTCAAGATAATTAGTAAGTATGCGCTCTACAGCTTGGCGCACACCTTCCTTTTTGTCTGTTGTCTTCATAAACCGCACAAAATTACTACTTTTTTTGCGTAAATTTGCGTGCTTTTACTTTAAAAAAGTCTAAATTATATACTTTGTTGCTATGTAACTCCTTCGCTAAGGATTGACTGTTGTAAAAAGTATATAAGCTAAATTGTTATCTTTGAATCTTTAATTTGTATTGATTGTCTTCGAATGTTATCCGCATGATTCGTGTGAAATCATTGTCGTTCAAAGGATTAATGGCTTTTGTTAGTGCTAATGCAACATGTCCCATTGTCCTTCGAAGATTAATCTCTATGCAGGGATTTACATAAAAATGTTTTTGCTCACAATCGGCTTCTGAATTACCAATAATCATCATGTCAATGCCAAATGGTCCAACATAATGCCCATCGATAATGCTTTCCATTTTCAAACAAATGGCGTTGCGGATATCGGCAAGTAACGATGGAGAAATAAATCTGCTAATTATTACTTCTTTTTGGCTTTCTGTGGCAAGAAGGTTGCCTGTATATGCTCCATTCGTTGTGTCGAATAGTGACAGACCGCAATAACTGATAGTCTTGTCGGCATTAGCTGTGAACTCCATAGCGAAGTCTTTTATTCTTGAATAGTGTGGCTCAACCATTACGCTTCCCTGTCTTTGAAGAGTGTTTCTAAGCCATCCTTCAGTAGATGCATTAATCTCGTTGTCAATGAACCTTACTCCTCGTCCGCTGGATGACCAAGGAGCCTTTATTACAATTGACTTGTGCTCTTTTAATAGTGAAGTGATTTCATCTATTGAATAGCATTCCGTTGATTTACCTATAATGCTTTTGTCCTTAATACTTTCGTGAATGCTGTTTAGCAAAATGCTTGAGCTCCTCCTGTGTGATAGATTCCTAATTATATCTATTGCTTCTTCTGTTGGTAAAACAGATAGGGGAGCACCAGCGTTTTTCAATTGGAAACGTAAGGCTTGGTTCCATCCCCATGGTGATATAGAAGTAGTATCATTAAAGTCGTATGGCTTTGCAACAAAGATTGATTCATTTGCTCTGAGCGTTTGGTTAGAACGCTCTGAGTGTTTGGTAAGAACGCTTTTAGCGTTTAGGCGGTTCACTTCACGTAACAATATCCGATAACCATTCATAGCGTTTTCGCAGTCATCTACGAGAACCTTGTCTCCCTCGCTTGCCCATAGAGCAGGCAACCAGCTGAGATCGTGACGTAGCTGACGACCTGCATGTGGTGATGTGAAGTTTCTTAGGTTTGATGCAAGAGCAAGATCGTGTTCTGGATTGAAGATGTGAATTGTCATGAATAATGTTGCGCTATGATAGTGATAAAATGACCTCACATGACAGAATACTCATGTGAGGTCACGATTAAATCTTTATTGAAAGATACTCAATGCTTTTAGAGAATAGTCTTAACAGCCTCGAGCATACCCTTCTGCTGGATGAGGTCAAGGAACTGCTTAACCATAGCATTCAGACCTTCAACATTGTTGAGGTTCTCATGCCAGATGAACTCTGCAGCAAGAACACCGTCTGCAACCTTCTGAGTGTCACCAGTAGCCCAAAGCTGTTGAAGCAGTTCGATAATCTTTGGATCGTCGTTTGGAGTAATCTCTACGCCATCCTCACGCTTGCCACCCTTGTAGTAGGTAATGATAGCAGCAAGACCGAATACGAGTCCCTTTGGCAGTTCGCCTCTGCGCTCTAGGAATGTCTTTACGCCTGGAAGGTCGCGAGCCTGAAACTTGGGGAACGAGTTAAGCATGATGCTTGTTACCTGATGATCAACAAATGGGTTGTCGAAACGCTCAAGAACGTCACCTGCAAACTTCTCAAGCTCCTCCATTGGGAGGTCGAGGGTTTGCATGAGCTCATCAAACTGAACTTTGTGTATGTATTTACCAATAACCTCGTGGTTGCATGCATCGCGAACGATATTTACTCCGCTAAGGAATGCAACAGGAGAAAGAACGGTGTGAGGACCATTGAGCAGGGTAACCTTGCGCTTGTGGTAAGGCTCCTCTGATGGAACGAACAGAACATGCAGTCCTGCCTTGTCTGCTGGGAACTCCTGTGCAACCTCCTTTGGAGCTTCGATAACCCAAAGATGGAAGTTCTCGGCTTGAACAACGAGATTGTCGCGATAGCCAATCTTTTCCTGAATCTGTGCAATCTCCTTGCGTGGGAAACCTGGAACGATGCGGTCAACGAGTGTTGCATAAACGCCACAAGATTCCTCGAACCACTGACGGAAGCCATCGGGCAACTGCCACAGGTCAATATACTTGCGGATGCAGTCCTTCAATACGTGACCATTGAGGAAAATCAGCTCACATGGGAATATGATAAGTCCCTTAGTTGGGTCGCCATTGAAAGCCTGATAACGATGATAGAGCAGCTGTACGAGCTTGCCTGGGTAGCTTGATGCAGGCTTATCCTCGAGTTTGCAATTAGGATCGAAAGCGATACCAGCCTCAGTAGTATTAGATATTACAAAACGAATCTCAGGCTGCTCAGCAAGTGCGAGATAAGCATCAAACTGTGCGTAAGGGTTGAGACAGCGGCTGATAACGTCGATGCGCTCAAGAGTGTTTACAGGCTTACCATTTTCGCGTCCCTGCAGGTTAACGTGGTAGAGACAGTCCTGACCATTGAGCCAATCAACCATACCTCCGTTAAGTGGCTGAACAACTACAACTGAACCATTGAAATTTGTCTTCTGGTCCATGTTCCAGATAATCCAATCTACAAATGCACGAAGGAAGTTGCCCTCGCCAAACTGGATGACTTTTTCGGGCATCACGCTCTTAGGAGCGAAGTGTTTGTTTAGTGGTTTCAACATGATTTTGTTTGTTTTAGAAATAAGTTCTTATAAATACTGTTGCAAATGTACGTATTTATTTTGAACTTCTACTATTTTTTTGCTTACTTTTACCATTTTTTTTGCTAAAAGACCTGTGAGAGTGTCTTCTTCCACCATTACCAGGCTTTCTTCCGCTGCGTCCAATATACTCTGGACCATCGCCGAGACCTTTAGGAAGAGGATTCTTTTCAATGTCCTTTTGTAGGAAATGCTCTATCTGCATGAAGCGGCTTATGTCTTTCTCGTTAATGAACGTGATGGCCTCACCATCGCGATCAGCGCGTGCCGTACGACCAATTCGGTGTACGTAATCTTCAGAGTCGTGTGGAACATCATAGTTGATTACCAAACGAATGTCATCGATGTCTATACCGCGTGCCACGATGTCTGTTGCCACCAAGACATCAGTACGGCCACCTTTGAAATCATACATAACTGTATCGCGTTCCGCCTGACTAAGGTCAGAGTGCATGGCTGCACAGTTTATGTTTTTTCGCTTTAGTTCTCGAGTAATCTCCTTTACTCGTTCTTTCTTGCCACAGAAAATGATGACTCTTTTTAAGTCTCCGTTGCTGAACAGGTGCTGTATGATACCAATCTTTTGAGGGTCATAGCAGACGTAGGCTGATTGGTGAATCTTTTCTGCAGGACGGCTGACGGCAATCTTTACTTCTACTGGATCATGTAGTAGTGTTATTGCCAATTCACGTATCTTTGCAGGCATAGTGGCAGAGAACATAATTTTCTGACATTCCTTTGGAAGCAGTTTGTTTATCTGCATTATGTCATCAGAAAATCCCATGTCAAGCATGCGGTCGGCTTCATCAAGTACGAAGAAAGATGTGCGTGAGAGGTCCAGATTTCCCACCTTCATGTGGCTGAGCAGGCGTCCAGGGGTAGCGATAACTACTGGCGCACCGCGACGCAGGCTTTTCAGCTCTTGATCAAAGCGAGACCCATCATTACCACCATAAACAGCAATGGATGAGACATTGTCAAGATAATAGCTGAATCCTTCCATCGCATGGTCAATCTGCTGTGCAAGCTCACGAGTAGGAGACATTATCACACAGTTTATTGCATCTTCAGGAAATCCGCCATCGTCGAGCAATGATAGTATGGGTAAAAGATAAGCTGCTGTCTTTCCCGTGCCTGTCTGCGCTATGCCTAAAACATCCTGACCATCAAGAATCTCTGGTATACATTTTTCCTGAATAGGTGTCATGTCCTCGAAATGCATATCATAGAGTGCATCGAGAATGTTGTCATTTAAATATGTTTCTTCAAACGTCATTTGATAGTCAATCGATAATTAATTTGGTGCTTGCCTATAACAGAAATAAGCGATGAAAGCATAGAGTATGTTTGGTATCCATGCTGCCAGCATTGATGGAGTTCCTGCATTTATTGCAAAAGTGGCACTAACGGTCTGTAGAAGAATATAAGTGAATGAAAGTGCAAGTCCTATTCCTAAATATACTCCCATGCCTCCTTTGCGCTTTCTTGAAGACAGCGATGCTCCGATTATAGTAAGAATAAATGATGCAAACGAAGTAGCTATACGCTTATGATATTCAACCTCATATTGTACCACATTGGATGAGCCACGGTCCTTCTGCTTGGATATGTAACGCAATAGTTCTGGTGATGTGAATGTTTCCTGCTGGCCTTTGGAGAATACAAGGTCCATTGGTTCCATCATTATAAGTGTATCCAAATCATAGCCAGACTCAATATGCTCACGCAATCCCTTTAAAGTGCGTATCTTATAGTTTATCGCACGCCAATGGTTGTGTTCCTCAGCTATTGTGTCGTACTGAATAGTACTAGCTGTCATGTGGCTTATCAGCTTCTTGTCTTCAAACTTGTCGAGTGAGAATCCATAACCTCGTTTGGTTATGTTGTCATAAGTCTGTATGTAGGCAATTACTCCTGGTGCTACTTGAAGCTGAACATTCTGAGCAGTAGTATTCTTTGTGTTGTTTTTATAGAGCACTTCAAAGTTCTGACGTATTATGTTTCCATGAGGTATAACATAAGCTCCCAAGTAGTAGTTTAATAACGCAATAATTGCTGCTGATATCATGTATGGACGTATCAATCTTCGAAAACTGGTACCGCATGCGAGCATAGCAATTATTTCGGAGTTGCCTGCAAGTTTCGAAGTAAAGAAGATTACAGCAATAAATACAAACAGGGGAGAGAATAGATTTGCGAAATAGGGTATAAAGTTTGCATAATAGTCAAACACGATTGCCTGCCAAGGTGCATGGTTAGTGGCAAACTTTGACATGTGCTCATTGAAATCGAAAACGATGGATATTGATATAATAAGGGCAATGGCATAGAAATATGTGCCAATAAACTTCTTGATGATATACCAATCAAGAAGCTTTATGTGTTTAAGGAAATTGGCATCATTCCACTTAACACCTTTTATTATTGATAATATCCTTTGCGCTATTTCTTTCATTGTAGCATCTTTCTGTTACTCTCTATTGCTATTTTCTGACAATTAAAGTCTTCGTTCGAGGTCTTCTATCACCTTTTTCTTCCATACGACGAAGTCGCCATTTTCAATATGTTCACGCGCATCACTTACAAGTCGCAGATAGAATGCCAGATTATGAATGGATGCTATCTGCAAAGCAAGAAGTTCCTGGGCTTTGAACAAATGATGAAGATATGCCTTAGTGTGCAGACGGTCAATGTCGCAACCTTCTGGATCGATAGGAGAGAAGTCTTGTTCCCACTTCTTGTTACGCATGTTCATAGTTCCATGATAAGTGAATAGCATGGCATTGCGTCCATTTCTTGTAGGCATAACGCAATCGAACATATCAACACCTCTCTCAATGGCTTCGAGAATGTTTTGAGGCGTTCCGACACCCATGAGGTAACGGGGACGATCCTTTGGAAGAATCTCGTTCACTACCTCAATCATTTCATACATAACTTCTGTAGGTTCACCAACAGCAAGACCACCAATGGCATTTCCTTCAGCACCTTTGTCAGCAACAAATTTTGCAGCTTCACGACGCAAATCTTTATATGTGCATCCCTGAACGATAGGGAAGAGAGCCTGATGGTGTCCATAAAGTGGCTCTGTCTCGTTGAAGCGTTTTATACAGCGATCAAGCCAGCGTTGAGTCAGCGCGAGAGAGTCCTTTGCATACTGATAATCACTCTGACCAGGAGGACATTCATCGAATGCCATCATTATGTCAGCACCGATTATTCGTTCAGTATCCATTACGTTCTCAGGTGTGAAAATGTGCTTAGAACCATCAATGTGGCTTCGAAACTCACATCCTTCCTCGCGGAGTTTACGTATTCCCGTAAGTGAAAAGACCTGAAAACCGCCTGAGTCAGTTAGTATCGGACGGTCCCATGTATTGAAACGGTGAAGACCACCAGCTTTCTTTATCGTGTCAAGTCCAGGGCGAAGGTACAAATGATAGGTGTTACCAAGTATAATCTGGGCTTTCACTTGTTGTCGTAATTCCTCGAAGTGAACTCCTTTCACACTACCACACGTGCCCACAGGCATAAAGATTGGAGTCTTTATTTGTCCGTGGTCAGTTGTTATAATACCAGTACGCGCATCGCTGGCTGAGTCTGTATGTTGGAGTTCAAATGTCATTTCGTTGGCTCTTTTTCTTCAATTTCAAAGTTCATGCGATTCTCTACGAATTCATCTGTAAGGGCAAAATCCCACACATCCTGAACATTCTCCACGTAGTGGAACGAAACTCCTTTAAGGTAAATCTCAGGAATGTCGTTTATGTCCTTTTCGTTTTCATTACACATTATAATATCTGTAATGCCTGCACGTTTAGCAGCAAGTATTTTTTCCTTAATACCTCCAACAGGAAGTACTTTTCCGCGAAGGGTTATCTCACCTGTCATGGCGGTGTTCTTCCTCACTTTGCGTTGTGTAAGTGCAGAGGCAATGCTTGTGGCTATGGTTATACCTGCTGAAGGACCGTCTTTAGGGGTGGCACCCTCAGGAACATGTATGTGGATATTGTAGTTGTCAAATATCCTGTAATCGATGTTAAGATGGTCAGCATGTGCCTTTACGTATTCCAAGGCCAGAACTGCACTTTCTTTCATAACATCACCAAGATTGCCTGTAAGTGTCAGCTTAGAACCTTTACCTTTACTTAGTGATGTTTCTATAAATAGTATTTCGCCACCAACGCTAGTCCAAGCTAATCCAGTAACAACACCTGCATATTTGTTGCCTTGATAGATGTCACGATTGAATGGAGGATTTCCCAAAAGGCCTGCAAGCTTGTCTTCTGTTATCTTCATCGGGTCTTTGACATCCTCAAGAAGGTTCATCTTTTGGTTGAATGCCAATTTGCGGAGTGCTTTGTTTATCTGCTTTTCAAGCTGGCGAACACCGCTTTCGCGTGTGTAATGCTCGATAATTTGCTCTATTGCCGATTTGTTGAACGTTGGCTTTGGCTTTTGCAAGTTAAGTCCTGTGTTCTCCATCTCTCTTGGTATGAGATGACGTTTGGCTATCTCGATTTTCTCTTCAGTGATATAACCACTTACCTCAATAATTTCCATTCTGTCGAGTAATGGACGAGGTATAGAGCCAATGTTGTTAGCTGTGGCAATGAAGAGTACTTTTGACAGGTCATAGTCCACGTCAAGATAGTTGTCGTGGAAAGCTGTGTTTTGCTCAGGGTCAAGAACTTCGAGCAGGGCAGAAGCAGGATCACCATTTACAGTATTCTGGGTCACCTTGTCAATCTCATCAAGAATAAAAACAGGGTTGCTTGAGCCTGCCTTTTGTATGTTTTTAATTATACGTCCAGGCATAGCACCAATATATGTACGACGGTGTCCGCGTATCTCAGCTTCGTCATGCAGTCCGCCAAGCGACATTCTTACATATTTACGCTTCAATGCTTCAGCAATAGACTTTCCAAGCGATGTTTTACCAACTCCTGGAGGACCGTAAAGACAAAGAATAGGACTCTTCATGTCACCACGCAGAGAAAGTACTGCAATATATTCCAATATGCGTTCTTTCACCTTCTCCATACCATAGTGTTCTTTGTCAAGAATCTTTTGGGCACGCATGAGGTTCAGATCGTCTTTGGTATATTCATTCCATGGTAGTGATACGAATGTCTGAAGGTAGTTCAGCTGTACGTTGAAGTCTGGTGACTGAGAAGGAACATTGTCAAGTTTGTTGAGTTCCTTCATAAAGACATCGTTAATCTCCTTTGACCATTTCTTGGTAGCAGCTTTCTTCAGCAGTTCAGCTTTTTCAGGCGTTGTTTCATTGCCCATCTCTGCCTGAAGATTCTTTATTTGCTGCTGAAGGAAATAGTTCTTCTGTTGCTCGTCTATGTCTTCGCGAGTTTTATTACGAATGTCTGCTTTCAGGTTCTGGAGATTAATCTCTCTGTTGATAGCCTTCATCGTACTGAATAGACGCTCCTTGATGCTATCGCAACTCAAGAGTTTCATCTTTTCCTTAATGGTGAAAGGCATATTAGAGCATACGAAGTTCAGCGCCATTTCATTGTTTTGAATGTTATGAATGGCGAATGTTGCCTCGTCAGGTATATCGTCGGCAGCAGTTATATATTGGTCAGCTATGTGGCGTAAATCATCAACAGCAGTTATCCATTCTCTATCATTCTTTTCAGGATGAATCTCTGGCGACTGCACAACTGAGCCTTTCAAATATGGGTTAGTAGATATTATGTCAAGAAGTTCAAGACGACCGAAACCTTGCACAATGGCTGTTACATTTCCGTTGGGTAGGGTCAACTGCTTAATAATCTTGGCATATACACCGTATTTGTATAAATCGTCTATTGTCGGAATTTCAATCTCAGGGTCGCGTTGACATACTATGCCTATTATCAATCCTTTCTTCTCAGCGCGCTTAATGAGATTCAAACTTGACTCTCTACCAATAAGGATAGGTGCGACAACACCAGGGAACAACACCAGGTTCCTAACAGGAAGAATGGGTAGCTCATTGGGTATGTCTATTTCGACCAAATCCTTGAAATCACCTTCTATATCAGCTATCATCGAGAAGGCTTTGTTATTCTGATTATCACTCATTTCAAATTCTATATGCATAATTGGGTGCAAAGTTACTAAATAAGTGAGAGAAATAAAAAAGAAAACTCTTTTTCTTTTGATTTCATAACAAAAAGTAATATCGAAAAATACAAAGTCACGAAATTATTCTCATTTTGGAAAAAATATAAAATTAATTATTATCTTTGCAATGTTTTATGGCAAAAGATTATTTCCAGTTTAAGCGTTTTACTATTCATCAATCATTATGTGCGATGAAGGTTGGAACTGACGGTACTCTCTTAGGCGCTTGGGCGCGTGGAGGGAATCATGTGCTTGATATAGGCACAGGGACAGGCATTATAGCGCTCATGATGGCTCAACGTTATCCATCTGCCAAAGTATTAGGTATTGACATTGACGAGGGAGCAATAAAACAGGCAAAGGCAAATGTTGAAGATTCACCTTTTATTGGAAATAATGGAAGTGAACATAGAATAGAGGTTCGACTACAGAGTGTAGAAGAAACTATAGGACAATTTGATTCCATTGTATCTAATCCTCCATATTTTGATGCCTCCCTAAAATGTCCTGATAAACAACGGAATACAGCGCGGCATACAGACACGCTTAGTTTCAGTTCGTTGTTCAGAAATGCTTGGCGACTTCTTAGTGATGATGGAGAATTCTCAATCATTATATCGATGGAGAGCAAGTCGAAAATTGATGCTGAAGCGGTGGTTGTTGGTTTCTTCAAAATTAGGGAGTGTTTAGTGAAAACATTACCTCATAAACAACCAAAGCGCGTGCTTATGGCATTTAGAAAGCATCCGTCTTCAGATACAAGTTTTACAGAACAGGTTATAGAAGATTATCCAGGCAAGAGATCCGAATGGTATAGTGGACTAACTAGTGAATTCTATCTTTGATTATTATGAAAGTTGCAATTGTTCAGTTTGATATTGAGTGGGGAAAACCACTTGATAATATCAATAAGGTCGAGAAATTGGTGGCTCAGAATCCCAAAGCCGATTTATATATACTCCCTGAAATGTGGTCAACAGGATTCATTTCAACTCCACAGACGATGGCGGAGAACGAACAAACTTCAGTTTCGTTGGACTGGATGAAATCTTTTACTCGAGATAATAAGTGTGCCATTTGTGGTAGTCTTGCAGTTAAAACAGCTGACTCTAAATTCTATAATCGTAACTATTTTATTACTTCAGAGACAATACAGTATTACGACAAGCGTCATTTGTTTACTCATGGAGGTGAACATCGTAGTTTCTCTGCAGGACAGTCTCACACTATCGTCGAATGGAATGGATTTCGTATCCTTCTGCTTACATGTTATGATTTACGTTTCCCAGTTTGGTCGAGATTTGGCATTTCAGGTGCTTATGATGCAATAATCTATGTCGCTAACTGGCCGACTTCTCGTCAGCAAGCATGGGATGTACTTACTAAAGCCAGAGCTATAGAAAACCAATGTTATGTGATTGCTGCAAATAGGGTGGGTAAAGACCCTAATTGTTCGTATTGCGGTGGTAGTGTGATTATTGATCCTTTAGGTAATGAACTCGCAAAAAGCAATGCGGAGTGCCTTGTGGAAAAGACACTCTGCATTGACGAACTTAATAAAATGCGAGCAAAGTTCAAAGTACTTGACGATAGAGATAAGTTAGTTGATTGCATTTCCGTATAATGCGAAAATCAACAGCTTATCCTATCGTATATACCATGATTACTGCTAAAACCATTATTATGGCAATGGTTGCGAGTATTCGGAAAGCCCATTTCGCAATTGTCTTTTTTCGTTCAATTGCTCTAAGACTGTTCCATTTGAATTTGCTTGCTCCATCCATCTTATGGTGATGATGGTGGTGATGTGTGTGAGATTCTGACATTTTTGTGGTTTTAATTAGTATTTCTTATAAAAGTATTATTCGTTAAATAGCCTTACTTCAGAGGCAAGTCCACTTGGTACTGGCTCCCAGGTGTCGTACAGAGTTTTCTTGTAGTTTATATCTACAACATTGATTTCCTCCATTTTGCGCCATTTTATTCCTTTGCGGTCAAGATCGGCTATGCGATTTGCAGGAAGATTGGTTACTTCTATACGTATGGCGTTTTCGCCAGCTTTTAATTCATCATTAATTTCGAGGATGAATGGTACAGCCCAAGCGCATCCGATGAACTTGTCGTTAATATAGACACGGGCACTTTCGCGAACATCGCCAAGATCAATCTTCCATTTTCCATTATTGAGGTCTTTCTTTGTCATCTTGAACTTAGTCGAATAAACGCCTGTACCCATGGTAATACCAGCTCTTTCACTTAGTGTTTCCCATGTTTGTGTCTTCTTCAGTTTAAATGATTCATTAACTTCAGGCTTCTCGTCTACAAACGATAGCGTCCATGGACCATTCAGTTTTATTTCTTTATGGCTAATTGTTTCATTCTTCTCTGAATCTT
Organism: Prevotella sp. E13-27; assembly: GCF_023217965.1. Lineage (NCBI taxonomy): Bacteria > Pseudomonadati > Bacteroidota > Bacteroidia > Bacteroidales > Prevotellaceae > Prevotella > Prevotella sp. E13-27. The sequence goes on along the minus strand of NZ_JALPSC010000002.1, from coordinate 887,057 downwards.
GTGTCTGAAATATCCTTTCGTTGAATGTCTGAAGTATTATTGACTCACCGCTTCGCAAGCATATGTCTATGCCATCGCTGTTGATATCTGCTTGGTATATGTTGCCATTGAGAGGATTGAACCATAAAGCAGATTTATATGGTACAGCTAATTTAACACGCTGATGAACATCATTTGGTGATAAGTTGGCAATGAAATAGTGATAGCCATTATTATTGCTTCGGCGAATGGTTTTAAGACTGCAATTAGTGCGCATCTCTTCTGGTTTGGCTACTTTAGCCATATCCTTCTTATCTGTGCCATAAATTATCTTAGCACCCTTTGCAATGAGTTCGTCTATGTGACGTTTTACATTCTCTGGCATCTCTCCGCTACCAGGAATAATAAGTCCTTTGTAGCGAGTTCCAGCTTCTGCTTGAAGCATACCGTTGACATAGGTCGTTGATAGAATGTATTTCTCCGATATATAGTCGCAGTCAAAGCCTGCTTTATCAATATCAAGGATTGTTTTTATAAAGTCTGGAGCAAGCTTACCCATTGCATGGATAGAGAATTGCATAAGCAATTTTCCTGTCTTTTGTTTCCACATGTCTCTGATAGGCAGATAGACCAAGAAATCGTTATCCGGCTGACCCATTTGTAGAAAACTCTGGCAGCGCTCAACATACTCCATGAAGAATGGAGCGTCTCTCCAGATTGAATTTGTGGGACTCATGTCTATGGAAGCATAGAATTTCCAACCTGGCCATGTGTCATTCTTTGGTGAATAACATGTACCATGAAAAAACATGTGGTTTACGCCAGCACAGAACATTAGGTCAATGTCTGGCTTCAGTTGTGATAACGAAGTACGAAAATGCTCAGTAAGCCATGTGAAGGTCTCGCTTGAGGTGTATGGCTTGCCTGTGATATGTGCTGCAGAAGGGGCATATTTCAGCATTGAGAAGTCGCTGTCGTTCTTTCTCGTCTTGCCAGGATCCTGTCGTAGTCCTTTTATCCCAAAGTCTGAGAGCCCGAATCCTTCAATCTCAGGTATATCAACAGCAGCGTAACAGTCTATAAGGTTTGCTGGTGACCCATGAGCCTGATTGCGTGTTATAGCTCCATGTGCGTGAGCCCATGCTGTCCATTGTTCGGTAAAATTTTCGAGGACAAGATCTCCAAGAGTCTCACGATAGTCGGATAGAATCTTAGCGTCATGACTAATTAGTTCTGGAAGATGTTCCTCAAGTTTATAACCACGTCTGTTTTCAAACTCTTTAAAAAGGAGTGGTGTCCAGTTTCCTTCGCTTACCTCATAGCTATCATTGAAGAAAGTATGAGGGTAGGGAGTATGTGTACGTTCAAATGCTTCTTCTATGTGGTGAAGGTAATTAGCTACTGCATTATGGTTGAAATGATCGATAACCAAGCCCTCTCCTCCAGGAGCAGCTCGTTTAACCTTCATCACACCATATTTAATATATACTGCTATTATCTTAATTGAATTTGATGGCGAGATGTTGGAAAAAAGTGGATTACTTTTATCAACAGTCAGTTTGTTGTCCTTTACGTATGATGTTACATCTATGGCTTTACCGTCTGCATAGAGCATGACCTTGTCAAGTTCAGCATTCTTCGCATCTTTCGCAGACAGAGAAATGTCAATGACTTCTGTACTTGCTTTATCTGGCTGTAATCCCTTGTAGCCATTCACGGTAGTCCAAACACCATCTTTGTCAATGGTCTTTTCTACGAATATAACACGGCATGCACTCTCTTTTAGTGGTACCCATGGACCTCCAAATGGCCAACCTGTACCAGTAGCCATATCAATCTCAATGCCGTTCTTTTTACATTGTTCCTGTGTGAAACGTAGCATTTCAAACCACTTGTCAGACAGGAAATCAATGTTGTTCTTCTGATTTCCCTGTACTCCGTATAATGGAGTAATCTCAACAGCACCTATGTTATGATTTGCATATTCATTAAGATTCCACTTTAGGTTCTCTTTATCTACAGCAGAGCCTAACCACCACCAACGTGTGCCTGGTTTACTCTCTTCGGTAGGAGTAGGCCAAGACTGTGACAAGGCTTGGTTAGTTGACAGTTGGCAGAAAGCTACTGAGAGTACTATGGTGTGCCATATTTTTTTCATGATTCTATTCGTAGCGTTTGTTTTTGTTGTTAAACAATTGTCATTTAGCACTAGTGTCCGGTTAAATTTTTCCGAACGTTAATTAAATGTTTAAATTTCAATGAGATACAGCGATTTAAAAATTTTCCGATTTGATTTTTTATCTTTGTACTGTCTCATATATAAGATAGCACAGGATATGAATGCCGGAAATACTGTATTCTCGCAACTGATGTCTCTCATCCCTGACTACGAGCTCAGGAAATGTATTGACAGATATAGAGGGGATTTTCATGCAAGACGATTCACTTGCCGTGACCAGTTCCTTGTCATGAGTTATGCTCAGCTGACCAGCAGCGCAAGCCTTCGTAGCATAGAGGCTCAGTTGACTGCTTTCAACTCCAAGTTGTATCATGCCGGTCTGAAGGTGATGCCCAAGTCCACTCTCGCCGACATGAACGAGAAGAAGGACTGGCGTATCTATCAGGACTACGCAATGGTACTTGTCGAGAGGGCTAAAGTCCTGTATAAAGATGAATACTATCGGTTGGGAATTGACAATATGGTGTATGCCTTTGACAGCAGTACCATCAACCTGTGTCTGCATCTCTGTCCATGGGCGAAGTTCCATCATGACAAAGGTGCTTTCAAGATGCACACTTTGATTGATGTAAAGAACAACATACCCAACTTCATCATGCTTACTCCTGGCAATGTGCATGATACTCAGGCTATGGACAGCTTGCCTGTAGAAGCAGGGGCTTACTATCTGATGGATAAAGGCTATGTGGACTTTGACCGTCTGTTCCGTCTCTTCCAACAGCAGAAGGCTTACTTTGTAACCAGAGCAAAGGACAACATGAAATATTCCGTATTCGAGGCAAGAGAGGTTGACAGGCAGACTGGCGTCATCTCTGACGAGTCCATCAGTCTTACTGGTCTCTTTACAGCCAAGAAGTACCCTGATTTGTTGCGTCTGGTCGTCTATGAGGACTTTGCGCAGAACGTAGTGTATCGATTCCTGACGAATGACTTCACCCTTGAAGCAATTACCATTGCGGAACTGTACCGAGAGCGCTGGACTATCGAAACGTTCTTCAAATGGATCAAGCAGCACCTGCACATCAAGACGTTCTATGGGACGTCCCAAAACGCAGTCTTCACACAGATATGGATTGCCATCTGTGACTACCTGCTGCTTATTATTGCTCTGAAGATGTATCATATCGAACAAAATCTTTACATATTCTCTAATGTCATCGGCCAAGTTCTCTTTGAGAGGACTCCGCTGAATGAACTTTTTGACAAACCAATTATTAATCAAAATCCGGAAGATGACCGCCAACTTTCGCTTTGGTGAAATTTAACCGGACAGTAGTGGTCATTTAGAATGGATATGCTAGACTTGTCGTTTTAGTTGCCGTCAGGCTTTACTATCTCTACAATTCTTGAAGGTGCCCATTTAAATGTTTTCCAATCATCAGGTGCAGAAGGATTGAAGTCAACCCAATCGTTGCGTAGATACTTGATAATAGGAAGATTAAGTTGTTTCATTCCCATAACAACGCATTTTGCCACTTCGTATGCTCCAAATGGGTTAAAATGAGTATTGTCAGCAAGTTCTCTGCCATACATCTCTTTCGGATAGTGAACAAGCATGCGCTTAGAGTCTTCTGGTCCTACTGCGATGTACAAATCTGTTGTCATTTTATTCAAATCAATAAGCGGAACATTCTCTTTCTCTGCAACCATCTTCATTGCAGCAGGAAAGTCGCCATGGGTATTTCTGATGCTTTTGCCGTCTGCATTGAACTGACGACGCTGTGTAGGAGTACAGAAGACTATCTCAGCACCCTTCGCACGTACTTGATCGATAAAGATCTTTAATTGATATTGATAATGATACCATGCTCCGTCGCCTGGACGATGCTCTTTCTCATCATTATGACCAAACTCGACAAAGACATAGTCACCTTTCTTAAGTGTAGTTAGAATTTTATCAAGACGGTATGAACCAATGAAAGTGCGTGCTGTCAATCCACTCTCTGCATGATTAGAGATAGCCACCTCTGGTCCAAACCAACGTGTAATCATCTGTCCCCATGAAGCCCAAGGCTCATTGTTTTGGTCAACTACAGTTGAGTTTCCGCACAAGTAGATTGTTGGAACGTCGGCTTTCTCAATATGAATACTTTTTACTGCAGGCATATCACCATTGAACTCAAGTGTAAGTTTGTCATCCCATGCAAGATATGTCTTTTCACGTTCTTTGATTTTAACCTTTGTCTTACTATCAATCATTGGCGAACGCTTGTTGACGGTGAAAGAGTATTCAATAGTTTCCTTTGCTTTCTTCGTATTCACGTTGTCAATAAGCAGTCTTCTTCCTTCAGCTCTTACAGTTGTATTACTGTTTTTCTTTCCTCCGAGCACAACTTTTACTGTGTAGTTGCCATCAGGAACTTTTACAGAGAAATAAAATGGTTCTGCAGGTGCCTTTTTGTTAGGTGCAGGAAGAATGTCGTAGCCAAATCCATCTTGGTCGTTGTAAATGGGTTGAGGCTTTGTCAAGTCAAAGTCGAATGACTGTGCCCAAAGTATGGTGGGCAATAATGCAATTAAAGAAATAATGTTTTTTTTCATTGTAATAGTATTTTAGTTTGTTAGTTGTTTGTATTATTATCTAAAACCGCTTTTAGGAATTTTGACGTATATCCCTTGTCGCTGTTTGCAACATGTTCAGGAGTTCCCGTTGTGAGAACTAATCCTCCATTCCTTCCTCCTTCAGGTCCCATGTCAATTATATAATCTGCCATTTTTATAACGTCAAGATTATGTTCGATGACAATTACGGTATTACCCTTGTCAACAAGACGTTGTAACACCTTCATAAGTATGTTTATATCTTCGAAGTGAAGACCTGTCGTTGGTTCGTCAAGTATATATAGCGTTTTTCCAGTGTCTTTCTTTGACAGTTCTGTTGCAAGTTTGACACGCTGGCTTTCTCCTCCTGAGAGCGTTGTTGATGGTTGTCCGAGTTTTATATATCCGAGTCCGACATCTTGTAGAGTTTTTATCTTACGTAAAATGTCGGGAGTGTTTTCAAAGAATTCCACTGCCTGATTAATGGTCATGTCAAGAACATCGGCAATAGACTTGCCTTTAAACCTTACCTCAAGTGTTTCGCGATTATATCTCTTTCCATGACAATCTTCACATGGAACTTGAATGTCTGGCAAGAAATTCATCTCTATAGTTTTGTATCCATTGCCACCACACGTTTCACATCGTCCTCCTTTTACATTGAATGAGAAACGCCCTGGTTTATATCCGCGAATCTTTGCTTCAGGTAGGTTGACGAACAGCGAGCGTATATCAGAGAAAACACCAGTATATGTTGCTGGATTTGAGCGTGGTGTACGCCCAAGTGGAGACTGGTCAACATTAACTATTTTATCAATATTTTCTATACCTTCTATCGAGTCGTAAGGCATCGGCATCTTCTGTGAGTGATAGAAGTGTTTTGATAATATTGGCTGTAGTGTTTCGTTTATGAGTGTAGATTTCCCGCTGCCACTCACTCCTGTAACTACAATTAGTTTTCCTAATGGGAAACTGACATCCACATGCTTCAGATTGTTTCCTGAAGCCCCATGTATTATTATTGACTTACCATTTCCTTCGCGCCTAACAGACGGAGTTTCTATCTTCAGATTTCCATTAAGATAGTCGGCAGTTATAGTATGCTCTTTAAGCATTTGATTAGGAGTACCTTGGAACACAACATTACCTCCCTTTCTTCCTGCTTTGGGCCCAATATCAACAATATAGTCGGCAGCAAGCATCATGTCTTGGTCATGTTCCACAACAATCACCGTATTGCCGATATCGCGTAGTTCCTTGAGCGACTTTATAAGTCTCTCATTGTCGCGTTGATGTAGTCCAATGCTTGGCTCATCAAGAATATATAGTACGTTTACGAGCTGTGATCCTATTTGTGTAGCAAGTCTTATACGCTGACTCTCACCGCCTGATAGTGACGCTGATTGTCTGTTGAGTGAGAGATAATCGAGCCCAACCTGTAGCAGAAAGTCAATTCGAGTACGTATTTCCTTTAATATTTCTGAGGCAATCTGCTTTTGTTGATTATCTAAATGCTCTTCAACATGCTCTAACCATTGACGCAATTCTGATATGTCCATTGCAGACAGTTCGGCAATGTTCTTGTCCCATATCTTATATGACAGAGCTTCCTTGTTAAGGCGTTGCCCATGACATTCTGGGCACTCGCAATCAGCCATGAACTGGTCAGCCCATTTCGCGCCACTGGCTGACTCATCGTTTTCCAGAACGTCGCGCAGATATTTAATGATTCCATCAAATGCAACAAAATAATCGCTTGATGTGTGGACGATGTCCTTGTCTATCCTTACATCCTCTAAGCATCCATACAGGATTTCTGTCATGGCTTCTTCTGGAATATCCTCAACAGGTGATTTTAAATCACAGTCATATTTGCTGAGAATTGATTCGAGCTGCCAGAAGATGAGCTGGTTCTTGTATTTACCGAGTGGAACGATTGCTCCGTTATATATGCTTTGCTTCTTGTCGGGTATGACTTTATCAAGGTCAATCTCACTAATCTTTCCAAGACCTTTACATACAGGACAAGCACCTTGTGGAGAATTGAAAGAGAAGTTGTTTGGCGCAGGGTCGTTATAGCTGATGCCTGTCGTAGGGCACATCAGCCTCTTTGAGAAATATTTCACTTCTCCTGTCTCGTGGTCTAATATTAGTATAAGACCTTCACCTTGCTTCATGGCAATCTGAACGGTCTTCTTCAGTCGTTCAGAATAATTTAAATCGGCTTTCTCTTTGTCTGTAGTTGCAGGAAGGTTCAGCTTATCTATTACAACTTCAATGTTGTGGTTCTTATATCTGTCAACCTTCATGCCACGGGTTATCTCCATAATTTCTCCATCCACACGCATTGTGAGATAACCTTTGCGTCTCATTGCTTCAAATAATTCACGATAGTGACCCTTACGTGAGCGAACAAGTGGGGCAAGTATATAAATCTTTTTTCCTGAGTAATCTTCGGAAATCATTTCCAGAATTTTCTCCTCAGTATATTTCACCATAGGCTCTCCTGTGTTGTAACTATATGCTTTTCCTGCCCTTGCATATAGCAGTCGCATATAGTCATATATCTCAGTTGTTGTTCCTACAGTCGAGCGAGGGTTTTTGTTTGTCGTCTTTTGTTCAATGCTTATTACAGGCGACAGACCAGTAATCTTATCTACGTCAGGTCTTTCCAGCCCGCCAAGGAAGTTGCGTGCATAGGCAGAGAATGTTTCGATATACCTTCGCTGACCTTCAGCAAAGATTGTGTCGAACGCTAATGACGATTTGCCGCTACCACTGAGTCCAGTGATAACGGTAAGCGAGTTGCGTGGTATAGTAACGTCAATGTTTTTTAAGTTATGAACTCTCGCACCAAAGACGTTGATATTGTTTTCTTCTACAATGTTACTCATTTCTCGTCATGTATGCTGTCGCTTTTCATTTAGCATGGCTTTCATTGTCCACTGCCTGATGAGCTATTACTTTTTTCGATATATCCTCTTAGTAGATTAACGTCCTTTTTTATTTTATACTCTTTTCCATCGGCACCTTTTGCCTCTACCAAGACAAAATAGACACCTTGTTTTACATCGTTTCCATGGTACTTTCCATCCCAGCCTCCTGCTGGATTGTCCCATTCATAGAGCTTTTGTCCCCAACGATTAAGTATTATCGCCCTAAACGATACAATGCTTTTATAATCAGGCTTTGCCCTATAGATGTCGTTTTTGCCATCGCCATTAGGAGAAAAAGCATTGGGGAACTCTAATTTGCTTTCAGATATGACAACTGTAATTTCTACGGAGTCGAGCTGATCCTCGTTTATTCCATCTTTGAGGCTCGTCTTCAATACTATGGTGTATGTACCAGACTCCATGAAAGTATAGTCAGTATTCTCCTCATAGCGAACAAACAATTCCTTTGGCTTGCCATTGTTTTCGTTTTTGCGTGTTACTTTGAAATGCCATTCGTATGATGGAGTCCAAGTACCCATGTCTTCAGGGTTTGCGCGAAAACTTACACTCAATGGTGCTTCGCCATCGTTTATTGATGTCGTTTCAACAGAAGTTCCCTCCTTGTCTGTATAATAGGCAAGGGGGGATACTTTCTGTCCTGTCATGGTGACAGGTAAAAGAGTTATGACTGTACTTATTAAAAGTTGTCTAATGTTCATCGATAAAGCAAATACTCTATGCATCGTATTCCTGCCAGCTCTTTATCTTTATGTCATTCTCAGACATTGCTGTGAATGCTTCGATAAATGCTTTTGCCAGACGCACGTTGGTCATAAGAGGAATGTTATGGTCAATAGCGCCACGACGAATACGATAGCCGTTAGTTAATTCACGCTTAGTGTGGTTCTTCGGCACGTTGATGATGAGGTCGAACTTGTGGGCAGCAATCATGTCCATAACGTTATTCTCACCATTCTCATCTGGCCAGCTTACTGCTGTAGCCTTCACACCGTTCTCGTTGAAGAACTTGGCAGTACCACCTGTTGCGTAAACCTCATATCCTTTCTTTACAAGTTCCTTTGCAGGCTCAAGCAATGATACCTTGCCTTTTGCTGCACCTGAACTGATGAGTACTGACTTCTTTGGCAAACGATAGCCTGTTGCAATGAGTGCGTTAAGAAGAGCCTCGTTGAGGTCGTCGCCAAGACAGCCTACCTCACCTGTAGAGCTCATGTCCACGCCAAGGACTGGGTCTGCATTCTGAAGACGTGCGAATGAGAACTGTGATGCCTTTACGCCTATGCGGTCAATGTCGAACTCGCTCTTGTCAGGACGAGCGTATGGAACATCAAGCATAATCTTTGTGGCAGTCTCAATGAAGTTGCGCTTCAGAATCTTTGATACGAATGGGAATGAGCGGCTTGCGCGAAGGTTACATTCAATAACCTTTACCTCACGGTTCTTTGCAAGGAACTGGATGTTGAATGGACCACTGATGTTGAGCTCAGCAGCAATCTTGCGTGCAATCTTCTTTATCTGTCGAACAGTAGAGAAGTAGATGTGCTGTGCAGGGAATACCATTGTAGCATCACCCGAGTGAACGCCTGCATATTCAATGTGCTCTGAAATAGCATATTCCACAACATCGCCCTTGTCGGCAACAGCGTCAAACTCAATCTCCTTTGTCTCCTGCATGAACTGTGAAACTACGACAGGGAATTCCTTAGATACCTCGGTAGCCATGTTGAGGAAGCGATGCAGTTCCTCATCATCGTAGCAGACGTTCATTGCTGCACCAGAGAGTACGTAGCTTGGACGAACAAGTACAGGATAGCCTACCTCGTCAACAAACTCCTTGATGTCTTCGAAAGAGGTGAGCGCACGCCATGCTGGCTGGTCAATGCCAAGTTTGTCAAGCATAGCTGAGAACTTGTCGCGGTTTTCAGCACGGTCTATATCTACAGGGCTTGTGCCAAGTACAGGAACACCCTGACGATAAAGCTTCATTGCAAGGTTGTTAGGTATCTGTCCACCCACAGAGACGATGACTCCGCGTGGAGACTCAAGGTCAATAACATCGAGTACACGCTCAAGTGACAGTTCGTCGAAGTACAGACGGTCACACATGTCATAGTCAGTAGAAACCGTCTCAGGGTTGTAGTTGATCATGATACTCTTATAACCCTGTTTCCTTGCGGTCTGTATGGCATTTACAGAGCACCAGTCAAACTCTACTGAAGAGCCGATTCGGTATGCACCTGAACCAAGAACTACCACAGCTTTCTCGTTGTTATAGTAGTTGATGTCGTGTGTGGGAACATAAGGCTTGTTAGTCTCTGTGCCGAATGCTGGTGTATGTGTATATGTGAAGTACAGGTAGTTTGTCAGCTCTGGATGCTCTGAAGCCACAGTCTCAATGCGCTTCACGCTTGGCAGTATTCCGCGCTGCTTGCGATAGCGACGTACTTCCAGGTTCTCCTTCTCCATGTTTCCTGAAGTTGGCTTCAATACGAAGCGGGCAATCTGGAAGTCGCTGAATCCGGCACGCTTCACCTCAAGCAGAAGTTCATCGGGCAGGTCTTCAAGCTTGTTGTATGACTGAAGCTGATGCTTCAGGTCAACGATGCGCTTCAGACGCTCAAGGAACCATACGTCAATCTTTGTCAGTTCTTCAATTCTCTCTACTGTATAACCCTCCTCAAGAGCCTGTGCTATAGCAAAGATGCGAAGGTCAGTTGGGTTAGCGAGAGCATCGTCAAGGTTGTCGAATTTAGTATGGTCGTTTCCAACGAAACCGTGCATGCCTTGTCCAATCATGCGCAGACCTTTCTGAATCATTTCTTCGAAAGAGCGGCCAATGCTCATGATTTCGCCTACAGATTTCATGGAAGAGCCGATCTTGCGGCTTACTCCAGCAAACTTTGTAAGGTCCCAACGAGGAATCTTACAAATCATGTAGTCGAGTGAAGGAGCTACGTATGCAGAGTTTGGAGTGCCCATCTCACCAATCTGGTCGAGAGTGTATCCGAGTGCAATCTTTGCTGCAACGAAGGCGAGGGGATAGCCAGTAGCCTTTGATGCGAGAGCTGATGAGCGTGAAAGGCGAGCGTTAATCTCTATAATGCGATAGTCGTTTGTCTTAGCGTTGAAAGCGAACTGGATGTTACATTCGCCTACGATGCCGAGGTGGCGTACGCAGCGAATTGTGATTTCTTGTAGCATCTTGACCTGCTCTTCAGTAAGTGAGCATGTTGGAGCAACAACGATAGACTCGCCAGTGTGTATGCCCAGAGGGTCGAAGTTCTCCATTGATGCAACTGTGAAGCAATGGTCGTTAGCATCTCTGATACACTCGAACTCAATCTCTTTCCAACCTTTCAGAGACTCTTCTACAAGAATCTGTGGTGCAAAGGTGAAGGCGCTCTCAGCAAGCTCCTTGAATGCTGCCTCGTCTGGACAGATACCACTGCCGAGACCACCAAGTGCATAGGCTGAACGAATCATGATTGGGAAGCCTATCTCACGTGCTGCCTTCATAGCATCGTCCATGTTCTCTACTGCATGGCTTACTGGAGTCTTCAGGCTGATTTCGTCAAGTTTCTTAACAAACAAGTCACGGTCTTCAGTATTCATTATGGCTTCAACACTTGTGCCCAGTACCTCAACACCATACTCCTTAAGAATACCTTTCTGATAAAGCTCTGTACCGCAGTTAAGAGCAGTCTGTCCGCCGAATGCCAGCAATATGCCGTCTGGGCGCTCCTTCTTAATAACTTCGGTAACGAAATGAGTAGTTACAGGCTGGAAATAAACCTTGTCTGCAATACCTTCTGAAGTCTGAATCGTAGCGATGTTCGGATTTATCAGAACGCTCTTGATTCCTTCTTCACGCAGTGCTTTCAGCGCCTGTGAGCCTGAATAGTCAAATTCACCAGCCTGTCCGATTTTGAGGGCTCCTGAGCCCAAAACCAATACCTTTTTGAAATTCGCTTTGGTCATTGTTGTGTTTGAATTTAAAGTGTGGTTGTTTGTTGATGCAAAGGTACGTAAAATTTATCGTTGCAACAAATGTTATGTCAAAAAATAGAGGTGCCATCCTCACAAATTGTAGGAAATGACACCTCTATATATCTTCATATCTCTAAAAATTAAAGTCCTAACTTCTTACGAATATCCTTGGGAATGGCATTCTTGTTAACAAGGAAGTCCATTGTGTTTGCAGCAATGAAAGCCTTTGTCATATACCATATTCCTTTATACTCGCCAGCTTCTCCCCATGAGTTCTTGACCATGTAGTATTCTTTACCGTTCTGGTCTTTTGCTACACCATAGATGAGCATTCCGTGGTCATCGGTGAGTTCCCAGTTGTCGAAACGTTCCTGACGGAGTTCCTGTGTTGGAACAATTTCTGGAACATTGCATCCGAGTGAATCGATGATGTCGCGCTTCTTTGCTGCAGCAAGCTTAAGCCAGCGTGCCATGTCGCTACCGCGAAGGCTCTGTGCAGCCTTGCCATCTACTGCGTAAGCTAGTCCTTGACGTGTAAAACCATCTTCGCTAACGTCGCCGCCCCAAGCAATGGTATATCCTTTTTCAACGGCGTTGTCAATAACTCTCATCATCTCATCCATTGGAAGGTTATAGCTGAGTGGGAATCGCCAGTTGTCCTGCACCTCTACAGCAAAAGCTGTGTAGAATGGGTGGTGTGTGTAGCTTGTGATGCTTACGTAGTCATCGAGGTTGATGCCAAGACTCTTTACGAATGACTTCGGAGTGTATTTCTTGCCTTCGTAAACGAACTCTTCTGGGCACTTGCCTAAGTATGCGTCAAGTATTCCCTGAAGTCCCACCTTCCACTGGTTTGAGATTTTCTTTGCAGAGCTTTTTGCGATAGCTGCAACATATGGCTCAAGAAGTGAGAAGAACTCGTTGAAGTTGTTAAGCGAGTCTCCATAGAGTGAGCCTGGGAAAGGCATTGCGCCTTCAGGACAGATGCCGTGAGTCTTGAGTGTTGCGAGCACGTCTTCTGCCGAGCCTCCTTGTGAGAACTGGCAGTCACCGTGGTAGCGTACCACCTGAATAGCTCTTTCCATGTAAGTCTTGTTTGCTACAAAAGACTCACAGAGGTCGTATGTCTTACCTGTTGCCTTCAGTATCTCTGCTTCAAAGAATGAAAGGGTAGAGTAGTCCCAGCATGTTCCAGAACGGTTCTGGTCTTTAATGCTTGTAATGGGATTCTCCTTAATCGTGGTGAACACAGGCTTGTTAGACTTCGTAGAGTCTTTTTCTTCAGCCTGTGCGCACAAGGCAAATACTGCCAATAGCGCGAAAGTGAAAATTTTCTTCATTACAATTTATTTATAATACTTTGTTGTGTTATCTGAATCGTTGTCCTGTTTGTCTATTTGTTTTTGCTCATGAACTCCTCAAGTTCCTTCGCTTTGTAAGGTATGCGCTTGCTGCCCATGAAGCGGCATCCGTCCTTTGTTATGAGCAGGTCGTCCTCTATTCTTATGCCTCCGAAGTCCTTGTAGGTCTCGAGCTTGTCAAAGTTAAGGAACTCTTCGCAATGTCTGCTTGCTTTCCAGTCGTCAATAAGTGCTGGTATGAAGTATATGCCTGGCTCGTCAGTCACTACGAAGCCTTCTTCCAGACGTCGGCCCATGCGCAGACAATTTGTGCCAAACTGTTCGAGATTGGGTCTTGTCTCTTCATCGAAGCCAACATAGATTTGTCCTAAGCCTTCCATGTCGTGAACGTCCATACCCATCATGTGTCCTAATCCGTGAGGGAGGAACATAGCGTGTGCTCCTGCACGAACGGCTTCTTCTGTGTCGCCCTTCATGAGTCCCAGCTCCTTGAGCCGTTCTGTCATCAGTCGGCACACAGCGAAGTGAACATCGGCATATTTTACGCCTGGCTTTGCTACCTCGAGAACGTAGTCGTGACAAGCTTCCACGATAGAGTATATCTCTAACTGACGCTGGTCAAACTTTCCGTTTACAGGCATCGTTCGAGTGTTGTCAGAGCAATAATCGTCAAGCTCGCATCCTGCATCGCACAGAGCCAGACGTCCGCTTTCAAGCTCTTTGTCTGAGGGGCATCCATGCATTATCTCGCCATGCTGGGTGAAGATTGTTGCAAAGCTTACCCCTTGTGCCAGCGAACGTGCTATTCCGTCCACCTGTCCGCCAATGAATCTTTCTGTGACTCCTGGCTTTATCAGTAGCTGTGCTGTGGTGTGCATGGCATAGCCTACATCACATGCACGCTCTATTGCGTCAATCTCCTGCTGCTCCTTTGTTGAGCGCATCTTTACAACAGCCTTTATCAGTTCTAACGATGCTGACTCTTTCTGCTGATTAGGATGTATGCCCAGAAGATCCATAATCATTATCTTTGTGTCATAACGATATGGTGGCAGGAAATGAATCTTACGCTTCTGTCGAAGAGCTTCGTTGCATATTGTCTTTATCTCACGAAGCGGAGCAGTCTTTTCTACACCAACTTCTGCTGCAAGGTCTGCTACAGAAGGAGTATATCCCATCCATACTATATCCTCAACGCTGATGTCATCGCCTATGAGCATTTCAACATTCTTGTCAATGTCTATTACTCCAATCAGACCGTCTCTGTGCTGACCGAAGAAATAAAGGAATGAAGAGTCCTGCCTCATTGGCGAATAGCTGTTGGCGGGATAGTTGGCTGGTGACTCGTTGTTTCCGAAAAGCAATACTAAGCCTTCGCCTACTAACTCGCGAAGTTGCTTCCTTCTATTAACATATGTACTTCTTGAAAACATATCCTTAAAAGTGCATTTTTGAAATTGCGGTGCAAAGGTACAAAATAGATTTCAAACGACCAAGTTTTTTTTATTACTTAACACGTAATTGCCAAAAAGCTACTGCTGCAGCAGCTGCAACATTCAGCGAATCCACGTTATGTGCCATCGGAATGCGAACCACATAATCGGCTGCAGCTATTGATTCTTTTGTCAGTCCGTCGCCTTCTGTCCCCATGATTATTGCAAGGCGTTGCTCATCGGCAAGCACAGGATTGTCTAAGCTTATCGAGTTGTTTGAAAGAGCCATTGCTGCTGTCTTGAAGCCGAGATTCTTTAATTCTTCAAGCGATGTGTCAATCCATGTCCAGGGCACTAGAAAGACGGAACCCATCGACACTCTGACAGACCTTCTGTTGAGTGGGTCGCAAGAGTCCTTGGTCAATAGCACAGCATCAATGCCCAATGCAGCTGCCGAACGGAATATTGCACCTATATTTGTAGTATCGACAACGCCCTGGATTACTACCACTCGTCGAGAGTCCTTGCAGATTTCTTTTACTTCAGGACTTGGCTTTCTTCTCATGGCGCACAGGACCCCACGTGTCAGCGTGTAGCCAGTAAGGTTCTTCAGCAGTTCGCGACTGCCAGTATAAACATTCATGTCTGGAAAACGCGCAATGATGTCGGCTGCATCGCCAGTAATGTGCTTCCTTTCGCAAAGCATAGACAAAGGCTCATAACCTGCATCTATTGCCACTTTTATGACTTTGGGACTCTCAACAATGAATACGCCTCCTTCAAAGTGCTCGCTTCCGTTGCGAAGCTGGGCTTCAGTCAACTGGCTATACGGAAGAAGCTCCTTTTGGTCGAGCGATTCTATTTCAATCAAGTTCATAATCTGTTCTTACTAATCTCTCAGGGTGTTCTTACTAAATACTTCGAGCGTTCTTACCAAACGCTTCTCGTTGTTAGATTCTGTGTCGTCTGTCAATAGTGAAGAATCCCATTCTGTGGTTGCGCCCCTTGCGTCCGAGTGTTCTCCATTGATACATGCCTTCTGGCAGATCGGAAACAGAAATCTTGTTCTTCTTATATGACACCACCTTTACGGCAGCCCCCTGTAGGGTCTCGATTATTATGAAGTCGGCATCTATGGTCGATGGCTTTATGGGGAGAACAAATTCATTACTAACCATAGTGACAGCAGCTTTTCCTTTCTCTTCAACATCCTTCTTCACTCTCGATGCGCTAAGCTGTACTGGCTCGCTCTCCATTCCGTATCTGTCTTGTACTGTTACAGCATAGTTCAGGCTTGTTCTTCTGTCTATAAGAATAGAGTTGGAAGTGAAGCGAGTCTTAACCAAGTTCGATGCTTTGTTCACATCAACAGGAAATTCCTTTGACGCATACACATTATATACTATGTCGCCATCTGCCTTAGCCCATCTCAGCAGAGAGTCATTTTCCACTTCAAGCCAAAGTGGTGAAGAAGGCTTCTTTGACGATTTCCACCACATGGGTGGTATCAGCGATGGGGTAGAGTTGAAGCCCCTTGTGAAGTCGTAGATACCTTTGCAATTGTCTGTGAGGAACTTCGAACGGAAGAAGCAATGTCCCAGCCCGTTCTCTCTTATCATGTTCATCTGGCGTTCCACATCTATGGCTTCCCATTTTCCTTCCCTTGGGTCGAGGAAATATATTCCAAGACCAGGTACGACTATACGTCCATAGGAACGCTCTTTCCAATCTAAGACAAATGGAAAGAAATTATTATCACGGAAGTACATCATGGGGAAGACAGCATCCATGAGTCCGTCCTTCAGCCATTGCTGTGCATCCTGAAAGACCCTTTTGCGAGCATTCCATCCGTTTGAGCTGTAGCGTGTCAGGTCGTCATGCTTGCCTATTGGTGAGCAACTGAACATCAGCCAAGGCTTGTAGATGTTTATGTCTTTGCGTATTTCTCTAACTATACGAGTGATGTTCGCTCTTGCAATATCCTTGCTGGGCTTGCCCTTCCACGTCTCTGGATAGCGGATATAGTCGAGGTGTATGCCGTCAACATCGTAGTTCCTTACAATCTCCCTGCAACAGCTCACAAGATAGTCGGCTGTCTCAGGGCGCTCAGGATTCATGTATCCGTCTTCGCCAATCTTTATGACCATCTTCGGATGCTTCTTCCTTAATGTGGCGCATCCCAGCTTTTGCCATTTGCCAATGGGGATGGTCACCACCCACGCATGTAGCTGCATGCCTCGCTTGTGGCACTCATCTATAGCAAACTTCAGAGGGTCGTAATTTGGCGCCTTGCCTGGATGTCCTGTTATGCATCCGTCCCAAGGTTCAAGTGCTGAGGGGTAAATTGTGGTGCCTCTTACTCGTGACTGTAGGAAGACAAGGTTTATTCCTGCTCTCTGAAGATCGTCAAGAATCCTGCATAGTTCAGCCTTCTGGCTCGTCTCGTTATAGCTGTGGGGCCAGTCTATGCCTCCTATGGTAGTAAGCCATACGGCTCTTATCTCGTGCTTTGGTGAAACCTGATTGAGGAAATTGTCTGCCTTGACTTTCTGGCTTAGAGAAAGAGCAAGCAGAAACATAAAAAGAGTGAAAAACTTTTTCATAACATGAATTTGCATGCAAAATTACTTATTTTATCGTTAAAATGCAATTATTTCATAATTCTCTGCTCATAATTTCAAAATATTTAATTACTTTTGCATGACAAATCTATTGAAAATATATAATAAGGTATAGCTAAATGATTACTTTTGTATTAAGTCTTGTCGCTTTGATCGTGGGCTACATGATTTATGGACGTATCGTAGAGCGCGTTTTCGCACCTGACGACCGTGAGACTCCTGCTGTGGCAAAGGCAGACGGAGTGGACTTTATTGTTCTTCCTTCATGGAAGATTTTCATGATTCAGTTTCTGAATATCGCTGGAACAGGTCCCATCTTTGGTGCCATCATGGGTGCTAAGTTTGGTCCTGCTGCCTATTTGTGGATTGTCCTTGGTTGCATCTTTGCAGGAGCCACCCATGACTATCTTTCAGGCATGCTCTCCATGCGTAACGGAGGTGCTGGCCAGCCAGAGCTCGTGGGCAAATATCTTGGATTAACGACAAAGAGGATAATGCTCGTCTTCTCAGTATTCCTATTGATGATGGTGGCAGCGGTGTTTGTCTATAGTCCTGCCCTGATTATGGGAAAGCTCTGTAGCGATGACCTTATGTGGGTATATATATGGTGTGGCATAATCTTTGTCTATTACATCATTGCAACGATGCTGCCTATTGACAAGATTATTGGTCGCATCTATCCTCTCTTTGCAATATCAATGCTGTTCATGGCTGTAGCGCTGATGGCTGTGCTCTTCATTAAGTGGCCATCGCTTCCAGAACTCTATGACGGCATCTATGGAGAAGGCTTTACCACTCCTATATTCCCAGCACTCTTCATAACCATTGCCTGTGGCGCCATAAGTGGCTTCCATGCTACTCAGACTCCGCTGATGGCTCGTTGCGTGAAAAATGAGAAGATGGGACGCCCCATGTTCTATGGAGCAATGATTACTGAAGGACTCGTAGCCCTTATCTGGGCAACGGTGTCCATGTATTTCTTCTATGGTGGCGCAGCTCAGGAATTGGGCTTGCCGACAACCCTTCAGGCACCAGAGGTGGTGACTGAGGTAAGCAAGGGCTGGCTTGGCACATTCGGAGGAATCCTCGCTATGCTTGGTGTTGTAGCAGCTCCTATAACAAGTGGTGACACAGCTCTTCGCTCTGCTCGTCTCATCATAGCAGAGTTCATTCACTTGGAGCAGAAATCTTTCATGAACCGCATTTGGATTTGCATACCATTATTTGGCATTACTTTCCTGCTTCTCTATTTCAATATTGAGAATCCTGACGGATTCAACGTCATCTGGAGCTATTTCGGATGGAGCAACCAGACATTGGCTGTGTTCACGCTATGGGCTATAACAGTATATCTCGTTAGGGAGAAGAAATGTTTCTGGATAACCCTTCTTCCTGCGCTGTTCATGACGGTGGTTTGCTCATCGTTCCTCATGGTGTCGCCAAATGCCTTCAACTTTGAAATGAACATTGGATATATCGTTGGTGCCTCTGCCTTAGCTGTTGCTGTGGTGTGGTTCCTCTTATGGCACAGAGCAGAAATGAAAAGACTAAATAAATAGAATTCACATAAAGTCATGAAAAAGAAATTTTTAATGATGCTTTTGGCTTTGACTATGTCAGCCACATCGTTCGCTCAGTTTGAACAGGGTAAGAAATATGTTAGTACCAGCCTTTCAGGCGCCAATCTTCATTTCACAGGTGCTGAGAAATGGAAGTTCGACTTAAACGCCAAGGTAGGTTATATGATAGAAGACAACTGGATGGCGCTGGCACAATTGGAATATGGCTATCGTAAGTATGAGCCAAACACTCTCATGATGGGTGTTGGAGCACGTTACTATATCGTTGAGAACGGACTGTTCCTTGGCGCAGGTGCAAACTATTGTCATCGTGGCGTGGTAGGCGCTCCTATTGACGACTTCATTCCTACTGTCCACATTGGCTATGCCTTTTTCATTAACAAGACGGTTACCATAGAGCCTGAGTTCTACTATAACCAGAGCCTTAAGGACCACAGCAACTTCAGCGACGTAGGCATTCGCATTGGCCTTGGCTTGTATCTTGATGAAATCTTCGGATTCTAAATGATGCCCCCCCTATATATAAAGAGGTGTAACTGAATAAGTATCTATTAATCTTAAAAATCAATACTATTTGAATTATGCTTTCAGTAGAAGAATTAGTTGACAGACTTATTGACCTGTCGTTTGCAGAAGATATTGGCGATGGCGACCACACCACGCTATGTTGTATTCCTGAAGATGCAATGGGCAAATCCCACTTGCTCATAAAGGAAGATGGTATTCTCGCAGGCGTTGAGATTGCCAAGGAAGTGTTCCGCAGATTTGACCCTGAGATGAAGGTCGAGGTACTCATGGGCGATGGCTCTCATGTTAAGAAGGGCGACATTGCTATGATTGTTAGCGGACGCATTCGTTCACTTCTTCAGACAGAACGTCTCATGCTTAACATCATGCAGCGCATGAGTGGTATTGCCACCATGACAGCACGCTATGTAGAGCGCCTGAAAGGTACTGGCACACGAGTGCTTGATACTCGCAAGACTACTCCAGGCATGCGTATGCTTGAGAAACAGGCAGTAAAGATTGGTGGTGGCTGCAACCATCGCATTGGTCTTTTCGACATGATCCTGTTGAAAGACAACCATGTTGACTTTGCAGGTGGCATAACTAACGCCATAGACCGTTGCCACAAGTATCTCGAAGAGAAGGGACTGAACCTTAAGATTGAGATTGAGGTGCGTTCTTTCGACGAGCTCAATCAGGTTCTCGAACATGGTGGCGTGGATCGTATCATGCTTGACAACTTCTCCGTGGCTGACACAAAGAAGGCTGTTGACATCATAAATCATCGCTTTGAGACAGAGTCGAGTGGGGGAATCACCTTTGACACCATTCGCGATTATGCTGAACAGGGCGTTGACTTCATATCCGTAGGAGCGCTGACACATAGTGTCAAGGGTCTGGATATGAGCTTCAAAGCTTGCTAATACAATACTTAATAATAAACCAATTTTCTTAAACCTAAAATTATGGCAAACAGAGAAAAACTTTTTACAGAGTTTGCTGCACCGACTCGCCAGGAATGGCTTGACAAGATTGAGGTTGACTTGAAGGGAGCCGACTTTCAGAAACGCTTGGTGTGGAGAACTAACGAAGGATTCAATGTTCAGCCTTTCTATCGTCGTGAAGACTTGGAAGGCTTGAAAACACCTGACGCTCTGCCAGGTGAGTTTCCATTTGTTCGTGGAAACAAGAAGGACTCTAACGAGTGGTATATACGTCAGAATATCGAGGTTGATGACCCGAAGGCTGCTAATGCCAAGGCACTCGACATCCTGAACAAGGGTATAGACTCTCTTGGCTTCCACATTCCAGGCAAGCTGGTTTCCATGGATACCGTTGAGACGCTGCTCGATGGCATCTATTGCGAGTGCATAGAGGTAAACTTCTCTACCTGTCAGCGCCATTCGCTTGAGCTTGCTGAAATCCTCAAGACCTATTGGACAAAGAAGGGTTACGACAAGGAAAAGATTGTTGGCTCGATAGAGTGGGATCCCATGAGGAAGATTGTGATGACAGGTAAGGATGTAACGCCTGTGCTCGCCTTTGGTCCTAAGCTGGCTGAGTCGCTCAAGGAGTATCCCAACTTCCGCAGTATTAGCGTTCATAGCGATGCACTTAACAATGCAGGTGCCTACATCGTTCAGGAGTTAGGCTATGCGTTGGCTTGGGGTAACGAGTATCTGCAGCAGCTTACCGATGCAGGCGTAGATGCTGACCTTGCAGCAAAGAGCATCAAGTTTAACATGGGCGTCAGCGAGAACTATTTCATGGAGATTGCTAAGTTCCGCGCTGCCCGCCTGCTCTGGGCTCAGATTGTGAAGCAGTACGAGCCTAAGTGCGACTGTGCTTGCAAGATGATTATCAATGCTACCACCTCAACGTACAATCAAACATTGTTTGATTCCTACGTCAACCTTCTCCGTTCGCAGACCGAGGCTATGAGTGCTGCCCTGGGTAGTGTTCACTCGATGGTGGTAACACCATTTGATGCTCCTTACGAGGAGGCCACCGACTTCTCAGAGCGTATCGCCCGCAACCAGCAGCTCATCATCAAGGAGGAGAGCCATTTCGACCGTATCGTCGATCCAGGTGCAGGTTCTTATTATATTGAGCACCTCACCAATGCTTTGGCTCAGGAGGCTTGGAAGATTTTCCTCAAAGTTGAAGAAGAAGGAGGTTTCCTTGCAGCTATTAAGGCAGGTACTGTGCAAGACGATATCAATGCTACCAATGTTAAGCGTCATGGAGATGCTGCAAAGCGTAAGGAGTTTATCCTTGGTACCAACCAGTTCCCTAACTTCACTGAGAAGAGCGAAGGTAAGCGTGCCTACAAGCACCATTGCAGCTGTGGCGGTGTGCATCATCAGGGCGAGGAGACAGTTGCTTTCAAGGGTATCGAAAGCACCCGTTTGGCTGCCGACTTCGAGGATTTGCGCATTCATACTGAGGAAACAAAGGTGCCCGTAGCCTTCATGCTTACCATTGGTAATCTGGCCATGCGTCAGGCTCGTGCACAGTTCTCGTGCAACTTCCTGGCTTGCGCTGGATATAAGGTTATCGACAACCTTGGCTTCAAGACAGTAGAAGAGGGCGTTGATGCTGCTCTCGAGGCAAAGGCTGATATCATTGTCATCTGTTCTTCTGACGATGAATATGCCGAGTACGCTATCCCTGCCTTTAAATACTTGAATGGACGTGCCATGTTCGTTGTGGCTGGTGCCCCTGCTTGCATGGAAGACCTGAAGGCCGCTGGCATCGAGAACTACATTCATGTTAAGTGTAACGTGCTTGACACTCTCAAAGAGTATAATAAAAAATTAGGTATCTAAAGACCCTCCCCAACCCTCCCTATAGGGAGGGAGTGGTTACAGGGATAAACATTAACAAAAAACAAAATGTAGAATCCTCCCCACTAACATTCTACTCTCCCCCTGTAGGGGGAGCGGGGAGGGGGTCTAATTATGAGAAAACAATTTAAAGATATTGATATCTATGCAGGCATCAAGACTCAGGATGGTGCCAAGTGGATTAAAGACAATAATATTGAGGCCAACTGGAAAACCCCAGAGCACATCGAGGTTCGCCCAGTTTATACAAAGGAAGATCTTGAGGGTATGGAGCACCTCGACTTTACAGCTGGTATCCCTCCATATCTGCGTGGTCCGTATTCGATGATGTACCCCTTCAAGCCCTGGACCATCCGTCAGTATGCCGGATTCTCTACAGCTGAAGAGTCAAATGCATTCTATCGCCGTAATTTGGCTTCTGGTCAGAAAGGTCTGTCTGTAGCATTCGACCTGCCTACTCATCGCGGTTACGACCCTGACAACCCACGTGTTGTGGGCGATGTAGGTAAGGCTGGCGTATCAATCTGTAACGAGGAGAACATGAAGGTGCTCTTCAGCGGTATCCCCTTGAACAAGATGTCGGTTTCTATGACCATGAACGGTGCCGTGCTGCCTATCCTGGCATTCTACATCGTAGCAGGTCTGGAGCAGGGCGCTCAATTAGAAGAAATGGCAGGTACCATTCAGAACGATATTCTGAAGGAGTTCATGGTGCGTAACACCTATATCTATCCCCCTGCATTCTCAATGAAGATTATCGCCGATATCTTCGAATATACCTCGCAGAAGATGCCTAAGTTCAACAGCATCTCTATCTCAGGTTATCACATGCAGGAGGCTGGTGCTACTGCCGATATCGAGTTGGCTTACACCTTGGCCGATGGTATGGACTACCTGCGTACTGGTGTTAATGCTGGTATCGATGTGGATGCTTTCGCACCTCGTCTCTCGTTCTTCTGGGCTATTGGTATGAACCACTTCATGGAGATTGCCAAGATGCGTGCTGGCCGACTGTTGTGGGCTAAGATTGTGAAGAGCTTCGGTGCTAAGAATCCTAAGTCGCTGGCCCTGCGTACCCACTCACAGACATCAGGTTGGTCATTGACAGAGCAGGACCCCTTCAACAACGTGGGCCGTACCTGTATCGAGGCTATGGCAGCTGTGCTGGGTCATACTCAGTCGCTCCATACCAACGCCCTCGACGAGGCTATCGCTCTGCCTACCGACTTCTCGGCTCGTATCGCTCGTAACACCCAGATCTATATTCAGAACGAGACTAAGGTGTGCAAGCAGATTGACCCATGGGCAGGTTCTTATTATGTTGAGACTCTGACCAACGAACTGGTTCACAAGGCTTGGGAGCATATCCAGGAGATTGAGAAACTGGGCGGTATGGCTAAGGCCATTGAGACTGGTCTGCCAAAGATGCGTATCGAGGAGGCTGCAGCCCGTACTCAGGCTCGTATTGATAGTGGCGTCCAGACCATCGTTGGTACCAACAAGTATCGCTTGGAGCACGAGGATCCTATCGATATCCTCGAGGTAGATAACACCGCTGTACGCAAGCAGCAGGAAGAGAGCCTTAAGCAGGTTCGCTCTACTCGCGACGAGGCCGCTTGTCAGGCTGCACTCAAGGCAATCACGGATTGTGTCCGCGATTTCAAGGAAGGTCGCAAGTCAGAGAATAACCTTCTCGACCTTGCTGTCAAGGCCGCTCAGCTGCGTTGTACTCTGGGTGAGATTTCAGATGCCTGCGAAGAGATCGTAGGTCGTTATAAAGCAGTAATTAGAACTATTTCAGGCGTGTATTCATCAGAAAGTAAGAACGACAGCGAATTTGAGTTGGCTTGTCAGCTCACGGAAGAGTTCGCTAAGAAGGAAGGTCGCCGTCCGCGTATCTTTGTTGCAAAGATGGGACAGGACGGTCACGACCGCGGTGCAAAGGTTGTAGCTACTGGCTATGCTGACTGTGGCTTTGATGTTGACATGGGACCATTGTTCCAGACACCAGAGGAAGCCGCACGTGAGGCAGTAGAGAACGATGTTCATATTGTAGGCGCTTCATCGCTTGCAGCTGGACATAAAACACTCATTCCTCAGCTCATTGAAGAGTTGAAGAAGCTCGGTCGCGAGGATATCATGGTTATTGCCGGAGGCGTTATTCCTGCGCAAGACTACGATTTCCTCTACAAGGCTGGTGTTGCTGCCATCTTCGGTCCTGGCACAAGTGTTGCCTATAGTGCCGTGACAATGATGAAGATTCTCCTTGACAAGGAGTAAGTATTATTATCATCCATAAAAAAACGTCCATTCAAACCGAATGGACGTTTTTTATGTTTACATCATCGTCATGCAGCTTTGCACTCCGAGGCTTGTTGCTATCGCGGTAAGTATCGCCGCGAGCATCTGCAAAATAAATTTCCACGTTTCGTTCTTCATAGCTATCTTCTTTAACAACGGATTTCACGAATTTCACGGATTTTTTTCTCGCGTTCTTTTCTAACTCATCCCCCTCCCCTCGGGCGCTCGGCGCTTGCGACGCTTGGCTCGTCCAAGAATGGAAGGGGTGGGTTTTAGGTTTTACGGCTCTTCCTCAATAGCTCCGCCTGGCGTGTCGTTGCCGCCACCATTGCCGCTTCCGCTTCCGTCGACCAGATATCCGCCCTCGAGACGACAAGCCTACACAGAAGGGCATCTATATCCACGAAGGCAAGAAGGTGGTGATTAAGTAGAGGTAAGAAGTGAGAGGTTAGACTGGAAACAAAAACAACGGGCTGAAACATGAGTTCAGCCCGTTGATTGTTTTATGATTAAATGGGAATTATCGTTTAGAAACGGCCAGGACCTCCGAAGCCACCGCCAGGGAAGCCTCCTCCACGAGTGCCGCCACGGTTGCCTCCGCGATTACCACCACGATTACCACCACGACCTCCGTCAGGACCGCCAGGACCCATGCGCATGGACTGACGCATCTCCTTTGTACCGAAGAGGTTCAGACGATAGGTGGCGTGGAGCATGACGTAGCTATTGATAGAGTTGTACCAGTTATCGGTACGCGACATGGCATCGATGGCGCGCGAGAAGTTAGACTGCTGACGCAGGATGTCGTAGAACTCAAGACGAATAGAGAGCGGCTTACCCGTGAGGAAGCTCTGTGAGATCTGGGCGTTCCAGATGAGCTCGTTGGTGTTGGCAGCAGCATCGCTGAATCCACGACGTGACGACATGTTGAGCGAAGTGGTGAACTGCATGCCCCAAGGTGCCTGAAGAGTGGTATTGAAGCCGTAGTTGAAGTTCCACGTGTTGAGGTTAGAGTTGGGCTGCAGAGCGTTGTAAGAGTAGTTGTACTGCACGCGGCCGTTGACCTCGAACTCGAACCAGTCGTTGCGGTAGCTGGCACCAAGACGTTCAGCGAGGGTGGTGGTCTGGGTGGTCATCTTGCTTATGTTGCCATCGCGATTGATGTCGATATAGCCTGCACGGTTGGCATAGCTGGCATCGGTAGAGGTGTTGATGTTATAGCGGCCAATGGTGTCGAGGGCAGTATTGAAGGTGAGATTGCTGCCAATGTTCCAGTTGCCGTTGATGTTCTCAGGACGCGACGTGCTTCCACCGGTAGTGGGATCATATTTGACCATATTGGCAACAGCGTTGCTCGTGGTAGAGAAATTGATGTTGGCGAAGATGAACTGCTGATGACGCTCAAAGAAGTCGTTGTAGCGCCAAGACAAACGCTGGGTGAACGATGGCTTCAACCCCGGGTTACCACTTGTGATGTGGAGAGGGTCGCTGTTGTCGGTGATAGGCAGCAGGTCGCTCATAGACGGCTGACTGGTATTTCCGCGATACTCGAAGCGCATGTTGCCGCGCTCGCTGAGCTTCCAGCGGAAGTTGGCTGTTGGACTCCAGTTGACAACGGTGCGATTGGTGACGGTGTCGGTAGAGAGGTAGCGGTAGGTGAACTCTGATGCCTGTGGCACTACCTGAACGCCAACGTTGAAGTTATATTTCTCGCGAATGACACGGAGCATGATCTCGGCTGTATGAGTATAGTTCTTATACTGTGAGAATCGGCTCAGGCTCGTGTCGAGGAACTCGTCGTAGGTGTGGCCTCCGAGAGCGTTGAACACCATGCCCCACTGGCGGTAGTCGGGTGAAATGGCCGACATGTCATAGCGGCGGGTGGGGTCGCTCTCGTTCCAGAAGTCATAAGTAGAGCGGTCGCTCTTAGTGAAGCTGTACTGGAAGTTATAGCTGAACTGCAGGAACGTGGCCTTGAAGATGGGCTCGCTATAAGTGAGGCGAACGTTATAGTTGTAGTTCTTCTGAGGTGTAACGTTGTAGCGATTGCGCTGGTAGGTAGAGTCGCCTGTGGCCAACTGGTACAGGTTCACGAGGCTGCGCGAGAACGACTCTGAGGCACCTTCGCTGTAGTTCAAGCCTGACTGGAAGGTGATGTTACGACCAGTGCTGCCCAGCTTGCGGTTTATCTGGAGAGTTCCTCCGAAGCGCTTTGAGTCGCTGTAGGAGAGACTTCCGTTCTGACGCTGGTTGACCACGAAGGTGGAGTCAAGGCCAAGCATCGTTGACACGATGGAGGCAATGTCGTTAGTGGAAGTGGTGTATGTGTAGGGATCGCTGCTGAATGTGGCAGAGCCGCTGGTAGAAGAGCCGTCGTTTGTGGAGTAGCTCCATGTAGGACGGAGGCTGAAGTTCCACAGGGTGTCGGGCGTCCACTCAACGCGCATCTGGGCATTCCATGAGTTAGAGCGAGAGAAGTTCTGGTTCAAAGACTCTGAAAACGATCCGGTCTTGGCAACGAAGTTCTCTGATGAACGGCGGCTCCACACATCGCCGTCGCTATGGTTCCAGCGCACGGAGCCGTCCCATTTCAGCTTCTTCGGGTCTTCGTAGTTAAAGTTCACAGCTCCCATCTTAGAGGCCTGCAGACCGTTGCGACCGCCTCCGCCAAAGCGTCCGCCACCGCCGCCACCGCCGAAGCCCATGTCGTTGGTGTTATTCATATTGCCAAAGCCCATGACGCGCCACTCGTCTTTCATCATGGCTGCCATGCCGCGAGCTGAATAGCGGTCCTTGGTGCCTGCGGCAACATCGATGTTGGCAAACATGCCACGGTTCATGCCACGCTTCAGTCCGAAGTCGAGCACGAGCTGCTCATTGCCATCGTCGATACCTGTCACACGGCTCAGGTCGCTCTTCTCATCGTAGGTCTTGATGCGGTCAACAATGGATGTTGGCAGGTTCTTGATGGCGGTCTTGGTGTCGCCGGTCATGAACTCGCGTCCATCGACCTTAATCTTCTGAACGGTCTTGCCGTTGATCTTGATGCTTCCGTCGTCGCCAATCTCAGCACCAGGGAGCTTCTTCACAAGTTCCTCTACAACGGAGCCTTCGGGTGTGCGATAGGCGGCAGCATTGAAGATGATGGTATCGTCCTTAGTGGTAACCTTGGCCAGGTGCTTAACAACCTCGGCACCCTTAAGCATCACAGCATCGGGAGCTATGGTCATGGTGCCAACATGAACTGGCTTGTCGCCTACAACCACTTTCTTGTAAACGGTCTTGTAGCCGACATAGGTAACACGAAGAAGGTGATTTCCATTTTCCTTTGCCGTAACGGTGAACACGCCATTGACGTTGGTAACAGCATTGGCAACAAGGGTGCTGTCGGTCTTCAACAGCGAAACGGTGGCTTGTATTACGGGTTGTTTCTCGTCGCTGTCAATAACATTACCAGTGACGGTGTGTTGTGCCTGAATAGAAACTACTGCCACAAGCAAGACAGTCATAAGCAGAAATAGTCGTTTCATAAAATATGGAAAATGGTTATCAAATTTACACTTTATGTCTTTATGACGCTTGTCAAGAATAAAGGTTTAATGTGATAACCATTTTTTCCCCAAAAAAATTATTCGTATAGTGAACGTTCGATAAGGAGTGGCATGCGACGGCGCTTGAACTCTGAGCCGTGATGGCGCTTGAGCACGCGCTCAACGGTGTCGGCACCATAGGCGGCATTCATTCGGTCAAGTTCTTTTTTAAGCTGCTCTGGCTGGTCTTTTGTCTGAAGGTAGGTGTTTAGAATATCGTCAACCTCCTCGTAGGTGTGGCCAGGAGCTATCTGAGCCATGTCGCCACCGGCAGCTACACCGTTGCCATCGGTAGGAGTGATGCCATAGCCTGCTCGCAGGGCCTTGTATTTCCAGTCATCGACATCGGTATAGACCTCAGTGAAGAGATACTTGCAGAGCTCATAGACCTCGTGTTTCCACAGACCGCCAATGGGATTGTAGTCGGCCACGTCGCCATGAATGGTCCAGAAACCGAGATAGTGCTCAGTGAGATTGTCGGTATCCATGACCAGACCACCAGTTACTGAAGCCAGGTTATAGAGATAGATCATGCGCAGGCGAGCCTTGATGTTGCCCTGTGAGATGTGAGTAGAAGGGTAACGCTGCTCACAAGTAGCCTTCATCAGCAGATATTCCTTCTGAAGATTCTCAACCCATCCCTCTGAACAGAATGCCTGCATAGACGCGTAGGCAGAATCATTTTCTTCGCGACTGTTGGTAGAACATGGCAGACTAACGCCAATGAACTTGAACCCGCACTCGGGATTGCGCTTAACTACCTCGTAGCAGATGGCAGATGTGACGGTGGAGTCGATACCACCTGACAGACCGAGCACCATAGTCTTAAGATTGCTCTCTTTGAGATACTTAGCGGTCTCGCTAACCATAGTCTCAAACACTCTCTTATAATCCATAAATGATATTACTTTACGTTAATGAATAGATATGTTTTTGAATTTGCTCGCAAAATTACGTATTTTTTGCTACAATACAAATATTTTTATTACTTTTGCACGATTCAAAGTACTATTATGAAACACTTGAAACTATTTTTCCTGTCAATTCTGACCACAATCCTCGTGGGATGTGGCACAACAAACTATGTTCCCATCACAGGGCGCAGTCAGAGTCTAATAGTCAGCGACGAAGAGGTGCTGACGCTTTCCTATCAGCAGTATCAGCAATACATGCAGTCGGCAAAACCGTCAACCAACGCAGCTAATACAGAGATGGTGCGCAGGGTGGGGCAAAGGCTTGCCAATGCGGTGGTGAGCTATCTTAACAAGGTGGGACTGGCTGACGATGCAAAGAAATATGCATGGGAGTTTAACCTCGTACAGAACCAGCAGGTGAACGCGTTCTGCATGCCTGGCGGAAAGATTGTGGTATATGAGGGAATATTGCCCGTGACGCGCGACGAGGCTTCGCTTGCCATTGTGCTTGGTCACGAGATCGCTCATGCTGTGGCTAAGCATTCGGCAGAAAGATTGAGCAACGCCTACAAACAGCAATACGGAGTGTCTATACTGGGAGCTGTGGCTCAAGGTGCAAAGCTGGGCGAAGGAACGCAGGCGCTGCTCTCGCTGGGCACACAGCTTGGTTCGAGCCTGTGGACATCGGGCTTCTCGAGAAAACAGGAGAGCGAGGCTGACCACATGGGACTGATTTTTGCAGCAATGGCTGGCTATGACCCCAATGTGGCTGTGAGCTTCTGGCAGAGAATGGCGGCACAGGGTAGTGGCAGCGGAGGACTGTTCAGCGACCACCCATCGGACGCAAAGCGTGTGCAGGACATACAGAAGTGGTTGCCTGAAGCTTTGAAATACTATAAAAAGTCTGCAGCAACAACGACTCCTGGAACGGTGAACACGACAAAGACCATTAAGATTTCAAGCAAGAAGAAATAGGATAAGAAGCTTGACGATTACTACTCTCTACTGATGATTTTCATGTATTCGTCGTAGTCGATGTAGCGTCCGCCCATAGATTTAAGATGCGGTGTCTCGAACTGACAGTCAATCAGCGAGCCGCCGCATTCTTGCATTATCTGAGCCAAACTGATGAGGGCAAGCTTCGATGCACTCGGCACAAGCGAGAACATGCTCTCGCCAAAGAAAGCGCTGCCGATGTTTACACCATAGAGACCGCCTACGAGACGCTCTTTCTCCCATACCTCAACACTCAGGGCAAAGCCTTGATTGTGAAGCTCAGTATAGGCAGCTGTCATATCGGGCCCCAGCCACGCATATTCTTCATCAATGCGCAGACCTCCACAGTTGGCTATCACGCCTTCGAAATCTTTGTTGAACGTAACTGTATATATGTTCTTGCGCATGAGCGTGCGCATGGAATGAGAAATGTGTATCTCATCAGGGAAGATGACGAAACGCTTCTTGGGGCAATACCATATAGGCTCGTCGTGGCGGAAAGCATACCAAGGGAAGATTCCGTGCTGATAAGCCAGCAAAAGGCGGTCGATGCTTAGGTCTCCACCCACGGCAAGGCAGCCGTCATCGTCAGCCAGATGAGGGTCGGGGAACCACAGTTCGTCGTCGAGTCTGAATACCATATTCGTAATTTTCCTTTATAGTGCCAGTTATCATTCTATGGCAAGCTTATCGTCGCTAACGCCGATGTTAGCTTCGCCTCCGTTCTTCAACTTTCCAAAGAGAATCTCTCTCATAAGGACAGGCTTCAGATCGTGGGCAATGACTCGGTCTATCTCGCGTGCACCATAATCATTGGTGAAGCCTTTCTTAAGCAACAGGGCAAAAGCCTCGTCAGAAAGGGTCATCGTGACATTCTTTGCCGTGAGCTTCTCCTGAAGCTGAGAGAGC
Source organism: Prevotella sp. E13-27 (assembly GCF_023217965.1). NCBI lineage: Bacteria > Pseudomonadati > Bacteroidota > Bacteroidia > Bacteroidales > Prevotellaceae > Prevotella > Prevotella sp. E13-27. The sequence continues at coordinate 856,296 of NZ_JALPSC010000002.1, read as the reverse complement.
TTCTTCTTTAGTATGAGAGAGGCCATAGCATTATCCATATCGTTGAACACAACCGTTCCTGACAAACGGTTGATGAATTCGGGCTTGAACGTCTTCTTGACCTGACGCAACATGGCTTCGCCTCGCGACACATGACTGCCGAAGCCTATAGACGCCTGAGTGGCATATTGGGCACCAGCGTTGGAGGTCATGATGAGAATGACATTGCGGAAGTCTGACTTACGACCTTTGTTATCAGTCAAGCGAGCATAGTCCATCACTTGAAGCAGAATGTTATAGATGTCGCTGTGGGCCTTCTCAATCTCGTCGAGAAGCAAAACGCAGTTAGGGGTCTTTCGGATAGCGTCGGTAAGCTGGCCACCGTCTTCATAGCCCACATAGCCAGCAGGAGAGCCAATGAGCTTGGCAACGGTATGTTTCTCAGTATATTCACTCATATCGAAACGCACGAGCTCAATGCCGAGCTCTCGTGCCAGGACACGGGCGACTTCCGTCTTACCAACACCCGTAGGTCCAACGAAGAGAAGCGATGCTAAAGGTTTGTCTTCATCGGTAAGTCCTGCCTTCGCCATCTGTACAGCCTCAACAACATGTTTGATGGCATTGTCCTGTCCGTAGATCTGAGCGAGAAGGTTATCGGAGAGGGTTGCAAGCTGCTCGGCATCGTTCTCCTTGACTGTCATTGCTTCAGTCTTACACATCTTGGCAAGAATCTCTGCAAGGAAGTCATCAGTAATCTCGCGCTTGACAGGTTCAAGCTCCATCTTAGCGCCTGCCTCATCAATGAGGTCTATGGCTTTGTCGGGCAGGAAACGGTCGGCTATATGCTTCGCCGTTCCTTTGACAGCGAACTCTATAGCCTCATCGGTATAGACCACATTATGGAACTCCTCATACTTGCCTTTCAGTTGCTTCAGAATGTTTATCGTCTCGTCAATGCTCGGCTCTGAGATATCAATCTGTTGGAAGCGACGAACAAGTCCCTTAGACTTCAAGAAATACTTGTTAAACTCTTCGTAAGTAGTTGAACCAATGAAGCGTATATCACCAGCTTCAAGATAAGGTTTAAGCATATTTCCTGCATCCATTGAACTCTCGCCAATGGCTCCAGCACCCACGATGTTATGTATCTCATCCATATAGACGATAGCATCGCCTTCGGCTTTCATTCCCTCGAGAATCATCTTCAGGCGGTTCTCGAAGTCACCACGATACTGGGTGCCGGCAAGCAGGGTGCCGAGGTCTAGCTGATAGACCACGCAGTTCTTCAGACGCTCAGGAACATTGCCATCGACAATACGGCTAACAAGACCATAGACGAGAGCCGTCTTGCCAACGCCTGGCTCGCCAATATGAAGCGGATTGTTTTTATCCTTGCGGCAGAGTACCTGAATGGTGCGCTCCAGTTCAGCTTCACGACCTATGAGCGGATTGTGGTTTGCCACAGTATCATTCATGCACTCAACAAGCTTGCGCCACGACTCAGGCTTCTGAGCCTCCTGTTCATCAGCATTGTCGTCATCATCGTCATCGCTGTCAAGGGAGTTCTCGAAGTCTTCATCTTCATAGACGGAGATAAGGTCGCTGACGAAGTTCTCAGCTTCATTGCCTAGGAGGTTCTTAAGCGTATAGCTCGCCCAAGAATCTTCAAGCTCCATCATGGACACAACGAGGTGAGGAACATCAATAGACTCTGCGCTGCTATATATGACTTGCCTGTAGGCAGACTCAATGAGTTGGGTCATTTGTGCCGACAACTCGGGCTCCACCTCAACGTCATCGGGCAGGGGAGGTGTGTTGCGAAGATGGCTCTCAACATTGTCTTCCAACAGCTGAATAGAAGCATAGATGCTGATAACGGTGCTAAAAGTGCCATCTTCGAGCATGGCGAAAAGAAGATGCTCAGGCATAATGAACTCATGTCTGAACGCCTCGCAACGGTCGGCAGCCTTATTGATAAGGGCTTTTGCTCTTGGTGTATAGTCTATATTTGCCATTCTTGATTGTTATTCTGGTTCACAAGCCAATCGAAGCGGATAGCCGCTCTCACGTGCCATGCGGGTAGCCTTGTGCACTTTTGACAGAGCGATGTCGTAAGTGTAGATTCCCACCACGGCTTTGTCACTGTGGTGCACCTGAAGCATTAGTGCCTCGGCTTCTGCCTGACTCTTAAAGAAAACGTTTGTAAGTATCATTACAACAAACTCCATTGTAGTGAAGTCGTCGTTGTAGATAATGACCTTGTAGCGTCGCGGCTCTCGAAGGTCGGTGCGTTGCCGCTCCTTTACTGATGACTGTTCGTTGGGCATAGTGTTTGGCCTTTAATGTGTGCAAAGATAAATAAAAATCTGAAAACAAAAATGAAATATGTCATGTATTTTTCTAATGGAAACTTCTTTTTAGTATTACAATGTTTAAAAATAAAAAGTTTTTCGTAAATTTGCATCCTCAATGCAAACAAGTGCAACCATAATGATTACAATCAATAATATAAACAGGCTTTTCTGTAACATACTGGCGACAGTGGTCATTCTGTCGTTGATGGCTTCGTGTGACACTTCTTCTGAGAAATACTTCAAGGCACGCAAGGACGACACAAGCGTAAGCCAGATGGCCAAGCACTTTGGATTCACGAAAGAAAGCCCGCTCGTGGTGGGCATGAACACCAGCTATGCGCCACTTCAGTATGTTGATGATCAGGGACGGCCGTCGGGTTACGATGTGAAGTTCACGTCGATACTTCTAAAACGAATGGGCATACCGTTCACATTCTCGCCAAACCGTTGGGAAAAGATGTCGCCTGGAATCATAGAAGGAAAATACGACCTGGGGTTGCTCGTCTATAGTTCATATCGCAAAGAACTTACGAACTATTCAAATGCCGTATTCCGTCTCTATTATCAGATTGTCTATCGCAAGAAAGACTATAGTGAGTTTGACTTTCGTCATTTAAGCGGCAAGAAGATTGCATATATGCGTTCGCGTCCCATAGGAGTGATGCTGAAGAGTGCAGGAGCAGAAGACTATGCCGTTACAGACCTGAGTGAAGCTTTCGAAGATCTGAACAACGGAAAATATGATGGCGTTATCTGCTATCGTTTCCAGGCAGCCTATAACATTGATAAGTTCCATCTACAGAATGTGATGAAGACTGAAGAGCTATCTCTTGAGCCACGTGAGTACTGCTATGCCAGCCACAACGCTGAGCTCATAGACAGCATTAATGCAGAGATGCGCAGGATGGAAGCTGAGGGCATAATTGACGACATCTATGGCGAAGACGTGGTGTCGCAGTTCGGAGAAATAAAGATTCCTGTATGGGTATGGGTGTTGTTGGTTGTCCTGACATTCGTATTCCTTGTTGTCTTCAGCGTAAACCGTTATCTTCTCAGCAAGCGTCTTGAGCTGGCACACCAGAGCCTGCAGAAAGCCTACGACCAAATGGCTGAGAAAAATGAACAGCTTGTCGTGGCAAATGCTCGTGCCGAAGAATCAACACGAATGAAAAGTGCGTTCATTAAACAGATTTCTCACGAGATACGCACCCCGCTCAACATCCTTAGCGGTTTTACACAGCTCATAACGACACCAGGTGCGACTCTTTCGGAAAAGGAACGTTCCGACGCATCGAAGCAGATTATTGACAGTACTGACCGTATAACAGGACTCGTAAACAAGATGCTTGAACTCTCAGAAGTGAGCAGCAATATTGTACTTGAGCGTAATGACGAGGTAACATCGGCCCAAATAGCACATCAGGCAATACTCATGTCGGGTATAGGCGAAGCGTCACATCTCGACTTTGAATTGAAACTTGAAGAAGGTTCAGATGCTGTCATTAAGACAAATCTTCGATCGGCTGTACGCATAGTAGAACTGTTGCTTGACAACGCAATGAAGTTCACGCATCCTGCTGAAGCGCTCATGGCTCAGTCTGCCAAAGAAAAAACAGCAAATGAGCATGCAAGACTTATCGTCTCTGAAGGTCGATTCATAATAGAGGATACTGGAATAGGTATACCTGCAGAGGAACAGGAGCGTATATTCGATGAATTCGTACAGCTCGATGAGTACTATGACGGAACTGGCATAGGACTAACTGTAGCACGAAGCCTCGCCCGACGTCTTGGTGGCGACATAACGCTTGATACTAGCTATAGTGATGGAGCCCGTTTCGTGGTGACGATATAAGCCGATTTATACAAAAAAGAAATCAACATATTTACACAGATGAACATAAAAAGAATCATTCTATTGTTGGTCGTTTTTATTTCAGTATGCGGCGATGTTAGCGCAGTATTGAAAGAGAAAAACCTAGAACAAACATTGTCAGTACTTCGTCATGAACTGGTGCTTAGACATATTGAGCAAACAAGTCAAGTAGTTGAGCGCAGACGATATAATACGCAGACTCTTAATGAGCTAATAGACATAATGAAGCGCTCAAACCAGAACTCTTTGATGCTTTATTCACAGAACTCAGACTATGTGTTTGATCTCACTTATGCATGTCATGAGGCAACAGAACTGTATCAGCAGTTCCAAAGCAGAAGAGTGCCGTTCCAAGAATTTCTACAAAGACACGATGCTGAGATAGCAAAGTATGATAGTCTGATTGTTAGCTTGAAAAACATGCCTACAGCTATGCTTGGACAGAGAGCCAATACTGACAGGAATATTTGTCTGACACTGGCTATAAGCATCAGAAACTCGTTAGCAGAGAACAGATTGCAGACTGTTGACTACATACATTATTATGAGATGAGTGAGCAGAAGTTACGCAACATGAACGACTATGCCCAGGTGAGATACAACGAGATTCAGCGTGGCATATTCATGAATGGCGGCGACAACTATTTCAACGTACTGCATAACATACAGGAGAAGTTCAATGATATGTTAGTCACGATGAATGACAAATATAAGTCGGCGCCTAACTCACAATGGGACAGCAAGATCATATTTGGATTGTTCTTAGTGATTCTCTTCTATATAATCATTGCAACCATCATCAATCAGCTGGCAATCAGAGTACTGTTGCCCAAGAAACTAAGAACAGAAGAATTCAAAAAGAAGCGTAGCAGCATTATAATGGCTACGACAACTATCACCTTTGCATTGATTTTAATCATAGGAAGAAACATTGGTGATCAGAACTTCATTATAATGGCTTCAAACCTGCTCGTGGAATATGCATGGCTGCTTGGCGTGATTCTCGTTTCGTTGCTATTGAGAGTAAGTGGTGACCAGATTGCGAGTGCATTCAGAATATACTCACCATTGATAGTAGTGGGATTCCTTGTCATAGCATTCCGAATAATACTTATACCGAAGGAACTGGTAAACCTTATATTTCCACCAATACTATTGCTAGCCGCATTCTGGCAATGGAACGTGATATCACGACATAATAAGAATGTGCCACAGCAGGACATGTTCTACACATACCTGTCGCTTCTGGTATTCATCACATCTACTGTTTGTTCATGGAGCGGATACACACTCTTGGCAGTACAGATACTCATCTGGTGGATAATGCAGCTTACATGTATTCTCACAATCACATGTCTGTCAAGATGGATGACAATATTCGGAGAGCGACACAACATGAAGGACAACCCCATCACAAAGAGCTGGCATTTCCATTTAATGTCAGATGTGGTAATGCCCGTCATGGGAGTACTGTCGCTCATGCTGAGTATATACTGGGCTGCTGACGTGTTTAACCTGAGCGACCTTTGCTGGCAACTGTTCCGACAGAACTTCATAGATATGGAGAACCTGAAGCTGTCAATACTGAAGCTATCGTTCGTAATCTGTCTGTGGTTCTGCTTCCGCTATATAGCTTTCACCATGTTGGCTTTCATGTCGCTGCATTTCGAGAATCAGGACCCGTCAACAGCTGCATCACGCTCAGTAATGAGTAAGAACATCATTCAAGTTCTTGTGTGGAGCATCTGGCTTCTATTGTCACTCGGACTGCTGCACATTTCGCTAGCATGGTTATTGGCAATCTCAGGCGGTCTGTCAACAGGTATCGGTTTCGCATCGAAAAACATCATTGAGAATATCTTCTATGGCGCATCTCTGATGGCCGGTAGACTAAAAGTTGGTGATTGGATTGAGGTAGATGGTATAATGGGTAAGGTACAGCAGATAAGCTATACCTCTACAATAGTCGAGGCAAAATCGGGTGAGGTTATAACATTCCAGAATTCGCAGCTTTTTGATAAGAACTACAAGAATCTTACTAAAAACCACGGATATGTGCTTGCATCAATACCATTTGGAGTGGCATACGGCTCAAACCTGCGACAGGTGCAGCAACTCGTGGAAGACGCTGTCAACAAGCTACATAACGAATGGATAGATCCAACAAAGAAGGCTGGCTCGGTTATAACAGCAATGAACGATTCAAGTGTTGACTTTAAACTGTTTGTGTGGGCTGATGCTGTAATGAAAGGGGTTGTCATCAGCGATGTGACACGTTGCATCTACGAGACTCTTAATGAGAATGGCATAGAGATTCCATTCCCACAGAGAGATGTGCATATTATCCAGAATTCATAACTCATAGATAGCTAATTGTATTAGGATAAGAATTGAAATTAAATAACAACACATATTATTATATTAAAATGGGAAAAGTAATTTTGACGGGCGACCGTCCTACAGGAAAACTTCATTTAGGTCACTATGTTGGTTCTCTGCGTCGTCGCGTAGAGCTTCAGAATGCTGGTGATTATGACCGCATGTTTGTGTTTATGGCTGACGTACAGGCGCTGACAGACAATGCAGATAATCCTGAGAAGATAAGACAGAACATCATAAACGTTGCACTTGATTATTTGGCAGCAGGACTTGATCCTGACAAATGCATACTATTCATTCAGAGTCAGATTCCAGAACTGGCTGAACTGACAACATATCTAATGAACCTCATCACTGTATCGCGTGTTCAGCGTAACCCAACGGTAAAGACAGAGATAAAGATGCGTAACTTTGAGGCAAACATTCCATTGGGATTCTTCTGCTATCCTGTATCTCAGGCTGCCGACATTACTCTTTTTAAGGCTACAACGGTGCCTGCTGGCGAAGATCAAGAACCAATGCTTGAGGTAACGCGTGAGCTGGTGAATCGCTTTAACAACACATATGGACCTGTACTCGTTGAACCATACATCATGCTGCCAGAAAACGTAACAGCACGCAGACTGCCTGGAACTGATGGAAAGGAAAAGATGTCGAAGAGTCTTGGTAACTGTATTTACCTAAGCGATTCTGCCGATGAGGTGTGGCAGAAGGTACGTTCAATGTATACAGACCCAACTCACCTGAATGTATCTGACCCAGGACATGTTGAAGGAAACGCTGTGTTCACATATCTTGACGCATTCTCTACAGACGCAGACTTTGCTAATTTCTTCCCTGATTATCAGAATCTTGACGAGATGAAAGACCATTATCGTCGCGGAGGACTGGGCGACATGAAGTGCAAGAAGTTCCTCAATCAGGTGCTTAATCAGCATTTGGAGCCTATGCGTCAGCGTCGTCATGAGTTCGAACAGGATATCCCTGAGATATACAATATCCTGAAGAAGGGTACTGAACAGGCTCGCGCGGTAGCAAGTTGCACTATGGATGAAGTGAGAAAGGCAATGAGAATTGACTATTTCAACGATGCTGAGCTTATCCGTCAGCAAGCAGAGATGTTTAAAGCGAAATAAATGACTAAAGCTCCTCAACGTTATTCACATTATATATAGAAAGAAGGAATGCGAATAGACATTATATCTGTTTTACCAGAGATGCTGGAGGGATTCGTCCACGAGTCAATATTAGCACGTGCTGAGAAGAAAGGGCTTGCAGAGATTCGTCTTCACAATCTTCGTGACTATACATTAGACAAGTGGAGAAGGGTAGATGACTACCCTTATGGAGGTTCGGCAGGAATGGTCATGCAGTGTGAGCCTATTGACAGATGTATCACGGCACTAAAGGCAGAACGTGACTATGACGAAGTAATCTTTACTTCTCCTGATGGTGAACGGTTTGACCAACATATGGCAAACGAACTTTCGCTGAAAGGAAACCTGATAATTCTCGCTGGTCACTATAAAGGTATTGATCAGCGAGTGAGAGACCATCTCATTACAAAGGAAATATCAATTGGCGACTTCGTGCTTACTGGTGGTGAGCTCGTTGCTGCTATGATTGCCGATGCAATTGTAAGAGTGGTGCCAGGGGTTATCGGAGATGAGCAAAGTGCTTTGTCAGACTGCTTTCAGGATGATTTGCTGGCAGCACCGATATATACCCGTCCGGCAGAATATAAAGGATGGAAGGTGCCAGAGATACTCTTAAGCGGAAATGAAGCAAAAATTAGGGCATGGGAACTGGATCAAGCATTAGAGCGTACTAAAGCATTGCGTCCTGACCTATTGGAAAAATAGTCAACATCAGTAACAGATGAACAAAAGACCGACAATACTTATATCAAACGATGACGGCTATGAGGCAAAGGGCATTAACGAACTCGTAGAAATGCTTAGACCTCTTGGAGACATCATTGTATGTGCACCTGACTCAGCACGTTCTGGTTTTTCCTGTGCTTTCTCAGCAACAACACCTTTGCGACTAACTAAGCATCATGATGAAGATGGACTGCAAATATGGTCGTGTAACGGTACGCCTACAGACTGTGTGAAGTTAGCTCTGAATCAGATAATGAATGGCGCAAAACCGGACATTGTGATAGGTGGCATCAATCATGGTGACAACGCTTCAGTTAATACTCACTACAGTGGAACCATGGGAGTAACGCTTGAAGGTTGTATGAAGTATATCCCTTCGGTAGCATTCTCACTTTGTGATTATAGGGCTGATGCTGATTTCACACCACTTCGTCAATATATTATTGAGATAACAAAGAAAATACTTAGTGAAGGTTTGCCTGTAGGGGTTTGCTTAAATGTAAACTTCCCAAAACAGGCATCTTTCAAAGGTGTTAGAGTTTGCAGAATGTCACCAGGAACATGGGATAATGAGATAACAGTCTGCCATCATCCGCGTGGGTATGATTACTATTGGATGGTAGGGCACTATCAAAATGATGCGCCAGAGGCTGTAGATACAGACCGTTGGGCGTTGGATAATGGATACGTTGCCATAACGCCAACACGCATTGACGTAACAGCATACGAGAGTTTTGAGGCTCTGAAAGACTATACGAACATAACGGTTTAAGAACATTTCTACTATGAGGTATTATCTTATAGCTGGCGAAGCCTCAGGCGACTTACATGCATCTCACCTAATGAGAGCATTGAAAGCTCAGGACAAAGATGCTGAATTTCGCTTCTTTGGAGGTGATATGATGGCTGAAGTGGGTGGCACGCTTGTCAAGCATTACAGGGAACTGGCATACATGGGTGTCGTGGCTGTGGTCATGCACTTGCGGACAATACTCAGAAATATGCGTTTATGTAAAGCTGACATCGTAAGATGGAAGCCTGATGTAGTCATATTAGTAGATTATCCAGGATTTAATCTTGATATAGCGAAGTTCCTTAAAGCGAAGACCAACATACCAGCCTATTACTATATATCTCCAAAGATATGGGCATGGAAAGAGTATCGTATAAAGAATATCAGAAGGGATATTGCTGAACTCTTTTCTATCCTGCCGTTTGAAGTGGATTTCTTTGAAAAGAAACACAACTATCCAATTCATTACGTTGGCAACCCTACTGCTATAGAAGTGGCAGAATTCAGAAAGCGATATACCGAAACGCTGGAAGCGTTTAGTAAGAATAATGGTCTTAATATAGATAAACCGATTATGGCTGTGTTGGCTGGTTCACGAAAACAAGAGATTGATGGCAACTTGCCAACAATGCTTCAAGCAGCTAAACATTTTAGTAACTATCAAATTGTTATAGCTGCAGCACCAGGAATAGACGACAGCTATTATAATAAATATGTGGACGACTGTGATGTTAGGATAGTTAGAGACCAGACGTATGCTCTGCTGACTCATGCTCATGTCGCACAGGTGACGAGTGGAACGGCTACTCTTGAGACTGCATTATTCAAAGTACCTCAAGTAGTGTGCTATGCAACTGTTTTTCCAAAACTTATTGGACTCCTGAGGAAAGTGGTACTGAAAGTGAAATATGTATCGCTTGTTAATCTGATTGTCAATAGAGAGATAGTAAAGGAACTTGTAGCAGACTCTTTCACAGTCGGAAACATTATCAATGAACTTTCAACTATAGTTGATGGCAAAGGAAGGGAAACAATGCTTGAGGGCTATGAAGACCTTTCACGTATCCTTGGTGAAAAGAATGCTCCAGTGGAAGCAGCATCAATTATGATAGAACTGCTTAGAAAAAAGAAATGAAACTAAACATAAGAACTACAAATAAAACAGATAACAATAACAGATAATTATGAACAAACGTTTTTTCTTGTCATTGGTATTATGCTTAGGCACTACTGTCGCTTTTGCATGTACTAACCTTATAGTTCCTAAAGGTGCCTCAAAGGACGGCTCCGTTTTCTGTACTTATAGCGCCGATGACTACGGCATGTTCCAAGGACTTGCTCATTACCCTAGAGCGAAACATGCAGCAGGAACTATGCGTAAGATTTATGACTGGGACACCAATGTCTATCATGGTGAAATAGAAGAAGCTCCTGAGACCTATAATGTCGTTGGAAACATAAACGAGTGGCAATTAACAATAGCAGAGACAACATTTGGTGGTCGTGAGGAGATGGTTGACACGACAGGTATTTTGGACTATGGCTCGCTTATCTATGTCACTCTTCAGCGTGCACGTAATGCTCGTGAGGCAATAAAGATTATGACAACACTCGTTGAGAAGTATGGTTATAATTCTGAGGGAGAGACTTTCAGTATTTGTGACCCTAACGAAGCATGGATAATGGAGATGATGGGATGTGCAAGCGACAGAAAGTTATCAAAGGAGCGCACAGTTTGGGTTGCTCTTCGCATACCTGATGACATGATTTGCGGACACGCTAATCAGAGCCGTATATCACGTTTCAACATGAAGGACAAAAGTGGTAACGTGCTCTTTTCAAAGAATGTTGTGAGCTATGCCCGTAAGATGGGATGGTATAGCGGTAAGGATGAAGACTTCTCTTTCTGCAACGCCTACGCTTTCCCTGATTTCTCTGGTCGTAGAATATGTGATGCACGTGTTTGGAGTTTCTTCAATCGCTATGCCGAAGGGATGGAAAAATACTTACCTTGGGCAGAAGGAAGAGCTGCTGATGCAGAACCAATGCCTCTGTGGGTCAAGCCAATCCGCAAACTGGGTATTGAAGACGTGGAACGTGCAATGCGTGACCACTTTGAAGGCACACCATTCTCTCTCGACAGCGACATAGGCGGTGGTATATGGCAGATGCCATACAGACCAACACCTCTATATTTTAAGGTTGATGGTGAGAGCTATTTTAACGAGCGCCCCATCTCAACACAACAGGCTTCGTTTAGCTTCGTCACTCAGATGCGCTCATGGATGCCTCGTGAGATTGGTGGAATAATCTGGTTCGCCAATGATGACGGAAACATGGCTCCATATACTCCCAATTATTGTTGCATTACCTCTGTGCCAAAACCTTTCCATACACCAGGTGCAGATGAGCTGAATTTCTCATTCGACAATGCATACTGGGTGCAGAACTGGGTTTCAAACATGGTGTATCCTCGCTACAGTCTTATGTTTAAGACATTGGAGCAGGTACGAGACTCATTGGACAAGTCATATTTCAAACTGCAGAAAGAGATAGAAGATGCAGCACTGGCAATGAATGAGTCTGAACGAGTGGAATATTTGACACGCTATTCGTCAGATAAAGCCAATGAGATGCTTGCTTCATGGAACAAACTTGCAATTAAGCTTATTGTGAAGTATAACGACATGATTGAAAAGCCTGAGAAGAACGGAGTCTTCACTCGCAATGCACAGGGAATGGGAAGCAAAGTTGTGAGACCAGGATACCCAGATGCTTATTCTCGTGAATTGATAAAAATGACTGGTAACAAATTCAAACGACCAAACAAGTGAGAATAGCACATATCATCATAGCCTTATTCATAGCTGTAAATCATGGTTCTGCACAAGAGGAGACTCCTAATGCCAAGCAGGCAAGAAGAATCATGAATACTGCCTATGAACGGGTGTTTGGTCCTCAAGGTTCTACGTTACACTATAAGGTCAACATAATCGGTCTGTACAAGACTGAAGGAACAATCTTCATGAAAGAGAAGAAGCAACGCTTCACAGACGAGCGAGTTGACACATGGAATAACGGAAAAACAGCATACATGGTCTATAGGAAGAAAAAGACTATAGAAATACATGATGCAAATTCAGATAAGAAAGACAAATATAGCGGACGCTTCAAATTTTCGCTTGATGACTTCACTTATAGCGTAGCAAAAGACCCAGAAGGATTAATGCTGACATTAAAACAGAAGAAAAAGGCGAAAGGTACGATTAAGGAGGTACGTGCACTTGTGGCTCAAGGAACTTATGCACCTATTAGACTAAGAATAAAGGTAGCTTTCTTCTGGACTACCATACATATCTCTGATTTCCGTTCAGGGGGAATTACTGATGATGTTTTCGAGTTTCCTGCTGCTCGTTATAAATCAGGATGGAAGTTCGTGGATAAAAGAGATGATTGATTATATCGGACTGAAGTGTGTCTGTGTCGCATAGTTAATTCTAATAACAATATTTGAAAGAGTTCTCAAGACTTTATAGATATTAGTCCGTCATCATGAATAATACGTCCCTGACTGATTAAATCGTGTAAAACATATTCGAGAATATCAATAGGAGACTCGCAGTTATATATCTCTTTTATATCATGGGGTTGACAATCACTTAGCAGCTGAAGAATCTCTTCGGCTGCTATTTCTATATCTTCATTGCTTTGCTTTTTTCTACTTAAACAAACATCGCACTGGCCACAGGTGTCTTGACGCTCCTCACCAAAATAGTGTAACAACTGACTAGAACGACAAATATTGTCAGTCATGAAATAGTTTATCATGGCATCAATACGCTTACTCATTCGATTGCGCAGGTCGTCATATATACCATATGGAATACTGATATGTTCCGAATTTTCTCGTCGTTGCGTATATTTTACATATGATGCCTTCTTCTGAGGAATGAATGACAGAATGTGTTTCTCGCATAATCCTTTCAATATTGAATAGACTGAAGGCATGGATAGTCCTGTTTCTTGGGCAAGATAAGCTTCGTCGATGTAGACATAATCATTGAACATTCCACTATATGTACGCAACAAAGCAACTATAACAGAATCTTCTTCGAGACTGTTACCACGAAGCCTGTATAGTTCATCGCGTTCGAGAGTAAACATCACTCGAGCTTGATTGTCTTGTTCATCGGAATACTGTATATATCCTGCACGATCAAGAATTTTAAGCGCCGACTCTACTTGAATAGGGAACAGGCCATATGCTTTACAGAATTTAAGCGGATTAAACTCGAAAGCAGCATTATAGCCAGAACCAACAGCTATCTGATAGAAATATGAGAGACAGTCATAGACTTTTCTAACATACTCTTTTGGTGGGAAAGTGTCAGTAATTCTCTTTTTAAGTTTAGTGGCATCGTGGTTATTATACAGCAATACGGCATAGGATTTATTGCCGTCACGACCTGCTCGTCCTGCCTCTTGGAAATATGCCTCAATACTGTCAGGACAATCTATGTGTATCACAATGCGTACATCAGGCTTATCGATACCCATTCCGAATGCGTTTGTCGCGACAATTATTCTTACATTATCACTCTGCCACTCTTCCTGACGCTTATCTTTTTCGCTACCATCAAGTCCTGCATGAAAATAGGTTGCCTGAAGACCTGCCTTATTCAGTATGTCAGCAACATCTTTGGTTCGCTGACGACTACGGGCATAGACAATGGCTGAACCTTTAACATTCTTCAGAATATGTATAAGCTGGTCTTCTTTGTCGGTGGCATATCTGACGATATAAGCAAGGTTCTTTCGTTCAAAGCTCATGCTGAAGACATTCTTCTCCTTAAACTGAAGGCGCTCTTGAATATCGTCAACAACTTCAGGCGTAGCTGTTGCTGTGAGTGCGAGAACAGGAATGTCTGGTACCATCTTGCGTATCTCGGCAATCTGCAGATAGCTTGGACGAAAGTCATATCCCCATTGTGAGATGCAGTGGGCCTCATCTACACAGATGAAGCTAACTTTCATGTGGCGTATTTTTGCAAAGAATAGCTCAGAAGAAAGGCGCTCAGGAGAAATATACAGAATCTTAAGACCGCCTAATACAGCATTTTCCAGTACTCTTACAACATCAGAGTGCTGCATGTCTGAATGTATAGCAGCTGCAGTAATATATTGCTTGCGGAGATGAGCAACCTGATCTTTCATAAGTGCCACCAATGGAGTGATGACTATGCATACTCCTTCCATTGCAAGTGCAGGCACTTGGAATGTTACAGACTTGCCTCCGCCTGTGGGCATGAGTCCAAGAGTATCATGTCCACTGGATATAGACTCAATTATATCACGCTGTATTCCGCGAAAAGAGTCATATCCCCAATATTTTTTTAGAATTGATTCAAAAGAGTCCAAGTCTGTAATAACAACTATAAGCTGTCGCTTGGTTTGATATCTTCAATCTGCAACTGCACCTCACCACGCTTATAGATATTTTCCTCAATGGTGTAGATGATGTCAAATGATGATCTCGACTTAATGTAATGGGCTGCGGCACTTTGACCAAAGGCTATGCCATTCATAACGTTGCTGGAGCGAGAATCGACAAGTTCAAGTTTTATATGCTCTTGCTGTCTGCCTACAACTTTTGAGGTGCCATAGTCATAAACACGGTTCGTGCAGAACAATGGCTTGGGGTTGTCAGGTCCGTGAGGAGCCATCTTCTTCAAGTCATTCTGTAACTTCTTTGTTATATCCTTGAAATCAATTACAGCCTCAATTTCCAGGAGTGCCTCAGTCTGTTCAGGCAGAATATGATTGCTTACATATTCTTGGAAACGGCGGCGGAACTCTTGGATATTCTCCACTTTAAGTGACAATCCTACGGCATAAGTATGACCACCGAAGTTCTCGAGCAAATCGCGGCAACTCTTTATGGCATCATAGATGTCATATCCGGCAACACTTCGTGCAGAGCCGCTGGCAATACCATCTTGACATGAAAGTACTACAGTAGGACGATAGTACATTTCAGTAAGACGTGATGCAACAATGCCCACAACACCTTTCTTCCATCCTTCTCCATAAAGGACAATAGCAGGCTGATGCTCCTGACTTTCAAGGCGTTCAACAATTTGGTTTGCCTCTTCAGTCATCTGTTTGTCTATATCTTTGCGTTGCTCGTTGTATTCATTGATATGAATAGCTTCTGACAAAGCCTTTTTAAAGTCTTTCTCAACAAGCAGGTCAACAGTTTCGATTCCATTTTGCACGCGACCAGAAGCGTTTATGCGAGGACCAATCCTGAAGATGATATCGCTCATGGTTATCTCTCTTCCTGTTAACCCGCATATCTCAATAATAGACTTCAAGCCAACGCTTGGATTCTGGTTAAGCTGCTTAAGACCATGATATGCAAGTATTCTGTTCTCGCCTACAACAGGAACGATGTCAGCAGCTATGCTGACAGCACAGAAGTCGAGTAGGGGAATGAGCTGTGAGAAAGGTATGCCGTTGTTCTTGGCAAATGCCTGCATGAACTTGAATCCTACTCCACATCCACACAAGTCCTTGAAAGGATATGTTGAATCTACACGCTTTGGATTGAGTATTGCCACAGCGCAAGGGAGAACATCATCAGGAACATGATGATCACATATGATAAAGTCTATACCAAGTGACTTTGCATAGGCTATCTCACTAATAGCCTTAATGCCGCAATCGAGGACAATAATAAGTTTAACGTCCTGCTCTGCAGCATAGTCAAGTGCTTTCTTGCTTATTCCATAGCCTTCTTCATATCGGTCTGGAATGTAATATTCCAAATTGGAATAGAACTGCAAAAGAAACTTATAGACCAAAGAAACAGCCGTACAACCATCAACATCATAGTCGCCATAAATCATTATCCGCTCTTTGCGTCCCATTGCATCGTTAAGCCTGTCAACAGCAACATCCATATCATTCATGAGGAATGGATCAATGAGTTCGTTGAGCATAGGACGGAAGAACCGTTTCGCAGCAGACTCCGTCTTTATGCCACGACGCAGAAGCAGATGACCGATAATCGGACTCATGCCTACTTTCTCAGCCAATTCCGCGGCGATCTTCTCTTGTTCTGGTGTAGGTTGGTCGTAATTCCATTTAAAATGCATTTTATATATTTCGTTTTTTTCTGCTACAAAGTTAAATAATAATATCGAAATAAATGCACATTATCATTGTTTTTCACACAATGCCACAAATTTTTACTATTCATAGCGCATAGAACGTGCTGGACGGATAGTAGAAATAAGGTATGACGGACCAATAAGTACGATGACGCTAATCAATAGTGTGGCAACATTCAGTAAAAGTATCAGCCAGAAGTTAAGCTCTAAAGGAATCTCACTAACATAGTAGGCTTGTGGATCAAGCTTTATTATGCCAGTGGCTTTTTGAAGAAATATAAGTCCAAGACCAATGATGTTACCAAAGATTAGTCCACGACCAATGATGAAAGTTGCAAACCAGAGAAAAATCTTTCTAATCAGTATGTTCCTCGCTCCAAGTGCCTTTAGTAAGCCAATCATCTGAGTACGTTCAAGTATGATGATGAGAAGTCCACTGGTCATAGTGAATCCTGCAAGGATAATCATGAGTCCAAGTATAATCCAGACATTAATATCAAGCAGATTAAGCCATGAGAACACTTGAGGATATAGTTCATAAATAGTTCGTGAAGAGAATGTGTTATTGTATCGGTCGAGAGTTCTGTTTACTGTTTTAATAACCTCTCTGTTGGTTGCCTCAAGATTATCGAAATCGTCGACAAGAAGTTCTGCACCTGAGCATTGTCCGTCAAACCATCCGTTTAGTTTAGTCGTAGTGATGATGTCTGTGAAACAGAAGCTGTCATCAAATCGCTTCATGTTTGTCTGATAGATAGCTGCAATGGTGAATCTGCGAGTTCTCACTCCATCCTCATCAATGAAATAGGCAAACACACGATCGTTTATGTTCAATCCAAGTTTGCGAGCTATTGTCTGCGACACCACTATATTATATGATTGTGCTGTGTCGCTGAATTGTGGCAGTTCGCCTGAAACAATATTCTTGCTTATGAAATCCAGATCATATTCTTGCCCTATACCTTTAAGTGCTATGCCAAGGAAGTCTTCATCAGTCTTTAATATACCCTGTGAGATGGCATATCGCTCTGCGTGACGCACTCCTTCAATGGAAGAGAGAACGTTGAGCATACTATCGTCAATACATACAGGATTTGAAGAGGCTGAACTATAATTGAGAATGTTCTCCACTTGAATATGGCTTCCAAAGCCAGTTACCTTATCACGAATGGTATGTTTGAATCCAAGAACAACGCTAACAGCAATAATCATTACAGCCAAACCTATGGCTACTCCAATTGTAGCAATATGTATGGCAGGCTTACTGACGCTTTTGCGCTGTTTTGTTGAGCCAGGCAACTGCACGTCAGTATCGTCGTTCTCACCAAATATTCTTCGTGAAAAGAAAAGTGGAAGGTTCATTCTTCGTTAAGTGTTCTGCCAGGATAAGACTCAAGGGCCTTTCTCAGTACTATGAGAGCCTTGTTCAAATCTTCTTTCTTTAGCACATAAGCTATACGAACCTGATCTCGTCCAGCTCCAGGAGTGGTGTAGAAACCAGCAGCAGGAGCCATCATAACTGTTGCTCCTTCATATTCAAACTCAGAGAGACACCATCTGCAGAATTTTTCTGCATCGTCAACTGGCAACTTTGCTACAGTATAGAATGCTCCCATTGGTATTGGAGAGTAAACTCCTGGAATGCGGTTCAGACCGTCAATGAGACACTTACGACGCTCAACATATTCATCGTAAACGTCACGATAGTATTCCTCTGGTGCATCGAGAGACGCCTCTGCGACAATCTGACCTATGAGTGGGGGAGAGAGACGTGCTTGACAGAACTTCATCACAGCTGCTCTTACCTCAGGATTCTTTGTGATGAGTGCACCTATACGGATGCCACATTCGCTATATCGTTTCGAAACAGAGTCAATAAGTATTACGTTCTGTTCAATGCCTTCGAGGTGACAAGCAGATATATAAGGTGAACCTGTATAGATGTATTCTCGATAGACCTCGTCAGAGAACAGATAAAGATCGTATTTCTTAACGAGATCACGTATCTGGTTCATCTCACGACGTGTGTAGAGATAGCCTGTAGGGTTATTCGGATTGCATATCATGATAGCACGTGTACGCTCATTGATAAGTTCTTCGAACTTCTCTACCTTAGGTAGCGAAAAGCCCTCTTCGATAGTTGTTGCAATGGTACGAATCTTTGCGCCTGCTGAGATGGCAAAAGCCATGTAATTGGCATAGGCTGGCTCAGGAACGATTATCTCGTCTCCAGGATTGAGACACGACATGAAAGCAAAGAGTACAGCCTCTGAACCACCTGATGTGATAATAATATCATCGGCAGTAACATTGATGTTGTATTTGGCATAATAGCCAACGAGCTTTTCCCTATAGCTTTGATAACCTTGTGATGGAGAGTATTCTAGTATCTCGCGATCAATATGTTTCAGCGCATCAAGTGCAACCTCTGGAGTTGGCAGGTCTGGCTGTCCAATATTAAGATGATAGACTTTAGTACCTCTCTTCTTAGCAGCAGCTGCCAAAGGTGCAAGCTTTCTGATAGGGCTTTCAGGCATTTCCAGTCCTCGTACTGATATTTCAGGCATATTATCTTTTGTGTTTGGTTTCTTGTTTAATCTTCGTCTTCGCCAGTTTTAAGCAAAATGCTTGTGGCTCCGATTGTGAACATCTGGTTATTTGTTATGATGCGACGCTCACGGTCGCCCAGTATCTCATTGTCAACGAATGTTCCTGTGTTACTTGGTCCGTCCTTTAATTCATATTTCAGATTACCTCTCTTGTCACGTGACACAGTTATGGTGCAATGAAGCAGGTCCATGCTGGGATCATCAGTAGCAATAGGGGTGCTGATGGGGTTACCTCTCTGGTTACGACCTATCTGGTTTTCACCCATCCTAAGTGGAAGAACTTGTTTGTAGTGGAATACGTTCTCTATGACAATAATGTGTCCGCAAGTGATTTCTGTTGTCTCGTCAGATGATGTTTGTTCTTCGTCATTCTTTTCTTCAACAACAGGCTGTTTCATACGCACAGCAAACTGATTGCCACATGAATTGCACTTAAAGACCAACTTCCTAGTTAAGTCATATTGAGTCTCGTCGAATGTTATGCTTGTGCTACACTTAGGGCAACGTACTCGTTTCATTCCTATATTGTTATGGGAAATTTGCTACTTAATTATTTGAAGGCTTTCAACACCCATGCTTCTTTGAACACGCTACTGTTCTCAGCACGCATTTTCTGGAGCTGTTCATGAGCCTCCTCATTGGTTTCGAATGCTCCATAGACAACTCTTACTTTAGTTGTGCCTTCCATGTCTATTATCTGTGCATCAACACCTTGTTCCTTAAGAACAGTAAGGAAGTTCTCAGCATTCTTGCGCATAGTCTGGCTTGCAAGAACAATGGCATAGCGCTTTTTAGCAGCCTTTTGTACTTGTACGGGCTTTTCCGCAACGGGCTTTTCCACAACAGCTTTTTCTTCAACCTTTGCAACAGACTCTGCCTTTGGCTCATCTACAGGAGTTGAAGGAGTCTCGTTTGCCACGGGCTCTTCTGTTATGCAATCGAGTGTTTCTGGCTCAGGTACAACAGTCTCCTGAGAGATAGAGAAGATGCTGCTCTGTTGAATCTGAGGCTGTGGCTGATCATTTGCCACAGGAGTTCCCATAAAGAAGAATGCAACAATTGCAGCTGCAACGGCGGCTACATTGCGAATCCATCTCATCTTGATGACTACAGCTTCCTGTCCGTCGTCTGTTATGGTTTCTTTCAACTCTTCAACAGAATTGCTTGTAACGCCTGATTCGATAGCAATCTTTTGCTCTTTCTCATGTTTTACATTTTCAGCAGCAAGTACAGCAAGTGTCTTCATTTCAAAAGTACCAAGACCGTACATGGATGGTGTTAGCACTCCTGCTTCGCAAGGGCAGAATTCGTAGTTGCCTTCTTCATTGACCTTTAAAGTTCCAAGGTCAGAAAGCTCATACTCTCCTTCGCTCTGAAGATGCTGTCTAACCTCTTCTACTTCGCTCTCTATGCGACGTAGTGCTTCCGGATAGCTGATATCGTAAGCTTCTATGTAGCTCTGCACCAAGAGGTGATCGTTCACCTTTACCTGCGGATTGAAGCCAAGCGATCTCATTGGAGGAAGAAAGGTTGACGTTTTCTCATCAAAAGAAGCATCAACATAGTGTGCCATAAAGCCACCAAAATTGGGGATTATGACACAATCATTGCCAAGCAATAATATCTCGATATGTTTATTGAGTTCAATCATGCCGCAAAATTACATCTTTTTCTTGAATTAAACAAGGAAAATTTTGATTTTAGACACGATTTAATATGTTAAGAAGCTTAAAATTCAATTTATTTTTCAGAAAACATCATTTATAAAAAATTTAATTTGTACTTTTGCAAATTGAAAAACAAATAATTTAGGTATTTATTTAAGCATTTCACTTTTTCAGTTACATGATGAATCGTACAATCTGTTCCTTAGCATTTATTCTATTGCTTATGTCGTGTCAATGGAAAAAACAAGACATTGATACCGTAAGCGAGAGCGTTGAAGCAAAGGCTTTGCTACAAGGAATATGGATTGACTCAGAAACAGAAGAAGTGAGTTTTCGTGCTAAAGGCGACACTATTTATTTCCCTGATTCAGTCAACCAGCCTTCATACTTCAGAATTGTTGGTGACTCCATAGCTCTTGGTTCTAATCGTTATGAAATTGTTAAGCAATCAGAGAACACATTTTGGTTTGTAAACCAGGTGGGTGATGTGATAAAGCTTGAGAAGAGCGACGATCCTATTCATGAGCTAAGCTTCGAGCGCAAGACTCCAGAAGTGCAGACTCAATATACTGAAGTATTGAAGAGCGATTCAGTTGTGACTTATAATGGTGAGCGCTATCATTGGTATATAGCCATCAACCCTACACGTTATCGCATAAAGAGTTCTTCATTTAATGAAGATGGTGTAGAAGTAGAACAAGTTTATTACGACAACATCATCCACCTTAGTGTGTATAAAGGAGCTGATTGTCTGTTCTCCAGCGACATTAAAAAACAGCAGTTCACCAAGACTATTCCTATGGATTTTCTTGAACAGTCGGTACTTGGAAATCTTAAATACGATTATGCTGATGAGAAAGGACTGCACTTTCTGGCAACGATATGCATACCTAATGGAGCTTCGTGCTACGAAGAAAGTGTTGACGTAGCCATTTGATTAGTTAGTCAGATAAGCCACATTCCAGCCAATTATCTATGAGTCTGCGAGCAATAGACAGTTTTTCTGGTAGTTTAGGCAATGAGGAACGATTAAACCACGCTACTCTCTTAAGCTCTTCGCGCTGCATCTTCAGCTCTCCACTTTCGTATTCGGCATTAAAACCCACCATTAATCCGCAAGGGTAGGGCCAAGGCTGCGAATCAAAATATCGGATATTTTTTACTTTTAAGCCCGTTTCTTCCCAAACTTCGCGTCTTACAGCATCTTCAAGTGTTTCTCCTGTCTCAACGAAGCCTGCTATAAGTCCAAAGAAATCGCTCTTGAAATTTCGTCCCTGAGCGAGCAGCACTTCGTCATTACCACGCCTGATTAGCACAATAATGGCTGTTGCAAGTTGTGGCCACACTTCCTTTCCGCATTCTGTACAACGTTTTGAAATATCAGTATGGAAAGCCATGGGTCCGCCACATATTCCACAGAATTTTGTATTTTGGTCCCAGTAATTCAGTTCCTGGCATTTTCCTGCTTTCAAGTATAAATCTTCAGGAAGCTTATAATAGCTCTGGCGCAGGGGGCAAAGTTCATAGCGGCTCTCGTCAACTTCAGGAGAATCTATTCTGTAACTTCTTGTTTCAATCCCATTAAGCTGACCCGTCTTAAGGACTGTTGTCCAAGGTTTTAGTTCTATAGGCGGCTCTTCACAGAGGGGAATTGTGAATAATCCTTCTTTGCTTGTTCGCTCAAGAAGGATTGATTCTTTACAGAATACGAAATAATATGTCTTCATTCTTTATGTCTTTCTTATTTCTGATATAACACTTCTCTACGAGCATTCTTACTAAACGCAAGCAGCGTTCTTACTAAACACTCTTAGTATTCTTACCAAACGCTCTTGGCGTTCTTACTAAACGCGCTAATTGTTTTAATCACCAAACAATATTTTCCTGTCACGCTTTGCAGCCTCTTTTACCCATTCCTCTGGAACAAAGCGCCAGTTGCTGTTGGCTTTTGGTGAAACAACTTTCTGAGATTCTATCTCTTTCATGAGATAATGGCGAAGATCAAGTTCTGACTCGTAAACTATGCGTCCGTCAATAGAGTCTTTAGGTATGCCTGCACCTCGCGTAAGCAGCTCGCCACCTCCGCAAGCCCTGTAACTGTTCATTGCTACTTTATACCACTTGTTTTCAGAGAAAGGCGTGCCATCAGACATTCTTAGAATCTTTACTTTCTTTCCATTAGGTTTTGTGACATCAACCTCATAGTCAATACCTGTTGCTGAATCGAAATTGAAGGTATAGAACAGGAAGCCCATGCGCTGCTGGTCACCTTTGGCCTCATTGTTTAGAAGGAACAGATGGTCGCTTGGCGATGTCATTGTGTTTGCCCACTGGTCATAGCTCATTTCAAGATGTTTGCGAATCTCCTCGCCAGTCATCATGAGAACGTTAAGCTTGTTTTCAAATCTATAGAGCTTGAACATGTCGCTTACTGTTATGTCTCCTGCATTAATGCTGGCATCAAACGACAATGGGGCGTTGAACGAGATGTCTGCACCAGTAATCTTTAACTGCATGTTCTGTATAAGGTCTGTAAATGCAGAGTTTCCAAAATATGAATCGCGAGTGGAAACTGTGGACTCGAATCGACCAATCTTTCTGTTCACATAGTTGCTGATTTGATATGTCTGTTGTTTAAAGTGGTTTACGAAGTTTTTATCCACCTCCATATCTGCCACACTAACAATATTTCCCTTAATTTGTTTGTTGACAACCTTACCACGTTTATCGGTAATAAGAGTTATCTCAGCTTCTGCAACATTCATTGCATAGCATGAAGGGTCTATACAAAGCACTTGCTTACCATCAACATTCGTTATCATTTCATTATGAACCTGATGATCGTGGCCAAAGAAAATAGCATCAAATCCAGGGACCTCGCGAGCTACTCGTGCAGAAGCATTCTCCTCAACGCCATTGGGCATAGTGATGCCTCCGACCTTTCCGCTATGGAACAAGCCAAAAATAAGGTCAGGATTCTCGCGCTCCTTGATGATTTTTATCCATTTCTTAGCACACGAAACCATTTCCTGAAACTCCAGACCTTCATAGATTCGCTCATTAAGCCAACATGGAATAGTTGGGGTAAGCATGCCTAAGACGACTATCTTTACTCCTTGGCGCTCAATAACGGCATAGGGCTTAACATAAGGATTGCCTGTTGACTTATTTACGATGTTTGCTCCAAGCAGAGGGCATCTCACTTCTCTAATCCATTTGTCATAGACTGCGTGTCCAGGCTCTATGTCGTGATTGCCTACAGTCTCTGCATCATAGTTCATGTAGTTAATAACCTGTGCTGCAACATTAGGCGAAGATGTCATCACAAAGTTTGACCAATAGCAAGTGGGCTGACCTTGGAGTATGTCACCATTATCTATAAGCACTACGCCATCATTGCCATATTCCTGGCGCAAACTGTTCACATAAGTATTTACGCGTGAAAGGGTTCCCTTAAGTGGGGCCTTGGAAATGAAATCGTAAGGAAAGAAATAGCCGTGAACATCGCTTGTCTCCACAATCTTAAGAGTTATGGAATGACTGGACTTGTCATTCTTCTTATCGTTAATACCTGAGGCCTGCATAGTAATTGCACATGAGACGAACATCGCCGAAAGTATGATTTTTGTATACTCCATGAACTTGTAGCTATTTATTGAATTAGATTATATTTTCTGCAAAATTACAAAAAAATCAGGAAACTGATTATATCTCAAAATTTTTTTTTATCTTTGCAGCAGAAAAACCAAACAAATTAGCGATATGAAGAATAATGATAATCAAACACCCTATATGCAGTCTTTGAAGACACGCATACTGGAAACTGCAATGAAAGAATTTGTTGAGAAAGGTGTAAAGGTTGTTCGCATGGACGATATCGCCAAGAGTCTTGGGATATCAAAACGCACTCTTTATCAGATATATGATGGTAAAGAGGAACTCCTTTACGAAGGTCTTAGACGATTTATGCAGAGAAGACGCGAAAAGGTGGAGGAGGTAATGAAGACAAGCGATACCGTGATGGATGTCATTCTTTACGTCTATCGGCTAAATGTTGAAGAGTTCCGTCAGACTAGCTCTGATTTCTTGACGGAGATAACACATTATCCTACAGTACAGGTGTTGTTTAGTGAAGACAGGGAACAGTCGTACGAACGTTTTATTGGCTTCTTGCGCAGGGGTGTTGACGAGGGTATGTTTAAAGACGACGTTGACCTTGAACTGATTTCTGTAATGTTCTCTGCTATAGGAGCATACATCACATCTAACAAACTATATCTGACTTACGAGATGAATAAACTCTTCAAGGATTTGATTTTCGTATCTCTTCGCGGCTTTTGCACACAGAAAGGACTGAAGCATCTGGAACGCATAGAGAAAGAAATGTAAACTGAACACAAAAAAGACATTCAAAAATAAACCACATATGAACTTTTTAGAACTCGTAAAAAATCGCTATAGTTGCAGGAACTACAAGGCCGACGTTCCTGAACAGGAGAAGTTGGACTATATCATGGAGTGTGCGCGACTGGCACCATCAGCAGTAAACAGACAGCCTTGGAGATTCCGAGTTGTTACTGACGAAGAGGGTAGGAAAAAGCTTTGCCAGTGTTATAACCGTGACTGGATAGTTACAGCTCCTGCTATTATCGTTGCATCAATAATGCACGACGAAGAGTGGGTTAGAAAGATTGACGGGAAACATCATGGTGATATAGATATTGCCATTGCTGTTGAGCACATCTGCCTTGCTGCCACAGAGCAAGGACTTGCCACTTGCTGGGTATGCAACTTCAACGCTGCTCAATGCAAGGAACTGTTTGACTTCGAAGAAAACGAAGAACCTGCAGTACTCATTCCTATTGGCTATGCTGCCGACGAGACAACGGAGAAGAAGCGCAAGGCAATGAATGAGATTCTGAAATAATCAATCTAATGCACGACAAGACTACTCAATGTTAAATGAAATATGACAGATAATCAAGAAGACAAGGAAGCCATATACCGAAAGCTGGTAAGGCCGAAAATGATGTTCGACTTGAAGAAGAGAATCATTGAGCACCTGCTTGTTAAGAAAAAGTACAAGGACCTCAGCTATACTGCCAAACAGATGGCTGAAGAACTGGGGACAAATGTGCGCTATATCTCTGCTGTCTTACACGTAGAGTTTCACACAAACTATACAACTCTAGTAAATAAATACAGAATTGACGAGGCGAAGATTCTTCTCACGAATACACGTTATGAGGAGCTGAACGTAGAGGAGATTGGAGATATGGTGGGATTTGCCCATCGCCAGACATTCCATACTGCTTTCGTAAAATTTACAGGAATGACTCCACGCGCTTATCGTGAGAAGTACAAGTCAAAACGAATACCACCATCGAAGAAAAACAAAAAATGAACGATAATTTCAATTATTCCGACGAACGTTTTGCTGACTTGCAGATGTTGCGTTATCGCCTGAACGGGTTTGAGATGCTTTCTTTGCAACAGAAGAAATATGTTTATTGTCTGGCAAAAGCAACGCTCTATGGACGAGACATAACATTTGACCAGTTTGGAGAATATAACCTGCGTATTAGAAAGACACTTGAGGTGATATATACAGACGAAACCATAGACCATGAATGTGATGAGTTCAAAAGTCTGGAAGTATATCTTAAAAAGGTGTGGTTCTCTAATGGCATTTACCATCACTATGGATGCGAGAAGTTCGTTCCTGGCTTTTCCGAAGGATTCTTAAAGGACTGTATGCATGCTGTTGACAGCAAGAGACTTCCATTGGAAAGTGGACAGACTGTAGATGAACTATTTGATGAACTG
Source organism: Prevotella sp. E13-27 (assembly GCF_023217965.1). Lineage (NCBI taxonomy): Bacteria > Pseudomonadati > Bacteroidota > Bacteroidia > Bacteroidales > Prevotellaceae > Prevotella > Prevotella sp. E13-27. Next base: position 829,755 of record NZ_JALPSC010000002.1, on the reverse strand, counting down.
TCAGCTGTTATCTTCAACCCATCATATAAGGCTAAACGTGTAAACAAATCTGATGGTGAGGATATTGTAGCCTCCTCAGCATGCAATTTCTACAAGGATGTAACTCAAAAAGAGGCCGAAGATTTCTATGGCACTCAGAAAGAAGCACATCTTAATGACAGTGAGCCACCTTCGTTCGGACTGAATTCTACACTTGTGAAGAACTCGGATGGCAAATTGCAGGAAGTAGTTTGGAGTGCCAATGGGAAGTATGCTAAAGCTATACGAAAGATAATGTATTGGCTGAAAAAAGCCAATGAGGTGGCCGAAAACGAGCAACAGAAAAAATATACTAATGCACTTCTGGCTTATTACGAGACTGGCAATCTCAAGGACTTCAATGAGTATTGCAAGCTATGGGTTAAATGTACAGAAGGACAGGTTGACTACATTAATGGGTTCATAGAAGTATATGGCGATCCGTTAGGACTGAAGGGATCATGGGAAGGTCTTGTAGAATATGTTGACAAGGAAGCAACAAGACGCACAAAGCTGATAAGCGACAACGCACAATGGTTCGAAGATAATTCGCCAGTAGATCCTCGATTCAAGAAGAAGGAAGTAAAGGGCGTTACAGCAAAAGCCATCTGCGCAGCCATGCTTGGAGGCGATGAGTATCCCTCAACTGCTATAGGCATAAACCTTCCTAATGCAGACTGGATAAGGGCTGAATATGGTTCAAAGAGCATCACTATATCAAACATTACTGATGCATACAACAAAGCATCTAAAGGTAGTGGCTTTAAGGAAGAATTCGTCATAGATGAGCAGACACTTAAGCTTATTGACAATTATTCTGATGCTTTGGACTGCTTACATACTGACCTGCACGAATGCTTGGGTCACGGAAGTGGTCAGCTGCTTCCAAATGTTGATCCAGATGCCCTGAAAGCTTATGGCAACACTATTGAAGAGGCTAGGGCAGACCTGTTCGGACTATACTACATAGCCGACAGAAAGATGGTGGAACTGGGACTGACACCTGATGACGAAGCGTATAAAGCACAATACTACACATACATGATGAACGGACTGCTTACACAGCTCGTTAGGATTGAACGTGGAAACCAGATAGAAGAGGCTCACATGCGCAATAGGGCGCTTATAGCAAGATGGTGCTTGGCACATGGCAACGCGATGTGTCTTGTAAAAAGCAATGGGAAAACATACCTCAAGATTGATGACTATGAGCAACTGAGACAGTTAATAGCATCACTCTTAGCTGAGATACAACGAATAAAGAGCGAAGGAGACTTTGAAAGTGCACGTGACCTTGTAGAGAGCTATGCCATCACGATTGATCAAGAATTACATGATGAGATACTGAAGCGCTACAGTCAACTAAATCTTGCGCCATATAAGGGATTCATAAATCCCGTGCTCCAGCCTGAATACGATGGAGATGGAAATATTGTTGACATTATTCCTTATTATGGCGAGAGCTACTCAGCACAGATGCTTCGTTATAGTTCAGAATACGGAACGTTAATATAAATAATATGACAAACGAAGAGGTTAGACAACGCATAAAAGAAATAAAGAAAGACTTTCGCCAGATAATGGATGGTGCGACGGCTTCCCAGATGAGAGACAGAGGACTGAACTACAAAGTTAACTGGGGAGCAACGCTACCAAGACTTAGGGAAATGGCAGACGAGATAGGGCAGGACTATACACTTGCTGTAGAACTCTGGAAAGAAAACACTCGAGAATGTAAGATACTTGCCACGATGCTTATGCCACATAGCGAGATGACACCAGATCTCATGGAGCTTTGGATGGAACAGACGCCAAACGTGGAAATAGCAGAACAGGCGGTATTCAACCTCTACCAATATCTTAATTTCGCATCGACAAAGGCCTTTGTTTGGTTGTCATCAGAAAACATACTGACGCAGACATGCGGATACCACATCCTTTCAAGACTGTTCATGTCGAAAGCAACACCCTCAGAACGCGACATCAACGAATTTATCGACCAGGCACTAACAGCTCTTCAGTCAGACTCTCCAATATTAAAAAAGGCAGCAATGCAAAGCATAGTTCACTTTGCTGATTTAGGCCTCGTTTATGAAAGAATAGCAAAGTCAGCCATAAGACATATTGGTGCAGATTTCTTGTAAATTGGTTGATAAATAACACAAAGACACCTAATAAATATATAAAAAAGTTAAATTTCTGCATAAAATGATAATATTATTTTCGCGATATGAAAAATAATATTACTTTTGCATGTGTGTTTTTCATGGTATTAGATTATTAAGGTTTTGGAATTCAATGTGTCGCGAGACATGAAAAGAATTCCGCAAAGCTTGCTTTAAGAAATTTATAAGATTATTTGCAAGCTAAATCTCACAGAAGGGTAGCCTGAGAAGGTAACCCTTCTTTCGTTATGTGGAGGAAAGGTTTATATACTTATCCCACAGGCTGTTATTAACACTTAACAAAGACTATTTGAATGAAACTTGAACGAAATACTGGTTTGGTGTTGGAAGGAGGAGGCATGAGAGGCGTCTTCACTAGTGGCGTGCTCGACGCAATGATGAAATACAACTGCTATTTTCCATACGTAGTTGCTGTCTCTGCAGGTGCGTGTAATGGATTGTCGTATATGAGCCATCAGCCAAGACGAGCCAGATATTCAAATATCGACATGCTTCAGAAATATGACTACATATCTCTGAAAAGTCTGCTGACCAAGGGCTCAATCTTTGATCCTGAGATACTATATGAGCGTTTTCCTAATGAAATAGTACCATTTGATTATGATACCTATATGAATAATCCTGCTACATTCGAAGTAGTGACGACTAATTGTCTGACAGGAAGAGCTGAATATTTGACAGAAAAACATGATAAGAAGAGACTAACAGCCATTGTCAAAGCCTCAAGCTCGTTGCCTTATGTTGCTAAAATCACAGAAATAGATGGAGTTCCAATGCTTGACGGAGGTATCACAGACTCCATTCCTATACAGCGAGCAATAAACATGGGTCATCAGATGAATGTCGTGGTGCTAACAAGAAACAGAGGTTATCGATCAAATGAACCTGACGTAAAGGTTCCAAAGTTCATATACAAGGAATATCCTCGTTTGAGAGTTGCCCTCAGCCAGTTGTCAGAGTCATATAATGAACAACTTGACCTAGTAGAGCGCATGGAAGATTGGGGCGAAATAATTGTCATACGGCCACAACGTCCAATGGAGGTGGACAGACTATGCCGAGATGTCAACAAGCTTGAGCGTCTTTACGAAGAGGGATTCAGCCAAGGAGAGCTGTTCTGCCTTTCAATAATGAAATAGTATTATTTCATCATTAACAAATTAACTTCATCATTAAACAAATACATTCTATAATTAATCAAATACACTCTTTTTGCTATTTCCATAGTTTTCCCCAAAGAACTTTTTGTCCCTGTGTATGTGACTTTTTATTCTTCGTATACAGAAGCGATGCAGCCATATGCAGAATATTATGCAAGCCACAAAGCCAATGCCTCCTAAAACAGGATTTACACCAGAAAGCATGAGAAGGGAGTCGTAAGTTCCATGTGCTAAGATGGGAGCAATAAGAATCAAATACTTATTACGCTTTGAGCGATTCACAAAATAATATAGTGAATAGAAGAATCCCATAAGAACACCAAAAGCATAATGGCCTGGCACAGCCATCAAAGCTCTTACGGCTCCTACTTGATAGAATGAGTCTATGTTGCCGTATAGATAGAATACATTTTCAATTGCTGCAAAACCGAGGCTTACGAATACAGCATAGACTATTCCATCATAATGTTCATCAAAATAGGCATTCTTTCGTAATATTAGCCATAAAGCCAGTAATTTAAACCCTTCTTCTGGAATGGCAGCAACAACGAAACCGTTAGTTAAAGCATTCAACACACTAACGGAATTCTCAGCAATGTCTCCACCACCATATAATACTGCAACAATAATACCTTCAATAATTGATGCAGGAAGGACTGTTAACACACCGTAAAAAAGCGCTTTGAGCAAAAAAGAAGTAGGCTCGGGTAGGGGATCACGCTTGTAAATAAACATCAAAAGCAAAGCCACAGGCAGCAATGCGATAGCTAGTATTGTAAGATGTATCATAATGGTACTTTAAAACTAATAAATTTGTTTTGGGTTATTATCTGTTTTATGGTGACAAAAATAATCAATTATTTTATACCAACCAAATTAATGAATAGTATTTTGGGACACGCCCTTCGAAATAAATAAAAAATGTTTTGTTATTATCCAATCAATTATTCTTTAAGTAAAGATTTTTCTGTGTAAGTTAGTTGCTTATTTAAAACTTAAACAACTATACATAATTAAAATAGTTAAATTTAACGTAATTATTTAACGTAATAAATATGAATCCAAATCTTTAGCATTATATTTGCAAACAAAAACAGACAAAGCACAAATGCCGTTGTTTATAAGTGGCAAAAAAGCTTTAAAACTATAAAACATGAAAAAGAGTACAATCTGGATAATATCTATAGTGATGGGTGTCGCCTTTCTTGGGCTGCTTCTTTTACAGATCTCTTACATAGAAGATATGGCAAAGATGAAAAAGGAGCAGTTTGACGAAAGCGTCAATCGAAGCCTTTATCGGGCAGCACGTAATCTTGAATTAAACGAAACACTTCGTTATTTGGAAAAAGACATTAACGATGTGGAACGACGTGCATACAATCAGGATTCCTTGATGGTTGACGGTCTTGACGGATCGATACGTCACTCTCACCAGTTTTCTGTCTCAGCCGACGATGGTACTGTCTATTCTGCATTTGAGTTAAAGACCTTTACCACCAAACCAGCTTCTGTACCTAAAGCGATGATAATGTCACGTGATAAAGGCTCTATGGCTGATGCGACAAAAACCCTACAGGAAATAGTAAGAAATCGTTATGTATATCAGAAGGCTCTGCTTGACGAGGTAGTGTATAACATATTATATACAGCAAGCGACAAACCACTCAGCGAAAGAGTCAATTTCAAGCTTCTTGATCAAGACATAAGGACCGAATTGCTTAACAACGGAATAAACCTTCCTTATCACCTCACCGTCTCAACATCAGATGGTCGTGAAGTTTTCCGTTGTCCAGAGTATTCTTCGGAAGGTGAAGAGCTAAGCTATACGCAGACTCTATTTCATAACGATCCTACCTCGAAAATGGGTATTGTCAAGATACACTTTCCTGATATGAGCTCGTATATCTTCTCAAGTATAAAATTTCTTATTCCTGCCGTAGTATTCACTCTTGTGCTAATAATCACGTTTGTATTTACAATAGTAGTGATATTTAGACAGAAGCGCTACACAGAGATAAAGAACGACTTCATAAACAATATGACCCACGAACTGAAGACTCCCATATCAAGCATTTCGCTTGCAGCACAGATGCTTAATGATGATAGCGTGGGAAAAAGTCCTGAAATGATGAAACATCTGGGAGGTGTTATCAATGACGAATCAAAGAGACTGCGCTTCCTTGTAGAGAAAGTATTGCAGATGTCAATGTTCGATCGCAAGACTGCATCATTCAAGAAAAAAGAATTGGATCTCAACGAGCTATTGGAACTTGTTGCTTCGTCATTCAATCTGCGTGTCAGCCACACTGGTGGCAAGATAACTCTTGAGGTAGAAGCCATCGATTCAGCAATATATGTCGATGAAGTTCATTTCCAAAATGCCATAACAAACCTTATGGACAACGCCGTAAAATACAGAAAGCCTGATGAGCCAATAAATATTCATATACGTACATGGAATGAAGATGGACGATTACTTTTCTCAATCTCAGACAATGGCTTGGGAATAAAGCGAGAAAATGTGAAAAAGATATTTGACAAGTTCTATAGGGTTCATACAGGTAACGTACATGATGTAAAAGGATTCGGACTAGGTCTTGCTTATGTGAAGAAGATAATAAATCTACATGATGGAGACATTCGTTGCGAGAGTGAGCTTGGCAAAGGAACGAAGTTCACAGTAAGCCTGCCAATCTTGGACGAGACTGACAAATAATAAGAATTCAACAAACATAAGAGATAAACAAATTTATATTATAAACTTTTTAAAACTTACAATTATGGAGGACAAACTTAAGATTTTACTTTGCGAGGACGATGAGAACCTCGGAATGTTGTTACGTGAATATTTGGCAGCTAAAGGTTATGAAGCTGAACTCTGCCCTGATGGTGAAGCAGGTTTCAAAGCCTTTCTAAAGACAAAGTTCGACATCTGTGTACTTGATGTAATGATGCCAAAGAAAGACGGTTTTACACTGGCACAAGAAATCAGAGCGGCTAATGCCGATATTCCTATCATATTCCTGACAGCAAAAATCCTCAAGGAAGACATTCTTGAAGGCTTCAAACTTGGAGCTGACGACTATATCACAAAACCTTTCTCAATGGAGGAACTCGTATTCCGTATAGAGGCAATTCTGCGTCGTGTTCGTGGTAAGAAGAGTAAGGAGTCAACTCTGTATCATATAGGAAAGTTCACATTCGACACTCAGAAGCAGCTTCTAACTTTCGGAGACCGTCAAACCAAGCTTACAACAAAGGAGAACGAGCTTCTTGCTCTGCTTTGCTCTCATGCTAACGAGATTCTCCAGCGTGACTTTGCTCTTAAGACAATATGGATTGATGACAACTATTTCAATGCACGTTCAATGGATGTATATATTACAAAACTTCGTAAGCATTTAAAGGACGATGAGCAGATTGAGATTATCAATATCCACGGTAAAGGTTATAAACTAATAACTCCTGAGGAAGATTAATAGTAACTGCCGCATTTATCACTCGTAAACTAATGAGTAATATATGCGGCAGTTGTTTTTTCTGTCAATTAAAACGGGCACATCAGAAATAATCCGATGCGCCTGTTTCTTATAAATTGTTTAGTTTTGTGCTTAAATGGAGTAGGGAAGTTTTTATACAAGACCCTGAGCCATCATAGCTTTAGCAACCTTCATGAAGCCGGCTACGTTAGCACCCTTCACATAATTGATATAGCCATCTGCCTGAGTACCATACTTAACACAGTTCTCGTGAATATCGTTCATGATGCGCTTCAGATAATCGTCAACCTCCTTAGCAGTCCAACTCAGACGCTCAGAGTTCTGTGACATCTCAAGACCACTTACTGATACACCACCAGCGTTAGAAGCCTTACCAGGAGCGTAGAGGATCTTGGCATCCTGGAAGATCTTGATGGCCTCTGGAAGTGAAGGCATGTTGGCACCCTCAGCAACAGCGATTACACCATTCTTCACCAGAGCAGCAGCCTCGTCGCCGTTGATCTCGTTCTGAGTTGCGCAGGGCAGGGCGATGTCAGCCTTCTCATACCAAGGACGCTTGCCCTCATAGTACTTAGCTGTTGGATATTCCTCAACATATTCCTTAATACGTCCGCGCTCAACGTTCTTCAGCTCCATGATGTAGTCGAGCTTAGCACGATCGATGCCATCTGGATCATAGATATAACCGTCAGAATCAGACATGGTCATAGGGATAGCACCCAACTGCAGGCACTTCTCAGCTGCATACTGGGCAACGTTACCAGCACCAGAGATAAGTACTTTCTTACCAGCAAGCTCAATACCACGTGTAGCAAGCATAGAAGTGAGGAAGTAAACAGTACCATAACCAGTAGCCTCAGGACGAATCAGTGAGCCGCCGAACTGGATTCCCTTACCAGTAAGAACGCCCTGGAACTGATGAGTGAGCTTCTTGTACTGGCCGAACATATAGCCAACCTCACGTCCACCTACGCCAATGTCGCCTGCGGGAACGTCCTCATCAGGACCGATGTGACGATACAACTCGTTCATGAAAGCCTGACAGAAACGCATTACTTCAGCCTCGCTCTTACCACGTGGAGAGAAGTCTGAACCACCCTTTGCGCCACCCATAGGAAGGGTAGTCAGAGAGTTCTTAAATGTCTGCTCAAATGCCAAGAATTTCAGGATACCAAGGTTTACGCTCTTGTGATAGCGAATACCACCTTTGTACGGGCCAATAGCATTATTGTGTTGAATGCGGTATCCCATGTTTGTCTGAACATTTCCTTTGTCATCAACCCATGTAACACGGAACTCAATGACACGATCGGGAATGCAAAGACGCTCAATAAGATTGTACTTTTCAAACTCGGGATGCTTGTTGTATTCTTCTTCGATTGTTGGAAGAACCTGACTAACTGCCTGAATGTATTCAGGCTCATTGGGGAATCTAACTTTAAGATCCTCTACAACTTTTGCTGCATTCATAATCTTTTTACTTTTAAATTAAACTAAACTATTGATAATAGGTTTTTGTTTCCTGTTGCAAAGGTATATCAAAATTTACAAATAACAAACATTTTATCACTAAAAATAGGTTTTTACTTACTTTTTGTTAGATTATTTGATTTAAATCATTTTATTTGATACATTTTCTAGTGTTATTACATAGTTATTATTAAACGCCAAGTTATTTCTAGAATCACCATTATGATAAATAGATTTTGTATAAGAATAATTGGAACCTCTTCTATCCTTATATCGGTTCCAATTATTTATTGAATTAATAAATATGTGTTTCTAATAAATTTACTTCTAATAAAATTACTTTATAATAAATTTACTCAGAAAGATTATTTCTCAGATTTCTTTTCGTCTGATTTCTTTGTTCCTTCAGTTTTATTTGATGTTTTCTTGTAGCGTTTGTTAAGACCATTGATAACATCCTGAGTTATATCAAACTTTTTGCCTGCATACAAGATTGCACTCTTATTAATAATCATGTCATATTTCTTTTCCTTATTATATACTTCAAGGAAATTATTCAGGCTGTCCTGTAATGACTGAAGAAATTTTTGCTGTTCGTTAGCGAGTTCGTTCTCAAGACGTGCCTGAAGAGCAGCCAAGTCGTTCTGTTGACGCTGGAGTGCAGCCTGTGCAGATTCAGCCTGTTCACGACTTGTAAAGCCATTATTCTGTAGTTTCTGCTGGAAATTGTTGGCTGCAGCCTGAAACTGATTACCTTTCTGGGTAAGTGTATTACGTGCGTTAAGGCTCTTCTTTTCGAGTTCTTTGCTTTTTTCCTTAGCATACTCAAACTGTGTCATGATTGAGTCAACTTCAACGTATGCAATACGCAAATCTGTCTGAGCCTCGGAAGAAGCACTTGAAGCTGGATTCTCGTCAATTTTTGGACTTTGATTGTTACATGCTGTCAGAACGATAGCAAATGTTGTTGCGAGTAAAAATAGTTTCTTCATATATATAATAATGTATATTGTTTCTTTAATGTGTAATGTTTAATAGATATTGTTGATTTAACATCTTAGTTATTGGTTGTTATTTGGATTGAGCACTCCCCTATCGTAATAATGGCTTTTTCTGACGAGCTTCCTTGTCTTGGTCCATCACACAATGAATACCGCGTTCACGCATAGCTTCTGAGTCATGAATATGCTGAGAAGAAAATGTTCCGTTTTTCTTTAAAAGCACTTTGACACATAAAAATGCCATTGCTATAGCAATTATTAACGTGGTTAATATAAGAGTTTCAATCATTTTTGCTAATTTTGCGGTGCAAAGTTAATCAATTAATTTAGAATAGTAATAATAAAAAGGATTAATAATGAATAAAAGTGAGTTAAAACCCGCTGTGGTATTTGAACAGTTTGCAAAGATTAACGCAATACCACGTTCATCAAAACGTGAAGAGAAAATGATTGAGTATTTGAAGTCTTGGGGTGAAAGCCACGGCCTCGATACTAAGGTTGATGAGACAGGAAATGTCATTATTCGTAAGCCAGCAACGAAAGGCATGGAAGGACGTAAGACAGTTATTCTCCAGAGCCATATGGATATGGTATGCGATAAGCTCGTTGATGTTGATTTCGACTTCGACAATGATCCTATTAAGACTTATATCGATGGCGAATGGCTTACTGCTGAAGGCACTACGCTGGGAGCTGACGATGGCATCGGATGCGCTATAGAGCTTGCTATCCTTGAGAGCAACGATATTGAGCATGGACCTCTTGAGTGTGTTTTCACTCGCGATGAGGAGACAGGACTCAGTGGAGCTGAAGGAATGAAGCCTGGTTTCATGACTGGCGACTATCTTATAAACCTTGACTCTGAGGATGAAGGTGAAGTATTCGTTTCATGTGCTGGTGGACGTAACACTACAGCCACGTTCACTTTCAATCGCGAAGCGCCCTCTCCCACTCTTTTCTTCATGCGTGGTCAGCTGAAGGGACTTGTAGGCGGACATTCAGGCGATGATATCAACAAGAAACGTGCTAATGCAATAAAGATTCTTGGACGTTTCCTGTATAAGATGATCAATAAGTACGAAGGCATTCGTCTGGCACAGTTCCATTCTGGTAAACTTCATAATGCCATTCCTCGTGACGGGTCTTTTGTTATTGCCGTTCCATTCGAACTGAAAGAAAATGTAATGGTAGATTGGAATGTGTTCAACTCAGAGGTTGAAGATGAATTCCATGTTACTGACACTCAGATGGTGTGGAATATGGAATCTACTGATGCTGAGCCTGTTATCGAAGACACAGTCGCAAAGAATTTTATCAGAGCCTTACAGGCAGTTGACAACGGCATTTATGCCATCTGTCAAGATGAAGCACTTGGTGGTATGGTTGAGACATCATCCAACATTGCAAGTGTACATACTGAAGAGACTGTGATAAATATCCTTTCTTCTCAGCGAAGCAATGTGATGTCGAACCTTGACAATATGTGTGCCACTATCGTTGCAACTTTCGAGCTCGCAGGAGCCAAAGCCTGGAGCAGCGATGGCTATCCAGCATGGAAGATGCGTCCAGACAGCAAACTCACTGAGATTGTTCGTCAGTCATACGTTGACCTGTTCGGAAAGGAGCCTGTTGTAAGAGGTATTCATGCTGGTCTTGAGTGCGGTTTGTTCTCTGAGCGCTATCCAAATCTCGATATGGTAAGCTTCGGACCTACACTCCGCTATGTCCATACTCCTGACGAGCGATTGCTCATTCCTACAGTCCAGATGGTATGGGATCATCTGTTGCTTGTCCTGAAGCGCATCTAATCCTATATAATATGTAATGAAAATAGTGGCTATTAAATACCCAAATAATTAATGCATTTGATATCATTATGAATATAAAGCATTTCTTCCTAGTTTGCGCTTCGTTTGCGTTGTTGTCTTCTTGTGGCCAGCAGAGCGACGCTGAGCAACTTGTAGAGCAGTTCATAACAGATTATGCTGTTGACCCAACACAAATTGACGTGATAGAATTCAACAAGCTCGACTCTACGAAAAACATTAATGATTCTATCGTCAATGCGATGCAGAGCAAAACTGACGAATTGTTCAAGAATGATATTGACTATTCCGTTAAGCAATCAGGCAGAATGCTCTATTTCATAAGGATGCACTATGCTTACAAGGGCGACACGCTTAGCAAGACGTTCTATATTGACGAGTCAATGCAACACATCGTATCATTCAAATAGACCATGAAAGCAAGCGACAAGGATAACGGTATAATAAAGATAAAGGGAGCTCGCGTCAACAATCTGAAAAATGTTGACGTGAGCATTCCGCGTAACAAACTTGTGGTAATAGCGGGTGTATCAGGAAGTGGCAAATCGTCACTCGCCTTCGACACGCTCTATGCTGAAGGACAGCGCCGTTACGTGGAAAGTCTCTCCAGCTATGCCCGCCAGTTCCTTGGTCGTATGAACAAGCCTGAATGCGACTTCATTCGTGGCATTCCGCCAGCAATTGCCATCGAGCAGAAGGTAATATCTCGCAATCCTCGAAGCACAGTAGGCACTTCTACTGAGATATATGAATATCTGCGTCTTCTCTTTGCACGCATAGGCCACACCTATTCACCAATAAGCGGTGAAGAAGTAAAGAAGCATTCTACTGACGATGTCGTTGCAAAGATGTTAGAGTTCTCCAAAGGCACTAAGTTTGCCGTAATGGCTCCGCTTATTGTTCCTGAAGGAAGAACTGCCGAGCAACAGTTAAAAGCCATTCAACTTCAGGGATTCTCAAGAATCTTTGCTGGCAATGACTTTATTAGGATTGATGACTATCTCGAAAACATCAACGAAAACAACACTTCACCAATTTATATTGTTGTCGATCGATTGTCTGTAGATGATGCCAGCGACAATATTTCCCGTTTGGTTGACTCTGCAGAGACAGCATTCTATGAAGGAAAGGGCGAGCTTCGTCTTATGTTCCTTCCTTCAAACATCAGCTACGACTTCTCAATGCGTTTCGAGGCCGACGGAATGGCATTCGACGAGCCTACCGACCAACTTTTCTCTTTCAACTCCCCTATCGGGGCTTGCCCTGAGTGTCAGGGGTTTGGCAGTATTATAGGCATCGATGAACACCTTGTTGTTCCAAATACTTCTTTGTCAGTATATGATGGCTGTGTGGTATGCTGGCATGGAGAGAAGATGGCCGAGTGGAAGAATTGGTTCTGCCGAAATGCTGCTGCCGACGATTTCCCCATATTCGAGCCATATTATTCGCTTACTCAGCAGCAGAAAGACCAGCTTTGGCATGGTCTTCCAAGCGACAGCCACAAGTCCTTGGAGGAAAAACCTTGTATCGACTCGTTCTTCCAGATGGTTAAGGACAACCAGTACAAGATTCAGTATCGTGTCATGCTCAGTCGCTATCGTGGAAAGACTGTCTGTCCGAAATGTCACGGCACACGTCTGAAGCCTGAAGCCAATTATGTTAAGATTGCGGGCAGAAGCATCAGCGATATTGTTCAGATGCCTGTTACACGACTGGCAGAATGGTTCCGACAGTTGGAACTCAATGAGCATGACAGCGAGGTTGGTAAGCGCCTTATCAGGGAGATAACATCCCGTCTGCAATTCCTTGTTGACGTTGGTCTTGGCTATCTAACACTAAACCGCCAATCAAACACGCTCAGTGGTGGTGAGAGCCAGCGCATTAATCTCTGCACATCGCTTGGAAGCAGTCTTGTCGGCTCGCTATATATCCTCGACGAGCCATCCATAGGACTTCATTCTCGCGATACCGAGAGACTTATCCACGTGCTTCGCCAGTTGCAGGCATTAGGCAATACTGTTGTCGTTGTAGAGCACGACGAAGAGATGATACGTGCTGCCGACTATCTCATTGATGTAGGCCCCGATGCAGGTCGCCTTGGTGGTGAGATTGTCTTTACTGGCAATCCAAATGAAATAAACGATGATTCCTTGAAACAGAATCCTAAGAGCTATACAGTTCAGTATCTGCTTCATAAGCTTACTCTCCCCACCCCATTTTCCCGTCGTCCATGGAATCAGCATGTTGACATTATAGGTGCCCGCATGAACAATCTTCGCGGCATCGACGTGCAGATTCCGCTTAACGTGATGACTGTTGTAACAGGTGTGTCGGGCAGTGGTAAGTCGTCGCTTATAAAAGGCATCCTCTATCCGTCGTTAAAACGCCTCATGGGTGAAGTCTGTGATGCCCCAGGCGAATTTATCCGTCTCGATGGTGACATCAGCTCTATTAAACACATAGAGTTTGTCGATCAGAACCCTATTGGCAAATCGTCGCGTTCTAACCCTGCCACTTACCTCAAGGCATACGACGCCATTCGTGAGTTATATGCCAGCCAACCACTTGCCAAACAGATGGGCTTCACACCACAGTTCTTCTCGTTCAATACCGATGGTGGCCGTTGTGACGAGTGCAAGGGTGCAGGCACTATTACTGTTGAGATGCAGTTCATGGCCGACATCGTCCTTGAGTGTGAGGCATGTCACGGACACAGGTTCAAGCACGACATACTCGACGTGAGATTCGAGGGACTGAACATTGACGATGTGCTTAACCTCACTATTGATGAGGCTCTGAAATTCTTTGGCGATCACAACCAGAAACAGATTGTTTCTCGACTAAAGCCACTTGCCGATGTTGGCCTTGGCTACATAAAACTTGGTCAGAGCTCTTCTACCCTTTCAGGTGGTGAGAACCAGCGCGTAAAACTCGCTTACTTCATTGGTCAGGAGCGACAGGAACCAACAATGTTCATCTTCGACGAGCCAACAACAGGTCTTCATTTTCACGACATCCATCGTCTTATGTCGTCGTTCAACGCCCTGATTGAGCGTGGACACACGATAATAATAATAGAGCATAACCTCGATGTCATTCGACAGGCCGACTGGGTTATCGACTTAGGTCCTGAAGGTGGTGATCGCGGAGGCGGACTTGTTGTCTGCGGCACTCCCGAACAGGTGGCCGACTGCCCTCAGAGCATCACAGGAAAATTCCTGAAAGCAGCACTAAACTCATAATAAAAAAAGTAACGGCTGCGATTAAAGTTTTACTTCGCAGTCGTTACTATAATTATCTATATATTAACAATATAGATATTAATTCATATAGTATTTCTTATACCATTCTGCGAAATTTCTCAGTCCTTCTCTAAGCGTTGTCGATGGTTTGAATCCGTAGTCACGTTCCAGTGCCGATGTGTCAGCAAATGTTACGGGCACGTCGCCTGGCTGCATTGGTACCAGTTGCTTGTGTGCCTCGAAGTCATAGTCGGCAGGAAGCACTTCTGCCCTTATAAGTTCCTGCTGAAGAATGTTCACAAATTCGAGCAGGTTCTCTGGATTGCTATTGCCAATATTATAAACTGCATATGGAGGAAGAGGTAGTCCGTCTTCTCCTATGTTGCGCGACGGAGCGCCTTGCATGATGCGCACTACACCCTCGACAATATCATCCACGTAAGTGAAGTCACGCTTACAGTTTCCGTAGTTGAATATCTGGATTGTCTCACCTTTCAGCAGCTTGTTTGTGAATCCGAAATACGCCATGTCGGGACGTCCTGCAGGACCATAGACCGTGAAGAAGCGCAGTCCTGTAGAAGGTATATTGTAGAGCTTGGAATATGAATGTGCCAGCAGCTCATTGCTCTTCTTCGTAGCAGCATAGAGTGACACAGGGTTGTCCACCTTGTCGTCAGTAGAATAAGGCACCTTCTTGTTTGAACCATAGACGCTCGATGAGCTTGCATAAACCAGATGCTCTACCCCACTCTGACCATTGTCGTAGGAATGTCTGCATGCTTCAAGGATGTTGTAAAATCCAATGAGGTTTGACTGTATATATGCGTCAGGATTTGTTATTGAGTAGCGCACTCCTGCCTGAGCGGCGAGATTCACCACGACAGCCGGCTTATATTCTGCAAAGAGGCCGTCTATCGTTGTCTTATCGGCTATGTCGCCCTTTACGAATACATATTTCGTACCCTCTGGCACCAGTTGCTCTAATTCTTTCAGGCGTGCTTCCTTCAGCGTAACATCGTAATAGTCGTTCATATTGTCTATTCCAACGATGGTAGCCCCTTTCACATCATGAAAGAGTCGCTTTACCAGATTACTTCCTATGAATCCAGCTGAACCTGTGACCAATATACATTTGTTGTCTAATGTAATCTTTTCCATTTTTGTTTTCCTACAATTTATATTTCTGTAATTCTTTTCAATCTATTCCTTTCCGTATTTCTCCACAGCCTCGTAATATGTGTCCAGACTGCCTATGTCGAATCGTCCTGCAGTCATCTGCCAGGCATGCATCTCCGTGTTGTCCACCATATAGTGAGCCAAGTTGCCTGGCGCATCCTTACCACAGCCGTTCTCAACAGAGTGACGTATCAGTTCCAGGTCTTTCTTCTTATATATATAAAAAGGTGGTACGGCCCAATGGCTCTTCGGCTCTTGTGGTTTCTCTTCCATATTTAATACTCTCATGTTGTCGTCGAGCACCACAACACCAGTCCTCTGCAGTTTTTCTATTGAAGGCTGTTCGTGACACATGATGCATGATGTGCCTTTCTCGTTGGCAAAGTCAACAAACTCCTTAAACGAGAAAAACAGCAGGTTGTCAGCTGCCACAACAAGCATGTCGTCATCAACCTTGAGCTTCTCCATAGCAAACAGGAGGTCGCACACAGCGCCAAGACGTGTCTCGTTGGTCTCTGTTCCATCGTCAATGATGGTTATTGGCTTCTTGTAGTGAGTCTCTTTTGCCCACTGGTCAAAGATGGGAGCGAACTTATGATTAGTTATTATCACATGTTCGTCTATCTCATCAATGTTGTCAATATCGTCGAGCATTCGTCCAAGGATGGTATTCGACCCAATTTTCAACAGAGGCTTGGGAAAATTCTTCGTCAGCTCTCCAAGACGTGTGGCATAGCCTGCTGCTATAACTATATTCTTCATGTCTATTTTTTTGTTTTTGCTTCCTTATACGAATCGTGCGCCATCATCGGGCTTCACCCAATACACATGGAATGTCTTCTCGTATTCTGGGAACTGTTCCAGATAGCGCTTTGTCAGTTCCTTTTCTATTGTCTCTTTATGCTCAGGGTTAACAAGTGCTATGCAAGCTCCCTTGAATCCTGCTCCCGAGAATCGTCCGCCATATATTCCTGGCAGCGACCTCATTATCTCGTAGATGGCTATCAGCTCTGGCGATCCGCATTCGTAGTTGTTTATTGAGCTCTCACAGGAGTCGAACGACAGTTTGCCAAACAGCTTCATGTTGCCCGTCTCCCATGCAGTAACGCCCTGACGCACACGTCGGTACTCGCTGTAGAAGTGCTCAGCACGGCGTGCGAAACGAGCAGGCATTGCTATGCGTGTCTTCTCAAATGTTGCCTTGGGAATGTCGCGCAGGAATGTCTTGTCAAATGTTTTCAGAGGCTGGTCTGTATATGCAAGCATGTTCCATGCAGCTGTCTTACATTCATACACACGCAGATTATAGTCGCTGTTCACCAGCGAGCGTGTCAGTCCTGAGAAGAATATGCCTATCTCAAACGTGGGCATATCGGGGTTGCGCTTTATTATGCGATACTCGTTGGTGTCACAGTCCAGGAAGAGCAGTCCGTCTTTCTTTCCCAGGGTTATACACGCCTGATCAAGCAGACCGTTGTTCAGTCCAATGTACTCGCGCTCAGCTTCCGAAGCTATCTGGACCACCTCAAATGGCTGTAGCTTTATGCCGTTGGCTTTGGCAAACGCCATCACATAAGCCGTAAGCACAGCAGCACTTGACGACAGTCCGCCCACTGGCAGCGAGCCTTTTATCACGCCTTCTATGCCTTTCTCCAGCTCGAAACGCTTGCGAAGCGCATACTTGGCGCCGCGAGCATAGTCACCCCAGTGATGCTCTCTCACCTGCGACGGAGCGTTAATAGCAAAGTCCACATCGCCCTCGAAAGTGAGCGATTTCAGCTTTACCTGTCCGTCATCACGCACGTTGAACCACAGGTCAACGCCTTTGTCTATTGCAAATCCCGTCACGAGTCCATGCTGATGGTCCACGTGTGCTCCTAAGGGACAAACGCGATATGGAGCGAAGATATGATACTGGTACTGTTCCATTATGTTTCGTAGTTTTATTAGTATTTAAAGCTGCTGCCTCCCACAAACTCACGCATGATTGATGTTGGAGGTATCTCCTTGTCGCTCACCGGGATGAAGTAGCGTATAAACTTCAGCAGTCGGTGAGCTTCTGCATATTCAGGACAGTTCTTTGGCACCGATGTGAGTATTATCTCTGCGTGAGTGCGCAGCACGGCAAACTCAATGTTCAGCGCCGAGTTAAACATCACGTCGGCTGTCTCCTGATATGGGAATATCCACTGGTCTTCTGCGTCGCACACGTTTTTCCACTGGGCTATCGTCTCTCTAGCTGTGAATGCGCCTTTGTTATAGTCGCGTATGATGCGTCTAAGCAGGCGGTTGTCGCGCACTGGTATCCAGTTGTGGTCGTCGAGTGAAATGCTTGTCAGTGCCGAGATGTATATCTTGTATTTCATCTCGTCGCCAATAGTTTTCGTCAGCAGAGGGTTCAGCGCATGTATTCCCTCAATTATCAGCACGGTGTCCGACTGCAGTTTGAGCTTCTTGCCGTTCCACTCGCGCCTGCCTGTGGTGAAGTTATATTCTGGCACCTCCACGCGTTCGCCCTGCATGAGTCTTGTCAGATGTTCTTCCAGCAGGTGGTAGTCCACAGTCTCTATGTTGTCGAAGTCATAGTCACCATTAGGTAGCTTCGGCGTGTCCACTCTGTTCACGAAGTAATCGTCTGTTGAGAACGACAGCGGTCTCAGTCCGCATGCCAGCAGCTGTACTGACAGTCGCTTGCAGAACGTGGTCTTTCCTGAGCTCGATGGTCCTGTGATGAGCACTATCTTCACCTTGCCGTTCTCCACCCTGTCGGCTATCTCTTCTGCTATCTTCACAATCTTTTTCTCCTGCAAAGCCTCGCTCACCTGTATGAGCTCCGAAGCATGTCCCTTCAGGACAGCCTTGTTCACATCGCCCGCATTCGAAAGTCGCATTATGATGTCCCACTTCGTCTTCTCTGCAAACATCTCGAAGGTCTTTGGCTGGTCCACCTTCTCCGCCAGCTTCATGGGGTTGTTCCAGTCGGGCACACGAAGCAGCAATCCGTCCTGATAACGCTCCAGCCCCCACACCTTCAGATAGCCTGCCGAAGGCACCAATGGTCCGTAGTAGTAGTCCACGGTATCGCCCAGCGTGTAGTAGTCTGTATAAATCTGTCCGCTCGTCTCTATCAGCTTCACCTTGTCTGAGAATCCGCGCTCTGAGAAGACCCTCAGCGCCTCTTCTGTAGTTGCCTCTGTGCGTCGGAACGGCATGTCCAGGTCTATTATCTCCTGTATGCGCTGGCAGAGCTGTTCAACATTCTCGTCAGTGAGTGGCTCGTTGCTCTTCTTCTTGAAGTTGCAGTAATAGCCTCTGCACAGCGAGTGCTCTATGAACAGCTTTGATCCGGGGAACAGGTCTTGTGTGGCCTTGTAAAGCACGAAGCTCAGCGAGCGTACATATACGCGGTGGCCACTTCCCTCTCGTGCGTCGAGGAACTCCACATCGCGATTCTGGTACAGTCGGAATTTCAGTCCCTGAGGTGTGTTGTTCACCTTTGCCGACACCACCGGATATGGCAGTTTTATCTCGTCGGCAAACTCTTGATAGACATCGAGGAGCGATGCGCCTTCCGGGAAACTCTTTGTTACGTTGTTGTTAGTACAGCGGATTTGAAGCATGTGCCTATGGATTGTATTGTCTTGTTTTAAATCTGTAGTCTTTCTATATTGCAAAGGTACACAATATTATTGATACAAAAGAATAATTGTGAAAAAATATCTATTTCTTCCCTTTGTTTATGATGTATATACCTGTTGCTGCCAAAACAGCGGCGAGAGCGTATTTCGAATAAAACGTTTCTCCAAGACACATGCACGATGTTACTGCGCCTACTACAGGTATTAGCGAGTTCCAAATGGCCACCTTTCCCATTGGGTTGCAAGTCAGCAGCTTGTTATAGAGCGTGAAGCCTATGGTAGATATGCCAATGAGTAGCGCCAGTATCACTATACCCCAAGGCGTCACATTATGCAAAGTGCCACCCATCATGAGTCCTGGAATGACGAGTAGCGCTCCTCCCACGCTGAGGCTGTAGCCAGTACCCACGAACACATCAACACGCTTGTTCACACCTCGCGTCATCAGTCCCGCAAAGGCTCCACAAAGAGCATTCGCTATTATCAGTCCGTCGCCCATCAGCGTGAACGCCCCACTCTCCTCCCCTCCAAGGTTTAGGGCCATTATGCCGAGGAAGCCCGTCACACAGCCCAGAACCTTTCTGAAGATCAATTTGTCGCTCTTGTAAAAAGCACAGGCCAACAGAACTAAAGCGAAGACACTCAATGAGTTAAGTATCGACGCTCTGGAACCTAAACTATACGACAGTCCTATGTAGAATGCCGCATAGTGAAGCGTGGTGTTAAGTAGCGCAAAGAGCAGCAGGAACAAACAACTGCCCACCACACTCTTTCTGCCATCCTCCTTGAGTGAAAACGACCTCCCTGTCAGTCTGGCTATAGTCAGTATGATGAGGCCCGACAAGCAGAAGCGTATTCCGGCAAAGAGCATCTTGCTCCCCGTCATATCCCGTCCGATGCCGAACTCAGCAAATCCGAGCTTTATCAGCGGATATGCCCATCCCCATGCGAAGGCAGCCGTAAACGCAAACAGAGCCACCCACGCAGGTCGCTGAAAGAGCGACGCCGTCGGTTTTGCTGCATTCATAGTTACTTACTCCGCCTTACCACCAAACTCGTTATATGACACGTTCTCAGGCTTCCATTTATCCTTTGGTTTAGGCTGTTCTGCAGGATGGCCAATGGCGATGACGCACAGAGGAACGATGTTCTTTGGCAATTTCAATACCTTGGAAACCTCGGCAACGCGGTCTTCCATAGGATAACAGCCTGTCCATACAGCTCCGAGTCCTAGGGCATGGGCAGCAAGGAGGATGTTCTCTGTAGCTGCCGAGCAGTCCTGAATCCAATAATCTTGTGCCTTTCCCTGCAAAGCCTTGTCCAGATTGCCACAAACCACAATGGCCACACCTGCCTGCTTAATCATGCCTCTGCGACCAGCAAGCTCTGCCAGTTTGTCCTTGTTGGTAACTGCTACGAAATGCCAGGGTTGCTTGTTGACGGCTGTGGGAGCAGCCATGCCTGCACGAAGCATTGTCTCAATGTCAGCCTTTGAAACTGGCTCATTGGTGTACTGTCGGATGCTGGTGCGCGTCATGATGTTGTTGATGGCAACCTGTGCATCCTTGTTCTCTACTTTCTGCTGGGCTGAAATGGTCAGCACGCCCATCATTGCCATAAGGCATACAATTAATTTTTTCATATCAGTATTCAATAATCTGGTCTATCATATCACAAAACATATTAAATCAATGGGCAAATATAAGAAAAATCCATGAATATTTGCTACCTTTGTGCCCAATTATTACGATTCTTTAATGATTTCAGATATTTATGGCATATATTAATCGTTATAATCAGTCCGACGAAGGACGGCGCGATGAACTCATCCGCATCATCGAGCACAGTGTTGAGAAACTGACTCTGGCCGAGTTGGAGGCCCTGTATTATGACATGACCACTAAATCCTATATTAATGATTAATTACATGAAGAAATTACTCTTAGTCTGTATTGGCTGTTTCTTTTCCGCACTTTTTTTGATGTTTTTATTCTTGTTTTCGAAATCTTGTTGTATATTTGCAGCAGAATAACGAAAAACTTTGAATTTAAGTTGAAGGTTAATTATTGACAAAACGGCTATTGATACATCAAACAGACTGCTATGAGTACACAAGCGATAACACAACAGATAGCTGAATACTTCAAGACGCAACCCGTCCTGAGGGCATGGATTTTCGGTTCCTTCTCCAGAGGTGAGGAGACACCGTTGAGCGATGTCGACATCCTCGTTGTCCTTGATCATTCACAGCCCATCGGTCTAAAATTCTTCGGCATGTGGAACGATCTTGAGAAGTTGCTCGACCGCCCAGTAGATTTGGTGACAGAAAATTCTTTGGCCGACTTTGCCCGCGAGAGTGTTGAACGAGATAAAATCCTGATTTATGAGAGAGCAGCCTAAAGACCGTGAACGCTTGGCGCACATACTTGATGCCATCGACACTATCCTCAATCGCTGTGAGAAAATGACGCGTGAGGAACTGACTGTTGACAAGGTGTTGTTTGGCGGCATCGCTTATCACACGATGATTATCGGCGAGGCAGCCTATAACCTCACCAAAGCTTTCTGCGAGGCACATCCTGAAACACCGTGGATAATGATAACCAAGATGCGCCATAACCTTGCACATGGCTACTATCAAGTAGATCCCGACATTGTCTGGTCGGTCATCCGCGACGACCTGCCGCCTCTGCGCGAGCAAGTGGCTCGCTATTTGGCTGAGACCGACTGGGATGAGTGGGAGAAGAACTTTTCGGTGGTGAAGGAGACTGCTGTCCACAAAAATATGATACAGACCGCACAACGCATGAAGCGCGATGGTATGGACTCTAAGCTAATCTCCCGTTATACAGGACTGACTGTAGCGGAGATAGAGTCTCTTTAAATAATAATGTATAGCCTTTAAAACCGCGATGCCTATGGGCTGAGAAAGATATAACTCAAATACTATAGAAGAGATAGAGGCCAAATTGAGCACAAAATGACTCAGTTATATCCGCCTACGTCTATCTCTCTGACTATCTGAGAACTAACAATCATTAACATAATTATATTCCCGTTCGTTGATATGGCGAGCGGGAATTTTTTGTACCTTTGCGCCTCATTTTTCACTAAAGTAATCTATACTACGAATCTATGAATAAAAGCTTGAATATTGAAGAATTGAAAGAGGCAGCACAGGATGGCCGTCGCTTGCTTGAACGTGATGAGGAGAGAATAGCAGAAGAGGCTCGTCGGTTGCAGGGACTGTTGCTGACGCTGTCGGCTACCGAAGACCTGCTGGACGAGATTAGCCAGCTGAGGAATGACAACGAGGCACTACGCGAAGAGAACGAAGGGCTGCAAAGGCAATTACAGGAGAAAGATGACCAACTGCAGGAGAAGGATATGCAACTGAAGGAAAAGGACATGCAACTGAAAGAGTTGGGCAAACTATCGGCTGGAGTCGCTAAGAAGTCGTCACAGGATGATGTGTCGAAGGCCTTGCGCATATATCTGAACACATCGAAGCGCAAAACACTAAGCAAGCGCGAGGCTGCCAAGACGGTGTTCCTGGAGCTGATAACAGCTGCCAAGCTGGAGTTGTCTGAGGAGATAATGGAACTGCTGAACCATTTCGACGATGAACAGATTGTGGAGACGGCGCAAGTGGGCGCTGGCGGTAGCGTAACCGATGATATGAGCGAACTGTTTACAGACGAGGCGCAAGTGTTGTGGCAACGTCTGAGGAATGCTGGGTTCATAGTGCCCGACGGCTATGCTCTGGCCGAGGGCGTGTCGGCCAATCAGGCTGCCTACTTAGCGACGGCGATGGCTGAAAGATTGCAGATAAAAAAGAAGTGGAAACTGTTTCAGCAGCTGTGGGGCATTCCAAACATGGCACAGCTAGCTGGCTCGTGGCAACAGACAGGTAAGTTGCCGCCCGATGCACGCCGAATAGACGACCTCTTGAAATAGCCCATAAACAGGGCGTTTACGGTCTTATATAAGTCTTATAGTAAGTCTTATATAAGACCTTTTTCTTTGCCAATACTCATACCTTTGCCAGCGAAATCACAAGTCTGCAGACGATTTCGAAAGTAACATTATTCATATAAAAAACTTTACTATTATGACAAAGGAAAACAATAAAACAAATAAGCTTGAAGGCGTTCGATTGACGCCACACTTCACTCTCGAGGAGATGACACGCACCAACGTGAAGCTGGGATACCTCGACCAGCAGCGACAGACACAGCCCGACGCAAAGGTGATAGATAACCTGACAAGGGTGTGCCAGTGGTTGGAGAAAGTGAGGGAGGTGCCTATCATCATCAACAGTGGCTACAGGTGCAAGGAGCTGAACAGGTTGGTGGGAGGATGCCCCACGTCGAACCACCTAACGGGATGTGCTGCCGACATTCGCGTCAACAGCAAGGAACAGCTGCTGCGTTATGCGGTGAAGCTGCTCGACATTAGCGACGAGACAGGTCAGGACTTCGACGAGATACTCCTGGAGCGTAACGCCCGCGAATACTGGTTACACTTCGCCGTGAGACCTAAAAACAACCGCAGGAAAATTCATCTCATTAACGTGATATAAAAACAATTTCTTTTGAAACGAATGATCCTAATTGACTCTAATTTTTCTCACGAATTATGGAAATAATTGTCTTAGGCAAAGATTTAGATTAGAGAAATTCGTGGATAGAATTAATTCTAATTAGGGAAATTCGTTTCTGAAAAACAACAAACAACAATTTCTTTTAAAAACAACGATTATGAAAAAGATATCTAAACGACTGAACAAGAACAAAGAACTGTGTATGGACGTGACAACCTATCTGCGGAGCGACCGCCGCATGAAGGCCGGCAAGAGCTATCAGGGCGTGCTGCGCCGCGATGTGGAGGCCGACGAGTACCGCTACAACGAGACGATGACCTTCATAGAGACCTGTAGTGAGAAGCGTGTGAAGCGCAACCCACACATCTTCAAGGGAGAGCACATCACAGTCACCCAGCGCGACAACGGTACCTACGGCCTTAATTTCCGCGACGTGCATATAGAAGAACCTGGATTCAGTGTGGCACAATTCGCTACCTCCGTGGCCAACGAACTAATGTGGGCATTGGAGGGCCTGGTAGGGAAAAGGTAAAAAGTAAAAAGCCAAAATCATTACATTACAGTCATTACAGTTAAAAAAAGGGGGGTATACATCTTCTTCTAATCCCTTAAATTTATTTATAACTTATTGATATATAATTAGTTATATATATTATATATAGAATATAGAGGAAATGCATACCCTCAAAAAAACGACTGTAATGACTGTAATGTAATGGTTGGACCAATATTAATTCATTATTAATTCATCTAAAAAGCTAATAATCAATGAGATACGATATCAGTAAACAGAAGGCACCAGAGATGCCTAACCTCGGAAAAGGCACAGAATGCATCAAAATACTGCTTTCACAGGCCTCAAAAGACATGTATGAACCCCTCGTTCCGATGTTTTTCCCCGTTCTTGGCGCACACATCAGCGGCGCAGAATTTCAATATCCCGACCTCACTTGGAAGGAAATGTGTGGCCAAATGGCACATCTCGTTGCTGATTCGGGCAACAACAAGGGCCAATTGGGCAACTTGGTGGAAGCTATTTGCCGCGATTTCCGTCAGCACGACAAGGAGGAATTGGATAAACTAGTGGAATGGTCAAGGCAGACAAAGACTCGTGGGTCAAACAAAGAGAAGCCTGCCAGACCGGATGTGGCCATACTCTTCCCACCAACCGACACCACGCGTGCAGGCTTCCTACAGAACGCCATGGGCTGTGAGAAGTTGGGGGGAAGAACTCAGTACTTCAACCTGCCTGAAGTGGAAATGGCTGACGAACTATGTGGCGGACACAAGCAGGTCTCCCACCTTCTGCGCAATGTTTATGATAGAATGCATGCAGGCGCCATGCGCGCCACGGCCGACGGCATAACAGGCGACCCAATACTGCGTGTGTGCATGACCATATCATCGACACCGGTTGCAGCACGTAGTTTCTACAAGAAAGAACTGTTCAACGGCACTTTTGGACGAATGGTCTTCTCCTACAAGGCGCGCGGCAATCGCAGCGGACGCATACCGCGACAAGGACAGTACAGTGAAGACTTCTACCAGAAGCTCGACGAATATTTGAAACGCCTTGATATCTGTAAGGGACGCTACGTCATAAGACCGCTAAACAAGCTGACGGACAAGCTGGCCGAGGATATGGCATCGATAGCCGATCTGACCGACGATGACGTGCTGTGGGACATGTCGAAGCGAGCATTGGTCTCGGCATGGAAGGCTGGATGCATTCTCTGGGCGCTCAATAACCAGACGTGGACGAAGGCCATGGGAGATATGGTGGAATGGCTGCTATACCGAGATATCTGGAGCAAACTCAGAATCTTCTCAGACCTGCTCAAGGGGGGCGATGCCAGCATCCAAGAAGCCGCCAAAGGCGGTCCGAAGAACATGCTCGACTCGCTGCCCAACAGCTTCAACGAGGCACAGCTGGAGGCGCTACGCTTGGAGTCTGGAAAGAGCAAGGAAGGCACGAAGAACCAGTTGCGCGTATGGGTGTTCCGCAAGTTCATCACCTACTCTGCGCAGACAGGACTGTACAGCAAAACAGAAGAATACCTGAAACAGACTCTCCCCTCACCCTCCCTGTGAGGGAGGGGGTGGTCACCTACAGTATCAATAAAATAACAATGGATAATCATAGTAGAATACCCCCAACATACATTCTACTCCCCTCCCTCACAGGGAGGGGCTGGGGGTGAGTCTTATGGATAAATTTGAACTTCAAAAGCTCCGCGACCTCCCCATAGAGGGGGTCGCAGAGCGACTCGGACTGCAAGTCACGAGACACAAATGCCTCTGTCCTTTCCACGAGGACCACCACCCCAGCCTCTCGTTCAGCGTGAGAAAAAACACCTACCGCTGCTTCGTGTGCGGAGCCAGCGGCGGAACCATTGACTTGGTGATGCGACACTTGAATCTCGATTTCAAAGCAGCCTGCCGTTGGCTGGCGGATGAGCATAACATCATCCTTGAAAAGTGCACAATAGGGTCGGTTCCGCTGTGCACTTTTGACGCTTCTCGCTATGAAAGGTATTTCGAGCGCCCTTGGCTTTCTCCTGAGGCAAGACACTTTCTCTTCGAAGAGCGCAGGCTTGATGAGCGCGTAGTTCGCTGGTGCCGTTTGACATCGTGGCGTGACAAGCAAGGCGTGCCGTGGTTACAGATACCTTACTACGACCGCGAAGGGAAGCTGGTGGGTGTGCAGAACCGCAATTTGGTGTGCGGCGCTCTGCCTCGTTTCCGCTTTCCTCAAGGCTCTCAATGCGGCATATATAACCTGCCAGTGTTGAACCTTCTGAAGCCTGGCGACGAGCTCTACATAGCCGAGGGCTGCTCCGACTGCTGGAGTCTCCTTTCAGCCGGTCACAAAGCCATCGCAATACCGTCAGCAACCCTGTTAACAAAGAAGGATAAAGAACAACTCTTAACGCTAAACCCCACCCCCAGCCCATTCTTTGCAAGCAAAGCGTCGCAAGCGCCGAGCGCCCCGAAGGAGAGGGGTGCTACAAACCAATGGACAACCTCTACTTCGAATATCACTAATCCATCTCCCCTCCCCTCGGGAGGGGCAGGGGGTGGGTTTTCCATGTGGCCAGATAATGACGCCCCTGGCGAGCGCCTGTTCCTCCAGCTGAAGGAGGTATTGCCCTCGCTGGTGCACCATCAGCTGCCTCCCGACTGCAAGGACTACAGCGACTACTACCTGCGCTATCTCTGCCAGAAGCATTAGGCCTAAACGCTCGGAGCGTTCTTACTAAACGCCAGGAGCGATTGGTTAGAGGTGAGAGGTCTCACCTCTTAAACTTTTTCTTTAAAAAAATTTGCGTAAATATTTGGCGGAATGGAAATTATTTCGTATCTTTGTATCGTTAAAACACACGGGAAGCGGCCACCCGAAGAAGCTGGTCGCAAGGGTAATCTAATACAATTAAAAACACAAAATTATGGGACAAGTAACGATTAAAGTTTACAAGAACACTAACGAGAAGCTGCCAAAATGCTATGGCAAGTACTATGGCAAGGTGCTCCACCGCGAGACACTCGACACCGATGATCTGGCCAACCACATCATGAGCCACGGCACGCTGTACACCGACGACGTGGTGCTGGGCGTGACACGCAAGCTGATGCACTGCATAGCAGAGCTGCTCACAGAGGGCTACAAGGTGAAGCTCGACGGAATAGGCACGCTCTATCTCGCTGCCACCTCCACCGGCTCTGACACCTACGAGGACTTCGAGATCAGCAAGAACATCACCCGCATAGGCGTGAAGTTCACCGCCGACCAGAGCAACGACAGCCTCTACACCGCACGCATGATGCGCAAGAACACCAACCTCACCACGAAGATAGGCAACTCGAAGGTCAGCTTCGGAGAGCAGGAAGGAAGCGGAAGCGGCGGCAATGAGACGCCAGGCGGAGGGGCTATCGAGGAAGAGCCTTAAGAACCTAAAACCCACCCCTTCCATTCTTGGACGAGCCAAGCGTCGCAAGCGCCGAGCGCCCGAGGGGAGGGGGATGAGTTAGAAAAGAACGCGAGAATAAAAATCCGCATTCTATGTTAAATTCCTAATATTTTTTCTGTTTTAACTATATTTTTAACACTCCCGACTTCATGCAGCCTCAAGCGCTGCATGATAGTCATAATCTGGGTTGTATTTTTCTCCATTCCTTACCATAGCCGTAATGACATGTAATAGTTTGTTCTTTACGTTATTCACGGCAACGGGCTTCTTCTTGCCAACTTCGACAAGCCTATGGTAGTATATGGCCATCTGAGGACAAAAGTGGATGGATGCCAATGCAGCCTGTGTGAGCAGTGCCTTGATGAGCTTGTTTGCAAATGGGCTTACATGTGGCGGCGTGTTTACACTTGTGCCAGACTGTCGGCCAAAGGGTGCTACTCCGTAGTAGCAGGCTATCTTTCGAGAATCGAAGTCAAAGCGGCTGAAGTTGTCTGTATAGACCATCAGGCAAACGGCGTTCTGTGTGCCTACTCCAGGAACAGAAGTGATGATCTCGAAGTTCCTGCGCAGCTCCTCATCCTCACTTATAATCTTTTCTATTCTCATATCGCATTCTGCTATTTTCTTGTTAAACTCACTGATGAGATGTTTGCTGCTCATAGCCATGAAACGGCTGATGTCGGACTTCTCCTGTGTCTGTTTCTTCTCACCCTTGCGCACTGTCATGCTCGCCTTTAGTTTGACCAGATTATGCCTATAGAGAAATACTTCACGAAGACGCTCCAGATTCTTGTCCAGAGGCTTGTACAGGCGCATCTGGTCGTAGTTGCGCATGGCATACTCTGCAATAATGCCTGCATCGGCCTTGTCGCTTTTCGTACGCTGCAGGGCAGAGCTGCGCTTGATGCTCAGGGCATTTTCCAACCACATGTCATAACCACTTCCGTAGAGATAGTTGCATAGTGCCCTGCTGTAACCGCCAGTGTTCTCTCCGCAGAACAGCCAGAGTCCAGTGTCCTGCTCGTCCACAACGGACTTCACCCATCTAAGCAGGCGACGGAAACCACTCACCTTATTGTCAAACACCTCGTGCTGTCTCTCTGCACGTTCCTCGACTCCCTCGGCCTTTATGACCGTTGCATCAAACTTTTCTTTGGAGAAATCGATGCCGATAAAGATTTTTTTCATACCTTTGTATCGTTTTATAGGAATCGGCATAGTTGCATTGACTCTACACTCTAAATAGGCTCGAAGCCGTTATCATTCTATCAGAGCTTGCAACGTGGCTGGGAGGACTGATACAGATCATGGGCTTGTCCCTGTGAAATCCAGAGTTTCCCTCTCCAGCAGGCCGGTTCCTCCTTCTTACAACAAAGGTAGGGAACCTGACCTTACTAAGCAAGATTTATACAATATTTTTCTTAGACGCTGCAAACTTAGAGTGAAATCCGTGAAATCCGTTGTTAAATAAGAAAAGCTATGAAGAACGAAACGTGGAAATTTATTTTGCAGACGCTCGCGGCGATACTTACCGCGATAGCAACAAGCCTCGGAGTGCAGAGCTGCATGACGATGATGTAAAAAGTTAATATAAAAAAGAAGAGAAGCAAGCCTTGATGACTTGCTTCTCTTGCTGTACACCCGCAGGGGCTCGAACCCTGGACACCCTGATTAAGAGTCAGGTGCTCTACCAACTGAGCTACGGGTGCGAAAAAGAAAAGTTTGAAAAGTGATTTTGTACACCCGCAGGGGCTCGAACCCTGGACACCCTGATTAAGAGTCAGGTGCTCTACCAACTGAGCTACGGGTGCATCCTTTTCTTTTTTGCGGGTGCAAAGGTATGCATTTTTTCGCAATCCGCAAAATTTTTACTCGTTTTTTTTACATTAAAGAGTGTTTTTTGTACTCTTACAGCAAAAACGGAGGCTATTGATAGATTTTTTCCTGCTGTTCGTCGGGTATTTCATCTATTATCTCGTCCTCCTCTTCCCCATCGATGAGTTCCATGTTATCGTTGATGGCACATGGGTCGAAGCCTTCAGGAATGTCGAATTTCTCATCCTGTGAATAGCCAAGCTGTTCGTCGGCATATACTTTCTGCATGTAGTATGCGAAGATGGGCAATGACATTGTTGCACCCTGACCCATGGTCATTGAGTTGAAGTGGATGTCACGATCGTCGCCACCTACCCAGCATCCTGTGACGAGACGTGGAGTTACGCCCATGAACCACGCGTCGGAGTTGTTGTTCGTGGTACCGGTCTTTCCGCCCATCTGTGCCTTAAGGTTATAGCGGAAGCGCAGACGGCCAGCAGTACCGCCATCGACGACGGCACGCAGCATGTAGAGCATCTTGTGGGCGCTGTTCTCGCTGATAACCTCGTTCATGCGTGGCTCGAACTTTGCCACCTCGTTGCCTTCGTTGTCAACGATGCGTGTGACATATAGCGGAGCCATGCGAATGCCGTGGTTGACAAAGGCTGTATAGGCGCTGACCATCTCAGACACGGTTATGTCGCACGGTCCGAGACAGAGAGCCATTGAGGGATGAATCTCTGGGTTGCGAATGCCATAGGCATTGAGAAGAGTTACGAACGCCTGTGGGTTGAGACGCGACATGAGGTAGGCCGATATCCAGTTGTTTGACTGCTGCAGACCCCATTTCAGCGTTACCATCTCTCCATAGCGTTTGCGGCTGCCGTTACGTGGTGTCCAGGGCTTGCCTGCCACGATATAGGTCTGCTGCACGTTAGGTGCCTCGTCGCATGGTGTCATGCCATCTTCCATAGCAAGTGAATAGAGGAATGGCTTGATGGTGGAGCCCACCTGTCGGCGACCGTGGGTAGCCATGTCATAGTTGAAGTGCAGGAGGTCGAGACCACCCACATAGGCCTTCACCTGTCCGTTCTGCGGACACATGCTGAAGAATCCTGTTCGCAGGAACGACTTCATGTATCTCACCGAGTCGAGCGACGACATGATGGTGTCTATGTCGCCATGATAGGTGAATACCGTCATCTCCTTCTTCGTGCAGAAGCGTCGCTTTGCCTCTTCTATCTCCTCTTCAGAAGCACCGTCGCGCTTCATCTGGTAGGTGACGTGGGATGAAAGAATCATGTCGTCAACCTTCTCCTTGGTCAGTTCGCTGTATGGGAAGTTAGGCTTCGACTGCTTGCCTTGGTTGAATGCCGGCTGGAGATATTTCACCACGTGGTCGTAGCAGGCCTGCTCGGCATATCGCTGCATGCGCGAATCGATGGTTGTATAGACCTTCAGTCCGTCGGTATAGAGGTTGTAGTACTCGCCATCGCGCTTCTTGTTCTTGTTGCACCAGCCATAGAGAGGGTCTTCTTCCCATGCGAGGGAGTCGATGAAGAACTCTACATAGCTTCTGCCCCGGCGTGTATAGGCCTTGTGGTCGGGCTTCTTCGCCGTCATATAGCTGCGCAGGAACTCGCGGAAATAGGTGGCGAGACCTTCCTTGTGGTCGTTGACACGGAAGTGGAGCTCCAGAGGCTCGTTGGCACAGCTGTCGAACACCTCTTTAGTAATATAGCCCTCCTTATACATCTGTCCGAGAACCACATTGCGACGTGACTTGGAACGCTCAGGGAATCGCACAGGATTGAAGTAGCTGGGGTTCTTACAGAGTCCTACAAGTGTGGCACACTCGTTGATGGTCAGCTCAGACGGTTCCTTTGAGAAATAGGTGTTGGCAGCCGTCTTTATGCCCACAGCATTGTGAAGGAAGTCGAAATAGTTGAGGTAGAGAGTGATAATCTCATCCTTGGTATAGGTGCGTTCCAACTGGACGGCTATCACCCACTCTATCGGCTTCTGAAGCAGTCGCTCCATGGTTGATGAAGCCACATCGCTATAGAGCTGCTTAGCCAGCTGCTGGGTGATGGTGGAGCCACCGCCTGCCGACTTCTGTCCTAAGATGCCTCGCTTCACTATGGCTCTCATCAGCGCATAGAAGTCTATGCCTGAATGGTCGTAGAATCGCGCATCCTCTGTGGCCACGAGAGCCTGGACGAGCGTTGGCGACAGCTTGGAGTAGTCAACCATCACGCGGTTCTCCTTGCTGCGGCTCCATGTGCCAATGAGCTTACCGTCGCTGGAATAGACCTGAGTGGCGAAACGGCTTATGGGGTTATGGAGGTCTTCAATGGGAGGCATGTAGCCTATCATGCCATTAGCAATAGCCCAGAAGCTGATGGCAACCGTCAATATGCTGATGACCAGAATAGACCACAGAGAATATACGAATATTTTCTTCATCTTTCTATTTTCAAAATGATACAAAGTGCAAAATTACACTTTTCGAGTCACTTTTTGACGATTTTACATATAATTTTTTGTTATCGAATAAAAAAACTGCTAAAACAATCCTTTTCTGCATTAATTTTTGTACTTTTGCGCGTGATTTAAAAATTCATATATGGACAAGCATAACTTCGTCACCATTGCCGACCTCACTCGTGAGAAGATTTTATACATGATTGAGATGGCACAAGAATTTGAAAAGCATCCTAACAGGGAGATTCTGAAAGGCAAGGTCGTTGCCACGCTTTTCTTCGAGCCCTCCACCCGTACACGTCTTTCTTTTGAAACAGCAGCCAACCGTCTTGGCGCCCGCGTCATTGGCTTTGCTGACCCGAAGGTTACAAGCGGAACCAAAGGCGAGACGCTGAAAGACACCATCCTGATGGTAGCCAACTATGCCGACGTGATAGTGATGCGCCATTATATAGAAGGTGCCGCCCAGTATGCATCGGAAGTTAGTCCAGTGCCCATTGTCAACGCTGGCGACGGAGCCCATCAGCACCCATCACAATGCATGCTCGACCTGTACAGCATATACAAGACTCAGGGCACGCTTGAGAATCTGAACATATATCTCGTGGGCGACCTGAAATATGGCCGAACAGTTCATTCATTAATCATGGCTATGCGCCATTTCAACCCCACGTTCCACTTCGTTGCTCCTAAAGAATTGGCCATGCCGAAGGAATATAAGCTCTACTGCGACGAGCACGGAATAAAGTATCAGGAGCACACAGCCTTCAACGAGAAGGTCATTGCCGATGCCGACATTCTTTATATGACGCGCGTGCAGAAGGAGAGATTCAGCGACCTCATGGAATATGAGCGCGTGAAGAATGTCTATGTGCTCAACAACGACATGCTGCGTCTGGCTAAGCCAAACATGAAGATACTGCATCCGCTGCCACGCGTGAACGAGATAGCCTACGAGGTGGACGACAACCCACACGCATACTATATACAGCAGGCAGGCAACGGCCTCTTCGCACGTGAAGCCATCTTCTGCGATGTGCTGGGAATAAGTCTCGACGAAGTGAAAAAGGACAAAACGATTATCGGGTAATCTCGATTTCTCGATTTTTCGGAACATCAGAATATCGGAATATCGATACATCGGAATATCGAAAAAAGAAAGACTATGAATAAGAAAGAACGCTTGGTTGCCGCCATTGAAAACGGTACTGTGATTGATCATATTCCAACAGACAAAACCTATCAGGTGGCAAGCCTGCTGGGACTCTTCGACCTTAAGACACCTGTCACAATAGGCTTTAACTACCCCTCGAAAAAGGTGGGGTCGAAAGGCATCATCAAGGTAAGCGACAAGTTCTTTACCGACGACGAGGTGTCACGCCTATCGGTAGTTGCCCCAAACGTGATACTGAGCGTTATTCGCGACTATGAGGTGGTGGAGAAGAAATCAGTAGAGACTCCCAGCGAGATAAGAGGCATAGTGCGCTGCAACAACCCGAAGTGTATAACGAATAACGAGCCGATGGCTACACACTTCCATGTAGAGAACGGCATCCTTACATGTCACTACTGCGAGAAAGAGCAGGACATAAACAAGGTGGAGCTTGTGTGAATTGATAATAGAGAATTATAACCAACCCAATAAACAAAACAAAAAATGAAAAGAGACAACACCATTTTTGAGTTGATTGAGAAAGAGCATCAGCGCCAGCTGAAAGGCATTGAGCTGATTGCAAGTGAGAACTTCGTTAGCGACCAGGTTATGGAGGCTATGGGCTCCTACCTCACCAACAAGTATGCTGAGGGCTATCCTGGTAAGCGCTACTATGGCGGATGTCAGGTTGTTGACGAAGTGGAGAAGCTTGCCATTGAGCGTGTATGCAAGCTCTTCGACGCAGAGTATGCCAATGTTCAGCCACACTCAGGTGCACAGGCTAATGCTGCCGTGCTGCTTGCTGTGCTGAAGCCAGGCGACACATTCATGGGTCTTAACCTTGACCACGGTGGCCACCTCTCTCACGGCTCACGCGTAAACACCAGCGGTATCCTCTACAAGCCCGTGGGCTACAACCTCAACAAGGAAACAGGTCGCGTGGACTACGACGAGATGGAGCGCCTTGCTCTGGAGCACAAGCCTAAGCTCATCATTGGTGGTGGCTCAGCATATAGCCGCGAGTGGGACTACAAGCGCATGCGCGAGATTGCCGACAAGGTAGGCGCTCTGCTCATGATAGATATGGCTCACCCAGCAGGTCTCATAGCAGCTGGTCTGCTCGAGAACCCTGTTAAGTATGCTCACATCGTAACATCTACAACCCACAAGACACTTCGCGGCCCTCGCGGAGGTATCATCCTGCTGGGTAAGGACTTCGACAATCCTTGGGGCTACACCACTCCAAAGGGAGAGATAAAGAAGATGTCGGCTCTCATCAACAGCGCCGTATTCCCTGGACAGCAGGGCGGTCCGCTGGAGCACGTCATCGCAGCTAAGGCTGTGGCATTCGGCGAGGCTCTGCAGCCAGAGTTCAAGGAGTGGGCAAAGCAGGTGAAGAAGAACGCTGCCGTTTTGGCCGACGAGCTCATCAAGCGTGGATTCACAATCGTCAGCGGTGGCACAGACAACCACTCTATGCTCGTTGACCTGCGCTCAAAATATCCAGAGCTCACAGGTAAGGTGGCTGAGAACGCACTCGTTGCTGCCGACATCACCGTGAACAAGAACATGGTGCCATTTGACTCTCGCTCGGCATTCCAAACCAGCGGCATTCGTCTCGGTACTCCTGCCATCACCACTCGTGGTGCGAAGGAAGACCTCATGGTTCAGATTGCAGCATGGATTGAGGAAGTGCTCAACGACCCAACAAACGAGGAGGTCATTGCAAGCGTTCGTGCCCGCGTGAACGAAAAGATGAAGGAATATCCCCTTTTCGCTTATTAATATATAAAAGGTATATATGGCAACAGTCGATGATAAGAAAGTAATCTTCTCGATGGTCGGCGTGAGCAAGACCATCCAGCAGAACCAGAAGCAGGTGCTGAAGAACATCTATCTAAGCTTCTTCTACGGAGCAAAGATAGGTATCATAGGCCTCAATGGTGCTGGTAAGTCAACGCTCATGAAGATTATCGCAGGAATAGAGCAGCAATATCAAGGCGAAGTGGTATGGAGCCCCGGATACACCGTGGGCTACCTGCCACAGGAGCCGCCTCTCGATGAGAGCAAGACGGTGAAGGAAAACGTCATGGAGGGCGTGCAGCACGTCTATGACGCTCTTGCCGAATATGACGAGATAAACGTTAAGTTCGGACTGCCCGAATACTACGAAGACCCAGAGAAGATGGACAAGCTCATGACCCGACAGGCAGAGCTGCAGGACATCATCGACTCAACAGATGCCTGGAACATGGATTCCAAGCTCGATCGTGCAATGGCAGCACTACGCTGTCCTCCTGGCGACTGGAGCGTAAAGAATCTCTCTGGTGGTGAGCGTCGTCGTGTGGCCCTGTGCCGCCTGTTGCTACAGAAGCCCGATGTGCTTCTGCTCGACGAGCCTACCAACCATCTCGATGCAGAGTCAATAGACTGGCTCGAACAGCATCTGCAGCAGTATGAGGGTACGGTCATAGCCGTAACCCACGACCGCTACTTCCTCGACGATGTGGCAGAATGGATTCTCGAACTCGACCGTGGTGAGGGCATACCCTGGAAGGGCAACTACTCATCATGGCTCGAACAGAAGTCGCAGCGACTGGCTCAGGAAGAAAAGGCTGCTTCAAAGCGCCGCAAGACACTGGAGCGCGAGCTGGAATGGGTGCGCATGGCACCAAAGGCGCGTCAGGCAAAGGGTAAGGCTCGTCTGAACAGCTATGAGACGATGCTTAACGAGGAACAGAAACAGAAGGAAGAAAAGCTGGAGATAT
Source organism: Prevotella sp. E13-27 (assembly GCF_023217965.1). NCBI lineage: Bacteria > Pseudomonadati > Bacteroidota > Bacteroidia > Bacteroidales > Prevotellaceae > Prevotella > Prevotella sp. E13-27. The sequence goes on along the minus strand of NZ_JALPSC010000002.1, from coordinate 793,747 downwards.
TCATACCCAACGGCCCACGCCTTGGCAACAAGGTCATTGATGCTGAGCATGTGGCAAAAGCCTATGGCGAGAAGGTGCTCTTCAGCGACCTTAACTTCTCGCTTCCTCCCAACGGCATCGTGGGCATCATTGGCCCTAACGGAGCGGGCAAGACTACCCTATTCCGACTTATCATGGGACTGGAACAGGCCGATGCAGGCTCGTTCTCTGTGGGCGAGACGGTAAAGCTGAGCTATGTGGACCAGCAGCACAAGGACATAGACCCGTCGAAGAGTGTCTATGAAGTGGTGTCGCAGGGCAACGAGACCATCCGCATGGGTGGACGCGACGTAAATGTTCGCGCCTATCTGTCACGATTCAACTTCAGCGGTGCCGACCAGGAGAAGAAATGCGGCGTGTTGTCAGGCGGTGAGCGAAACAGACTCCATCTTGCCATTGCGCTGAAACAAGAAGGCAACGTGCTGCTCCTCGACGAGCCGACCAACGACATAGACGTGAACACCCTGCGAGCACTTGAGGAAGGTCTTGAGGCATTCGCAGGATGTGCAGTCATCATTAGCCACGACAGATGGTTCCTCGACAGAATATGCACCCATATCCTTGCCTTCGAGGGCGCCATGACTGGCGAAGAGGCCGACAAGGGAAGCGTGTTCTTCTTCCAGGGCAACTACTCAGAGTATGAGGCAAACAAGGCTATGCGTCTGGGAATAGAAGAGCCTAAGAGAGCACGTTACCGCAAGCTCATGGAGGAATAACATCCTCAGGACTTCAGACTCGATTACTAATAATCTTAAAAAGATTTTGCTGTATCGGTTTGATTTCGTACTTTTGCAAGGTTCATTAAGACAATGAGACAGAAATCATCTAACAATAATCACTTAATCTAAATTTAATCCTTATGAAGATTTCACACATTGAACATCTGGGCATCGCGGTCCAGAGCATTGAAGAGAGCCTTCCTTTCTTTACGGAAGTGCTTGGTTTAGAGTGCTATGCAACTGAAGTTGTAGAAGACCAGAAGGTAAAGACTGCCTTCCTGAAGTGTGGAGAGGTGAAGTTGGAACTTCTTGAGCCCACATCGCCAGAGAGCACCATTCAGAAGTGGCTGGACAAAGGCAACAAAGGCGTACACCATGTTGCGTTCTGCATAGAGGATGGTGTTGCAAATGCTTTGGCAGAAGTGTCTGAAAAGGGCGTTCGTCTCATTGACCAGGCTCCTCGCAAGGGTGCTGAGGGTCTTAACATTGCCTTCCTGCATCCAAAGTCAACAGCAGGAGTGCTCACAGAACTTTGCGAACATCCTGAATAAATTGTCAAATAATAAATTGTCAAATAGTCAAACAAAAAAATGAGTAAGCAATTAGAAAAGATTAAGCAACTCATCGAGAAGCGCGAACAGGCACGTCTCGGTGGTGGTGAGAAAGCTATCCAGAAGCAGCATGAGCGTGGCAAGTACACCGCTCGTGAGCGTATTGACATGATTCTCGATCCAGGTTCGTTCGAGGAATATGATATGTTCAAGGAACACCGTTGCCACAACTTCGGCATGGAGAAGAAGCAGTTCCTTGGCGACGGCGTTGTAGCAGGTAGCGGTACTATCGACGGACGCCTGGTATTCATCTTCGCACAGGACTTCACCGTTCATGCTGGTTCTCTGTCTGAGACCATGAGCCAGAAGATCTGTAAGGTGATGGATATGGCCATGAAGATGGGTGCACCTGTCATCGGCATCAATGACTCGGGTGGCGCACGTATTCAGGAGGGTATCAACTCACTGGCTGGCTTCGCAGAAATCTTCGAGCGCAATATTCTGGCTTCAGGCGTTATTCCACAGATTTCAGGTATCTTCGGTCCTTGCGCAGGCGGCTCTGTGTATAGCCCTGCTCTGACTGACTTCACCCTGATGATGGAAGGCACATCATACATGTTCCTTACAGGTCCAAAGGTTGTAAAGACCGTTACTGGCGAGGACATCGACCAGGAGCACCTGGGTGGTGCAAGCGTTCACGCTACCAAGTCGGGTGTTACTCACTTCACAGCTAAGACTGAGGAAGAGGGTCTGCAGATGATCAAGACTCTGCTCTCTTATATTCCTTCTAACAACATGGAGACAGCTCCTCGCAAGAAGTGCAACGACCCAATCAACCGTATGGAGGATATGCTCAACGAGATTATTCCTGAGAATCCTAACGAGGCATACGACATGTACAAGGTTATCGGTGCTGTGGTTGACGAGGGCGAGTTCTTTGAAGTACAGCCTAAGTTCGCAAAGAACATCATCGTTGGCTTCGCTCGTTTCAACGGCCAGAGCGTAGGTATCGTTGCTAACCAGCCTTCTTGCTATGCTGGTGTGCTCGACGTGAACGCTTCTCGTAAGGGTGCACGTTTCGTACGCTTCTGCGATGCATTCAATATTCCTATCGTAAGCTTCGTTGACGTTCCTGGCTTCCTGCCTGGTACTGGTCAGGAGTACAACGCAGTAATCCTGCATGGTGCTCAGCTGCTCTACGCTTACGGCGAGGCTACTGTGCCCAAGATTACCGTTACTCTGCGTAAGTCTTATGGTGGTTCTCACATCGTTATGGGTTCTAAGCAGCTCCACACCGACCTGAACTACGCATGGCCATCAGCTGAGATCGCCGTTATGGGTGCATCAGGTGCTGCTGCTGTGCTATATGCTAAGGAGGCAAAGGCTAAGAAGGAAGCTGGCGAGGACGTAAAGGCATTCATTGCTGAGAAGGAGGAAGAGTACAACGAACTCTTCGCTAATCCTTACCAGGCAGCCAAGTATGGCTATATTGATGATGTAATCGAGCCACGCAACACTCGTTTCCGCATCTGCCGCGCTCTGGCTCAGCTCGCTACAAAGCGCGATGCTCTGCCTGCTAAGAAGCATGGTAACATTCCTATGTAATTGAGAAATTAGTATATGAAACAAAACGAAGTATATGCTGCCATTGCTATGGCATTGCATGAGCATCTGGGCAACAACGTCCACGACGTGGAGACAGGTATCATTACCATTGTCGAGCATCCCACACAGTGGAACGGATATGCACAGACAATGACTGCTCATCCATAACGTTTTATTAGTTGTTAAGTACAAAACATGAAAGAATACAAATATACTATCAATGGCACAAAATATGTAGTAGCCATTGGTGATATCGAAGAGAACATCGCCAACGTAACAGTCAATGGTGAAGACTACAAGGTAGAGATGGAAATAGAGGCTGAACCTGAGAAGAAGAAGCCTGTATTGGGCAAGCCTACGACCTCCCCCAGCCCCTCCGAAGGAGGGGAGACAGTCGCTGAAAAAGCTGCTGTCAACAAGAATAATGCCATCAAGGCTCCACTGCCAGGTGTCATCACAGACATCAAGGTTGCCGTTGGCGACGAGGTTCAGGTGGGCGACACCGTTGTTGTGCTCGAAGCCATGAAGATGGCAAACAACCTTCAGGCTGAGAAGGCCGGCAAGGTGACAGCCATCTGTGTAAAGATTGGTGAGAGTGTTATGGAAGACGACGCTCTCGTTGTTATTGAGTAATGAAGACTGCGATTATTGGTGGAGGAGCTGCTGGTTTCTTCACAGCAATAAACCTTAAGGAGATGGTGGCCCCAATGGAGGTCACCATCTTTGAACGTGCACATCGAGTTCTACAGAAGGTAGAAATATCGGGCGGTGGACGATGCAACTGCACCAATTCGTTTCGTCTCGTCAGCGACCTGTCGCAGGTCTATCCGCGTGGACACCGTCTGCTAAAGAGACTCTTCAAGAGCTTTGGGCCAGAAGATGCATACCGTTGGTTTGAAGAACGAGGCGTAGCCCTTGTCACACAAGACGACGAATGTGTGTTTCCGCAGTCGCAGGACTCCCACTCCATCATAAACCTTTTCCTCTCAGAAGCACGACGACTGGGCATAGAGATAAAGACAGGTTGCGCCATCTCGACAAATATTCAGAAAGATAGTCAGGATACAGATTCTCTCGACGCATTATTCAGAGACTACGACTTTGTGGTGGTAACGACAGGCGGCTCTCCAAAAAAGGAAGGTCTGCAATGGCTTGGTCACGAGATTGTTCAGCCAGTACCATCGCTCTTCACCTTCCAGATAGAAGACAAAGCTCTTCACGATCTCATGGGAACGGTGGTAGAGAATGCTACAGCCTTCATGCCTGGCACGAAACTGCGAGCAAGCGGTCCGCTGCTCATCACCCATTGGGGCATGAGTGGTCCAGCCATTCTGCGCCTGTCTAGTTATGCAGCACGTCTGTTGGCTGAAAACGCATACAAGATGCCACTAAGCATAAACTGGACCAACGAAACTGAAGCTTCAATCAACGAAGAACTAACAGCCATAGCCACTAAACATCCTCAGAAACAAGTAGCTTCGCAGAGTGTCTTTGCCCTACCCTCGCGTCTGTGGACATATCTCGTAGAGAAGAGCCTCGCTCCAGGCGCTGAACAGAGCAAATCTTCGCAAAATAAAGAAAACTACATGACTCGCCGATGGTGTGACCTTTCAAAGAAAGACTTCAACAGACTTGTAAATCGTCTGGTCAACGATGAATACGCCATAGCTGGCAGAGCACCCTTCAAGGATGAGTTTGTCACCTGCGGTGGCATATCGCTTTCAGCCGTAAATCCATCGACACTTGAGAGTCGTCAGCGCCCACATCTATACTTCGCTGGCGAGGTTCTTGACATTGATGGAGTGACAGGCGGCTTCAACTTTCAGGCAGCATGGAGCACGGCTTACACAGTGGCACATGCGATAAGCCAGGAAGCACTATCAAATAAATAATGAAAAGTACAAAATTTTTTGGCTTTTTGCTCGTATAATAGTAACTTTGCACGCAAAATAAACACTCATACATATTTTGATAGAGAAACATATAGTTCTGGAAGATATAGACCCCGTTGTTTTCTACGGAGTAGGCAACGCACACATGCAGATGGTGAAGGCTCTTTTCCCAAAACTGCGCATAGTGGCACGAGACAATGTGATACGCGTGCTGGGCGATGAAGAGCAGATGGCAGCATTCGAGGAGAGCGCAGAGAAAATGCGTCAGCATGTACTGAAGTTCAACTCGCTAACAGAAGAAGATATACTCGACATAATAAAGGGTAAGAGAACCCACGACGAAGTGCCTGACGGAGTGGTGTGCTACTCTACATCGGGACGACCCATAAAGGCTCGCACGGAGAACCAGCAAAAGCTCATTGACGCCTACAACGACAATGACATGGTGTTTGCTGTGGGCCCTGCAGGAACAGGTAAAACATACCTATCTATTGCATTGGCTGTCAGAGCGTTAAAGGAGAAGACAGCAAAGAAAATAATACTCTCGCGACCTGCTGTTGAAGCTGGTGAGAAACTTGGTTTCCTGCCAGGCGACATGAAGGACAAGATAGACCCCTACCTGCAGCCTCTCTACGATGCGCTGGAGGACATGATACCACAGGTGAAGCTGCAAGACATGATGGAGAAACACATCATTCAGATTGCGCCTCTGGCATTCATGCGCGGACGAACACTTAGCGATGCCGTCGTGATTCTCGACGAAGCTCAGAACACTACTCCGGCACAGCTGAGAATGTTTCTCACACGTATGGGATGGAACACAAAGATGATCATCACAGGAGATACTTCACAGATTGACCTGCCAAAGACTCAGAAGAGCGGACTCATAGAAGCCCTCCACATACTGAGCACGGTAGAAGGAATAGGCGTGGTGAACCTGAACCAGAAGGATATTGTGAGACATAAACTCGTGACACGAATAGTCAACGCCTACGAGGACTATGACAAGGAAAGAGAACAACAGTAATTTTTAAACTCAATACGACAGTGAAAGCTTTAACCAAGACCGACTTCCATTTCGAAGGACAGAAGAGCGTGTACCACGGAAAGGTGCGCGATGTGTACAACATTAACGACGACCTGATGGTGATGGTTGCCACTGACCGCATATCTGCGTTCGACGTGGTACTGCCAAAGGGCATCCCATTCAAAGGACAAGTGCTTAACCAGATAGCAGCAAAGTTCCTTGATGCTACTACCGACATCTGTCCGAACTGGAAACTGGCTACACCAGACCCAATGGTGACAGTAGGACTGAAGTGTGAGGGATTCCGTGTGGAGATGATTATCCGCTCAATCCTCACTGGCTCAGCATGGCGAGAGTATAAGAATGGATGCAGAGAGCTCTGCGGAGTGAAGCTGCCTGACGGAATGAAGGAGAACGAGCGCTTCCCAGAGCCCATCATCACTCCTACTACAAAGGCTGACGAAGGTCACGACATGAACATCTCTAAGGAAGAGATTATTGCACAGGGCATCGTTTCTGCTGAAGACTACGCCATCATGGAGGATTACACTCGCAAGATTTTCGCTCGTGGTCAGGAGATTGCTGCAAAGCGTGGACTCATTCTCGTTGACACGAAGTATGAGTTCGGAAAGCGCGATGGCAAGGTTTATCTCATCGACGAGATACACACTCCTGACAGCAGCCGTTACTTCTATGCTGAAGGCTATGAGGAAAAGTTGGCAAAAGGCGAGCCTCAGAAGCAGCTCTCAAAGGAGTTTGTACGCCAGTGGCTCATTGAGCACAACTTCATGAACGAGCCTGGACAGGTTATGCCAGAGATTACCGACGAATATGCTGAGAGCGTAAGCGACCGCTATATTGAGCTCTACGAGAACATCGTTGGCGAGCGCTTTGACAAGGCTACAGAAGAAGGCGACATTGCTGCCCGTATAGAGAAGAATGTCAGCGAGTGGCTAAAGACACGCTAAGTAAGTTGTCGCAAATAGCGACAAACCAAACGCAAAGGCATGTATAAGCAAGAAGAGATAAAACCCTATCACGAAGGTGAGAAAGCTGAGCAGGTGGAGGCGATGTTTGATAACATTGCTCCCACCTACGACAAGCTGAACCACCGATTGTCATGGGATATAGACCGCTACTGGCGAAAGAAAGCAATAAAACAACTGGCTCCGCACAAGCCACAGGTTATGCTCGACATCGCCACTGGAACAGGCGACTTCGCCATACTCTCTGCACAGATGCTGCATCCTAAGAAACTCATTGGAGCAGATATCAGCGAGGGAATGATGGCTGTAGGAAGGGAGAAGGTCGCCAAGCTCGGCATGAGCGACATTATATCTTTTGACAAGGAAGACTGCCTGTCGTTGTCATACTCTGACGAGACCTTCGACGCTGTGACAGCAGCTTTCGGAATACGCAACTTTGCCGACCTTGACAAAGGACTCAAGGAAATGTGCAGAGTGCTAAAGAAAGGCGGTCATCTAAGCATAGTAGAACTTACCACACCAGTGAGGTTCCCAATGCGACAGCTCTTCAAGATATACAGCCATACAGTACTGCCGTTCTACGGCCGACTTATCTCCAAGGACACAAGTGCCTACTCCTATCTCACAAAGACCATTGAAGCCTTTCCGCAAGGTGAAAAGATGGTTGATATTCTAAAACAGGCCGGCTTCAGGGAAGCTTCTTTCAAAAGGCTTACATTCGGAATCTGCACAATGTATTTCGCAACTAAATAGGTATTAACTAAAAGGTATTAGTATTATGGATAAGTATGGACTCATTGGTTACCCGTTAGGACACTCGTTCTCCATCAGCTATCACAACCAGAGATTTGCTGACGAGGGGATCAACGCAAAGTATTTCAACTTTGAAATAGCATCTATTGATGAGCTGCAAGAGGTTCTCAATTCCAATCCAGAGCTGAAAGGCCTGAATGTGACCATCCCCTACAAGGAGAAGGTTATGGAGTTCCTTGACTACATAAGTCCAGAGGCACGCTCCATTGGTGCTGTAAACGTAATACGAGTTGTTCACGAGGGAAAGAACATCAAACTCAAAGGCTATAACAGCGATGTCATTGGATTCACGCAGAGCATCGAGCCAATGCTGGAAGACTATAACAAGAAAGCTCTGATACTTGGCACAGGAGGCGCATCGAAAGCCGTTGACTTCGGATTGCGCTCACTTGGACTGGAGACAGTATTCGTGAGTCGCTATGAGCGTCCTGGAACAATTCAATATGAGAGCATAACGCCTGAGGTGGTTAAGGAATACAACGTCATAGTAAACTGCACACCTCTTGGCATGTATCCCAAAGTAAAGGAATGCCCCAAACTACCCTACGAGGCTATGGACGAGCACAACATACTCTATGACCTCATCTATAATCCTGACGAGACTCTCTTCATGAAGAATGGAGCAAAGTTTGGAGCACAGACAAAGAACGGTCTCGAGATGTTGCTCCTGCAGGCATTTGCTTCATGGGAGTACTGGAATGGTAAAGAGTAATTAGTAGAACTGAATAGTTGGCTAAACAGAAGAATAACATATCGGCATCGAAGTTGATGATATGTGCGTTGGCATGCATCATCGGAGGAGGAGCAGCAGTAACAGCTGGTGCCAGCGGTGGCACGGTGGAGACAGCTGCTTTCCTGTTACAGACTTTTTGCTTGATTTTCATTCCGGTAGCTATCGGAGGACTTGTCATTGACCTTAAGCAGAACAAAGATTTTGACAAGCGACAACTTGAAAGAAAGAACCAGCTGTCAAGGATAGCAGTAAAATATAATAATGTTATCGAATTGCTCAAAACTAATTATAGTCTTGAAAAAAAATCGCTGGGGCTGTTCGACGAAGATGAAAGAGACGAACTACGCAAATCCTTTGAACAGAAATATGAGGAGAATCGTAGAGCGTATGAGAATGAGCGTCTGCAATTCCTCAACTCTACTAAAGCATCGACTTCTTCTTCAAGGAAATTCAAAGAGTATTGGAAAGCTTTTATCGTAATAAGCTTCCTTACACAACTGATGGCGTGCGGCTACACCTTTGGATCTATTTCAACGGAGACTGAGCAGCCACTACCAAAGCCTGTGGTAAGCAAAAAAGATAGCGAACCTGTAGCTTGGAACGCTGAAAACATACCCATGCCCCACCTTACCGATGGCTCTCGCTATGTCTCTAATCCTGATAACGTGGTCTCTGAAAACACAGAACGTTTGCTTAACACTTGGCTTAAGCGTTTTGATGACTCACTACAAATAGAGTCAGCCATGATTATCGTTAACCACGTGGAGAATGAAGACCCGTTCAGAATAGCACAGGACATTTTCGACCGTTATAAGGTCGGAAAGAACGACAGAGGAATGGTTATTGTGCTGGCATATGAGGATCACCAGATTCGCACCCACACAGGAAGATCTCTGGAAGCCGACCTTACTGACATAGAATGTTTTCGCTTGCAGCAAGACTACGCTATACCTTGTATGAAAGCAGAGCAACCCGACAGCGGAATACTCTATCTTACAGAAGCAATTTACAACACTCTACAAAAGAAAGAGCTTCCAAAGACTTACATCCAACAACAAGAGGAAAGAGATGACGAGCTGGCTGGAATACTGGCCGCCTTCATGTTTGTTTTCGGAATGTGGCTCATCCTGATAGGCTATCTCTACAGTCGCTATAATGAGAACATAGGAAGACAGTTCCTTCGTCCTAACCCATTTATCAAGACGTCAGTCATTGTCGCCGTGGATAGACTCAGTGGCGGTCGCCCAGGTGGATTTGGCGGAGGTGGCGGTTTCGGCGGCGGATTCAGCGGAGGTAGCTCAGGCGGAGGTGGAGCCACTTCAAGTTGGTGATACAAAACTAAATTAAAACATATAATATTATGAACAAGAAAGTAATTATCGGAATCGTTGTTGCAATTGTATTAATCGGTGGATGGGCAATAAGTGCTTACAACGGAATGGTTAGTTCAGAGGAAGAGGCAACAACAGCCTTTGCCAACCTACAGTCAACCTATCAGCGCCGTGCAGATCTTATACCCAATTTGGTTGAGACTGTAAAGGGATATGCTGCGCATGAGAAAGAGACTCTTGAAGGAGTTGTGGCAGCCCGTTCTAAGGCTACAAGCGTAAACATCGACCCAGATAACATGACACCTGAGAAGATGAAGCAGTTCCAGGATGCCCAGGGTGAACTGTCAATGGCCCTTGGACGTCTTATCGCCATTCAGGAAAACTATCCCGACCTGAAAGCCAACGAGAATTTCCGCGACCTGCAGGTACAGCTTGAGGGGACGGAGAACCGCATAAACGAGGCACGCAACACCTATAACAAGAAGGTGCAGGACTACAACGTGATGATTCGCCGATTCCCCAACACTTTGTTTGCAGGCATGTTCGGATTCGAAAAGATGGTAAAGTTCGAAGCTGAAGCTGGAGCAGAAAAAGCACCACAGGTGAAATTCAATTAATCGTGTGATTTATAACCCAATAGATTTAATAATATGAAAAAATATTCTATTATCAGCTTATTGCTTCTCCTGCTGACAGGAGTTGTTCTCACATCATGTGAGAAGGAAGAAGAAGTGGCACAAGGCATAAGTGGCGCATGGGAAGGCGACCTCGGATTGACCCATATATATCATGGCGAAACAATCAAGGCCGACAGAACCATATATATTTTCAATCAGGAGAGCCCCAGTCGCAGAACAGGCGATGGCTATATCGTGGAATACTTCACCACCAACCACACTGAGCTTGGAGTCGTATATACTCGTCTGAGCTGGGAGACATGGACTCGACAGAACGGCGATGTAGGTATTGAGATCAGATTCAGCGAGACTGAAAACAAGGAAATCAAGGATACCAAAATCCATATTCTCAAATATGCCTTCGATGATAAACTCTTCAAAGGCGAATATGAGATCAATGGTCAGACCATTGCCTTCTCGCTCAATCGTGTTACAGCACCTGAGGTTAGCAATGTGAAATATTGGGATTATAACGAACTGATTCCCACTTGGCATCAGGTAACATTCTCTGGAAAGATATACTTGGAGCGCGAATATCAGGGACAGAAATACTATCCAAAGAACGTCATTATAACCTTCGACGTTGACCCTGCATATAATAGTGGATCTATGGGTGCCGATAAAGCCTATATCAAAGAGGAATATGATAATGCTCCCTGGGGAAGCTATCTTGCTGACGAGATAAAGTTCTGGGATTCTTATGATATATCAGACGACAAAAGGCTTAATCTCTATAGAAGCGAAGGCTACGATTCTTACAATAAAGACTATGAGCTAATGTACATTAAGTTTACTGACACCGAGATGAAAGGCGAGATGTTTGTAAAAACAAATGTTTTTGAACCGTTCACACTTAAGCGCGTTTCCAATCCCGATTGGAGCAACGTGAAACTCGGTTTCAGTCCATGGATTAAGAAATAACATTAAAAACAAATATAACAATGATTGACAACAGATATATGATGCGTGGCGTGAGTGCCGCAAAAGAAGATGTGCATGCTGCCATCAAGAATATAGACAAAGGTCTTTATCCACAGGCGTTCTGCAAGATTATTCCTGACGTTCTTGGCGGTGACCCCGACTATTGTAACATCATGCATGCCGACGGCGCTGGCACAAAGTCATCACTCGCCTATATGTACTGGAAAGAGACAGGCGACATGTCCGTTTGGAAAGGCATTGCGCAGGATGCTATCGTTATGAATACCGACGATCTCCTCTGTGTTGGTGCTGTAGATAACATTCTCGTGTCAAGTACCATCGGCCGCAACAAGATGCTCATACCAGGAGAAGTCATCTCAGCCATCATCAACGGCACCGACGATCTTCTGAAGGAGCTTCGCGAGATGGGCATTGGCATCTATCCCACTGGCGGTGAGACTGCCGATGTAGGCGACCTCGTTCGCACCATCATCGTTGACTCAACAGTAACATGCCGCATGAAGCGCAGCGATGTCATTGACAATGCAAACATCTGTCCAGGCGACGTCATCGTTGGCTTGTCATCAACAGGTCAGGCCACTTACGAGAAGAACTACAACGGCGGAATGGGAAGCAATGGCCTGACCTCTGCACGTCATGATGTCTTCGCTAAATATCTCGCAGAGAAGTTCCCTGAAAGCTTCGACCACGCAGTACCCAACGAGCTCGTCTATAGCGGTAAGTACCAGCTTACAGACGCGGTGCCCTATCCTGCCACTGAGTCAGAGAAAACAGAACTGCCCGACATGGGAAAGCTCGTTCTCTCTCCCACCCGCACCTATGCACCTGTCATCAAGAAGCTCCTCGACGAACTGCGTCCTGAGATCCACGGAATGGTTCATTGTACAGGTGGCGCACAGACCAAAGTCCTTCACTTCGTAGGCGAAAACTGCCGCGTGGTAAAAGACAACATGTTCCCTGTGCCCCCACTCTTCCGCGCCATTCACGACTGCTCTGGCACCGACTGGAAAGAGATGTATCAGGTCTTCAACATGGGTCACAGAATGGAGATCTACGTTTGTCCTGAGTTCGCAGAAAAGGTCATTGAAATCTCGAAGAGCTTCAACATCAATGCCCAGGTTGTTGGACACATTGAAGAAGGCAAGCGCTCACTCACCATTAAGAGCGAGTTCGGAGAATTCAACTACTAATTCTCTAATCGAGCTATAGTTACGAGGGTGCGTTTCATTTGAACCGCACCCTCTCTCTTGTTATTTATGACACTAATCTTGAAAGTGCTTAATGTCCACTTTCCTACTTTCTTACTTTCTGCATTTATATTATCGGAAGTTCGGAAACCAGTTTCTTGTAGTGGCCGCGCATGGTGCGCTCGATGGCTTTATCTGCCTCCAGACGCTGCATAGTCTTTTGGGCAGAACGATTATTGGCATAGCCGAAGGTCTTAGAAAGTTGTTCAGTAGTAAACTCATCCGGCAACAGGCGGAAACACTCCTGGAACTTACTCGTACGACGACGCTGCTGTGCTGCATCACGCAATTGGTTTTCATAATACTGGCGATGCAGTTCGTAATACCAATAATGCTGTGTGCGGTACTGGATGTCAAGCACCAAGTCACAAAGAGCAAGGTCTTGAGCATCAATGGTATAAGTGCCAGTCTGCTCACGCTCTTCCCAATGTCGCATATCGCTGTAGGGGGCGCTGATTGAAATTCCATAGTATGGCACACGCTTTATGAGCAACCAATCCGCCTTGTCTTTATCGTTGAACTCAGCAATGGCACGGCGGTCATCACACCACTGATGGACGTGCTCTACCAAAGGCCAGATTGGCAATTCGCCACGACGCTGATCCAAACGGTACGCCCACTGCTTGAGCGTCTCGTTATACTCTGCAGTCTTCGAGTCCTCCTTGCGGCGCAACGGCATCATCTTGAAGTCATCCTCGCCCATTGGGATAGTCGCAGTACGTGTGTCAAGACCTGAATTCACAGACCTTTCATTCACCAACTTCGCTAACGTGGGAGGCGTAAAGGTTTCCACCAAATTCCAAAACACGCGATAACGGCCGCTCACCGATTGCTTATTGGAATAGTGCTGGTCGTCATACTCTCCATGAAAAGAAAGAAGTAGCATGTTACTTCGCGAAATCCAGCTGCCAGCCTTGCCTATCTCGAGGTCTTTCTCTGATGACACGGTTACCATGTGGCGTCCCATCATCTCACCATCAACCTCCTCCTTACTGTTTATCATCGAGCGTATGAACTCAGAATTTGAAGAGCGGTATCCAAACATGCGGTTATAAATAGCAGGTCTTATGTCCTTCTCTTTGTTGGCACCCTTGGCATCAGTACTCTCTTTCCAGGTGTTGGTGCTCTCGTCTGCTATCTCGCCCTCGGCAATAATGGGAGCCAGCAGTAGGTTCATTAGTCGCTCCAGCGAGTGTTTGCCCGACGTGGGGTCACCCACGCCCCATATAATGTAGTTCAGGCGTGTGCGCTCGCTTTCAGAGGCATAGAAATAATAGTAGGTTAAATCCATGCACGTGCCCATCATGGCTGCCGAGGCAAAGAGAAGGAAAGGCCACAGACGGCGTGGATGAGGTTCGCAGACCTCGCGCAGACAGGGAAACACATCGAAGAAGCTCTCTATCTGGTCACACCAACGGTCGAAAGGCAGAACAGACTGCGGATTAATATTCTTGTCAGCTACTGCAAACTGTCCCAAGTTGATGCCAGCCTTATCCATCAGCTCTTTCAGCGCCTTGGGATAACGTGTCAGCAGCTTCTTCTTGGCAGCCGACTGGCACAGGTCTTCCACCTCGCCTGGGACAGGATTCCACTCCTTCACCCAGTCAAGGCGTTTGGCCATAGCAATGGCTTTCTGTGCATCGTTATCGTTGTAGTAGCACAGCCAGTGAGATGTCTCTGTCTGCATGCGGTCGTGCTTCGTGTGAGGAGGCAGGCTTGGCCCATAGTACTCGTTAAGCACCTTGATAAAGGCTTCGTCTTCCTGCGAAAACTCAACTGGTGTTTCTGCCTGAGTGCACACCGGAACCGACCCTGTTGTGCACTTTCTCGACTCCTTGCGCTGACGTTCCAGCTCCTGCCATCGTGGTTGGGTAGGTTCTGACTCGCCACGACGGTAGGCCTCGCCATACTTCTGCTCATAGGCTTGGTTCTCGTAGGTTAGCAATGCGTCCCAGTCTATGTACTTCACATCGCTCATCTTCGGAATGAAGTGGGCGTGGTCTGAGTTCTTTGTCTGTCCGTCAGCATAGTCCAGAATGCCAAGCTTTTCTGCCATCTGGTAGGCATTGTCCTGAAGGTTGCCCCACTCCTCGCGGGCTTTGAAAATCACCTTCACGCCCTCGCCTGAAGGAGTGATGAAAACACAGACGATGCCCAGGTTGTTGAAGTCTTCGCGCTGGAGCCACTCTGCTATGCACTCTTCAGGGTTAGGCACATGGTCACCATCGACCACAGCCAGTCCCGACAAATAGCCATACTTCTGAATGCGCCACAGCGCTGTGCGCCCCCATCGGTCCTTGCTCTCGACAAAGTGAGTAATGGTGGGAATTATGGCAGGCAGCGATGATTTCTTCTGCGTGATGTAGAGCTTCACTCTGTCCTTGTCAGAGCCTGGAATCTGCTTTTTAGCGCGTCGCTCGTCCTTCTTCAGTTCAGCTGCCAGCCAACGTTTGTAGTCGTCGGTAGCCACCGCTTCTTTCACGAACTCCTCTACTGCTTGATGTGCCTCGGCCATAGCCATGCGGCGCTTGTTGTCACGGTAGCTGTCAATGAGCTCATTGTTTGCAGGATGCTCCATCATAGTTTTGAGAGCCTCTGCCACCAACTCTTGTGTAGGTTGGTTAATGTTAGGTTGGAATACAATCATTTTTCTAAACTCCTATTTTTAATACTGTTTATTACTTTATTGAAACGTTCGCTTGCAGGCAGTCTTCTTACTATCAGCTGCACCTGCTTGAGTACTTCAGCCTGCCAGTCGCGGCTGTGACGTGAGAGGTCTATTTTGCCTGTGAAGGTCATTTCAGTCTTCTCCTCGTCGAGCCAGCACTCCAGCCCCTGCTCGTTTACCACGCGCAGACTGTCGGGCAGCTGTTGGGGCTTCTTGGGTTTCAGGTCTTTGGTGAGTGCTTTAAACTGACTAACGAAGTCAGCATACTGGTCGGCAGAGCTCTCTTTGCTTTTCAGAGTTATCATCTTCGAAGGGTCAGAGCCTGTTGTCACCCAGCGCTTGCCACCGCCAGCGCAAGTCTTAACATTTTGTTGACTCGATGGTGCCTCGTTGAACGGCGTAAATCCAAACGAGTTATCCGAAGGGTCGAAGCATCCTGTGCCGCGAACCCTGATTTTCTTTTTACTATCAGTAACCATTGTTGTTTTGTATTTTATTAATGTGGGGCACCAAGTAGGCACTTCGTGCCCCACGTTCGCTTAGATAGGATATTTAAGATGAATACCCTGTTTGAAAGCGCACATCAGAATTTTGGCATAAAAATGTCCCAAGAGGTCGTCAACATGGGCAAAGCCAGTGACGTGGAGTCCAAGACCGCTCATACAGTCTATCAAATTATCGACAATGATTAGAGCCATGTCTTCGGTGAACCCGCGCAGGCTGTCAATCATTTCGAAATACAACGTAGAGGGAATCCAATCCGGTACGCACATCGACAATATTGATGTGGCAAACGAATCGGGAGCAAACTTACTCATCTCCCAGCTGTGGTCGAAGATTATCATCTTCAGTTCACTACTTTCGCTGCATTTTGCATTTTTGCAGCGCTTTTGTAAATCTCGCTTTTTCATATTTAATTTGCGGTTTACGTTGTTAATGCCTTGCACTCCAGCCACCATAGGCGATTTTCAGCAGCTGTCGGGACCTGTGCTCAGATATTTTCCCTTTACATATGTATGTTTTATATATGAAGATTTGCCTCCAGATCAGCACAAACACAAAATGCACTGCGAGACCTAACGTTCACAGTGCAAAAGTGCAAATGGCATGCAATTTATACCAATCTAATATTCTCCCCCATAAACAAACTAGGGGGAGAAAAATCTCCCCTCAAAAATTATTTATACTCCCCGACAAATTGTCAAGTTCTCCCTGACAATTCTCCCCTGTGACACCTTGTCACACCTTTATACTGCAGGGTTTTCTAAGCTCAGGGCAATGCTCAAATCCAATTCTGCAAACAGTTTATTGAGCTCTATAATTTGTTCCGTATTCGTGCTTGTTACATACTCTCTAAAAGTGAGCCACTTCATACAGGTGTGCGCCGGACCATTCTTTTTATTGGTACTGCGTATGTCAAGCAAAAGGCTCAATAGTTGAGCCACTTTTGTTAGTTGACGGTTGGCTTTGAGTGATTTAAAGTCTGCTAATCCCGCTGCATGTAACAGTTGTAGAGCGAATGCCAATCGTATGTTCTGTGTGGCAGTCAGCTCTTTTACAGGTTCGCAAAGTATTGCCTTTTCCTCTTCAAGCCTTGCATTCTTTGCCTTCTCTTCATTCAGTGCATTTTGCAATTCTTTGATGCTAGCTTGTAGTTGTGTTGTCTCGGAAGTTGATCGCTCTTGATGTTTCGACTCCAGTTTCCCTATTGTTTTCTGAAGAACCTCAGTTTCTAGTGTCTGAGGAGTTTCAACAGTTTCCTCCTGAGATGTATTCTCTTCCTTAGTCGGGTAGTGTTCTGTAATGTATTTAATGGCCTCTTTGATAGGATTGATTTCATTCAACATACTATCTATATAATTTATGTCGTAACCTTCTCCTGGCCCTAATGACATGAACTTCTTTTTTTTAGGGTCGTAGCAATAGTCTGCGTATGTTTCTTGAAGGAAACCTTTTAAATGAGCTATAGCCAAATCTGTCCCATACATTCTTCTTCGTAAGTCATCTATACAGGCAAGTCTCTCACAAATATACTCTATACCCTGCACTAATAGATGCGGTTGGTCATTTCCAAACTCCTCTATGGCTTCAACAATATCACGCGGAGCAAATTCGCTTGGAGGAATGATTAGTACATCTGTATTATGTTTTTCCTCCATAAATTCAAAACTATTGCGAGCACCACTATTCATCCACTGATAGTGAGTGAATCTATAGCGTATTTGTTCTATCAAATCGCTATTCTCTGGCATCCATCTAGTATCACTAGCTGGGAGCAACTTACATACCATTGCCATTGATACAGCACAAACCTCTTCGCAATCGTAAGGGTCATCTTTTAGTAGCAGTTTTTCATATTCTGCAACCTGCGTCTCAGGGAAGTCCTCAAAAGGTATTATTGTACATATATAATAGGCATTGTTAAAGCATCGAAGTATTAACTCTTTTAACCTATCTGTAGACTTGAATAAATCTTTCAGATTTGAAAAGAGCAGATGATTCATTGTCCCTGGTTCTTTCACACCAAAATCTTTCAAATCAGTGCGTTCTTTGTATATTAGTGTGCGGGGTATATTTATGTAGTCCATTATAATCTTGGTAAAATTACGTTATGCATCCATCACTATTCTGCGTTCTTCCTCGGTCAGTCCATAGAGGTCGAACACTTTATTATCTATCTCTTCATCTGTGGCTTTTATCTGCGCCGAGAGCCCTTGGCATTCTGCCACACGCTCATTGAAGGCATCTTCCCACTCGTCTTGCTGCTTGATGGGGATGTTTATCTTCTGTTTCTTCAACTCTTTCAGAAAATCAGCAAATGTCATCTGGTCAAACTGCTGCAAGGCTGTCGTTATTTTCACACCTTCCAAGTTATCAATTAGTCTGCGCTGGAATCGACTGCGTTTGTCCTGAAGTTTGGATATAAGAGAGAGCATAGTTTCTGCAAGAGATTCAAGAGATATCAGCTGCTCTTGCTTTACTCTTGGTAGCACAAGACGTTTCCAATCATCTGGATAGATATGAATGTTACTACGACGTTCCGTATTAAGTTCATATCTAATAAGCGATGAATTAAAGATTGCAAGCAAAGCATTATAAGAATAGTTAGCTGAGTCTTCTTCAAACTTACTTCTTTCCTCTTTGTCTTTGTATGCTTTTGACACACTATTGTTCTCAATACCCTTTAAGTCAATCCAACGCTTAAAACCAATGGCACTTTCGTTGAAATATCCATTTTCAATGTCAAGGAATGTACGAGGAAAAGCTCCCGGACTTCGCATCGTAACCAACTTGGGAGAGCCTTCAAACATTTCCGTAAAACCCTTACGGCTCCACTTGCTTGGTGAACGGTCTGTACCATACTCTATATAGCGCCCGCGTAATAGTTTCCAACTACTTATATCCTTCCCTTCATAATAAAGTTTGGGATGCTCTTTATCTTTTATGTCAGAAAGGAGATCACCAACAAGGAACTCTCCTTTATATTGTTTTTCATCGCTATTACCTACAATGCCTTTTGTAATATAACAAACATTCCCTAAAGGAATCATGTCTATCCTTCCTTCAAGAAGGCTTTGCTTGGCATCAATTCTCAGGTTATCAGGATAACGGTCTAATGTGTTTTCAACATATTGATGGTTGGCATCATGTATTCTTTGCTTAAAACATTTGACACCACATTTATCGAAATTAACAATGACACTCTTAACGCCAACATTTTCAAACACCTCAATATTGGGGAAATAATCTATCATTGAAAGGAAGTGATGTTCCTTCATATACTCAAGACTCCGCTTGCCATATTCTGCATGGCAATAGGCATCAGGAATAATGAATGAACAAAGACTGTTTGGTTTAGACAATTTGATAGATAATTCAAGGAAGGGAATGTATAAATCCCATTTTCCTGACAACGTTTCCCATTTACCACAGGATGTCATATAATTGCGGAAATCCAAGGAATTGCCTGGGCTATCTGCTCTTACATACGGCGGATTACCAATCACCACATCGAAGCCTCCTTTCTCGAATACTTTGGGGAACTGCTCTTGCCAATTGAATGCCTTTTCGCCAGCAATAGCTGGGTCGCTGATAAGCGAGTTGCCACACTTTATGTTTTCATTCAGCGAGTTTAGCTTACGGTGAGGTTTAGCGGTGCGCAGCCAAAGGGCAAGCTGGGCTATCTCGACGCTCTCTTCGTTGATGTCAACACCATAAAGGTTATGCTCCAGAATGCTGTTCTCCACGTCTTGGAAGACGATGGCAGCACCTGCCACCTTGGCTTCCATCTCGTCCAAGTGCTTGTGTTCAGTCATCAGGAATTGAAGAGCAGCATTTAGGAAAGCACCACTGCCGCAAGCAGGGTCAAGGATTTTAATCTGGAGCAACCAGTTACGATACTGGTGCAATTGCTCCAGCAAGCGTTGTTTGGTTTTCAGTTGGCGGCGTTGGTCTGAGAAATACTCATCCTCAACGATGTTCAACTCCTGCTTCTTCTCAGCACAGAGTCGGCCAACGGTGTTCTCCACAATATACTTCGTGATATACTGAGGGGTGTAGAACACTCCGTCCTGCTTGCGTTTGGAGGTCTGGGGCGCTTCGCCGTTGTTGATTTGCTGCGTCACTTCCTCAATTTCCGAAAGTGAGTTCTCGAAAATATGGCCCAAGATGTTTACATCTACATCGCTCTCGAAGTCGTAGGCAGAGAGTTTACGCGTGTGTTCAGCAAGAATATCGTCGCTAATTGTGAGACTATTGAGCACATCATCTGGTTTGAAGAGACCACCATTGTAGGCAAATATCTCGTATTTCTTACCCTGATAGCCCGTATCAAGATAGCCAAAATGTTTCTTGATGCGCTCGTAGAGAGACACATCCATGTCAAGGTCTTTCAGCTGTTCCCATTCGTCCACAATTTGTACTATCATATTGGGCGGCAGCAGCCCGCAGTCCTCGGCAAAGAAGATGAAGAGCAGACGGTCCAGCAGCTTCTGCGTCTTCTTGAACAAGAGCAGTTGCCACTCCTTCTCATCCCTACACTCAGGTGTAGGATTCTGTGCCACGATGTCGGCAAAGAGCACGCGCTTAAACTGCGAATAGTCTTTATATAGTGCGTTTGTAATCTGGTCTTCAGAAGATACAGACTCATTCTTCATCTGCAGGGCAACGCCTCGCTCCACCTGCGTCCAAGCCAGACAAAGGTATAGCTCGCGGAAGTCGTCGTAGGTCATGTGAAAGATGTCCCACTCACGATACTCCACCGCATTGTCTATGTATAGGCGTAGCTTCTCAAAGTTGGATATGATGACCAGACGAGTATCCTTGTGCTTGCTCTTATAACCGAAAGCCTGATTTTCTATGCTTGCCAAATCTGGCGTCTTGTGGTCTTTCAGTTCTATCACGCCAATCACCTCGCCGTCGAGCAGTATGGCCCCGTCGGCCTTTTTTGAACCGACTTCGTTCTTCAGTTCCGTCGTCAGATTATAGTTGGGCGAAGGATTGATGGTATAGCCCAGCACCTTCACAAACAGCTCGCGCAAGAACCCCTCTTGGAACTGCTCTTCCTTTATTTTATGGATGTTGGCTTGTATTTCCTCGTTCAGGAAATAGCTTGAGTATTGAGCCCAAGGTTTTGCTATCTGCTCTTCACTAAGCAGATTAAGGTTCTTCTTGACAATATTCTTTTGTAGTAGCATATATTTATTATCTCATAATCTTTGCTTCACCATTGAATGCCAGCATTACGTGGACGATAGGACAATGTCTACATTTTTCTTTTTTGCAAAGATAGTGATTATTTTTGGAACGACAAATCTTTATGTGAGTTATTCACGAGAAAGTAGGAAAGTAAGAAAGTAGGAAAGTGGACATTAAGGTATTTTTGTAAGGAAGATAATTAAGAATAATAATATAAAACACCATTATAATAGCAATAATAAAAAAGAATAATGGTAATAATAATATTTTAAAAAAACTTCTACTATAAATGTCTCTTTTCTGTATTCATTAGCGCTTCTGGTAGGTCAGAAAATGCTTTATGTCCACTTTCCTACTTTCCTACTTTCTGTATTTCTCATGCTAAGAAGCGATAGGCCTAAACGCTCGGAGAGTTCTTACTAAACGCTCCGGGCGTTTAGTTAGAGGTTAGTGGTCTCACCTCTTAAACTTTTTCTTTAAAAATATTTGCGTAAATATTTGGTGGAATGGAAATTATTTCGTATCTTTGTATCGTTAAAACACACGGGAAGCGGCCACCCGATGAAGCTGGTCGCAAGGGTAATCTAATACAATTAAAAACACACAATTATGGGACAAGTAACAATTAAAGTTTACAAGAACACTAACGAGAAGCTGCCAAAATGCTACGGCAAGTACTATGGCAAGGTGCTCCACCGCGAGACACTCGACACCGATGATCTGGCCAACCACATCATGAGCCACGGCACGCTGTACACCGACGACGTGGTGCTGGGCGTGACACGCAAGCTGATGCGCTGCATAGCAGAGCTGCTCACAGAGGGCTACAAGGTGAAGCTCGACGGAATAGGCACGCTCTATCTCGCAGCCACCTCCACAGGCTCTGACACCTACGAGGACTTCGATATCTCGAAGAACATCACACGCATAGGCGTGAAGTTCACAGCCGACCAGAGCAACGACAGCCTCTACACCGCACGCATGATGCGCAAGAACACCAACCTCACCACGAAGATAGGCAACTCGAAGGTGACCTTCGGAGAGCAGGAGGGAAGCGGAAGCGGCGGCAATGAGACGCCAGGCGGAGGGGCTATCGAGGAAGAGCCTTAAAACCTAAAACCCACCCCTTCCATTCTTGGACGAGCCAAGCGTCGCAAGCGCCGAGCGCCCGAGGGGAGGGGGATGAGTTAGAAAAGAACGCGAGAAAAAAATCCGTGAAATCCGTGAAATCCGTTGTTAAAGAAGAAAGCTATGAAGAACGAAACGTGGAAATTTGTTTTGCAGACCCTCTATCTCGATGCCCATCTTGCCGAACACCTCTGTCTTGTAATACTCCAGCATTTCTGCTGCTGTCTTTTTAAATTCCATCATCTTATTCTCTATATAATTCTTACAAGCGTTCAACCACAACCTTGTCAGCTTTATCGTTATTATCTTGTTGTTTTCAATTAAAAATACTCTCTCACGGCAAAGTCAAACTGGTCGATGAATATCTGCTTGAAGGCATACAGATTGTTCTGCTCGTAGAAGATGAGCATCGCCTTCTTGTAGTCGATGGAGTCAACAGAACGGAAACTCAACGGACAGTAGCCGTTGGCTATCAGAATGGCATTGCTGGTGATGCGAGCCGTGCGCTTGTTACCGTCAGAAAAAGCCTGGATATACGACAGAAGCACCAGCGTCAGCAGCGCCTTCTCGAACACGTCCTCCTTGCTGTTTATCAGGTCGCAGGTATCATGCATAGCCTCGCGAATCTGGAACTCGTTGTCCAGCGGATGATAGTTGGTGCCTGTGATACCCACACGGCGATGTCGGATACCCCTGTCCACCGAAAGCTCCTTAGTCAGCAGCTGGTGGATATCCTCTATATGGCTCACCGTCAACTGCTGCAGGTAGTCAGGATTATCCAGCACGAATCGTAGCGCATCCTTATGATTCAGCAGCATCACAGCCTCCTCCTTCGTCTTGCCGTCGGCCGTCTTGCTCTCGCGCAGCAGTCGCTCCGTCTCCAGCAGCGAATAGGTATTGCCCTCAATCTGCGACGATTTCCAGCTCAGGTCAATGCCCAGCCGCTCCATTTCCTTGCGATACTCGTTTTCCGTCATCTCGCTCACATGCTGGCGAAATTCCGCCTGTAGCGCATTCAGGTGTTCCATCTCCTCGTCGGTAAACAAGTGCACGGCTGGCAACTGATAGCGTATCAAGTCGAAGTTGAAAGACGTCTGCACCTCGCGCTCGTCCACATCCTGCGCAAAGTACGTGTCCAGATTTAGCGGCATCAGCAGATGAGCCTGGTCCGACAGCTTATACCTTGTGGCACGCGCCTTACCTTCCACCACTACATCGCCCTTGGCCACTGCCGTAGCAAGCAGACGTTTCATAGTGGCATCGCTTCCCTCGAAAGCTGTACCACGGGCTATTTCATCGCGCGACGAAAGCGGATGATAATGCAGAAACTGCAATATTTCTCTTGATATATCCATATCTTTACGTTCTTTAATCGGCGCAAAGATATGGATAATTTTTTAATTATCGGCTCATTTTGAGCTAAAAATTACATTTCGCAGTATTATTTTTGAGCCGATACTAGATCTTGCTACGTCTTATCTATTACATATTACATCAAGCATCAGACATCGTCAGTCCCCGCTCGGCTCTGCCGCTTTTACTAAGCAAAGCGACTAAAAGAATCCCTCTTCGTCATTATTCTCCATATAGCGGCTCATGCCGTTTAGTGAGTCGTGAACTTGCACTTAGGATAATTGGAGCATCCATAAAAGGTGCCATACTTGCCAGTACGCATAACGAGATTGCCACCACATTGGGGACAAATCCCCAAAGCTACTTTACTATTTTCCTCTGCTTTTGATGCATAGATGTTGTTGACGTGCGACCTATCATCTACGAATTCCCTGATATTGTTATGAAGTAGGATATCCACTACTCTATGGACATCATTGTCCGTCAGATAAATGGTCCTGAAACTAAGAATCGTTTCCAAAAGATTGAAATCATAAACAACATGATAGTTAGAGGTAACATCCTTCAAAACAGCGCTACCAGTAAATACAATTATTGGGACGACCTTCAAAACTGACCATTCTGAAAGCAGACTCTTTATGGCAATAGAATGCGCCAGTGACTGCTTTACTGGATTATAGAAATGGTTCTTTGTGACATAAGTATAGGTCTTCCACCATTTCTTCGTGTAAGTCACATCAGTAATGATCATCTGAGTCCACTCTTTGCGATTGTCATCTCCATATATCTCGCCTCGATAGTTTTTGGTCTCAATGGCGAATACGCCATATTTTGAAACAACGATATGATCTATTTGAGTCGTACCTCTATTCGTCTGTAGAACGATATCATCCAGTATTACATAATCGTCTGGCAATTGCATGAGGATATTGTGGACTCTGTTTTCACCTTCCTTACCTTTATATTTAGGAGAATTATACCACCATCTGAGGATGATAGCGCCTCCAACAACTACGGCAAAAATTATATATAGGAATATGTCCATATTACAACAACGTCACTTCCGTTACTCTTTATTGCTCTTTATTGTTATCCGGCAGCGTCAGTGTTCCACCATTATGCTCAATGTTGGGGCCAAAGTTCTTGTCGATGTTTGTTTCCTTTTTGTTGACAAGTTCAAGATGAAGATTGATCTTTGGCTCTTTCAACGATTCCTTTACAACATCAGTAAGTTCATGAATTGCATCTACGACCTTATCTTGATAACACTCTTCTTGAACAACTTTTTTAGGTTCTTTCTTTTTTACAGGGAGATTGTCTGTGACGAATTCCTGATAAACGGCTTCATCGCCCTTCATCAGTATCTCCCTATCGTTGTCAGGAGTAGTATTTGCTCCACGATGCTCTATATACTGGGCATTCTTGCCAGTCATTGTTATCTTTCTACCCATATCGTTATTCCTTATCTTCTTTATCTGAATTTTCTATATATTGCGCATGATCTCCTGTCATGGTTACATTGTGGTTTATTTGAATAACGGGTTTCCCTTCCTCTGGGTGAGCTTTGAGGTAACTCTCGTATAGTTTTTTATGAACTTCAGGGTGTAGAGAAGCGTCTATGCTATCAATAAGAACAATCGCCTCAGACGACAACTCCTCTGATGTTTGCGGCTTTATAGTCTTTTTCCCAAATATCTCAGGAAACAGGGTCTCTGCTATAATATCAAGTTCATGATTAATATATTCACCTTCAACAATCTTCCTCAGTTGTTCAAGCTGAAACTTAAATTTATTCTCTGACGCGAAGTATTGAGGGCTTCGAAGAATAATCCAATCAGCAACCTTAAGAAACAAATGACCATATTCTGTTCTGGACTTGTTGCTACGTGTTTGTGCCGCCAATTGGACATACTTTGTATATTTGGTACCGACAATTCTGTTTAAAACAAGTGAGTACAGGTAACTAATGACACTCCATTTCCTCTCCAACAAAACCAATTGTTTGTTTTTATCTGGAATAGTCATTTTGCTACGCTCAATCATAATAACTGCCATAAAGAAAGCATACAGTTCAAGCCGCTCGCTATCTTTACGAACCTCCTTGTCCTTTAGCTTCTTTTTTACTACAACATAAAGACTATCCCAGTCCTCTTGATAACCCTTTCTCGAAAGATGGGATAGGATGACCATGCATTTATTCTCATAGCATAATTCCTGATGAATGAGAGATGCATGTTTATCTATGAATTCTATCCAATTAATTCTGCCAGTCATCCGAGCCCAGTTGTCACATATCTCCATAGATTTGGATATTAGGCTGGTCACCATATAAGCCTTTCCAAGCCTATAAATTCTGTTCTCTGGGTAAAGAATATACTCCATGACGTATGGCCTTATCGCCATAGCCAATTCATCCTCTCTATGGTCTCTGGCTATATTTTGGAAAGTAAGTCCCTGATAATAGAGGTCAAAGACTGCATCTTGACTTCTACCACTCAAATAATTCTCTATTGGCGTGATTATCCAGTCTGAAATGTCAGTCCCAACTCTCATTCTTTATCATTATTCTCTTTGTATCTAATCTATTCCTTTTCATCTGATGCTATCAATCTTATTCAACACCTCATCAGGTTTCTCTGCCCACTGAATTACATTATCTGGTTGCTGACCCATATATCCAATATACTCACAAATCAGCTGATAATGATCACGGGCAAAGGCAGTGCTGATGTTACCAATACCATCGAAGCAAATCGGCTCGTGGTGGGCAATGCGGTTGCGGAACTCGCGGATATGGGTGAGGTCTTTGTAGATATCTGCCTGGTTTTTACCTTTCCGTTTGTTTGGGAAGATTTGCAGGAGAGTCTTGCCACCTCGCTTGTATCTTTTCTTTGAAAAGAGTTTTGTCCAGAATCCCATCGTCAGCGAAGCAACCATTTTGTCGTTGTTGTATATACCACGCCTTCTATATCCTGCTTCCGTCTGTCTTATCTCATCCTTATTATATTCGAGCAACTTACCACTGTCTGCTTGGTTAACTATCCAATCAGGATCAGAGTAATATGCTATATAGTGTTCGTTAATAGCATTCCTCAACATAACCTCCAATAGATTCAATGTACCATAGAACCGCTGGCATAGTCTGAGATTGTAGCGATACAATTGCATCGTCTTCCGCTTGTCGCCAGCGCAAGCGTTCTGATATTTGCGCATTCTGGGCACCGAATATAGCTTTTGACTCGTCTTAAAGTCCATTTCTCATTAATTTTTCTAAATTTTCTGTCACTTTTCTTGCAAGTTTCAGTTTTTCCTCCTACCTTTGTAGCGTAACACCCCGTTGTCCCTGCTTACGCATACTTCGGGGTTAGTGTTTTTTATAAGGGTATCGTCATCTAATAATAGTGACCGTATCTGATTTCAAAGAAATTTCTATTACCATTCTCGCCAAAAGGAATCTTAGTACGAGTGATGAAAGTTCCTGAATGATTTACCCATACATACGGCTCTATAAAAGCAATATACCCCCACTCATCTTTATCATCTTCACGGAATTCATACATGTTATATCCCTTGGGGCATTCCTTATGAGCAAATCTTTGGTCAAGATACCAACCACGAATACAATGCTTTTTACCATCAGCAGTTTCTATTCCGATGTAGTATTTGTCGAAATCCTTAAAAAACTTGTTCTTCATTCTTTGTCTTTTATTACGTTCCAACCCCATTTCTCCATCACACGGAAAATATTGGGGATGTTATAGGCTCCCCATTGGTTACAAACAGCAAATCGAACGCCGTCTGCCGTCTTCAACAATTCTTCTTCCTTCATCAGATAGCGAGTCTCCAAATCTTTGCGGTCATGCTCCATTTCATGCAGTTCATCAAGGCTTCTGACTACGCCGTATGAACCTTGCATCTCGTCAGGGAATATCTGCTCCAGCTGGCGAAATGTTAGTTTGGGATGAAGTTCTAAATAGCGGATGATAATCTCACGGACTATTCTGTTCTTGCCAAAATAGTTCGTGCCGCCATCAATGGAATACTTCGTGTTGTCACGTCCATTGCTGCCATTCTTGGAACGGGGCTGCTTAACGAGGACATAATGTGACTGTTGGCCTATTTCATTCTCCATGTCCGCATTATCATCCTCATCTTCCTTTTGTCCTAATGGCTGGGCAATGAACTTGTAGCGGTTCAGCAACTTTGTAACAAGTCCGTTATCGTATCGTTTCATTCCAACAAGATAATGCTCAACCATTTCCTTTAAAATAGCATCGCCACCATCTTCTGCAAGTTTTCCTGTAATGTCACGTAATCCCATCGATGTGTGAATTTCGTTCATACGCTCTTTGCAGAAGATTTCAAGCCGTTCCTCACTAAACGAACTACGTGCGAAGAAGTCTACAAAACGCCAACCTTCATCAGCCTCAGAATCAAGACTTACACCCCACACCTCAGTAGGCTCATTCACAGAGTCGTCATAGAACAAAGCAATCCTATCGCCAATATACAAACCGAATGGCACACGACATTGGCGCATGTAAGATACTAACTGCAATATCTGGTCTTCATTGAGTTTATTCCTTGGTCTCTTCACCTCAATAACGAGCACTGGACGTTCGTTAATTTTCAACGTAATGTCTGGCTCCAGCTGATTATGCGAACCAATCTTGATGCGTTCCTTAGGGCAGATTTCTCCTTTGGGTTTGCTCCAGTTCAGTAGTCGTAGTCCTTGCTCTATCATATCCTGATATGGATCTTCAAGGATGTCTTCCTTTGCCGCCTCTATTAAGTCATAGCAGAACTCACGCCACCTATTTTGATTCTTCTCGTGACTCGTCATAAGTTATGTCGATTTTAGCTCATTGTACCTTACCCGTGTGTCAGCTCGCAATTATCATTGATGTCGCTTGCCAACACAAAGTCGTAATAGTTGTGATCAGTATACGCTTGCATGAATCCCTTGCTGATGCCGCCAGCACCAGCAAACAGGTCTACAAACGTCACGGGCTTGCGCCCTTTTGTGAATTTATCTAATTGTGCCATTACAATTCTTTATTCTCTTTAGCCTACAAAGATACGAATAATTTCTGAGATAATAGTGTTTTATTAAGAAATTACACATTATTTAATGAATAGCGGCTCAAACTCATACAAAAATGCGTCCCGCTACGCTTCGTGTTATCTCATACATTTTAGCGTCACAGCACCGATAGACGCACAGAGGGACAGACCCCATGTGTCATTAATTGAGTACACGATTGAGCGAAAAAGTGAACAAATTCGCTTCATTTTATGTGATTTTGCATTTTCGGGCATCGAATTTGAAGATTTTTGTGTATATTTGCAGCGTGTTCTCGTAAGAGACACAAGCTTATTGCTCAACTTTCTCTCTCGAATCACCACCTCGTAATCGAGTTATTCACTTATTGACTTCGTCGATAACTCTCACGTTGACTTCACCGACCTCGAACGCGCCTCGGCCATTAGAGAGCTAGCTCTCATGGCTCTCACTGCTTACTCGGTTTGGCAATATTTGAGCAAGTTCACATTGCTCTCACTTAATCGAGTTATTCACTTATTCAGTTATTCACTTTGGACATTTAGGTTTTTCAAAAACCGAATGGGATGGAGGGGATGAGGAAAGTGGATGAGAAGAGATGGTGGAGAAAAAATATTGAAATATTAATTTATATTATATATATTATATATAATATATATAATATAAAATTTTCGCTTCAAGAAATACTCAAAACACAGATGTCCAAAGTGAATAACTGAATAAGTGAATAACCTACCCCATTCATACGGAAAAAGTTTACTCGCTCAACTGAGAAATGTTGACAACCTCCCCTGAGGTTGTTGACTTTTTTCCTAAGAACGTTGACTTTTATACGGATATTATTTACTTCTGTTTTTTATGCATAAAAAAATTCGAAAAAAAATCAGCAAAGTATTCGTAAACCGCAATGGCGATGTTGTACCTTTGCAATGCATTCGAATGACACACAAGAGCGTTTAGAAAGAACGCACGCGGCGTTTAGAAAAAACACCGCCAGCAATCAGGAAGAACGCTCACGAGAGAGCTCAAACTACTTAAACAACTTAAACCTTTAAACAACTTAAACTTTTAAACCATTAAACAACTTAAACCTTTTAAACCTTTAAACTATTAAAAACTATGGGAACAATTACAATTAAGAAGTATCAGAACACAAACGAGAAGCTGACGAAGTGTTACGGCAAGTGGTATGGCAAGGTGCTCCACCGCGGCACAATGGGCACCGATGAGCTGGCCAACCACATCATGAAGCACGGCTCTGTGTATACCGACGACGTGGTGCTGGGCGTGACCCGCAAGCTGATGCACTGCATAGCAGAGCAGCTGGCAGAGGGCTACAAGGTGAAGCTCGACGGAATAGGCACGCTCTACCTCGGTGCCAGCTCCACAGGTGCGGACAGCTCCGAAGACTTCGACATCTCGAAGAACATCACTCGCATAGGCGTGAAGTTCCTCGCCGACCAGAGCAAGAACAGCATCTACACCGCAAGGGTGATGCGCCAGAGCAACACGCTCACCACGAAGATAGGTCTCGAGGGTGGATATCTGGTCGACGGAAGCGCAAGCGGCAACGGTGGTGGCAATGACACGCCGAACCCAGGGGCAGTGGAAGAGGAACCTTAAAACCTAAAACCCACCCCTTCCATTCTTGGACGAGCCAAGCGTCGCAAGCGCCGAGCGCCCGAGGGGAGGGGGATGAGTTAGAAAGAGCGTTAGAAAACAATGGTTCATTCACCACAGATTTCACAGATTTCACAGATTTTAGCTGCGCACTATGATGGGATTTGATTTCGATTACAGCAACTAAAGTTGCGATTAGCTGCGCAAGCAATCTGTGAAATCAAAAATAATCGCGGCTTAGCCGCTGTAATAGACAACAAAATCAGTGTAATCTGTGGTCGAAAAAAACTACAGAAACTAAAAATTTTTAATCTAATAATCTTGAAAGCTATGAAGAAAGAAACGTGGAAATTTATTTTGCAGACGCTCGCGGCGATACTTACCGCGATAGCAACAAGCCTCGGAGTGCAGAGCTGCATGACGATGATGTAACAAAAAAATCCCCTGAATGCTTGAGCAAACAGGGGATTTTCTGTAGTCGGTAAGGGAATCGAACCCTTATGCCAAGATTGAGAATCTTGTATCCTAACCGTTAGATGAACCGACCGGTATTAACTTTAACCATAAAGATACTGTGAGTAGTCGGTAAGGGAATCGAACCCTTATGCCAAGATTGAGAATCTTGTATCCTAACCGTTAGATGAACCGACCAGAGAGAGTTGCGGAAGCTGGGGGATTCGAACCCCCGGTACAGTCACCCGTACGGCAGTTTAGCAAACTACTGGTTTCAGCCACTCACCCAAACTTCCTCGGTTGTGCAAAATATGCTACCGAAAAACACTTTCTCTCAAATGCGGTGCAAAGGTACGCATTATTTTTGACACGACCAAATTTTTGTATGTACTTTTTTTCAAAATATTCAAAATAGGTAGAAATAGGCCAATGAAAGTGCCGCAAGGATGATTAGCAGCATGATGGCCTTGACTATGCAGCTTGCCACTTTCTTAATTATGGTGACAGCCACGATGATGACTGCGAGAACAAAGATGTAGTAAACGAGATTGTTCATCGGTATGTTTATTATTTGAAAAGTTGACGGAAGGCTGTTGGCACAGGTGTCTCAAACTCCATGGGCTCGCCTGTCACTGGATGGTAGAAGCAGAGCAGCCATGCATGTAGGCAGAGACGGTGTATGGGGTCATCGCCATTGCCGTATTTAGGGTCGCCGCAGACGGGATGTCCCATATCGGCTGCATGGACACGAATCTGGTTCTTACGTCCTGTCTCAAGCTTGAACTCCACAAGCGAGTGCTCAGTTGTGCGGTCAAGGACGCTGAAGTGAGAGATGGCGAGCTTGCCACCATTATCCACAGGCGAGGAATAGGTGATATAGGCTTTATTGTCTTTCAGCCAGCTCTGTATGGTTCCCTGGTCTTCTTCCATCTCTCCGCTGAGCACAGCCACATAGCGTCGGTCATAGACAATGTTGTGCCAGTCGTGCTCAAGTGCCTGCTCGGTATCTATGTCCTTGGCGTAGATCATGAGTCCGCTGGTGTCACGGTCCAGACGGTGTACGACATGGGCCGTGCACTTCTGTCGCGACTTCTTGAAGTAGTCATCGAGCACGCTCTTCACGTTGAGCGATGAATGACCTGCTGCCATAGACAGTATGCCGATGTTTTTCTCAATGACGATGATCCAGCGGTCTTCATAGACAATCTTCACATAGCGGTTCTTGAATTCCTGCTGGTTGCGCTTAGAACGGCTCACGGCAACCTTCATGCCTGGACGGAGTGTGAAGTCGAACTGTGTGACGGTCTTTCCATCTACCTTGATGCCACGGCCCTGAAGGGTGGCTTTTATCTTTGTGCGGCTCTGCTTGACGTTCTCAAGGAGAAACTCCAGCAGTGGTTGCTCCTGGCTGACAACGAAACGGTCGTAGTCGTCGCCACGTTTTATTCCTGTATTTATTCTCATAGTGTATTATTCTTGTTTATTATTTTCTTCGTATGACTTCAATATGGGCAGCGAGATGTGGTAGCGCACGGCAAGGAGACGACAGACGCAGACCACGAGGAATGTTACTATTGCTGTAAGTTCAACAGGACAGTTGAGAGTGATGCAAGCCCAATAGACCAGTCCGCCAAGTACGCAAGCCATGGCATAGATCTCCTTGTGGAAGATGACGGGCTCGTTGTTGAGAAGCACGTCGCGGATGACTCCGCCTGCCGAGCCTGTTATGCAGCCCATGATGATGGCTACCCAGAAAGGCTGTCCGAAAGCGAGGCTCTTCTGTATGCCGGCTACGGTGAAGAGTGCCAGTCCGAAGGTGTCGAACACGAACCATGCGTTCTTCAGTGGCTCCATCCATCGTTCGAAGAACGCCACGGTGAGCAGCGCCACAGCCGTACAGATAATATAAATAGGTGTGGTCATCCAGAATGGTGTCGTTGACAGCATCACGTCACGAATGGTTCCGCCGCCTATAGCCACAGCTATGCCACAGACATAGCCTCCAAACCAGTCGAAGTGCTTAGCTGCTGCGTGGCGTATGCCAGATATGGCAAATGCAAATGTTCCCAGCATCTCAATGATGCTTATAATCAGATCTTGATTCATAATTTATTTAGAGGTGAGAGGTAAGAGGTTACTTCTCATATCTTTCTCCCCAGTAATTTACCATGCGCTGGTAGAGTTTCTCTTCAGCTGGGTTGTGCTGTCCGTGCCAGAAGCGCTCGCTGACGAGACTGTCGGGCAGATACTGCTGAGGACAGAAGTGTCCCTCGTAGTCGTGGGGATACTTATAGCCATCGCTGTAGCCAATGTCCTTCATCAGCTTGGTGGGAGCGTTGCGCAGATGTAGCGGAACGGGCTGGTTGCCTGTCTCTCGAACGGTGGCCAGAGCGCTGTCGATGGCCAGATAGGCGGAGTTGCTCTTTGGCGAAGTGGCGAGATAGACAGCTGCCTCTGCCAGCGCTATGCGAGCCTCAGGCCAGCCTATCTTCATCACGGTATCGAAGGCAGCATTAGCCAGAAGCAGGGCGTTAGGATTAGCCAGACCAATATCCTCGGCAGCCGAGATGACCAGGCGGCGTGCAATGAACTGAGGGTCTTCCCCACCCTCTATCATGCGAGCCATCCAGTAGAGAGCACCGTCAGGATCGCTGCCACGAATGCTCTTTATGAATGCCGAGATGATGTCATAGTGCATCTCGCCGTCTTTGTCGTAGGCCAGCGGGTTCTGTTGCAGACGCTCTTCTACGAGCTTGTCGGTGATGACGACATCGCCACTCTCCGACTCCACCACAAGCTCCAGAATATTCAGCAGCTTGCGGGCATCGCCTCCGCTATAGCGAAGCATGGCACCTGTCTCCTGAAGCTCGATGTGGCGCTCACGCAATATAACATCAGTCGTTATGGCACGATGAAGAAGCTGTAGGAGCTCTTCCTTGCCAAGAGGCTTAAGAATGTAGAGCTGACAGCGCGAGAGCAGCGGACGGATAACTTCGAACGAGGGATTCTCGGTGGTGGCTCCGATGAGCGTCACCACTCCCCTCTCCACAGCGCCAAGCAGAGAGTCCTGCTGCGACTTGGAGAAACGGTGAATCTCGTCAATGAAGAGTATGGGCGACATCTCGTTGAAGAAGCGTCCTTTCTGGGCTTTCTCAATAACGTCGCGTACATCCTTCACACCGCTGGTAACAGCCGAGAGTGTGAAGAACTGAGTCTGGAGTTTGTTGGCTATGATCTGTGCAAGGGTGGTCTTGCCCACGCCTGGAGGGCCCCACAATATAAACGAAGAGATGCGGCCTGCATCGAGCATCTTCCTGAGGACAGCACCCTCGCCAACAAGATGCTGCTGACCAATGTATTCGTCAAGAGTGCGCGGACGAAGGCGCTCTGCTAATGGTTGTGACATGTTTGCTCGCTTAGTTATAGTTTCTTCTTCATAGTAAGAATGTTGTAGCCATCCTTACGTTCATATTCCACAGTATCCATCAGCTGACGGACAAGAAATATTCCCAGCCCGCCTATCTGGCGCTCCTCAACACCAAGAGTGATGTCGGCATCTTCTTTCTTTGTAGGATCGAAGGGAATGCCTTTGTCGCTTATGGTGAACAGAAGCGATCCGTCGGACAACGCGGCCACTATATCAACATCGCCCTCCTCACCAGCGGGGTAAGCATACATGACAACATTGGTCACAGCTTCCTCAAGAGCCAGATTGAGGCTCATGGCCAGCGAAGGGTCGATGGATGCCTCTTCGGCAATAGCATCGACGAAGTCTGCCAGTTTAGATATTTGTTGCACGTCATTGTGCAAGGTGAGTTTCTTTGTCATTATATAATAATGTTGATTGTTATTCAAATAGCGTATAGAATTACAGGCGGAACGTTACGGTTCCCATCATCGTGCGACCAGGATACTGGTATGGGAAATAAGAAGTTCCTCCTATATAGTAAGTGGTGTTGAACACGTTCTCACAATCCAATGACAGAGTGAGAAGCTCCTTGCAGTCATACTTCAGTTGCAGGTCGAAAAGAGCCTTCTCGCCAAGATGGAAATCCTGGCTACCAGTGAAACGTGAGTCGGCCTTGTTGATGGTGCGTGAGGTGTAACTCACATTGCCTCCAAGGCGTACAGAGTGGCCCATACGTCTAAGCAGCACCTTCTCGCATGTGAGATTGGCACTAAACGACGGCACGCTGTAGATGGCATTGCCATTGGAATAATATTGCTCAGAGCTTATCACACGCTGCCATGATGCGTTCACCCTCGAATAGAACGTAGGAAGTTTGTAGGACAGTTCGCCTTCAGCTCCGACAATCTTCAGTCGGCCTGAGTTGATATACTTAGGAGCATTGATGTCCTTGCTCTGGTTGTTACAGATAAGGTCGGTAAGATGGTTGTAATACAAGTTAAGGTCATAGGACAGATTACTATTAACCGTACCCATGAAGTTCAACTGAAACGCATTCATGTATTCAGGCATCAGATCCTCACTGCCACGATAGGTGTTCTGAGTGTTCTGACGATAGAAATAAGGTGCATCGACAAACGAGCGCGAATAGCTTAACTTGGCACTGAACTGACCTGAAGGAAGGTAGATGAATGCAACACGGGGAGAGAGGGCGTTGACATTGACCTTGTTACGGCGGTACTTATTGTCAAAGCGCAGTCCTGCATTAAGAATAAGCTTGTCGGAAAGCAGATAGTGCTTGCCCTGAACAAAACCGGAGAGGATACGCTCATTGCCCACCTTCAACTGGTTCTTAGACTCGGGCGTAGTTACGATGATTATCTTCTGGTATTCCTCGCCAAAGAAAAACTCGTTGATGGGAATCTCGTAATACTCGAACTGGGCACCGACAAGGAAATTACCACGGGTGTGACCAATACGGTAGTCGTGAGAGAACTTGGCCATAGCGCCGATGGTGAACTCCTCCCAATTGTCATCTTGATAGACACCATGATACAGGCGTGTCTGGGGCTTGCCATCAGGACCTATGACAGGTGTTCCGCTACCATCGGGCTTGAACTCGTAGGTGATGATTGAGTCGGAAACAGGCTGGTAGTCCTTGAACTTATAGAAGTCGCCGTAAACGGAAACGTCAATATTTGAGTTCCCCAAGTTTCTACCATAGCCAAACTCCATGTGTGTCTCATCGATAGAATAGCCTGGGGTAACGCCACAGAAACGGCGGAAACGGTCGTAGTCGTAGGTCTCACCATACCACGAATACTGAGGAACCTTCTTGCCGTATTTGCGATTCAGCATTAACGAGAAATCTTTGAAATGAAGATTACATCCAATATCGTAGGACGGCTTTCCTGTATATCTTCCCAGATAGGTATAGCCATCGTGCTGGGTCTGGGTGAAACCTGTGTTCTGAGGAACGGTCTGGCGATTGCCATCAGAAGAATAGATGGATGCCCACGCAAAAATGTCGGAGCCAACAAAAGAGGTGCCTGCAACAAGGTCTGCGCGATGGGTGCCATTGGAGCCATAGCCATATTTGCCTGTCACACCATTTATCTCGTTACCTCGCTTGGTGATAATATTTACCACAGCAGTAAGAGCCACATTGCCATAGAGTGAAGAAGCCGGACCACGAAGCACCTCTATATGGTCTATCTTCTCGGTACTGATAGCATAGTCGAGTTTGCCATTGTTGGTAGAGCGGGCGTTCAGGCGGTGGCCGTTTTCCATAACGAGAATCTTCTCCTGTCCGTTGGTATAGACACCATGCATGGTAACATTGGAAAAGGCATAAGAACAGACCTCGCTCATGCCAGGAACATAGGCAGCTAATATCTGTCCTATACTCTTGTTGTTGCTAAGCATGTCAATCATCTCACGAGTGATGATGGTGACTGGCACAGGAGCCTCCATGACACTCTCGCTTTGGCTTGAAGCGGTGGTAATGGTGGAATTGCGGCCAGACTTCAACAAGGTGATCATCTCCTCAAAACGAATAGGGTCGTTGACAGAGGTGTAATATGGATTCATGTTCAACAGCTGCTGAGCATATTTCTCAGATTCCACGTTATTATCCTGTACCATATAGCAGATGGAGATAAGACGAAGAGCATTCTTCCTCATATTACCATCAAAGAGATTAATGTTGTCCTTCAGGAGAGTTATGGCATGGTCAAAACGGCCTATCTTATATGCATCTTCAGCTTCCGCATAGACATGGCTCAGCTCGCTGTCAACCTGAGCTGACACCACATGGGGAAAGAGCATAAGGACGAGCAACACGATGCGTCCTAAACAGCTGCTGATGAGTTGTGAAGTCATTTTCATCATATTTCTATGGTTTGGTAATTGTGGTTACTTCTTTGTCAATCAATTCTAAATAGTCTGTAGCGAATCGCTTTTCCAACATGCTGAAATGGTCAGCTTCTATCATGTGGGTCTTCAGCTGCGGAACAAGAGAACGCCATTTCTCGTCGCTTTCACGACTTAGCTTTTCGTGATTCTCAACAAGCATGTTTTCTGCCTGACGAGTAGCTTTGAACAAGATGGCGCTGCCCTGATAGGCGGGCATGTCGGCATCCAGTTCTACTGGTACAGAAAGGTGCTCAATGGAGGCATCGGTCATTGACTGCAAATTGCTGTAGGTGTCAAGCATGCAGACCAACGGAGACTGTCCAGTCATAGAATGATAACGGACAGCACACCTATAAGCCAGCTCGCCACCAAAGCTATGTCCGATGAAAAGTGAAACTGATGCTTCATGATGCAAATGTGAGGACAGATATCCGACATAGAGATCAACAAGTTCTGATGTCATAACCATCCTGTCGCTACTGAACATCTTGATATGTTCTTCTATTGGCCCGATGAACATCACGGAGTAACGTGTGCAGAGAGAATCCTTAAGCGCCTCTAACTGGCTGTAAGACGTCAGACCCTGAATCAGAACAGCTACAGGCTTTGTGGAATCGTATTCGTTCTCCCAGCTGCCAATGGATGTCTCCTGAGAGAGAATGAGGCGTATGGACTTGTATTTCAGCACAGAATTGACATTCAGCGTAAGACCTGCTTTTTCTGCCAGGAAGCACATCTTGATGGCAAGAAGCGACGAGAGCCCCAAGAGGGTAAGATCGTCAGTAACTCCGAAATTATCAGTTCCTAACAATTCCTTTGCAATAGTGTAAAGTTTCTGTTCGCTGTCGTTAGAAGGCATAACCTTCATTGACTGAATTACGTCAGACTCACTCACTTTGCTCTGTAGAGCTTTGTAATCAGTCTTTCCGTTGAGGGTTACAGGTATGTTGTCAAGTTGAATCAGAATCTGAGGCACCATGTAGCTGGGCAGTTGAGAAATGAGATAATCCAAAAGGGCTGCTCGGTCTATGGCACGTGAAGCACAATAGAAGCCGACAAGCAGTTCACGATTGCCTTCATGATGTACCATGACAACAGATGAAATAACATCATCGTAGCTCTTAATCTTGTTCTCTATCTCGCCAAGTTCGATGCGATAGCCTCTCAACTTCACAAGATTATCCATGCGGCCTTGATATTCTAACTCGCCAAAGGCGTTCCATCGGACAAGGTCGCCAGTATGATATGTTTTCTTATTGCTGCATGAGGGACTGACAGTAAACTTCTTGTCAGTAAGCTGATGACGGTTCCAGTAGCCATTTGACAGCTGACGCCCTGAAAGACAGAGTTCGCCTATTGCTCCCTGAGGCAACAGCCTGCCTGCTTTGTCAACAACATAAGACGTGCAGTTAGGAACCGTTCGCCCAATGGGAATATTCCTGTAAGTCCTGCCTTGATTCACCTTATGGTATGTGGCACAGACAGTAAACTCAGTAGGACCATAACAGTTATACAGCTTTACAACCGACGGCCTGAAAGCTGTTAGCTTCTCACCACCAAGCATGAGGAAGCGCATGGGCAAATCATACTGTTCGAGCATAGCCATTCCGAACTGTGTGGTTAGCAACATGCCTACTATATGGTTATCGCAGATGTACTGATACAAACCGTTCATGTCGTGGCGTAGAGAGCTGGACAGAATGTGAAGTGTTGCTCCGTTAACAAGCGGAGGGAACAGGTCGAACATAGAGCCATCGAAACAGAAGCTCGTATGAAGGGCACACTGGTCGACAGGCTTTAATTCTTCAACATCAGACAGCCATGTTATAAAGTTAAGTAATGCCGAATGGGCAACAACAACACCTTTAGGAGACCCTGTGGAGCCAGAGGTGTAAATCATATAAGCCAGCGATGACGGAATACAACGGCATACTGGAGAACAGTAAGCTGAGAAGTCAATATCATCGAGTCTGATTGTGGTTGGAACAATGTCAAACGAGCAATGATTTAGATGTTCACCCTTAGTTATAATGGCGACAATATGCGCATCGTCAAGAATATATCTGATTCGTGAATCAGGGTATTCACTATCCAATGGGATAAAAGCTGCACTACACTTCATAACAGCAATCATGGCTATCACGAACTCCTTGCTTCGAGGAAGAATGAGGGCAACAAATGAATCGGGAACGACTCCTGCTTCAATAAGTTTGTGTGCCAGCAGGTCTGACTGTCTGTCTAATTCAGAATAGGATATGGAGCTTTCGCTATCAACGACGGCGACAGAATCTGGATGAAGACGAGCCTGACGTCGGAAAAGACTCACGAAGGTCTCTGATGTGTCATAATTCAACACATCGCCTCTGCCTAATGAGACTATGCGGTTCAGAGCATCTGTCTTAAGAAGAGGAATATCACGCAAGTTAATCTTCTTGCTGTTCTCAGCAGCAAAGCCACAGACTATAGAGTCAAAGGTCTCAATGAAAGCACGGATGAACTGCTGGGAATAACGATTGCCGGCATATTCTATATGAGAAAGCAACTGGTTTCCATTACGGAGCACCTCTACAGCAAGATCCTCTCCAGTAGCGTTGAGCTTAACAGGTAACTGCTCATACTTCTCACCACAAAGGACATCGGGGAATCCGAAATCGCCTTGATAGGCAAAGAGCACATGACTGTTAACATGATGATTCATTTCACTCAGCTCTGCAAACGAGAACAAATCGTTGTTCATGCTGGCCAAGAGCTGATGCTTCATATTATGCAGATATTCACAGATGGTTGTATGCTCATCCCATTTGGCATGAACAGCCAGAGTCTTTACCATCATGCCAATAGTCCTGATGGTT
The DNA here is from genome assembly GCF_023217965.1 of Prevotella sp. E13-27. Lineage (NCBI taxonomy): Bacteria > Pseudomonadati > Bacteroidota > Bacteroidia > Bacteroidales > Prevotellaceae > Prevotella > Prevotella sp. E13-27. Next base: position 754,030 of record NZ_JALPSC010000002.1, on the reverse strand, counting down.
CGCAAATCCTTGCGACCATTATAGATGGTGGCAAATAGCGATTCCTCTAAGAAAGAATATTCTCCAAGGAGATAGCCAAAGGCTGAGGTCATCAGCACATTGGGGGTGACATCAAGTCTCTGGCATGCTGACGACAACTGCTGGTATTCAACAGAAAGCGGTATTTGCATGCTACCCCACTCCTGTTCAGACCCCTCATCCATATCGCCTTCTGGAAGTGAATCTACTTCAACATCGCCAAAAGTCATGCGATTCCATGAACGAGCGTCGTCAAAGGCTTCAGTAGTTCGCAAATGCTGTTCTTCCTCGGCAACACCATATCCGCTGAATGATTCAACATCGACGGCGTTTCCATCATAGAGGGTATTCAAGTCTTCTGTCAGAATGTTGTAGGAATAGCCATCGAAAATGATGTGATGAAAATCCATGAAGAGATAAGCATCACTGGGAGTTACGATAATGCGTATTCGGAACAACGGTTCTGACAATATGTCGAAGGGACGAACTAGTTCGGATTTCAATGAAAGGAACTGCTCTTCACTTACGTGCTCTATCTGCTGATGATAAATAGAAGAGCTGTTTTGAGACTGACAGGGACTACCGTTATCGTCAATGAAAAGACGCATTTTAAGGAACGGATGAACCTCTATCAGCTGTTCAAAGGCACGAGCAAGTTGGTCTGTGTCAACATGCTTACCTAATCGATATAGTACAGCATTGTTATAGATGGTTTCTCCTTGATGAAGCATGGATTCAGCATAGATACCCATCTGAGTCTTACTCAAAGGATAGGTTGAGCGCTGCTCTCTATTAATCTCAATGCTCTCACGGCATGCCTTAGCAATATTCCTTGGGGTGCGGTGGACATAAATCTTTCGCGCTGATAAAGGCAGATCTGGACAAAGAGTCTGGAGCTTCATAACGCGGATGCTGTCGCCACCAAGTAAGAAGAAATCTTCATTCACGCCTATGTGACGATAGCCCAATGTACTCTCAAAAGCCTTACACAGCTGCTTCTCGATATCATCTTTAGGCGCCTCGTAAGGTTCCCTGTCAATAATCTCATCATCAGAAGCTGGAGATACTAAACTGTTGCGGTCAAGTTTGCCATTCATGTTTACAGGGAAGCTGTCCATCTTTACGAAATAGACAGGAACCATGTAGCTTGGAAGCTTTGAAGACAGATAGTCGAGAATACTTTCCTCTTCAACACCTTCTTCGGATATGTAATAGGCACACAGATACTGACGACTGTTACCTGCGGTAAAGCCTTTAACAATGGCGTTGTCAATGCCTGGCATCTTCTTCAAAACAGTCTCAACCTCGCTGGGCTCTACACGCTGGCCGTTTATCTTCAGCATCCAGTCCTTGCGATTGATAAGGATAAGGTTTCCATCAGGACGTGCACGGACAATATCTCCAGTATGAAGCCATCCGCCACGATAGAGTTCCGTAGTACGCTTTGGGTCTTTGAAATAGCCAGGTGTCAAGTCGCCCTGATAGCACAGTTCGCCTTCTTCTCCTGGTGCTACTTCGTTACCATCCTCGTCACGAACGCTATAAATGTAAGGTTTTACGGGAATGCCTATTGGGGTGTTGTCGTAGGGTTTGTCAACAACGAATGTTGCGCCAATACCGGCAGTCTCAGTCTGTCCGCAATAATTTATAAGCTTATAGCCTTTAGGACCTACACCAGACACACGTTCAGAGGCAGTAAACACTACTTTCAATGTGTGTGACTTGTTCTGAAAGTGAGGCAAAACTGAAGGCGGAATAAAGACGAATTCAATATTCTGTTCGGCAATAAACGTTTCAAGCTTCCTTATGTCAATCCTTACGTCGGATGGTACAATGTTGACTGTTCCTCCACGAGTAAGGAAATCGTATATCAGTTTACATGCGACAAAGAACATAGGAGCTGTGACAGCCATTAAAGAGACATTAAGCTCCTTGAACATATCGTCTGGAAATAGAGGAATTCCAAATGAACGGAAGGAATGTAATACCCCCTTGGGACTACCAGTACTGCCTGAAGTATAGAAAAGCGAGTTGATATCGTCTTCTTCAGGAAGAGATAGAGGCTCTTGGGGTTCAAAAGAGATAATTTCGTTCATTACAGACTCGTCTATCAGCAATGGGGACTCACTATGCTCCATAATCTGCTGGATGCGAGACTCTGGAAATTCTATACCCAATGGAAGAATGGCATTGCCAGATAGCCAGATACCAATTTCAGCTGCAATATATTCCATGCTTGTAGGAAGGCAGATGCCAATAAAAGAGTGAGCTGGCAGATGAAGGCTGTTGACATAGCCAACAACCCTGCAAGCCATCTCGTAAAGCTCTTTATAGGTCGTCTTTCGATTTCCTCGCTGGTCAATGACTGCGACTCGTTGAGGATAATTCTCAACAGAATCCAACAACCATTTTATGAATATTGCATTATTCAATGAAACTATTTCTTAATTGGTAGTATGAATGTAAAGCAAGCACCTTCTCCGAGTGTTGACTCAAAAAGAAGTTTGCCGCTATGTTTGTTTTCAATAATGTCACGAGTGATGTTCATGCCTAATCCTGTACCCTGCCCAATGGGCTTTGTTGTAAAGAAATTCTCGTAAAGGCGTTGCTTAACCTCATCGGTCATGCCTTCACCATTGTCGGCAATGATAATCTTCAGGGAGCTATCCTCTGTCTTCACGGTCACGTCAATCTGAGGCATGAAGTCGGGTTGCTCCTGCTGTTTCTTCCAAACAGCATAACAGGCATTGTTCATGACGTTAAGAACAGCACGGCTTATATCCTGTGGAATAACCATTATGGGCTGGAGATTCTCCTCATAGGATTCGTGGATGCTGACATTGAAATTCTTATAGTTTGCTCTCATGGCATGATAAGAGAGCCACACATATTCATGGACAATATGACATACATCTGTTGGTATGAACTCACCATCCTTACCTCTTGAAACTAGCAGTATTCCACGGATGATGCTGATTGCTCTTTCTCCGTGTTCTACAATCTTAGCCATATTCTCATGCAAGTCAGCTAAGATGTCATCAACTTCTTCGCGATCGTCATCTGAAAGACTATCTTTATTGTCTTCCATTATCTCAGTCAGATCACTCAACAGCTTGTCTGACATCTTGCTGAAGTTGATGACAAAATTCAAAGGATTCTGTATCTCATGAGCAATACCTGCACTTAACAGACCTAACGAGGCAAGTTTCTCCTGCTTCTTCAGTTGCTCTTTTAATTGTTCCAGTTCCTGCTCCATAGTTTACTTGTTTTTAGGTAACACAATGGTAAATTCTGTATATTCATTCTTGACGGATTTCACAGAAATATCGCCTTGATGATTCTGTATGATTTCACGACTCAGATAAAGACCTACGCCAGAAGCTTCGCCTGTAGGCTTTGTAGTGAAGAATGGATCGAAGACTTTGTTTAGAATCGTTTCTTCAATACCTATACCGTTATCACGTAATGTAACAATCAGATTGATGTTATCATCAGTCACGCTGAAAGTTATCTCAGGCTTATATTTCTCACGCTGTGACTTTTTCAGGATAGCGTAAACTGAATTTGCCAACATGCTCATAAAACACTTGCTCAACATCTCAGCATTGCCATTGATAGGTAATTCGACTGAAGGATAGTTGAAAGTTACCTTTATACCTTCAGCTGCAATCTCCTTGGCATAATAGTTGCTGAACATCTCTTCATTCTGACGAAGAACTATAGCCAGGTTCATTGGGACTATGCCTCCTGAACGGTCTTTAAGCATCTCTTCCATAGCTTTAAGGGTTCGTGTTGTGTTCTGACCATGCTCACCAACTTTCTCAAGATTGGAAGATAGCATACCAAGCACATCGACAGTATCCTCATAGTTATCCTCGCTCATGTGTTCCTTCTCATCCTCAATGTTTGTCTTAACATCTTTCACAAGACCTATAGAGAGCTTGGCAAAGTTATTTATGTAATTCAACGGATTGAGAATACGGTCAATAAGGCCTTGGGTCAATTTACCCACCATAGCCATCTTTTCCTGACGAATCAACTCGTTCTGAGCTTGTCCAAGCTCATCAAGTGCTGACTCCAGACTACGTGATTTCTCCTCAATCTCGTCTTTCTGTTTGACGATTTCATCGCGCTGCTTCACAATCTCAGCTGTTCGCTCATTAACGACAGACTCCAGTCGTAATTTTTCTCTCTCCAGATGTGAAATACGATAACGAACGAGAAGGTATATGAAGAAGGCAATAACTATCAAATATAGCACATTCATATACCACTTTATATAGAATGGTGCAAGAATCTCAAACTTGATTGATACAGCATCAATCTCTCGTCCCATAGCATCGACGGCCTTAACCTGAAAAACGTGCTCTCCTGGACGCTGGTCATTGAAGAGAGCAAAATGTTGGTCCGTGGCAGCACTCCATTCGTGATCATCCATCCTGTACTTATATTGGGCACGTCCCAACATTGTAGGATTATCTATTGCGAAAGTAAAATAAATGTTTCTTTGGTTACTTTCAAGCGTTGGCAATTTCTTAGGACATTCTCCGAATCCTCCCCAAACAACGCTGTCGCCATTTGCTATTACAGAACAGATACGTACCTTGGGAACATTATTAATTGCAGGGTCTTTAACAGAACGGTCAATCACAGTAACCCCCGATTCTCCACCAAGCCATATCTGACTTTTATAAATAAACATTGTACGGATAACAACGTCACGTAAAGGATATAGAAAAGCGTCAAAAGATTCTTGTCTTTGACCGTTCTTCCACACATATAGATTATTGTTTTCCTTGTCAGTAAGCCACGTGTTGCCTGAAAAATCAGTATATGAGAACTGAGGATATAAGAAAGGCTCTGTATCGATGGCATCAACGACAACTACATCGTTCCCAATTTTTACTAATGTGGCCTGCATCAAACTGTTGCTACCATCTTTGTTTATATTCTTGGTATATTTTGAAAACAAAGACTGATTCTTGGTGCGATACCATATTTCGCCATAAATAGTCTTGAGCCACATGCAATCATGACCGTCTTTAAGAATTTGAGTCACATTCTTTTGTGGACTTATTTTGTAGCGCTCACCTGACAGCTTGTTAAGAAAGACTCCCTTTCCTTCACCGGTGATAAAGACATCGTCATTTACTAAAATAGACTTTGTGTCGTATTCGTTTATCTGACGAATGTGTTCATTCTTGTCAACACTATAAAGACCGCCTTCACTGGCAACCAGCAAAATACCATCTTTTTCTGTCAAAGCCCAGCACAAGTGATTGATGCCTTCAATATGCTCAAAGCTCATACCATTCTGCCGATAAAGACCATTGGTAGTGCCCACATATGTCAAGCCATTATAGATATGCATACTATACACTTCTCCCTGAACACCTTCATTATGTGAGAAATATGTGTATGCAGTTGGCATTGACATTGAGAAAACACCGTTGTCGGTAACACCCCAGAGTAATCCCTTGCCATTATAGACCATACGGTTTATGTTGTTAGAACACAATCCGTTTTTCTCCGTTATGTTACACAAGAGTTCTCCTGAGTCGGTGTAGAAGAAGAGTCCACTACCAGTCTTTGCTACGGCTTTCAAACCATTGTCAATAGTTATGGTCTGTGTGTCATTCAAGTCAACACTGTCTTCATTATTAGAAGTATGCCTGCGAAGTAAAGACAAATGATTATCATTGACTCTATAGACTCTGTCATTATTGGCCAAGAAAACGATATGTCCATCTTCTTCCCATATCTTAAGTACCTCGCCTTTAAGTGAAGACATGTTTTCAGAATCTTTCAATCCTATTGTACCATTGTCGGCAACAACAACATGTCCGAAGTAGTTATAGCCACCTACCCATAGTGTGTTCTTTGAATCGAGATACAAAGACGTAGGACGTGTCAGACTTCGAAGATGCAACATGCGCCAGGTAGCCTGATCGTAATAAAGCAGTCCTTCGAAATTAGCAATAAACACACGACCTTCATTATCGGCAACAATATCACTGTTACGATTATTCGCATCATAATCAGAAGCAGTATAGTTGCGGAAATAAGGTACGCCTAGTTGTCGTGTCTGACCAAAGGAGAATGGCAGAATAAAAACTAATACTAAGCTAAATAGGAGAATGCGTTTCATCGTACAACCTCCTTTCCGTTCTTAATAATAAGAGGCTCATAGGGAGTCGTCTTACCAATATAGTAATTCCATTCTTCTTGGGTGAAGTCGCGTTTCTTCTGTTTCAACTCGTTCTCAATAATGCCGTTTATAGCTTCAACATCAAGCAATTCTTCAGTAAGATATCCATTCATATCACCAACCCATAGCGATTGACCGTCATTACTGATAGTAAAATCCATAATCCAGCTGGATTTAGAAAGAATCTCTATAGGAATAATCTTCTCGTTATTAACATACCAGAAATTCACTTTACCATCATAACTGGAAGAATAAAGTCGATCTCCAATAATCTTAAGATGAGAAATAAAAGACTTGTGCCCCTTAAGAGCTACGTAGTCGTTACTATCTCGTTTCTTGAGATAGATAGTGCCGTTGTCCATTCCATAGACGTTCATATTATTTGTTGCATGAAAAACAGTTACCAGTCCTTCTGGTATGGGAATATCAGAAACCTCTATGTCATTAAAAGATTTAACCAGATACTGCTTACCTTTATTGTCAAAGAGTATTAGTTTTCCATGCAATTTACCAAAGGAAACGATACGAGATGTAAGCTTCTTCGTTTCTACGACAGCTGATTCATCGGATTTTGTCAAATCGACCAATGCCATGTTATGTTCACCAATAACAATAACCGACTTGCCATCATCGTTCATCCACGATATAGTTGGATAATCTTTCTCGAGAACAGGTATTATGCGTGTCTTGCCTTTTACGCCACCTTCATTAATAAGCAGATGACCGCTTCTACTGATAGAGCTAATTATACCTTTATTAGATATAAAGAGATAACGCAAGTCACAGCTATTGGTCTTGAAAATATCTGTTTGCTTACCATCAAAGAGGACCTCTGTTCTCAGATGATTTCCTTCTTTAGTATGAATAAGAAGCATTCCATTATCGCATATTGAAACAATACGGTTATCGCCTTTGGGCATAAAATCAATACCTCTAATCATTCCCCTATGTTTATGCCAGTTCTGAATACGATGACTGGCAGAAAGCATGGATTGGAAGATATCAGGCACATAGACTTCGCCCTTGTATTTCTTTGTGTAATAATAGGAATAATATGCTAACACTTGAGCCAGATCGACCTGATTGTTAGAAAACTCATGACGAGAGGCTGCACCAAGCGATCGACCAAGTGCTGTAAATCGAAGTGTATCGGCGGTATTACGCTCATTTCTTGCTATTTGTTCTGACTTCTCAGCCTCACTACGTGCGATGACAGCTTTTTGTCTTTCAAGATCAGCCTTTTCTTTTTCCTGTCGGGCCTCATGCTCTGCTTCTTCAGCCTTTTGACGTTCCAATTCAGAACGACTGAATGCTTCATCAGCACGTTGTTTCTGTTGCATGGCTTCTTCAGTCTTCTCTTCGGCAATCTCTTTCTGTTGAGCAGCAATTACACCAAGCTGTTCACTAATGCTCTTATCTATTGCTGAGCGTTGCTCCTTCTTCTGCATTTCAGCCACACGCTGCTCGAGGACTGATACTCGGTTGTGTTCCAAATACCAGCCACCGAAGCCAATAGCAGCAAGAACTGCAAAAACTGCAACGGAGATGAATAGCAAAAACCTTTTCTTAGTCACAGTCTTCTAATTGTCAACAACGTAATATCATCACTTTGTTCAGCACCGTCAGTAAATGTAGAGACATTGTTTTTAACTGTATCAATAATTTCCTGACCACTATGCATCACGACAGTAGAGAGAGTTTCTTCAAGCCTATTCTCGCTAAACTCTTCAAATGTCACATTCATGGCTTCAGTAACGCCATCAGTAAACATGACCAAAGCGTCACCTTTATCTAATTGAAGTTGCTCCTGCTGAAAATCTATTCCATCAACAGCTCCAACCATAGGATTCGTTGACATTGGTAAGGCTTCAACCTTTCCGTTATTCTTCAGAACATATGGCGGATTATGACCAGCATTACAATATACTATTTCACCAGTATGGATATTCAAGATTCCATAGAATACTGTAACAAACATACAGTCAACGGATTCTGCTGATAACAGGCGATTAACGTATGTCATACATTCAGATGGAGTAATGCCGCGAAGTCCCGTTGCTCGTATCAATGTTCGACTTACAGCCATAAAAATAGCTGCAGGAACACCTTTACCACTAACATCGGCAATGGTGAAGCCTATATGTTCATCATCTATACGGAAGAAATCGTAAAAATCGCCACCAACATCCTTTGCAGGTACCATAGATGCAGCAATATCAATCTGTTGTGTTAAATCCTCAAAGGGAGGAAATACTCGTGGGAGTATGGCTTGCTGTATCTCGCTGGCAACTGCTAAATCAGTCTTAAGAGACTCAAGCTGCTGATGCTCTGCTTGCATGGAATGAACATATTCAATCTGTTCTATGGCCTTCTCAATAGTTATGCTCAAGTCATCAAGGTCAATTGGTTTGGTAGCGAAATCGAAGGCACCATTGTTCATAGCCTGACGAATATTACCCATGTCACCATAGGCACTTACCATAATAACCTTCAGAGCAGGATTGCGCATCTCATTGATTTTCGCCAACAGAGTGAGTCCGTCCATTTCAGGCATATTGATATCAGAGAGTATTATCTCAATATCTGGATGCTTCAGCATCATTGTCAATGCTTCAAGACCATTATGTGCAAAAACGAACTCATATTCGCCCTTGCGTATCTTCCTTCTAAAATATTGCGTTAACAACAACTCGAGATCCATCTCGTCATCAACGCTTAATATCTTAACAGCCATAATAAATTTGGTTATTATTAGTTAATATGCAAAAGTACACAAATTTGACATAACTGCCAAAAATATTTATATTTTTCTAAAAAACGCTAGTCGTTCATCGCTCCGCAATGAGGACAGATGCCTTTAGAAGGCATACATTTTCCACAATTACCACATAAGTATTTCACCTGAGTGTGAAATAAGTATTTTCGCAAACATACAGTAAGCAATGCCAAATAAAGAAGATACCCTATGTAATAAAGTGTCGTGATGCTGAAGATGATGTATAGTAAACCACAAACCGCTGCCAGTCCGAGCAGATATGATATCAACTCCCATCCTGCAAGATGTCTTCGAACATCGTCCAAAGTCGCAATTAGGGAGATTAAAAGTCCCCAGACCGATGTAAGGAACAAGCCAATATGCAATGGAACTGAGAATGGATTAAGTGTTGGATGATAATAGAAATGGCGCCAAGTCTCAGGGGCGAACATTTGAATAGAGCTGTAGAACACAGCTGATGTAGCTATGAGCAAGCAAAGGAATGTGGGATAGAAAGAATCGATGTCATTAAAATAGACAATCTTCGAACCAAGTCTTTTTATCCTTCTGAACATAAATAGAGCCAATGCAAGAATAAGAATACATACGAACACCAGCAAATGGGTATTGGAGAATATATCTATAAACTGTGCTATCGGTGTGTCTGGCGATACACCATTGAGAAGGTCATTCTCGTGAATCCAACCTATTGTCTCTTCATCACGGGCTACACGAACCCACAAGGTGTCTATTGAGTCATTTGATATAGTTGCAAAGTCTGCTACTACTATCTTGTCAGAATTACGAATATATAGAGAATCTACTTGAAGACCGTTTATAAACTCTGTAGGGTGTTGGGCAATCAGAAGAAGCGAATCACTACGGACAGAGAAATTGAAGTTACGGGTATAATGATGTGTCGTATAAAAAGATATCGAATCTAATTGCTCTTCTGTCATGCTCCATGCATCTGAAGTATATGGCCCTTGATAGAAACATGAAGACACGAGTACTGACATAATGATAAACATCAGTCTTTTGATTAACACTTTTGGCATTGACCAGGCAATCTGAAATGATTCTCTATCTGTTTGCATAAACATTCATTTGACAATTCTTACAATCAAATTCAAGTCTGAAGCGTCGTCCGTCAGATAGTCTAAGACAAAGAGGCTCTTTCCAATTTGGCTTTATTCCTCCATTCTTAACACAATGACCTAACGCGAAGCGCAGACAGTGTCTGCATTGCATTAACAATGCAGGGCGAGGAACATTTATCTCAAACGCATCGTCAACATTATTGAGTCCGCGTTTGGCATAGAAATGCTTTGAAATGTTGTTTGAGACATTATAACAATACTGATACTTATATTCAGGAATCTTGATAACTGCATCAATACATCCAGGTTTGGAAGTAGCGTCAGCCTCAATTGTGTCGTTTGGGGCTTTAGCATTATTACTCTTACTAATCAGTTCGTCTAAAGCTTTTCTTCGCAATTCGGTCCATCTGCTACTTGGTACAAAGAGATTGAATGACTCAGGAATAACAATATCCGAGCATTCAAATGATGTATCACCTAATTTCGACAATTGTCTTATTATGTTCTCACGCTGAGATTTCTCAGCTATCTGATGTTCAACGACGATTGTCGCTTCCGTCCAACAGTCTGATGATGACAATGAAGACACGCGGAGGGAAACTCCATCGGTAGTCATTCCGACAATCATCTTTAATGGAATCTTCCTTTTTGCGCTGTCATTACTCAATAGTTGACGCTCAAAAGCCTGATCATTATTGCGATAGAGCCGCATACCTTTCTGTAAGGCGCTGGGAACAACCTGAAGATACAGATGATTCCCTTCTGCTCTGTTTACACGGAAACCACACAACTCCCTTGATGTATTGAGAAAACAAAGACCATCACCATTAGAGAAGCCATGAGTACTTGACACAACTATACATTGGTCACTCTTAATATTTTTTACTGTTCCAACAAACTCACCCATAGCTTTCGGAGTATCAAAAGATGCTATGTTTGGTTGGCGTCCGTTGGCAAAATATGTAGTATATCCGCGATTAAATGTCTTTTGGAGGTTGGGTTCGAATTCATAATACACCTTTCCATAAGATGCACGCTGATACTTATCGGGATGCTTTCTCACCAGATGGTTTAGCTTTTCGCTATATGCAGCAGTAACATTCTTCACATATTCAATATCCTTAAGCCTGCCTTCAATCTTAAAGGAGCATACGCCTGCCTTTGCAAGTGCTTCGAGATTATCTATTTGGCACATGTCTTTTAATGAAAGCAGATGACTCTGATGTATAATTTCATTACCATCATCATCCAGGAGATCAAACTTCATGCGGCAGAACTGAGCACACTCTCCCCTATTGGCACTACGTTCAAAGCAATACTGTGAAGCATAGCACAAGCCGGAATAGCTTACGCACAATGCTCCATGAACGAATGCTTCCAATTCTAATTCAGGATTGTCGTTGTGAATAGCCGAAATCTCATCAATAGAAAGTTCACGTGCTAATACCACTCTCGAAAAACCTTGAGATGCCAACCAACGAACTTTCTCAGAAGTTCGATTGTCGGTCTGCGTTGAAGCATGTAAAGCAAAAAGTCCTCTTGCCATTTCCAATACAGCCATGTCCTGTATCAGTATTGCATCAACATTTATTCTGCTAAGTTCAAGAAGGAGTTCGCGAGTGGCATCTGTCTCGTTGTCAAAAACAATAGTATTGACTGTAACATATACCTTCGCACCATACTGGTGAGCATAGTTACAGAGTTTCTCTATATCCTCAACACTATTGCCGGCAGCTGCACGTGCGCCAAAACGCTGAGCACCTATGTACACAGCATCAGCTCCATGATTAATAGCAGCGATTCCGCATGTAAGATTCTTAGCAGGTGCCAGTAGCTCTAACTTTCTCATCCAATCTTCGTTATGTCATATGGAGTCTCCTGGTAAACGTAATAGTTCACCCAGTTGTTATAGAACAGATTAGCATGTGCTCGCCATGAAACGACAGGCTTATCGTCAGGATTGTCATTTTTATAATAGTTCTTTGGCAGTTCTACATCATCACGTATTCCTGCATCCCTACGATATTCTTTGTCAAGGGTGTTAGGAGCATATTCCATGTGTCCTGTTATATAGAACTCACGTCCGTTGCGAGCCATAACAATACTTGCTCCACTCTCTTCAGAGTCGGCTATCAGCTGTAGTTCCTTGCAAGCTATGACATCTTCCCTATGAATCTCTGAATGACGGCTATGTGGCATCATAAACACATCGTCGAATCCTCTGAATATAGGCAGCTGACCCTCTAATGTTCTCTGTGGGAATATGCCAAACATCTTCTTTTTAAGAGGAAATTTTTTTATACCATAATTATAATATAATCCTGCCTGAGCAGCCCAGCATATATATAGCGTACTGGTCACATGTGTTCGAGCCCAATCGAAAATTGTCGTTATCTCGTCCCAATAGCTCACATCTTCATAGTCCAGAGTCTCTACAGGTGCACCGGTGATAATCATACCGTCGAACTTCTCATCCTTCATAGAATAGAAGTCACGATAAAACATCATCATGTGCTCTATTGGAGTGTTCTTGGGGGTATGACTCTTCAACTTCATGAAATTGATATCAAGCTGAAGAGGGGTATTCGACAACAGTCTGATAAGATCAGTCTCTGTCGTTATCTTAAGCGGCATTAAGTTTAGTATGACAATTTTCAATGGTCGAATATCCTGAGAATGAGCACGAGTGTCATCCATCACAAAGATATTCTCACGCTTTAGTATGTCAATAGCGGGAAGTCTGTCTGGAAGTCTTAAAGGCATCTCTATATATAAATATAATGTATAAACAAATTAAAAACCGATGGTTATCAAGGCTACTGAAACGTTGTCAAGTCCACCAGCATTTTCTGCTTCGTCACATAGTTGAGAGGCATCAGCGCCGTCATTTAGAAGGTTTTCTATCATTCTGTCAGACACCATGTCTGATAGTCCATCGCTACAAAGCAGGAACATATCACCAACCTTCACATCACTTGTACATTTGACTATGTCAATATAACTATTGTCGCATCCGCCTCCAATACAGTTTGTTATGACATTTGAATGGCCTTTTTCTCCAAGGAGATTACTCAGTGAGTGGTCTATAGACAGCTGTTCTAGTTTACCATTACGGAACCTGTACAGGCGACTGTCGCCACAGTTCATCCAGTAAAAGTTATTCTCGTAGAGTGCCAATGCTACAAGAGTTGTTCCCATATCTTTCAACGCTGGCTCCACACGTCCCTTGGCTTCTAAAATATTATTCATGCTTGTGAGCCATTCATATATAACTTCATTGAAGTCACATGCGCATAATCCGGAAGGTATGTCACTATAAAAGAACTGTAGGTTATGTAGCACGTCACTACTTGCCACCTCACCTGAATTATGGCCACCCATGCCGTCAGCGAGTGCCATCAAGAAACGCTTTGACGGGTCTATCTCATAGGTCTCACTAAGTGAATCATCCCTGATGAACATGTCACCCACCAAAATCATATCTTCATTGTTATCCCTAATACAGCCAACACGACTGGCGGCTGTAACATTACACTTTAACATGAATATCTTTAATTATTAATTTTTACCTGTAGATTAACGTTTGCAATTGTAACTATGTCTCCATCCTTCAGCGACATTTCAACATCTGGTTGGATTACACGATCATTAAGTTTAGTACCATTGGATGAATGCATATCAATGATACACCAACCTATTGTGGGCTTGAAACGGAGCTGAGCATGAACGCCAGACACATACCTGTTCTCTTGGAAAAAGTTTGCGTATGGTCCTTGTTTTCTGCCTATCACAGCACCATTTATTGCTTCTATGCGCATGCCTAAAGAGGTGTTTATCAGGGACAATGATGGCAGCCCAGCCATCTGCTGTTGTGGGAACTGTTGCTGTACGCCCCTAAAGCTCGGCTGTGAGACGTGTGATATTGATATTGGGTCTCGTATCAGCGAAGGGTTGGAGTATGAGAATGATGTCTGCGACATGGAGTTGCTTACCAGCTCATCTGGACTGACCATCAGTCCGCCACAGTTTGTACAACGGCGGCCTAACCCCACTCTTCCACATCTGTTACAATAGTGCAGCTCCTGTCCACACTGGTCACAGTACCGTGAGTTGTCATCTATTTCTTCTTTGCAATTCGGACAAATTATCATAAGTCTTTAATATCTTCAGGGAGAATAAGCTGATAGGTTTCTTTTGTAACCTTGTCTTGTGGAATCTGAGATACTCTCACAGACAAGCGCTGAATGGTGTCATCAAGCAAGTTGCGCATCTCACGAGCATTGCCGAATCCACTATTTTTCGTCAGTACCATCTTGTAGATGACGTCAAGCACCTTGAACTCTGCTTCTGGTGACAGAGTGTAAAGCTCCTTCTGTGCCATCTTCTTGTAGATACCCAACAGCTCATCTTCATTATAATCATCAATATGTAGCTTGTATGTAAAGCGGCTTGCTAATCCAGAGTTCATCATCAAGAACTCTTCCATCTGATCTCTATATCCTGCCGCAATAACTACAAACTTACCTCTATCGTCCTCCATTCTCTTCATCAGAGTATCAATAGCCTCCTTACCATACTGGTCGTTCTGTTCAGATAACGTATATGCCTCGTCGATAAAGAGTATTCCGCCCATTGCCTTGTCGCAGATGTTGTTAACCAACTTAGGAGTCTCGCCCATAAACTTGCTTACAAGCGTAGCCCTGCTGGCTTCGATTACATGGCTTGTCGGGAGTATCTCCATAGCCTGGAGTATCTCGCCCATTTTTCGTGCTATAGTAGTCTTACCAGTACCTGGATTACCTGTAAGTATGAAGTTCATAGCCATTTGCTGAACTTTTCCTGCACCAATGGCTGCTCTCTGCTTCATAAACATGCTCTGGACGGCGAGCCTGCGTATAGCATTCTTAACGGAGCGCATGCCAATGAACTCGTCAAGTTCATTTAGGACTTCATCAAGCGGACGTGCTGCCTCATTGTGAGCAAATGGAAGATCGTCGGTGATGATGGCATACATGTCTTCTTCCTTGAAGTTCGGATTTCCCATCATCGTGATGAGTCTCTGGCTCTGTTTCTCCATTGTCTCATCGAACACACGGCGTGCTTCACGAGCATTACCGAAGTTCTTGTCACGACGCAGACACATCTGTTCGAACTGTCTGTGAATAGCAGACTCTGTCTCATCGTTGACTACCAACTTCTTCGCAGATGCCATGTTGAGGAATATCTGAGTCAGCTCGTCGGCATTATAGTCATCGAAATGAATGGTCTGAGTAAAACGACTCTTCAGGCCAGGGTTACTATCAATGAAGTCATGCATCTCGTCGGTATAGCCGGCAACGATACAAACGAACTTTCCACGGTCGTCTTCCAAACGCTTCAAGAGCGTGTCTATTGCTTCTTTGCCGAACGAGTCGCCATTACTTGGATTCAAGGTATAAGCTTCGTCTATGAACAACACGCCACCCATAGCGCTATCTATGAGCTGGTTGGTCTTTATGGCTGTTTGTCCCAGCACTCCTGCAACGAGCTTTGAGCGGTCTGCCTCTACCAGTTGTCCGCGACTTACGATGCCAAGAGTCTTGAACACCTCAGCCATAATACGTGCAACAGTAGTTTTACCGGTACCCGGGTTACCAGTAAACACATAATGCTTTCCTTGGAACGTGTTTGACTCTCCGCGCTTTACCTGCAGGGTGAGGAACGAAGCCAGATTGGCAATCTCCTTCTTGACGTTTTCGAGACCCACCATTCCGTCAAGCTTCTTAAGACAGTCATCAAGATTGACTTCCTTAGGCTCTTCATAAGGAATATCACTTTCCGTAATGGTCATGAGCTCTTCGTTGCTCATCTTCGTCAAGTCATTTTGCTGTAGTCGCTTAGCCTGATTCTTCATTATCTGATCAAAGAGGCTACGCATCGAACGTCCGTTAGCAAAGTCCTTGTCACGGCTCTCATACATATTTGTAATAAGTTTGCGCGTGAGAGATTCTGCTTCAGGAGAGAACATGTATTTCTTGTCTTTCGCAAAAACAAGCATAATCTGGAATAGCTCATCAGGAGTGTAGTCCTCAATATTAAGGAAATAGTTGAAGCGGCTGTGCATGCCAGGGTTAATCCGGAAGAGATTATCCATCTCCGTGCGATAGCCTGCTGCTATGACCACGAACTTGTCGCGGTCGTCCTCCATCCTTTTCATCAGGGTTTCCAGAGCTTGAGCGCCCTGACTGTCGCGGTCTCCTGACTGATTGACAGGTGCCAAAGTGTATGCCTCGTCAACAAACAATATGCCACCCATAGCTTTGTCGCATAGTCTGTTCACAACCTTCGGTGTCTCGTTCTGATAAGGGCTGACCATTTGAGAGCGGTCCACCTCTACCACATGACCTGAATCGAGATATCCTATCGATGACAATATTTCTCCAAGCTTACGAGCTATTGTCGTCTTACCTGTACCGGGATTACCTGTGAGCACAATATGCATGCCCATCTTCTCCTGTTCTCCGAGTCCACGTTGTGCACGCTGTATGCTGTTCTGTACCGTATAGGCAATCTCCCTAACAGCCTGCTTAACCTCGTCCATACCAATATACTTGTCAAGGTCAGACAGTATGCTGTCGAGTGAGCGTTCCTCTGGAACATAGCCTTTGATATCCTCTGTCTCAACTTGCACAGCACGTGTACCCCGACTTATATAAGAGGTGAAGATGTCCTCTGCTGTCTTCATGGCGAGATGAGCATTTCCAAATGTCTCATCCTTTATCTTTATCTGATATTTGAAGAATCGTGTCAACAGATTATCAGCTTCAGGTGAGAAGTTCGTTATGCCGTACTTCATCCTGAGCTCCATCTTCGTGATGTCTTTCAGCTCTTGATAGTTGGGTGTTGGCAGATGGAATGTGTATTTAAAACGATTCTTTACGGCAGGGTTGCTTTCAAGGAAATCGTCAAGACCCTTTGGCAGACCTGCTATGATGACGATGGGATTGTCCTCCCACTTATCCATCTCAACAAACAGTTTGTCGAGCGGATTTACCTGATTGGAATATCTGTCAGGCAACAGCTTCTGCACATTATCGAAGAACAATATTCCGTCTTTCGCCTTTTCGATATTCTCAGCCCAGTTATCTACAAATCGCGAATAGTCAACAGCATCTACTACTGTCAGCTTCGGCTTACCAATAATCCTGTGCTGATAGAAGAAATTCTTGAATACCTCTGACAGAGCTGTCTTACCTGTTCCTGTCTCGCCAATTACTATTGCATTTACCGACAGTCGTATTGTAGAAACATCCTTTCTCGTTCTAAGATATGTATAAGTATCTACAATAGTTTTCAATTGTAGCTTAAGGTCATTGAGTCCCACGAGCGTATCTAACACGTTCTGGGACACAAGCGGTTTTCCGCACCATTTGCAGAACTTCGCTATACCTCTGTTTTCTTTATGACAATGTTCACAAATCATTGAACAACCTTCTTTTGAACGTTTTCTATTACATTGTTCACGTCTTCCTGACCGAATTGCGGATTCTCAACATTCATCAGTTTCGGACTGAACACGCAGAACTCCGCAATCAATGCAAGCATCAGCAATCCCCATTGAATATAATGAATGACTGTTTCACCTGAAATACTTCCTACCTGATTCGAGATGTCGTCAAGCAGTCCGAATTTAGAGCTATTATACCTGTACGACTTTGTCTTGAAGGTATAGTAAAGCGGCTCCATAAGTGACGTGTTTATATCCGTTGCCGCAAGCATTTCCTTTATCGCCTTAGCATTAGTACTGTCATTATGCCTATAGTCTGTAAAATGACTGATAGCAATATATACTAAAGTAAGAAGAATCATAGTAGCTATGAAGAAACTTGGGTAGTTGTTGTTTACATATTTCATTAGCCAGTATGGTCCGTATGCCGTGACTGAACTTACGAGTCCTATGATGAAGGATATAAACGGTCCCAGACCATTGAAGAACATCTTTGTCGATACTATCACACAGGTAAAAAATCCCAATGGAAGCATTATGCTCATGAATGGATGAACAAACAAGTATTCTCTGTTGTCAATACCATATATCAGCAGAAGAGCTATCCATACAGCAGACAATCCGTAGAACAGATATCTCCATGTGATTTCTCTCAGACGAGCCATGTTCCAGTCTCTTCTCACAGTAGCAATTCTTTCAGTAGTGTCTTCCTGTGCTTTCATGAAACGCTTATAGTACAGCTGCTGAGGGTCTATGGTGCCTATGGCCTTAAGCCAGTTCACCATTTCATTCTCATAGCTGTATTCCTCAGCGAAGTCGCGTGACGGGTCTTCATGGAAGAATATCGATGTCCACTGCATTAGCGAGCCGGTACGTATTTCGTTTCTCAAGCTGTTGCGCAGTCTTTCATTGCCAAGCGCTTTCATGTCTGTCAACATTGTGCCGTCTGGCATCTTGTAAGGAGGAATAAAACCAAGTATGCGACAGAATCTATACAGGGCTGTGTGCATGTCGTATGCGCTCAGACGTTCTCTGTTCTCTTCCGACTGCAAATCGAAGCAGCGTTTTGCCTCGGCCATCAGTTCATACCATCCGTGCAGCTGTGCATAATAGAAGAAGCGTCCTTCAGGATCTATGAAGTCCTGCATCAATGTCTCAAGCTCATTGTTCGGCGTGTGCTGATGCAGCTGAAGCGAGCGTGCCAGCAGCTGACCAACCTGTGGTGGCGTCGTTGCGTCCCTCAAGTCGTAGGCCGCTTCGCGGTCAAGATTATATAGAACCTTATATGCAAGCGTCATTGAGAACGGCTGACCTTCTGTCATTATTCGCAAAGCCTCGCAAGCTATAACATCCTCGTGACTGTGCATCCAAGACAGGAGTCGTCCGTCAACAAGTGAAGTCCAGTCGTCTTCTGTCATACCATCAGTACCAAACGAGCGTACTATCTCTTCCTTTGTAGAAGATGCCTGACGCGACAAGAACGGTATGTCCGGGTCTATCTCATAGATGAGTCTCATTATTGCCACGTGTGCCTGGGCTCCCGTTGTGAAATATGACCTCAGCTGGTTGACATTAAGCTTCGTGTGACTCTCAAGCCACAGGAACAGCCGGTTGTTAGGATTCTGCAGTTCCAGGGCATATCTTTCCTTGTAGCTTATGAGTGAAAGAGCTATGCTGTGTATGTCATCACAAATCTCATCCTGTACATCATGGTATGGATAAGTAGGCTCCATCACATATACAGCAGCCATAAGTCCTGCGTATTGGTCCACAGGATAGCGGTTTACTATAATGTCCTTAACCAAAGCCGACAGCTTTGTGTTACCACATGTCTCAAGCCATGTTGTTATTCTTCCGTTATAGAGATAGTTTATTGCAAGCTGTTCGTTGGCAAGCAGCAGAGGAACAAGCTCGTGAATGTTATCTGCTACGAGGTTCCTGTCTGGATCTACAATGAAGGTCTTGTAGCGAAGGAATGGCGACGACTGGTCTATGGGCACGTCCTCACCAAGGAACCAGCGCTCTACCTCATCATACTTCCATCGGCTCTGTGGGTTAACAGCCGTAAGTCCTTGTATAAGAAGTTTTACACGTGGTGGCAGTTCTTCGAGTCTTGGCAGACGTCCTTCGTTCTTCTGTCGCATCATCACTCGCTCGTTGGAACTCATGGGGTTCTCGCCAAGCCAAAGAGCAAAGAGTGTTATGCCAAGTGAGTAGTAGTCGGCAGCCGGCGTAACCTCAACCTCGCCGTCTATAACGTCTGCATACATCTCAGGTGCAGCAAAGATAGGCGTTCTCGCCTGTGTGGTGCGATAAGTCTTTCCGTCGCTCTCCAGCATCGAAGATATACCGAAGTCGCCAAGAACGACTTCTGTCTGTGCTTCATCCCTGAAGAAGAAGTTTGCCGGCTTAATGTCCTTATGCAGTATGTTGTTCTGATGACAATACGCCAGAGCTCCTGCAGCCTGCAGCACAATGCGTCGGAACTTGTTTAAGTCGCCATTGAGATTGTAGTCCTGCAAGGTGCCGCCTTTGAGGTACTCCATCAATTCATAGAAGCGATGCTTTCCGTCAACATAGGTCTTTCCGAAATCATAAAGCCTTACTATCATCTCGAAGTTAAAGCCGTGAATAACCTGCATGAGGTTCTTGTTGACATCATAATTCGGATAATAGATTTTCAGCACCATCTCCTGCCCGTTATGGGTGACAAGGAACACCTGAGCCTCACCAGAATTCTCACTAAGCGAACGTACCAGATAGTACGGCTCTCCCTTTAGAATGAAGCAGGTAGCGTCTGTGTTTATCTGTTCTTGAGAAATATTCTGAGTAGGCCTTGGGGCAGTACGTAGCGTCTGACCGAAACCGCCCATGCCGTCGTTCATAGGTCCGGCATCGTAGGAAGGCATGTCACGGTTAGCAACGATGGTACGATCAAGGTCATCAGCAGGATTCCCCTGACTGTTGTTTCCCGTAGTTGAGTTTATGCGTATTGTCTGATCAAAATTATCGCTCATAAAATTCTAATCCAAAAAGAATTTCCTTTGACTATTTGTCATCTTTAATTTCCTGTTTGCTTCCCCTGCCCAGCACAATCCATTTTCCGCCCAGCTGTGGCTTGGCGCATCCGCAAGGGCTGCTATGCATGGCATGTTTCCAGTTGCACACCCAGGCAAGTCTCACGCCAGAAGGTTTCTGAGCCATGGCGTAATTGCGCACTATAGCTGGCGATGGACTTGGCGGCAGTTCCATGCGGTCGAGAATCTCAGCCAGTCGGTTCAGCGTTTCTTCTTTCTTTTTCTGAAGCTCTTCCTTCGTCAAGCGTTTCTTCTCCTGTGCAGGTATCTCGGGGTCTGACTGTCCGTTGTCTTGTGCCAGAAGTCTCAGCACTCTCTCGCGCAGCTGTTGTGAAGCCGTCTCACGGGCCTTTTCGCGCTCAGAAACGATAGGACGCTCAAGCGACAGCTCGTCGTATTCCTTTGCCAGCGCAACCAACTCCTGATACTCTGGAGCACTTCTGAGCTCAGCCATTATCATCCTGGCGTTATCGGTAAGTGGCTGGCCACACTGTTTGCAAAAGGCAAAGTCATTAAGCGTGTGACATGTAGGACAAACGATGCCGCCACGCGGAGAACCGCACTCAGGACAGAAAGCGTCTTGCATAGACAGGCCTGCGCCACAGAAGGAGCATATGTCAGGACGAGCATAGTGATGGCAAACCTCACAGAAGTCTGCATCTATATCCATAGGACTGCCACAATACGGACAAGTCACCTGTGCCATTGCAGCCATCTGGTACTGGTCAACAGTCTGATATTGCTCAGCTGACTGGTTTCTAACTGCCGATTGCTGGAACTGCTGTTCGTCAACGTTGCCTACTTGACTTCTCTGAAATGTCATCTGCATCTCTTCCTGCTGTTCCGCAGCAACATTTGATGTATTCTCATCAATCATAAAAAAAGTGTTTTAGCTAAAATCTTGTGCAAAGATAGGCAAATAAAAAGAAATAAAAGAAAAACCGCCGCAAAAAATTGCGACGGTCATTAAAAAACATAGTTTTTTGTCTAATATTACCAGAGAGAAAGCCTCTGTCCCTTTGGAATGTACATTTTATCGTCAGGAGTAATCCCGAATGCCTCATACCAAGCGTCTATGTGTGGCAAAGCACCATTTACGCGCCAACGTCCCAGTGAGTGAGGGTCGTTCTTGGTTCTGTTACGAATCTCTTCTTCGGTAATGTTTCCTGCCCAAACTCCGGCATAAGCGATAAAGAAACGCTGTGCAGGAGTGAATCCGTCGGCATCAGTCAGCGGATTATCCTTTATGGCATTCTGGAATGCTGTCCACGCCACCTGGAGACCGCCGTGGTCGGCAAGATTCTCGCCAAGTGTAAGCTGGCCATTAGCATTAAGTCCGGGTAACACCTCGATAGCTGAGAAGAAGTCAGCATAGCGGCCTGTACGTTCCTTGAAGTTGTCGGCATCCTGCTGTGTCCACCAGTCACACATATTGCCGTTCTTGTCATACTGACGACCAGAATCGTCAAAGCCGTGGGTCATCTCATGGCCAATCACAACGCCTATAGCGCCATAGTTAAAAGCATCGTCAGCCTCCATGTCAAAGAAAGGCTTCTGCAGTATGCCTGCGGGGAAGCATATCTCATTGGTCGTTGGGTTGTAGTAGGCATTAACGGTCTGCGGATACATGTGCCAGTCATCGCGATCAACGGGCTTTCCTGCCTTGTGCTCAATATCCCACTTCGTCCAGAATCGGTTACACTCAACCATGTTCTCGTAGAACGATTTCTCAGGATCTATCGTAAGAGCCGATATGTCTGTCCACTTGTCTGGATAGCCCACTTTTACATAGAAGGCATTAAGCTTTTCCTGTGCATTCTGCTTAGTGGAATCGCTCATCCAGTCCTGTGCGTTAATACGCTCAGAAAGTGCAACCTGCAGATTCTTCACGAGCTTCACCATGCGTTCCTTTGCTTCAGCGGGGAAATACTTCTTCACGTATATCTGTCCGAGAGCTTCACCCATCACGCTTTCAAGCTGACGTGTAGAACGGCGCCATAGAGGATGGTCCTCCTTGCGTCCTGACAGCACCTTGCCAAAGAACTCAAAGTTAGTCTTCTGAACTTCCTCGTCCAACATGGATGCTGCGTTGAGTATCTGTCCCCACTCCATATAGTCGCGATATTCTGCGGGGGTAAGCGAAGCAACAACCTTGTCTGCTCCAGCCAAGAATTCCGGCTGACCGACAACCAGCTCCTGCAGATATTTGCTGTCTATTCCACGGGCGTTGAGAACGGTCTCCAACTGCAGGTGAGGATACTGCTTCTGGAACTCGCCAAGAGTGGTTTTGTTATAGTTTAACTGAGGGTCGCGAAGCTCTGTGTTTGAGCGAGATACGCGAGCGAGAGCGGTTTCAGTTTTCAGAATGTTATCACGCTTCTGAGCAGCTTCGTTTTCAGTAAATCCGAACAGCTGGAACATGCGTACGATATGCTTCTTGTACTCCTCGCGAATCTTGGCCGTGGCGGTATCATTCTCCAGATAATAATCCTTCTGACCGAGCATCAATCCGCCCTGGTAAACGGTCACGATATTCTCCTTGGCGTTCTTGTCATCGGCACCAAGATAGACAGACCAGAACTCCACATCACCTATTGGCGCGATCTCCATTTGTATGCTAAAGAGCTCTTCTACGGTCTTTGCGTTCTCCATGCGCTCTATGATAGGCATCAGAGGCTTAACGCCATCCTGTTCCCTTTTCACAGAGTCCATAGCGAGCTTGTAGAGGTCGCTGAGTTTCTGCTCTACAGAGCCTTTCTCATAGCTTCCCTTGAGCAGCTCGTCGAGTATTCCGTTGACGCGCTTGTTGTTCTCTTCAGCTAACACGTCAAACGAGCCATAACGCGGATATGCTGGAGGCAGCGGGTTGTTCTTCATCCATCCGCCACAGGCATACTGATAGAAGTCGTCGCCGGCTTTGACAGTCTTATCAAAATTGCTGAGGTCCATTCCCGACCCCATTTTCTTTTCGCTCGTACATGCCATCATAGTGGCAAGACCAGCCATTGCAATAATCATTTTTGTTTTCATTTTAACAGTTTGATATTTTGGTATTCATTAGTGAAATTCATTTTAATTCGTTGTATAGAAAATCAGTCATCAAGAAGTTCTTCTGAGACTTTTTCCCATCTTTCCACCTCTTCGTCGAGCTGTCGCTTCGTGTCTGTATATTCACTCACGAGCGTCATGTCAGAGGCGTTCTTCGGGTCACAGAGCAGTTCGTCAAGCTCTTTCAGGCGAGCCTCCATAGATGCTATCTTGCGCTCACATTCCTCCACCTGTCGCTCCAGTTTGCGCTTACGCTTCTGTTGCTCCTTGTGTTCAGCATAGCTAACCGACGACTGCGAGGGCTGGGCAGTCTGTGCTGATGTAGCCGCCTGAGACTGACGAGCCTGCTGAACGTCCTTCGACGGCTGTGCCAACGACACGTTAAGCTCGTTGAGTTCCGATATCTTCCTTGTACGCAGGAAGTCGTAGATGCCGCCGATATGCTCGCGCACCTGTCCACCTCCGAACTCATAGACCTTGCTTACAAGTCCGTCAAGAAATTCTCGGTCGTGGCTTACTATTATCGCCGTACCGTCAAACGCCATTATAGCCTCTTTCAGCACGTCTTTCGAAGCCATGTCCAGATGGTTCGTAGGCTCGTCGAGGATGAGCAGGTTGACAGGCTCGAGAAGCAGTTTTATCATAGCCAGACGGCTACGCTCACCACCGCTGAGAACCTTCACGTACTTGTCGGAAGCCTCGCCTCCGAACATGAATGCTCCCAGAATGTCGTTTATGCGAAGGCGCACATCACCCTTGGCCACATAGTCTATGGTCTGATAGACTGTAAGCGTCTCATCCAAGAGCTGTGCCTGGTTCTGTGCGAAATAGCCTATCTGAACGTTATGGCCTATCTTCAGATTGCCTTCAAAAGGTATCTCGCCCATTATGCATTTCACGAGCGTAGATTTTCCCTCGCCGTTCTTGCCTACGAAAGCCACTTTCTCGCCACGCTTTATGGTGAGGTTAACCTTGTCAAACACCACGTGGTCATACTCTTTCTTAACATCGTCGCAGATTACAGGGAAATCGCCTGAGCGCAGGCAAGGCGGGAACCTGAAATGCATGGCTGAGCGGTCCACCTCGTCAATCTCTATGGGAACCATCTTCTCAAGCTGGCGCAGGCGTTGCTGCACCTGTACGGCCTTTGTGGGCTTGTAACGGAAACGCTCCACGAAATCGCGTATATCCTCCATCTCTTTCTGCTGGTTCTCGTAGGCGCGCAACTGCTGTTCGCGGCGCTCTTTGCGCAGAGTGACATATTCGTCGTACTTCACCCTGTAGTCAATAACCTTTCCACATGAAATCTCGAGCGTGCGGTTCGACACGTTGTTTATGAAAGCACGGTCGTGACTAACCAGCACCACGGCACTCGTTGACTGAGCCAGAAACTGTTCAAGCCACTGTATAGAGTCTATGTCAAGGTGGTTGGTGGGCTCGTCGAGAAGCAGCACGTCAGGATGTAAGAGAAGAATCTTTGCCAGCTCGATACGCATACGCCAACCTCCTGAGAACTCTCGTGTAGGGCGATCCAAGTCCGTACGTTTGAAGCCAAGTCCCATGAGCGTGCGCTCTATCTCCGCCTCGTAGCCATCTGTACCCAACATCTGATAGCGCTCATGCTCGGTGGTAAACTTTTCCACGAGCGACATATACTCATCACTCTCATAATCAGTACGTTCATTGAGCTGTTGTTCCATCCTGCGGATACGCTCTTCCACCTTTTTTATATCGGCAAAAGCCTTCTGCGCTTCATCCTTAACAGTAGTGTCATCCTGAAGCTTCATCACCTGGGGCAGATAGCCTATGGTGGTGTCGTTGGAGACGTTCACCTTACCGTCAGTGGGTTGCTCCATGCCGCAGAGTATCTTGAGCATCGTAGATTTGCCTGCGCCGTTCTTTCCAACAAGGGCTATGCGGTCGCGGTCGTTGATAACGAAGGTGGCATCACTGAATAGCGGCTTCACGCCAAACTCCACTTTCAATCCTTCTACTGAAATCATTCTTTTTATTTCTCTTATTATAAATTATATTATGATGTGTCGCTTATTTTTTTATACCACGAATTTTACGAATTTCACGAATTTTCTACATAGTTCACGTTTAGATTATAACGAATTGAACGAAAAGGAATCACCCGTGATTCCTACATTCGAGAAATTTGATATTATGATTGTAATCCATGCGAAGCTAAAATTCGTTTAATTAGTTTAATTCGTGGTCGTTATTTTACATCCAAAAGTTGAGTTGTATTATATAATGGTTTGCAAAGGTAATACATTTTTCTTTAAGCGCAAAATTTGGCTGTTAGAAATAAAAGCGCTACCTTTGCCCGAAACTATCAAAAACATGGCAAAGGAAAAGACTGCATACGTTTGTTCGAACTGCGGACAGGAGTCGCCAAAATGGATTGGCAAATGTCCTGCCTGCGGACAGTGGAACACTTTCAAGGAGATAACAATCGCACCAACGCCCACCCACGTCAAGGCATCAAGTGCCGCCGCACAGGCAGGCCACGCCTTGCGTACTAATAAAGTACTGAAGCTCAAGGATATAAACGCCCACGACGACCCTCGCATAGACATGCACGACGAAGAGTTGAATCGCGTGCTTGGCGGAGGTCTCGTCCCTGGCAGCATAGTGCTCCTCGGTGGCGAGCCTGGCATTGGCAAATCCACCCTGTCGCTTCAGACCATGCTCAGACTTACTGACAAGCGCATACTCTATGTCAGCGGTGAGGAGAGCGCCCATCAGCTGAAGATGAGGGCACAGCGATTGTCGGCTGTAGAGCCCGAGAATTTCCTGCTCTTATGTGAAAACTCGCTGGAGAACATCTTTGAGCACATCAAGGTACAGCAGCCCGAGCTGGTGGTCATAGACTCCATACAGACCATTGCCACAGACGAAGTGGAGTCGTCGGCAGGATCCATATCTCAGGTGCGTGAGTGCGCCTCCGCCCTACTCCGTTTTGCCAAGACGAGCGGCGTGCCCGTCATCCTCATAGGCCACATCACCAAAGAAGGCACACTCGCAGGTCCGAAAATCCTCGAGCATATCGTTGACACAGTCATCCAGTTCGAAGGCGACCAGCACTATATGTATCGCATACTTCGCAGCATAAAGAACCGATTTGGAAGCACGTCGGAGCTTGGCATCTATGAGATGGAGCAGAACGGACTGCGACAAGTGAGCAACCCTTCCGAGCTGTTGCTCAGCGAGAGTCAGGACGGCCTCTCTGGAGTAGCCATAACCAGCGCCATAGAGGGCGTGAGACCGTTCCTCGTGGAGACTCAGGCACTCGTGTCAAGTGCAGCCTACGGCACTCCACAGCGCTCAGCAACAGGCTTCGACCAGCGACGGTTGAACATGCTGTTGGCAGTCCTCGAGAAGCGTGTAGGCTTCAAGCTCATGCAGAAAGACGTGTTCCTGAACATTGCCGGCGGACTGCGAGTCACAGATCTTGCCATGGACCTCTCGGTCATAGCAGCTGTTCTGTCAAGTAATGTCGATACTCCCATTGAGCAGGGATGGTGTATGGCTGGCGAGGTAGGACTGAGCGGTGAGGTGCGTCCCGTCGGCCGTATAGACCAGCGCATAGCCGAGGCAGAGAAGCTTGGCTTCAGCCACATCATCGTTCCCAAATACAACATTCAGGGCTTAGACCGCAAACGCTTCTCCATAGAGATACATCCCGTCAGAAAAGTAGAAGAAGCCCTAAGAGTGCTTTTCGGATAATATAATAATATAAAAGAACATGCAAGAAATCAGAATTTATCATTCTATTTGGAGGACTCTCCTCCCTACTCTGGGCTGTGCCGCATTTGTAGTAATGGCATTCACGATTATAGTAGATTCACAGTCAAGTCGTTTTATGCAAGTAGTAGGAATTGTAGGTCTTCTATTCTTCGGATTAGGCTTCTTTGTCATACCCTTTATGACGATAAGAGAGCGAATAACCGGTAAGGCTTATATCACCATAACAGACAAGAGTATTATTGTACGTGCTTCAACATCGTTTATAATAAATTTCTCAGATGTTATGTCCTTTGATATTGCGAAAATGGGAAAACATGATTTTGTGGCCATTCATTATAAACCGAATGTAGAAATTCAGAAATTCGAGGATGCCAGTTTCTTTGGACGCCTCGCTCGTAGGTTAAATACAAATCTTACAGGTGCGCAAGAAAATCTGACAACTGAAGGCACTAACATAAAAACAGAAGAGTTGCTCAAGATTTTAAACGAGCGTCTGAAACGAGCATAGAGAACTGTAACATTTCCGCTTTCTGCCTACTATATAAATTAGGTAGAAATAACTATATTTGCACAGTGGAACTGGTGCAGATTTTTTTTTCTGTAAAATTTTAGAATTCTGGTTAGCTTTTGGATACCTTTTCCTGTCTATTATAGTAGATGAAAGAAATAGAGATAGAACGGCTTTTCCGTCAACACTACGACCAGATGATACGGTTGGCGAGGACGATGCTCTACGACGACGAGGAATCGCGCGACGTGGTAAGCGAGGTTTTTGCTACGCTAGTAAAGACGGACATTATGCCAAAGAATATTGAGAGCTATCTAATAACGAGCGTAAAGAATCGTTGCCTGAACCTGTTGGAGCACAAGGAGGTGAGGGCGAGGTTTGAACAGGCTTATACCGCAGAGAGAGCCTCCAATTCTTCTAACCAAGAGCCATTGACTTACGGCGAAACAGAACCTGCCTACGCAGAGCGGTGGGAGCGACTGCTGGAGTATGCCAGACGAAACATGACATGTCAGACGCTAATGGTTTTTCAAATGCGACACCTGAAAGGCATGAAGTATCAGGATATTGCCAACGAACTGGGTATCAGTAAGGTAATGGTTTACAAGCACCTGACGAAAGCGATGACAACGATCAAGGAGTATAAACAGAAAAATAGATAGGACTATGGAAATTAACGAAAAAATCCAGATGCTGCTCGATATGCAGGAGCATCCCGAAAACTACTCGGAACAGACATTGGAGACAATGCTGAAAGCCCCCGAAGTGCGCGAACTCATGGAGGCTACGGCGCAGTTGAAGCAGGCCATGACTTGGGAAAACACTGGCAAGAATACTGCAAATATAGATGCCGAGTGGCAGCATTTTTCAAAGACCCATTACAACGAAAGTAAACTCCGTCGCGGATGGCTGAAGATCGCCGCAACATTCATTGGTGTACTCTTTATTACAGGCATGGCTTTTGCTACAATCCACATTGTTCGTAATTTTGTAGAAAAAGATACAAAAGCCCCTGTTCAAGAAACAAAGATTTCAGATTCTCACCAACCTGTCATATCGGCTGATACCATCAAGAGCGACACCATTGTCATGGCAACACCAGTTATTTTCGACAATGTTACACTTGATAGCATTGCCAAGGACATTGCAGCCTATCATCACATCGGTATGGACTTGCAGAACGATCAGGCTAAGCAACTCCGTTTCTATTTCGTTTGGAAACGGAACGACAGTCTGCAAGAGGTAGTCGAAAAGTTGAATATGTTCGAGCGTGTCAATATGGCTGTGGAGGACGGTAAACTGATTATCCGATGATGAAGCACTTCATGATTACCCTTATTGCCCTGTTCTGTTTCATTAACGTTCAGGCGCAAAAGATTACGCGCAGTTACGACAACGTATCTATGTCGGAGGCTCTGCGTGACCTCAACGAGCTGTCTCGCGATTATTACATCAGCTTCCTTTACAACGATTTGGAAGACTTCCGCGTGACTACTAGCATCAAGCACAAATCAATCACAGATGCTATCATGCAGATTATTGGCTTCTATCCCATCAGAGTCATGAAGCGTGGCGAAAACGAAATCTTTGTGGAATGTACCCATAAGACTGAACGCCATCTGACTGGCACCATTATTGACGAGAACCGCCAGCCTGTGCCCTACGCCAATATTTACCTGCTTTATCCATCAGACTCAACAGTAATCGGTGGAGGCGTGAGCAACGAGGCTGGCGTTTTTGTCATCCCCTACGAGCACCCTACCATTCTTGCCCGTATCTCTTATGTGGGCTACAAGACCGTCTATCGCCTATGCAATAATGAACAAGTGGGTACCATTCAAATGAAGCCCGAAACGATGACCATCAAAGGTGTTGTTGTAACTGGCGAGCGGCCCAAGGTACAACTACAGGGCAATTCTCTGGTCATGAATGTGGAGGGGACTGTGATGGAACGAATGGGCACCG
Organism: Prevotella sp. E13-27; assembly: GCF_023217965.1. NCBI lineage: Bacteria > Pseudomonadati > Bacteroidota > Bacteroidia > Bacteroidales > Prevotellaceae > Prevotella > Prevotella sp. E13-27. The sequence goes on along the minus strand of NZ_JALPSC010000002.1, from coordinate 724,109 downwards.
CTGAAGATGTGCTTTCACGTGTACCGACCATTTCAAAGAAAGGAGATGTATATGAAATTCTAGGAAAAGGCATGCCATTAATTTACCTGAACAACCGAAAGCTGACCGACTTACAGGAACTGAAGAATATCCAGTCGGACAACATTAAGAGCATAGAAGTGATTCAGAATCCAGGTGCCCGCTACGATGCGACTGTGAATGCGGTCATCATCATCCACACCAAACGTACGGCGGGCGAAGGCCTTGGCGTAGAACTGACCTCATGGAGTCGTAAGGGACATGGTTTCGCGAATAACGAGCGTATTAACCTAACCTTCCGCACAGGAAAGTTGGAACTGTTTGCAAATCTCTTTGGAGCTTACAACAAACGTTGGAAGAAGGGCGAGTTCGAACAGACCGTCTTTGCCGACACGCTGTGGGTAATTACCAACAAGCAGAAGGACAAGGTTCGCAATCCATTCCTTGAAGGCCGTTTCGGCTTCAACTACCAATTGGATGATAACAACTCTTTTGGCGGATTTTACCAAAATACTTATGACTACGTAAAGACTTGTAGCGAATATGACGATGACTTGCAAGCCAACGGCATCATATATGACCACCTACAGAACAACAGTATCAGCAGAGCCGAAGGAGCGCCCAAACACCAAGCGAATTTATACTACACGGGTAAGATAGGACAGCTCAGCATTGACTTCAATGCCGACTATACCTATCGTGACCAGCGCAACCGTAACCAACAGCTGGAACTGAGCAATGAGTATGATGACCGCGATGTAAACACTTATGCCCTGACGCGTAGCCGACTGATGGCAGAGAAACTCTTCGTGACACATCCGATTTGGAAAGGACAAATAGAAATTGGAGAAGAGTATACCAATACCCGCTGGAATAGCAGTTTTGAGAACGTGGAGGGCTACATCGCCAATAGTAACAACGAACAACACGAGCAAGCCATCGCGCCCTTCATGGAACTGCGACAGCAACTTGGCCGCCTCCAACTCTCGGCCGGTCTTCGCTATGAGCATGTGATGTCGGAATATTTCGTGGGTGGCATACGTCGTGATGACCAAAGCCGCACCTATAATGACTTATTTCCATCAATTTCCTTATCTACCTCTGTGAAGAAGGTGCAACTGTCCTTCAGTTATACCAAGCGCACTATGCGTCCCTCTTACTGGCAGTTAAGTAGCGATGTCATCTATGAGAACCGCCTGAACATGCAGACGGGTAATCCATATCTGAAACCCATTAAATATAATAATCTGAACGCGATGGCTATGTGGAAGTGGCTTTATCTCAACGTTAATTTTAGCCATTGTGTCAACCCCATCCTCTACACAGCAGAAAGTATGAAAAACGACAGTAAGGTAAACCTTGTGACCTATAAGAACTACGACCATGCCGACTGGCTGATTATTATGCTGGGGGCACAGAAAAACGTAAAGCTGGGTAGTAATGTCATATGGATGCCACAGTATAATGTCTCATTAATGAAACCATGGTTCAAGGCGGGCTTCTTGGATAAACAGATGAAATTCAACCATCCTATGCTAACCTTGCAATTGGGCAATATCATCACGCTGCCCCATGACTGGCTGCTACAGGCCGACTTCAGCATTCACACCCACGGTCATCCAGGAGCGAACACTTATGTCAATAGCACCAACCCAATGCTCTCACTCAGTGTAAGCAGGGATTTCTTCAATCGCCGTCTTAACATCAAACTCTCAGGTAACGACCTCTTCAACAGCGGCATCAACCGCATCACGCTCTATAGCAACCGCATGATGTTCCGCAAGATGGAGGACAACGATTCCCGTTGCGTTACACTCTCATTGCGTTACCGCTTTAACGTCACCCCGTCGAAGTATAAGGGTACAGGTGCTGGTAATGCAGAAAAGAACCGACTATAATTGAAAAGAATAATATTAGGTATGATTCAAACCCTCAAATAAAGAAAAAGGCAATGAGGGCACAATTCGCTACCGCCGTGGCCAACGAACTGCTATGGGCGCTGGAGGGCCTGGAAGGGAAAAGGTAAAAAAGTAAAAAGCCAAAATCATTACATTACAGTCATTACAGTTAAAAAAAGGGGGGTATACATCTTCTTCTAATCCCTTAAATTTATTTATAACTTATTGATATATAATTAGTTATATATATTATATATAGAATATAGAGGAAATGCATACCCTCAAAAAAACGACTGTAATGACTGTAATGTAATGGTTGGACCAATATTAATTCATTATTAATTCATCTAAAAAGCTAATAATCAATGAGATACGATATCAGTAAACAGAAGGCACCCGAGATGCCTAACCTCGGAAAGGGTACAGAATGTATCAAATTACTGCTCTCATAGGCCTCAAAAGACATGTACGAACCCCTCGTTCCGATGTTTTTCCCCTCACTTGGCGCACAAATCAGCGACGAAGAAATTCAACATATGGACGTAATTTGAAAGGAAATATGCCGCAAAATGGCTAATCTAGTGGCAAAAGTGATATTGGAAAGTGCCAAAAAGCGTTTGGCCTAAATGCTCGGAGCATTCTTACTAAACACTATAGGCGTTCTTTCTAAATGAAGACCTTTATAAATTTTTATGACACGTTTTTTAAGCTGTTTGTCGTATTTTTTGTAATTTTGCAGCTTGATTTGAGAAAGACAATGACGAAGATTCTATATAACAAGTTCGACAAGAAGCTTATTTCCACGCTGCCGACAGTGGCTTTCGAAGGAAAGATAATGGTTGTGGTGTCTGAAGCAGAGGCACAGAAAGCCGTTAGCTACCTTCTGTCACAGCCCATGCTTGGCGTAGATACGGAGACACGTCCGTCGTTCAAGCGCGGGTGGCAGTACAAGGTGTCGCTGCTTCAGGTATCGGCAGAGGACTACTGCTTCCTCTTCCGACTGAACCATCTGGGGCTGTCGCCATCGATAATAAGACTTCTCGAAGACACCACGACTCCGAAGATTGGTCTTTCCTGGCACGACGACCTGTTGGGACTTCACAAGCTGGGCAGCTTCAATGCAGGCAACTTCATAGACCTGCAGAACCACGTGAAAGAGATTGGTATAGAAGACCTCAGTCTGCAGAAGCTTTATGCCAACATGTTCAGCCAGAAGATTAGCAAGCGGCAACAGCTGAGCAACTGGGAGCGCGACATTCTCGACGACAAACAGAAGCTATATGCCGCTACCGACGCATGGGCCTGTCTGCAACTGTATAAAGAGCTTATAAGACTGGAGGAAACCAACGACTATGAGCTAAGGACGGTAAGCGAAGACGACACGACACAACAGGAAACAACATCATCAAACGAATGAAACAGATATACCTTAAACGAGGTAAGGAGGAAAGCCTCAGACGCTTTCACCCATGGATATTCTCAGGAGCCATACACCATGCCGACGAAGGCATAGTGGATGGTGACACGGTGAGAGTGATAGACAGCAACGGCGATTATATTGCCACCGGACACTTCCAGATGGGCTCGATAGCTGTGAGAGTGCTCACATTCAACAACGTGGCCATTGACAACGAGTTCTGGTTCTCACGCCTGAAGTCGGCTCTCAACATGAGAACAGCCATAGGTCTGGCCGGCAACCCGAACAACGACACCTATAGACTGGTGCATGGCGAGGGCGACCTGCTGCCAGGACTCATCATCGACATCTATGGCCGTACGGCCGTGATGCAGGCCCACAGCGTTGGCATGCACCTGTGTCGCAAGGAGATAGCACAGCAGCTGATAAAGGTGATGGACAAGCAGGTGGACAACATCTACTATAAGAGTGAGACCACGCTGCCGTTCATGGAGCCTGAGAACGGATTCCTCATTGGTCAGAGCGACGAGAACATTGGCATAGAGAACGGATTGAAGTTCCGAGTGGACTGGCTCAGAGGTCAGAAGACTGGATTCTTCGTTGACCAGCGCGACAACCGTTCGCTGCTGGAGACCTATAGCCACGGAAAAGACGTGCTGAACATGTTCTGCTACACAGGCGGCTTCTCGGTCTATGCCATGAGAGGCGGAGCAAACCTCGTACACTCCGTGGACAGCTCAGCGAAAGCCATAGAGCTCACTCGCAGCAATATTGAGCTGAACTTCCCTGGCGACAAGCGTCATGATGCTTTCTGCGAGGATGCGTTCAAATATCTTGACGAGGCAGGCAGCAACTACGACCTGATAATTCTCGACCCGCCTGCATTCGCCAAGCACCGTGGAGCTTTGCACAACGCCCTGAAGGGCTACACCCGTCTGAACATGAAGGCTTTCGAGAAGATTCAGAAAGGCGGAATACTCTTCACATTCTCTTGTTCCCAAGTGGTAACGAAAGACAACTTCCGCAACGCAGTCTTCACCGCGGCAGCCCTGGCCCACCGCAAGGTGCGCATTTTGCACCAGTTGCACCAGCCGGCAGACCATCCCATAAACATCTATCACCCAGAAGGAGAGTACTTGAAAGGTCTTGTCCTCTATGTTGAATAAGGTAGAAGAATACATCAAAAGAAACGGGCTGCTCAACAAGGAACGACTTTATATCCTGGCGGTGAGCGGAGGTGCTGACAGCGTGGCGTTGCTCATGGCAATGACAAGGCTGGGCTACAGCGTCTGTGTGGCTCATTGCAACTTCCATCTCAGAGGCGAAGAGTCCGACCGCGACGAGCGTTTTGTGACCGACCTTTGCAAGAAGATGGGCGTGGAATGCCATCTGGCTCATTTCGACACTAAGGCCTATGCCGAGCTGCATAAGGTAAGCATAGAGATGGCTGCACGCGACCTGCGCTACAACTACTTCGAACAGCTGCGCAGGGACTTGAATGCCGAGGGAATATGCGTGGCCCACCACAAGAACGACAACGTGGAGACGGTGCTCATAAACCTGCTGAGAGGCACAGGCATTCATGGAATGACAGGCATCCATCCTGTTCGCGGAAAGATTATCCGTCCGCTACTCTGTGTGAGCAGAGACGAGATAGAATCATGGCTCAAGGCTGAAGGACAGGACTATGTCACGGACAGCACGAACATGGTGAACGATGTGATGAGGAACAAGGTTCGCAACATCGTTCTGCCAATGCTCAAGGAGATTGCGCCAAACGCCGTGGAGAACATACTCACCATGCAGCAGCAGATGACGGAGGCAGAGGCTGTATATGACGCCAAGATTAGCGAAGACTTAGACAGGATGCTGAAGGACGGCGGCACATCAATTAATATTGACGATCTGCTTACGACGCCTTCGCCACAATGCACTCTCTACGAATGGCTTAAGAACTATGGTTTCTCGCCCGCAACAATTAGGCAGATAGCCACACGCCTCGACAGACCATCAGGAAAATGCTGGGAGTCGGAAGGCCACACGCTGTTCAAGGACCGCGACAGTCTGGTGCTATCAGAGAAGAAAGAAGAAATGAAGCCGTTTGTTGTACCAGAAGACGGCACCTATGCGCTGGCAGACGGCAGGAAGCTACGCGTAAAAATAAGCGACAAGGTGGAGATAAGCCGCGACAGCAGTCTGGCTACGCTTGATGCAGCAAAAGTAAGGTTTCCACTAACTCTGCGCCACATAGCCAATGGCGACCGCTTCATTCCCTTCGGCATGAAAGGCTCGAAGCTCGTGAGCGACTACCTGACAGACATAAAGATGCCTGTGAGCGACAAGATGAGACAGTTGGTGGTTACCGATGCCGACAATAATATTATATGGCTCGTGGGACTGAGAACATCCAACCAGTGCGCCATAGACAAAGACACGAAAACAATGATAACAATTACGATAACAAACAAATAAACAAAAAGAAAAAAAAGAAAAAATGGCACAAACATTACAAAAAACGCTGAGAGACTCAGCAGGCATACGCTGGACAGCCCTTCTGCTGCTGGCACTTGCCATGTTCTGTTCATATATCTTTATGGACATTCTCTCGCCTATCAAAGACTTGATGCAGACAGAGCTCGGTTGGTCATCGGGCGCTTTCGGACGCATGCAGGGCGCTGAGGTATTCCTTAACGTGTTTGCATTCTTCCTCATCTTCGCAGGCATCATCCTCGACAAGATGGGCGTACGCTTCACAGCCATCCTCTCTGCTGCCGTGATGCTCGTTGGTGCATGCATCAAATGGTATGCAGTTAGCGACGCATTCGTAGGAAGCGGACTCGAGGCTTGGTTTACCAATCACCTTAACTGGTCGGCACCATTCGGTTTGGAATGGCTCGACGTGCTTCCATTTGCTGCCGACATGCCCGCTTCAGCAAAGCTGGCTGCCAGCGGATTCATGATTTTTGGATGCGGCTGTGAGATGGCCGGCATCACCGTGAGCCGCGGTATCGTGAAGTGGTTTAAGGGTCGTGAGATGGCTATGGCAATGGGCTCAGAGATGGCACTCGCTCGTCTGGGCGTGGCCACATGTATGATTTTCTCACCATATTTCGCTCGTCTGGGCGGAGAGATAAGCGTGAGCCGTTCAGTTGCATTCGGCGTGGTACTGATGTGTATCGCACTTATCATGACCATCGTTTATTTCTTCATGGACCGCAAGCTTGACTCACAGACTGGCGAGGCAGAGGAGAAGGACGACCCATTCAAGATTAGCGACCTGTGGCAGATTATCACATCAAGCGGATTCTGGCTCGTGGCTCTGCTCTGTGTGCTTTACTACAGCGCGATATTCCCATTCCAGAAGTATGCCACAAACATGCTCCAGTGTAACCTGACGCTCGTGGCTCCCGATCCAGACTCGTTCTGGGCAAGCGGAAGCATAACCATGATACAGTATGTCATCTCGCTGTTCGTAGCAGCCACAGGTTTCGCAAGCAACTTCCAGAAGAAGGCAAACATGAAGTACACTCTGCTGGGCATCTCGGTAGTATCGCTCGTTGTTTATTGCTTCATAGGCTACATGACTCAGTCGGCTGGCTCTATCTTCGCCGTGTTCCCACTTCTGGCCGTACTCATCACCCCAATTCTCGGCAGCTATGTTGACCACAAGGGTAAAGCAGCTTCGATGCTCGTGCTCGGCTCGCTGCTTCTCATCGCCTGCCACCTCACATTCGCATTCATCCTGCCTCTGTTCAAGGACTCAACAGTAGGAGGCGTCATCATTGCTTATGTGACAATTCTTGTGCTCGGCAGCTCGTTCTCGCTCGTGCCTGCATCACTCTGGCCAAGCGTGCCCAAGCTTGTTGACGCCAAGATTATCGGTTCGGCTTATGCTATGATATTCTGGGTGCAGAACATAGGACTGTGGCTCTTCCCCACCCTCTACGGAAAGATTCTCGATGCTACTAACCCAGAGGGCACGGCAGCAACAGAACTCGACCATACAGTACCATTGGTAATGTTTGCCGGACTCGGCGTAGCTGCACTTGTGCTCGGTCTTATACTGAAGGTTGTTGACAAGAAGAAAGGCATAGGACTGGAGCTTCCAAACATCAAGCCTGCGGAAGCAAAAGCCGAAAATACTACAGCCACAACAAACGAATAGGTCTATAAGAGAAACATAGTATTACCTGTGATTTCCACAATATTAATAAGCTCTGCTAATGCGGAGCTTTTTTTTATGTTTTTTTTCTCAAAATATTAGTTGGAAATGAAAACTTTTTCTTACCTTTGCAGAAAAATAAACCTAAAAGACTAATATTATAACACTTAAATTCGCTTATGTCACAAATCAAAGGACGTATTTCTCAGATTATCGGTCCTGTCATCGACGTTTATTTCGACACAAAAGGACTTGATGCCGAGAAAGTGTTACCCAAAATTCACGAGGCATTACGCATCGACAGAGGACAAGGCAAGGAACTTATCGTCGAAGTGCAGCAGCACATCGGCGAAGATACTGTACGTTGCGTGGCAATGGACAACACCGACGGTCTGCAGCGCGGACTGGAGGCAGAACCAATGGGCTCGCCAATCGTAATGCCTGCGGGAGACCAGATCAAGGGTCGTATGCTGAACGTAATAGGTCAGCCTATTGACGGTATGAAACAGCTCGACATGAAGGGCGCCTATCCTATTCACCGCGAAGCTCCAGAGTTCGAGGAGCTGTCAACGAAGAAAGAGATTCTTGCCACAGGTATCAAAGTCATCGACCTGCTGGAGCCTTACATGAAAGGTGGTAAGATTGGACTCTTCGGAGGTGCCGGTGTAGGTAAGACCGTGCTCATCATGGAGCTCATCAACAACATCGCTAAGGGACACAATGGTTTCTCTGTGTTCGCAGGTGTGGGTGAGCGCACACGTGAGGGTAACGACCTCATTCGAGAGATGATTGAGTCTGGCGTTATACGCTATGGAGAAAAGTTCCGCGAGGCAATGGAACAGGGCAAATGGGACCTCTCTCTCGTTGACCCTGAAGAGCTTAAGAAAAGTCAGGCAACACTTGTCTATGGACAGATGAACGAGCCACCAGGCGCACGTGCATCAGTAGCCCTGTCAGGACTGACCGTTGCCGAGGGATTCCGCGACAACGGAGGTAAGGATGGTGGCGCTGCCGACATTCTGTTCTTCATTGACAACATCTTCCGTTTCACACAGGCAGGCTCAGAGGTATCAGCTCTGCTCGGACGTATGCCGTCAGCCGTAGGTTATCAGCCGACGCTGGCATCGGAGATGGGTGCCATGCAGGAGCGAATCACCTCTACGAAGAAAGGCTCTATCACATCAGTACAGGCAGTATATGTGCCTGCCGACGACTTGACAGACCCTGCTCCTGCTACAACCTTTACCCACCTTGATGCTACCACCGTGCTCGACCGTAAGATTGCCGAGCTGGGCATCTATCCCGCTGTGGACCCACTGGGCTCAACATCACGTATCCTTGACCCACTGATTGTAGGCAAAGACCACTATGATTGTGCACAGCGCGTGAAGGAGATACTGCAGCGCTACAAGGAGTTGCAGGACATCATCGCTATTCTCGGTATGGACGAGCTCTCAGACGAGGACAAGCTGACCGTGAACCGCGCACGCCGCGTACAGCGTTTCCTCAGTCAGCCGTTTGCTGTGGCATCACAGTTCACAGGTCTGCCAGGCGTTATGGTGCCCATCGAAGAGACCATCAAGGGCTTCAATGCTATTCTTAACGGTGAAGTGGACGACCTGCCAGAACAGGCATTCCTCAACGTGGGAACCATCGAGGACGCCAAGGAAAAGGCAAAGAAACTGCTGGAAGCTGCAAAAGGATAATTCTAGAGAATCTAGTCAGTCTAGTCAACCTAGTTAATCTAGTCAGTCTAGTCAATCTAGAAAAAGGAAAGAAGAATTATGCTGAAACTAAAGATAGTATCTCCTGAGAGAATAGAATTCACCGGTGAAGTGGAGCGTGTCAAAGTGCCTGGCACAAGAGGACAGTTTGAGATTCTCAAAGACCACGCGCCCATTATTTCTACGTTGCAGAAAGGCATCGTGGAATATGACGGTCAACAGCTTGAGGTGCTTGGCGGTTTTGTAGAAGTACAGAAAAACGAAGTATCTATCTGTATAGAAAAGGCTGTCTAACCCTCATGGAGTATATCCTCGCTGTGCTGCTTCTATCCCTGTTGGGTACAGCCCACGTGATGGGCTTTGACTTTGTCAAGAAGCATTCGCCTACATATCTGGCTCAGTTCTGTTTGGCAATGACAGTCATCAGATTGGTGCTTGTAGGCACACTGGCGGGAATAGTAATCCTACTCAAGGAGAACAGGGAAGATGCCATGATGTTCGCTATAATATATTTAATAATGTACGCGACAACGGTTGTTATTTCCCTCTGGCTAAGACATTAATATTAAAGACAAACATTTATCAATGTATCACATCAAACGACTGATTATCACAGCATTACTGCTATTAGCGCTGACGCCTGTTGCCACAGCAGCAGACTTTAGTGCCAAGGAGGTGGTGCTTGAGCATATCAAGGATTCGCACGAATGGCATGTGTATGGTGAAGGTGAGAACAGCATTGTTATCCCACTGCCTGTCATCGTGAAGAGCTCCACAGGATGGCATGTCTTCAGTTCGACTCGTTTTGAAGAGGCTGCGCATGGTCATGCACCTAAGCCTTATGGACTGAGATTGCTGCTGAGGGTGATCATGAGGGACAGATTGTTGAGAATGGTGAGCCTGTACTTGACCTATCTATCACGAAGACAGTTGCCGTGATGTTTATCAATGCGGCTTTACTGCTGTGCTGCATTCTGTTCAGTGCCCGCTGGTATAAGCGTCATCAGGCTTCCGACGAGGCTCCGAGTGGTTTTGTGGGACTCATCGAAATGATGGTCATGTATGTAGTTGATGATATCATCAAGCCTGGAATAGGTAAGGGCTACGAGAAATACACGCCCTATCTGCTTACTTGCTTCTTCTTTATCTTCACCTGCAACGTGATGGGTCTTATTCCATTCCCTCCTGGTTCTGGCAATGTGACTGGTAACATAGCCGTGACATTTATTCTGGCTTTGTGTACTTTTGTCGTTGTACAGTTCTCGGGCAGCAAACACTATTGGAAAGAAATATTCTGGCCTGAGGTGCCCTTCCTTCTAAAGTGTCCCGTACCATTGATGCCAGTAATCGAGTTCGTGGGAATATTCACGAAACCTTTTGCCCTGATGATCCGACTCTTTGCCAACATGATGGCTGGTCATGCCATAGCAGTAGCTATGCCATGTATCATATTCCTGGTGGCATCAATGTCAGTAGGCGTGTTCTATAGCATGAGTGCCGTGAGCGTTATCATGGCTATCTTCATGATGTGTCTGGAATGCTTGGTCTGCTTCATTCAGGCCATGGTGTTCACCCTTCTCTCATCCGTGTTCATCGGCATGGCCAAAGCCGTTCCCGAAGGACATGAGCATTAATCGATTCGATATTCGATATTAAACAATAAACATAAAATAATAACTAAAAAACATTACAATTATGATTACAACATTATTAGCAATCGAAGGTGTTGCAAAGTTTGGCGCTGCTGTTGGCGCAGGTCTCGCAGCTATTGGCGCAGGTATTGGTATCGGTAAGATTGGTGGTTCTGCCATGGATGCAATGGCTCGCCAGCCAGAGGTTATCGGTAAGTTGATGACTAACATGATTATCGCAGCAGCTCTTATTGAGGGTGTTGCTCTGTTCGCTGCCGTGATCGCATTCATGTGCCTCTAAACAATAGTGAAAAGCTAAACCATAATAAAGGAATATTCAGCGTATGGATTTATTGATTCCGAGTACTGGTCTGCTGTTTTGGATGTCACTGACGTTTTTCGTGGTGCTGTTCATCCTGTGGAAGTTCGGGTTTCCCGTCATCACCTCGATGGTGAGCGAACGCAAAGCTTTCATTGATGAATCATTACGCAAAGCTCATGAGGCAAACGAACGCTTGGCCAATATACAGAAAGAAGGTGAATCCATCTTACAGGAGGCTCGTGAAAAACAGGCTCAGATATTGAAAGAGGCTGCCGAGACTCGTGAGGCTATCGTAGAACAAGCACAGGAAAAAGCACGTCAGGAAGGAGCACGTCTGCTTGATGATGCCCGTGTAGCCATAGAACAGGAGAAGAAAGCTGCCATCGCCGACATTCGTAGTCAGGTAGCTGCCCTGAGTGTGGAGATTGCAGAGAAAGTGCTTCGTGCCAATTTGAAAGATAATGCCTCACAGATGGATCTCATCAACCGTATGCTGGATGATGTCTCTGCTAAAAACTAAACGTTTTTGCGTATGGATATAGGAGTCATATCGGTTCGATACGCACGCGCTCTTCTAAAGAGTGCTACTGATACGAACATCGAAGATACTGTGTATGCTAACATGCAGCTCTTGGCTAAGAGCTACATAGAAGTTCCAGCTCTTCGCCATACGATAGACAATCCGATGCTCGCAAAGGAGAAGAAGCTGATGTTGCTTGAAACTGCCGTAGGTGGTGATAGTGCCTCTCCTCTTACCAAAGCCTTCATAGCACTTGTGCTTAAGGAAGACCGCGAGAACATGATTCAGTTCATGGCAAATTCGTACATCACGCTCTATCGTAAGCAGAAGAACGTCATCCGTGGTAAACTCACCACCGCTGTTGCTGTAGCTCCAGAAACGGAACAGAAGATGCGACACATGGTGGAGAGCCGCACTAAAGGTATTGTGGAGTTTGAAACAGAGGTTGACCCCGAGATAATCGGAGGATTCGTCCTCGAATACGACACATATCGCATGGACGCAAGTGTCAAATCGAAACTCAACTCAATTCTTAATACACTAAAGAAATAAAAAACAATGTCAGATAAAATTAAACCAAGCGAAGTCAGTCAGGTACTTCTTGACCAGCTAAAAGGAATCAGCGATAATGCGCAATTCGACGAGATTGGCACAGTATTGCAGGTTTCCGATGGTGTTGCGCGCATCTATGGTCTTCGTAATGCTGAAGCTAACGAACTGCTGGAGTTTGAGAACGGCACCATGGCTATCGTGATGAACCTGGAGGAAGACAACGTAGGTTGTGTGCTTCTTGGAACAACATCGGGCATCAAGGAAGGAATGACAGTAAAGCGTACACGCCGAATTGCATCTATCCTTGTTAACGACAACATGCTTGGCCGTGTCATCAACCCACTGGGTAAGGCTATTGACGGCAAGGGAGATATAGATCTCACTGGAGCGTTCGAGATGCCTCTGGACCGCAAGGCTCCTGGCGTTATCTATCGTCAGCCAGTTAAAGAGCCGCTTCAGACTGGTCTGAAAGCTGTTGACTCAATGATTCCCATTGGCCGTGGACAGCGTGAGCTCATTATTGGTGACCGCCAGACAGGTAAGACTGCTATAGCTGTCGATACCATCATCAACCAGAAGAGTTTTTATGAAGCAGGAAAACCTGTATATTGCATCTACGTAGCAATAGGTCAGAAAGCATCTACCGTAGCTGCCCTTGTGCAGACGCTCAAGGACCACGGTGCCCTGCCCTACACCATCGTTGTTGCAGCTACAGCCTCTGACCCTGCTGCCATGCAGTACTACGCACCATTTGCCGGTGCTGCCATAGGTGAATATTTCCGTGACCGAGGCTATCCTGCACTCGTTGTCTATGACGACCTGTCGAAGCAGGCTGTAGCCTATCGTGAGGTATCGCTTATCTTGCGCCGTCCTTCAGGACGTGAGGCATACCCTGGAGACGTGTTCTATTTGCATAGCCGTCTGTTGGAGCGTGCTGCAAAGATTAACGAACAGCAGGAGGTGGCTGAAAAGATGAACGACCTGCCCGATTGCATGAAAGGACATGTTCGTGGTGGCGGTTCCCTGACAGCTCTTCCAATTATCGAGACACAGGCAGGTGACGTGTCGGCATACATCCCGACAAACGTTATCTCAATCACCGATGGACAGATATTCCTTGAGAGCGACCTCTTCAACCAGGGCTTCCGTCCGGCAATCAACGTAGGTATCTCTGTGTCACGTGTAGGCGGCTCTGCTCAGATTAAGTCTATGAAGAAGGTGGCAGGTACTCTGAAGATTGACCAGGCACAGTATCGTGAGCTTGAAGCATTCTCGAAGTTCTCTTCTGATATGGATGCCGTTACAGCTATGACACTTGACCGTGGACGTAAGAACAACCAGTTGCTCATTCAGCCGCAGTACAGCCCAATGCCAGTTGGTGAACAGATTGCTATCCTCTACTGTGGCGTTCATGGTCTGATGCGTCAGGTACCTATTGACAAGGTTCGCCAATGCCAGGATCAGTTTCTCGACAAGTTGCGCACTCAGAATCCTGAGGTAATAGAGACACTCACCGCAGGTAAGATTGACGACGAGACAACTAAGAAGATAGAAGCTGTAATGGCTGATATCGCTGGGACCTACAAAGCTTAATAGCCTATGCCAAGTCTGAAAGAGATTAAAGGACGTATAGCCTCTGTAAATTCAACGCGCAAGATTACGAGCGCGATGAAAATGGTGGCAAGCTCTAAGCTACATCATGCTCAGGTGGCTATACAGAATATGCTGCCATATGAGACGATGCTGGAGCACATCTTGAAATCGTTCTTGGCAGCAGAGGCTGAGGCACAGACCATCTATGATCAGGAGCGTCCTGTCAAGCGAGTTGCGTTAGTTGTTTTCTCCAGCAATTCTTCACTCTGCGGCGGCTTTAATGCGAATGTCATCAAGACTATGACCAAAGCAACAGAGGCTCTTTCCGCTGAGTTAGGCAAGGACAATGTTGAGGTCTATCCTATAGGGCGCAAGGTGGCTGAGAAAGCTCGCAAAATGGGCTGCATCGTAAAGTGCGACTTGGCCGATCTGGTTGACCATCCCAATGTGAAGCAATGCATCGACCTGGCCATGGAACTGGGAGAGCGTTTCGCTAAAGGAGAGATTGACAAAGTAGAGCTTATTTATCACCACTTCAAAAGTGCTGGTTCACAGGTTCTTACACACAAGACTTTCCTTCCCATTGACATCGAGAGCGAACTGAACAGCGATCATGAGCGCGACCTTAGTTCGAACGTTGTCACGAAGAAGGCAATGGACTATCTGAAGCAACACGGTCGCAAACGCGAGGTGAACGAAAATGAGGTTAAGCCTCTGAACGACAACTTCATAGTTGAGCCAGACATGCATACTGTTCTGTCGCAGCTCATACCGAAGATGGGACATCTGATGCTCTACACGGCCCTACTCGACAACGTGGCTTCTGAGCATGCAGCACGCATGGTGGCCATGCAGACTGCTACAGATAATGCTGATGAGTTGTTGCGTCAGCTGAACCTGCAATACAACAAGAGCCGTCAACAGGCAATCACGAGCGAGCTTCTTGATATTGTTGGTGGAACGGTAAACAACTGATAACCATTTCATTCAAAACAATTTTCACGGGTTTTACGCTATCTGGCTATACTTGGTACAAGTATTAGAAAAAGACGTAAAACTCGTGAAACTTGTTTCTTAGTGTATTTAAACGTGTTGTTTATACGTTTTTGTTTCTTTTATCGAAAAAAAAATGCATTTTTCACTATAAAGGACAATAAACTCGAATTATTTATGTAATTTTGCACGTTGAAATAGACTTAATAAAATAACATATAAGGAATGAAGCCAACAGCTATTCTTCTTCTGCATTGCCCAGATCAGCAAGGCATTATATCAGAAGTTACAAAATTTATCACGGATAACCAAGGTAACATCGTTGACCTTGACCAATATGTTGACCATCAGGATGGTATGTTTTTCATGCGTATACAATGGGAACTTGATGGTTTTCTTATTCCACGAGAAAAGATTAACGAATACATAAAGACGCTCTATGCACAGCGTTATCAGATGGAGTTCAACCTTTATTTCAGCGACCAGCGTCCTCGTATGGCAATCTTCGTCAGCAAGATGAGCCACTGTCTTTATGATCTGCTTGCAAGATGGAAAGCCGGAGAGTACGATGTTGACATACCCTGCATTGTCTCTAACCACGAGGACTTGCGTTATGTAGCTGAGCAGTTCGGCATTCCATATCATGTATGGAGCATAAAGAAAGACCATTCAAATAAGGCTGAAGTGGAACAGGCAGAGATGGACCTTCTGAAGAAGGAGAAAGTAACATTCATCGTACTTGCAAGATACATGCAGATAATAAGTGACGACATGATAGCTGCCTATCCACACCATATCATCAACATTCACCACTCGTTCCTTCCAGCTTTCGTTGGAGCAAAGCCCTACCATCAGGCATGGGAACGCGGAGTGAAGATTATCGGTGCCACGAGTCACTATGTAACAGCAGAACTCGACGCAGGTCCAATCATAGAGCAAGACGTGGCACGCATAACACATAAGGACACGCCTGAGAGTCTCGTGCTTAAAGGTAAGGATCTGGAAAAGATTGTGCTCTCACGAGCTGTCTCAAAGCACATACAAAGAAAGATTCTCACTTACAAGAATAAGACCATCATCTTCAGCTAAAATGAATATTGCAATAGTCAAATATAATGCTGGCAACATCTGCTCAGTCATCAACGCATTCAACCGTTTAGGTGTGGAGCCATTGCTTACTGATGATGCAGAACAACTGAAAAGCGCAGACTGTGTGATTTTCCCTGGTCAGGGCGAAGCTCGTAGTGCCATGGAGTATCTTCGCGCAAGAAATCTTGACGAGGTAATACGTTCACTATGTCAGCCAGTCTTAGGCATTTGTGTAGGTCAGCAACTACTATGCAAACATTCTGAAGAAGGCGATGTTGCCTGCATCGGTATCTTTGATACTGAGGTGAAGCGTTTCTGCCCTACTCGTCATGAAGACAAAGTGCCATGCATGGGCTGGAACAAGCTATATGACACGAAATCAGCTTTGATGAATGGCATAGAAGACAAGTATGTCTATTTCGTACACAGCTATTATGTGCCACTCTGCAAGGAGACCATCGCAACAGCAGACTATATCACGCCCTATTCCGCAGCTATTCATAAAGATAATTTCTTTGCAACGCAGTTCCATCCAGAGAAGAGCGGAAGTGTTGGAGAGCAGATACTGAAGAACTTCTTATCAATAGCTCAGTAACGAATAGTTGATAACTCAAGAATAAGCTATCAAAGGAGAAAAGAACAAGCTGATAAAGGAGAAAAGGAAATGACTACGAAGATAGAACTTATACCCGCTATTGACATAATAAACGGCCAGTGCGTGCGCTTGATCAAGGGCGACTATGACGCAAAGACGGTCTATAGTGACTCGCCTGTCGAGATAGCAAAGAACTTCGAGCGTTTAGGCTATACCCGTCTTCATGTCGTTGACCTTGATGGAGCTAAGTCAAAGCATATAGTTAACAGCGATGCACTCAAAGCCATAACGACAGAGACCAGTCTAATAGTCGATTTCGGCGGTGGCATTAAGACTGACGAAGATATAGAACAGGCGTTCAATTGTGGTGCTTCTATGGTTACCGTGGGTTCAATAGCCGTGAGCAATCCTTCGCTTTTTGAATCTTGGCTGAAGAAATATGGCTCAGACAGGATTATTCTTGGAGCAGACGTAAGAAACGGGTTCATAAGCATTAACGGATGGCTTGAGGATTCAAAGATGTCATTACTCCCATTCCTTAAACAGTATGTCGATATGGGTGTGAAGAATGTTCTCTGTACAGAGATTTCCAAAGACGGAACACTTGCCGGACCAGCTAACCAGTTATACAAGGAAGTGATGGCGGCATATCCCGACCTTCACCTGATAGCAAGCGGCGGTGTCAGCTCCATATCAGATATCGTTGCTCTTCAGCAAGATGGCATTCCTGCAGTAGTCTTTGGCAAAGCCATCTATGAAGGAAAGATTGACCTGATAGAGCTTAAAGAGACAATTGAACGTATCTGAGCAAAATATTAAAGCATCTGAACACAACATATAACCATGAGTTTAGCAAAGCGAATCATACCTTGTCTGGACGTAAAAAACGGAGAAACAGTTAAAGGAACAAACTTCGTCAACCTGCGTAGAGCTGGCGACCCTGTTGAACTGGGTAAAGCCTACAGCGATGCTGGTGCCGACGAGCTGGTGTTCCTTGACATCACAGCATCGTTTGAGGAGCGCAAGACGTTCACCGACATGGTGTCACGTGTGGCAAAAGCTATTAACATACCATTCACCGTGGGCGGTGGCATCAACGAGCTGAGCGATGTTGAGCGACTCCTATATGCTGGAGCCGACAAGGTGAGCATCAACAGCGCTGCCATACGTCATCCGGAACTTATCGACGAGATTGCCAAGCATTTCGGCTCACAAGTATGTGTATGCGCCATCGACGCAAGGATGGATGACGAAAACGATCCACTCCATACCCCATGGCATTGCTATCTGAAAGGCGGACGCGAACGTACTGAACTCGACCTGTTCCAGTGGGCTTATGAAGCACAGGAGCGAGGTGCTGGCGAGATACTCTTCACGAGCATGAATCACGATGGCGTTAAGACTGGCTATGCAAACGAAGCCATAAGCAAGTTAGCCGACAAGCTCTCTATACCAATTATTGCAAGTGGCGGCGCAGGGAGTAAAGAGCACTTCCGCGACACGTTCATTAAAGGAAAAGCCGACGCAGCACTGGCAGCAAGCGTCTTCCATTTCGGAGAGATACTCATCCCAGAGCTAAAGCAATACCTGCTTGATGAAGGCATAAATGTGAGATTGTAAACATATGAAATAGTAAATAGCGAAACAGTCAAAATACAACTATGGAAATAGATTTCAAAAAATGTGACGGACTCGTGCCGGCAATAATACAAGATGCCAACACACGCAACGTGCTGATGCTTGGCTATATGAATGAAGAGGCTTATCAGAAGACCCTCGCCACAGGCAAAGTGACATTCTGGAGCCGCTCAAGGAACTGCCTTTGGACTAAGGGCGAGACCTCGTGTAACTTCCTTCATCTTGTAAGTATAAAGTCCGACTGCGACCACGACACATTACTTGTACGCGCTACTCCTGACGGACCTACCTGTCACACAGGCACAGACACCTGCTGGGGTGAGGAGAACAATGGCTTGAGTGCCATTTCATTCCTTTCCGAGCTTCAGGACTTCATTGACAAGCGTCACACTGAGATGCCCGAGGGCAGCTATACCACAAAACTGTTCCGCGATGGTGTTAACAAGATGGCTCAGAAATTGGGCGAAGAAGCCCTTGAGACCGTCATAGAAGCCACAAATGGCGACAACGAGCATCTCATCTACGAAGGTGCCGACATGCTCTATCATCTCATGGTGCTTCTTACAAGTAAAGGTCTTCGCATAGAGCAACTGGCAGAAGAGCTTCATCGCCGCCACGACCCTAACTGGGATGCCCAACGTCGCAAGGCAAAGGCTGCTGGCACAATGGATTAATCATTATCTTTAAAAGGCAATAATGACATGTTAGTTGAATATAAAAACGTAAACATATATCAGCAGGACGGTTCAAAAATACTCTCCGATGTTGACTTCAAGGTTGATGAAGGCGAGTTCGTCTATCTCATAGGACGTGTTGGTTCAGGCAAGAGCTCACTCTTGAAGACACTCTACTTCGAGCTCGATGTCAAAGAAGCTGATACAGCAATGGTGCTAGACACAGACCTCACTACCCTACGTCGCAAGCATATACCTGCCTTGCGTCGACAGATGGGTATCATCTTTCAGGACTTTCAGCTTCTTACCGATAGAACAATCTATAAGAATCTGCGATTCGTGCTTCGTGCCACAGGCTGGAAGAAAGCTGATGTCGATGCGCGCATTACTGAAGTGCTTGAACTCGTAGGTATGAAGTCAAAGATGAATTGCATGCCTCATGAGCTGTCTGGAGGTGAGCAGCAGCGTGTAGCCATTGCCCGTGCCCTCCTCAATAGTCCAAAAATGATTGTGGCCGACGAACCCATGGGCAACCTCGACCCTGAGACAGCACACACCATCATGGAGATTCTGCGTCACATAGCTCAAACAGGTACGGCTGTCATCATGTCAACCCACAACATGCCTCTGCTCGAAGAGTTCCCAGGCATCGTGTATCGCTGTGTTGATGGTCGCATAGAGGAAATGACCAGCGACTATAACAAGATGCAGATTGAAGAAAATCTTGAAGAAGAACCTGTTCAGGAAAGCAACGACGAACCAATTATGATTCTCGAGTCTTAATATTAACTGTCAATAAAGAAAACAACAAATATAATAATAGTACGACTATGAAAGTGATGAAGTTTGGTGGTACCTCTGTAGGATCGCCACAAAGAATGAAAGAAGTGACCTCACTGGTCACCAAGTCAGGTGAGCCCGTTTTTGTAGTACTTTCAGCCATGTCAGGCACTACTAACTCTCTTGTCGAGATTTCCGACTATCTCTACAAGAAGAATCCCGATGGTGCCAACGAGGTTATCAACCGTCTGGAGCAGAAATATCTGCGCCATCTGGATGAGCTCTATGCTAACGCTGAGTTAAAGCAGCAGACAGCCGATTTCCTGCGCGAGGAATTCCAGTATCTGCGCTCATTCACCAAGGAGCTCTTCACCTCGTTCGAAGAGAAGAGCATCGTGGCACAGGGCGAAATGATATCAACAAACATGGTTGTCAACTATATGCGCGAGCAGGGCATCGATGCTGTACTTGTCAATGCCCTTGACTTTATGCGTACTGACAAGAATGCCGAGCCCGATCCTATCTATATCAAGGAGAAACTTGGTGCTATCATGGATCAGATTGGCCAGCACCAGGTATATATCACTCAGGGCTTCATCTGCCGCAATGCCTATGGCGAGGTAGATAACCTGCAGCGTGGAGGTAGCGACTACACAGCATCACTCATCGGCGCAGCTATCAGCGCAGAGGAGATTCAGATATGGACCGACATCGACGGCATGCACAACAACGACCCACGCGTTGTTGACAAGACAGAGCCTGTCCATCAGCTCCACTTCGAAGAGGCTGCTGAGCTCGCTTACTTCGGAGCAAAGATCCTCCACCCAACCTGTGTTCAGCCAGCAAAGTATGCAGGCATACCAGTACGTTTGCTTAACACCATGGATCCAGAGGCTGAGGGAACCACAATCTCCAATACCACTGAGTATGGAAAGATTAAGGCTGTTGCTGCTAAGGACAACATCATCGCCATCAAGATCAAGTCATCTCGCATGCTTCTCGCCACAGGTTTCCTCAGAAAAGTGTTCGAGATTTTCGAGAGCTATCAGACACCCATTGACATGGTCTGCACATCAGAGGTTGGCGTATCTATGTCTATCGACAACTCTGCTCATCTTGGCGAGATTGTTGATGAACTGAAGAAATACGGTACTGTAACAGTAGATACCGGCATGTGCGTAATCTGTGTTGTTGGTGACCTCGACTGGTCAAACATCGGTTTCGAAACAAAAGTGCTCGAGGCAATGAAGAACATCCCCGTGAGAATGATTTCCTACGGAGGTTCGAACTACAACATCTCATTCCTCATCCGTGAGGAAGATAAGCGTCGCGCCCTACAGTCACTCAGCGACACGCTGTTCAAATAGTATAAGATAAAAATAGTTTAGCGACCACGAATTAATAACCATACGAGTATTCGTAGAATTCATTTAATTCGTGGTCGTAAAACAAACTTTGAATACGATATTCGTATTATAACAACACACAAAACTAAATTAGTTAAAAACCCAAATAGATATGAAAGGACAGTTTCCTTTAGAGCGATTCCAGAGCATCAGGACACCGTTCTACTACTATGATGCAGATTTGCTTCGCAAGACTCTGCAGACCATCAACGACGAGGTGGAACGTCATGAAAACTGGCATGTTCACTATGCTGTCAAGGCCAATGCAAATCCCTCGCTGCTGCGCATCATCCGCAATGCAGGTTTTGGTGCCGACTGTGTCAGCGGAGGTGAGATTGAAGCATGCATTCGTGCTGGCTTTCCCGCCTCGAAGATAGTATATGCTGGTGTCGGCAAAAGCGATTGGGAGATAAACCTTGGACTTGACAATAACATCTTCTGCTTCAATGTTGAGAGCATTCCCGAACTGGAAGTCATCAACCAACTGGCACATCAGAAAGGTAAGACTGCTCGCGTAGCCTTCCGTCTGAATCCCAATGTCGGTGCTCATACCCATGCCAATATAACCACGGGCTTGGCTGAGAATAAGTTTGGCATTGCCATGCGTGATATGGTTCCTGTCATAGAACACGCCACCTGTCTTCAGAACATTCAAGTCGTTGGACTCCATTTCCATATTGGTAGCCAGATACTCGACATGAATGACTTCAAGGCACTCTGCAACCGTGTCAACGAGCTTCAGGATGAGCTCGAGCGTCATCGCATCACAGTTGAGCACATAAACGTAGGCGGAGGTCTTGGTGTAGATTACGAGCACCCCAACCGTTTGCCCATAGCCGATTTCAAGTCCTATTTCGACACCTTTGCCCGCACATTAAAGCTGCGTACAGGTCAAAGCCTTCACTTCGAGCTTGGTCGCGCCGTCGTTGCTCAATGTGGTTCTCTCATCACGCGAACATTATATATAAAGGAAGGTGCGTTTAAGAAGTTCTGTATTGTTGATGCTGGCTTTACTGACCTCATCCGTCCTGCTCTCTATCAGGCTTATCACAAGATTGAAAACCTGTCAAGTGATAGCGCCACTGAGTCTTACGATGTTGTTGGTCCAATCTGTGAGTCAACCGATGTATTTGCCAAGCAGATCGACCTTAACGAGACCCATCGTGGCGACCTAATAGCTATACGTTCTGCGGGTGCCTACGGCGAAATCATGGCCTCTGGCTACAACTGCCGTCAGTTGCCCAAAGGTATAACCAGCGACGAACTCTGATTCCAATCAACTATACTCATATAAGTATGGTCAAGGCTTTGAAACCTTGACCATACTTTTATAATATTACTTCTCACCTCGTGGCAGACTCTCTAATTCTTGACAAATAAAAAAATATGAAGAACGAAACGTGGAAATTTATTTTGCAGACAATTGCGGCGATACTTACCGCGATAGCGACAAGCTTGGGAGTGCAGAGTTGCATGACTATGATGTAAAGAAAAGCGGCGCATCCATAATGGACGCGCCGCTCTTTTCTTGTATGGCAGGTGTGTCAGGAGCAAAACTCCTGACCACACTTTTTTCTTAATCTTCCCAGTTATGACTACATCATGACTGCTCGTACGTTCGGTAATGCTCAAGCAAGCTTGGCATTACGCTCACTCAGACCAATCTTCAGCTGCCTTACGGATATAGCTCTTGTAGCGAATCTGAGCCATCTTCTGTGCCTCAGCGAACAGCTCCTCGGCCTCGTTAGGATAAGCCTTCTTCACTGACAGGTAGCGAACCTCGCCCAGCAGGAAGTCGTGGAAGTTAGCCCAGTTCGGCTCCTTAGAGTCGAGGCTGAACGGATTCTTGCCTTCCTCGGCCAGAGCGGGGTTGTAGCGCCACAGGTGCCAGTAACCGCACTCAACAGCCTTCTTCTCCTCAGCCTGGCTCTTACCCATACCGCCCTTGGCCTTCAAGCCGTGGTTGATACAGGGAGCGTAGGCGATGATGATGGAAGGTCCGTGCCAAGCCTCAGCCTCGCGGATAGCCTTGAGGGTCTGTGCGTGGTCGGCGCCCATAGCGATCTGAGCTACGTATACATAACCGTAGGTGGTAGCAATCATACCCAGATCCTTCTTGCGGATGCGCTTACCCTGAGCAGCGAACTGAGCGATAGCACCAAGAGGAGTAGCCTTAGAGGCCTGACCACCGGTGTTAGAATAAACCTCAGTATCGAGCACGAGGATGTTGACGTCCTCACCAGAAGCGATGACGTGGTCGAGACCGCCGTAACCGATATCATAAGAAGCACCGTCGCCACCGATAATCCACTGGCTGCGCTTGACGAGGTAGTGGTCGAGGGTCTGCAGTTCCTTGCAGATTTCGCAACCCTTGGCAGCGCAAGCAGCGATTTCAGCACGCAGCTTCGGAGCAATCTCCTTGGTCTTGTCGGCATCGTCCTTGTTGGCAATCCACTCCTCTGCGAGAGCCTTGTATTCGGGAGTAACATCGCACTTCTCGCAAGCCTCAGCGAGCAGCTTAGCTACGCGCTCCTTCATCTTCTTGTTACCAAGAGCCATACCGAGACCGAACTCGCAGAAGTCCTCGAACAGTGAGTTGTTGAATACAGGACCCTGACCCTTCTCGTTCTTAGTATAAGGTGTAGAAGGAATAGAAGCAGAGTAGATAGAAGAACAACCGGTAGCGTTGGCAATCATCTGACGATCACCGAACAGCTGGCTGATCAGCTTCACATAAGGAGTCTCACCGCAACCAGAGCAAGCGCCAGAGAACTCGAACAGAGGCTGAGCGAACTGTGAGTTCTTAACATTGCTCTTGATGTCAACGAGGTTCTGCTTAGACTTAACATTCTTAACCAGGTACTCCCAGTTCTTAGCCTCCTGAACCATATCGGCAGCATCAGGATTGAATGGAGCCATGGTAAGAGCCTTGCCAGTCTTAGGATTGCCTGGGCAGATATCAGCACAGTTACCGCAACCCAGACAGTCGAGTACTGAAGTCTCGATGCGGAAGTGCATGCCCTTCATAGCGGCAGGAGCCTTCATCTCGAGAGTATCCGCAGCAGCTGCGAAGCCCTTCAGCTCGTTCTCGTCGAGGACGAATGGACGGATAGCAGCGTGAGGACAGATGTAAGCACACTGGTTACACTGGATACAGTTCTCCTTGTTCCAAACGGGAACGAAGGCCTCAACACCACGCTTCTCGTAAGCGGCTGTACCAACCTCCCAAGAACCGTCGACGGTGCCGTGCTTCACGAAGTCAGAAACCTTCAGCAGGTCACCGGCCTGAGCGTTGATAGGACGAACGAGCTCCTTAACGAATGCGGGTGCATCGTCCTGCTTCTCTGCGTCGTCAGCCAGGTTTGCCCACTCAGGCTTAACAGTCAGCTGAACATACTCACCACCACGATCGATAGCGGCATAGTTCTTATCAACAACGTCCTGACCCTTAGCTCCGTAAGACTTCAAGGCAGCAGCCTTCATCTTCTCAACAGCGAGCTCTACGGGGATAACGCCGGTGATACGGAAGAATGCAGACTGGAGGATGGTGTTGGTACGGTTACCCAGACCAATCTCCTGTGCAATCTTAGTAGCGTTGATGGTATAAACAGTGATGTTGTTCTGTGCGAAGTAGCGCTTTACCTTGTTAGGCATGAACTTCTCGAGCTCGTCGGCGTCGAAGATGGTGTTCAGCAGGAACTGACCGTTCTTCTGCAAACCACGTGTAACGTCGTACATGTGGAGGTAAGCCTGAACGTGGCAAGCTACGAAGTTAGGTGTAGTTACCAGATAGGTAGAGCGGATAGGTGTATCACCGAAACGCAGGTGAGAGCAGGTGAAACCTCCCGACTTCTTAGAGTCGTAAGAGAAGTAAGCCTGGCAGTACTTGTCGGTGTTGTCACCAATAATTTTTACGCTGTTCTTGTTAGCACCAACGGTACCATCGGCACCCAGACCATAGAACTTAGCCTGGAACATACCCTTACCACCGAGAGCAATCTCCTCAACCTCAGGCAGAGAGGTAAAGGTCACATCGTCTACGATACCGATAGTGAAGTGGTTCTTGGGCTCGGGCATAGCGAGGTTGTTGAACACGCTGATGATCTGAGCGGGAGTGGTGTCGTGAGAACCAAGACCGTAGCGGCCACCAACGATAACAGGACGATCCTGAACATCGAAGAAGGCATCCTTCACGTCGAGATACAGAGGCTCGCCGTTAGCACCGGGCTCCTTGGTACGATCCAATACGGCAATCTTCTTAACAGTCTTAGGAACGGCTGCCAGCAGGTGCTTCACAGAGAACGGACGATACAAGTGAACAGAAATCATACCAACCTTCTGACCGTTAGCGTTCAGATAGTCGATAGCCTCACGGGCAGCATCGGTAGCAGAACCCATCAGGATAATCATGCGGTCAGCATCCTCAGCTCCGTAGTAAGAGAAGAGGTGATACTCACGACCTGTGATCTTAGAGAGCTCGCCCAGATACTTCTCAACAACCTCGGGCACTGCATCGTAGTAAGGATTGCAAGCCTCACGGTGTGTGAAGAAAGTCTCGGGGTTCTCAGCGGTACCACGAGTGATAGGACGCTCAGGGCTCATAGCACGATCGCGGAAACGCTTGATGTACTCTTCCTTAACAAGAGGACGAACATCCTCCTGGTCGAGCAGTTCAATCTTGTGATACTCGTGAGAGGTGCGGAAACCGTCGAAGAAGTTAACGAAAGGTACACAGGTCTCGAGAGAAGCCAGGTGAGCGGCGGCGGTCATATCCATTACCTCCTGTACAGAGCCCTCGCAGAGCATAGCGAAACCAGTCTGACGGCAAGCCATCACGTCCTGGTGGTCACCGAAGATACAGAGAGAGTGTGAAGCCAGCGTACGGGCAGAAACGTCGAATACGCAAGGAATCAGCTCACCGGCAATCTTGTACATGTTAGGAATCATCAGGAGCAGACCCTGAGAAGCGGTGAATGTAGTGGTGAGGGCACCAGCCTGCAGAGAACCGTGAACAGCACCGGCTGCACCAGCCTCTGACTGCATTTCCTGAACACTGACGGTCTGGCCCCAGAGGTTCTTACGACCACGGGCGGCCCACTCGTCAACATGCTCCGCCATAGGCGAAGACGGGGTGATGGGGTAGATAGCAGCTACCTCCGAGAACATGTAACTCACGTGAGCCGCAGCCTCGTTACCATCACAGGTGATAAATTTCTTTTCTTTAGCCATTTTGTTAAATAAATGTATAAAATGAAAAACCTATATATACCTAGAAATAGTGATTTGTTTTAAAACGCTGCAAAAGTAATAACAATTTTTCGAATTGCAAAGCAGAGATTGCAAAATCTTGCTAAAACGTTTGCATTTTTTTGTCGATATAGGAGAGAATTAGTTATTTATTGAATATTTTTTCTAATTGTTCGTCAAGAGCATAGCCGCGAAGGTCAACAGCAATGATTTTTCCATTCTTGTCGAGAAGTATGTTTGAGGGAATGCTCCTGATGCCGTAGGTTGAAGCCCCTACACTCTTCCACCCTGCCAGGTCGCTAAGATGAATCCACGGCATGTTAAGTTCCTTTATAGCCTCAAGCCACGCTGCCTTGTTGTTATCGAAAGAGATGCCTATAACCTCGAAGCCTTTCTTGTGATATGCCTCGTAGCATCTCACCACGTTGGGCATCTCCCTGCGACAGGGTCCGCACCAGCTTGCCCAGAAGTCTATGAGCACATAGTTGCCCTTGCCACACCACTCGCTCAGTCGGTGTTTGCGCCCATCGGAGCCATTAATCACAAGGTCGGTAAACATCTTGCCTATGGCTTTCGCCTCAGACTGAGGAGCCTGTTCGGTGTTGTTTACTTCCATAAGGGCATCGTTGTTGTTGCTCGAATAAGCCTTGTTTGGCGACAGCGCCAAGAACAAAGCGAATGCTGTTGACAGCAGGATAGTTTTCTTCATTTATCGTAATTTTAATTATTTAGTAGCGTTGCATCGTCGTTATGACTTTACCAATAATTCGGCAAAGATAATCATTTAATTTGAACAAACAAAACAAATGGCAATATAAATAAAAAAGATTGGCACCTCACAAGGAAGCGCCAACCTTTTATTGTTCTAATGGGATGTATTACTATCTTATTTCCACACAAGCTGACGACCTATCTGGTCGTAGATATTTGCATAGTGAGCACGGCTGTCGGCATCGGGAGCAGCTGTTGACGCTGTCTTTGCCTTCTTCTGCAGCTGCTGAAGAGTGTAGAGCACGGCAGGCTGAATCTTATCATTGCCATAGTTAAAGAAGCGTTTCAGATAAGAAAGCATGCTGTTATGCAGAGCCATGCGGTAAGGTGTCACCTTGCTGTTGCTGTCAAGCTCGCTGAACACCAGCTTGCTGAGGTCATTAAGATACTGCTGCGGAGTATAGAGTTCATTGAGCTCCAGCAGACGGCTCATCATTGTTGAGACAGCAGCCTCGCCAATAGATTTCGTCATGGTCTGAGGATCGGTAGTGATGCGCTTTGCATAGTTCACATCACGAAGCCACATGGGCTCGTGCAACAGCTGCTCGTCAAGGAACTTTATGGCTGCCTTCTGCTTGGCCACAGGCTGTGGCTCATAGACGTTGCCTTCCATGCCCTGAGTCTTGACATCTACCAGATAGCCACCGATGTTGCGAGCCACGTGTCCGCAGTAGCGATAAAACTGATTGAGAACCTCACTGTACATTGAAGCTACGTCATTGCCGTAGATGTCCTTCTCGTCATCCTTAGTATATTCAGGCAGCTTCTTTATCAGACGCTTAAGGTTCTCAATGCCATAATAGCTGGCCTTAACAGGGTCGTCGCCAAGGTCTTCAGTCTGACGACGAGGATCTCTGCGCTCCCCTTCTCCATCGCCCCACCACAGACGGCGGTTCTTCAGAGACTCGAGCACCATTGGCTCGAGCATCTTGTGGTCTTGCAGCTCGTCCTTAGCATCGAACATTGGCTTGTAGCCCCATGTGATAGCCCACATGTCATAGTCGCCTATGCGTGGGAAGATGCCGTCGCGACTGATGTTGTCCTCAGGCTGAGCCACATAGTTGAAACGGGCATAGTCCATGATACTTGGTGTGTGACCGTGGGCCTCTACCCATGCCTTGTTACGAAGGCTGTCAACAGGCACGGTGCTTGAGCTTCCGAAGTTGTGACGCAGACCGAGAGTATGGCCCACCTCGTGAGAGCTAACGAAACGGATGAGCTGTCCCATAAGTTCCTCATCGTAGTTCATCTTCTGTGCTGCCTCGTCGATAGAGCTTGCCTGAACCATATACCAGTCGTGAACCAGCGACATAACGTTGTGGTACCAGCAGATGTGGCTCTCGATAATCTCACCTGTACGAGGGTCGTGAACATTTGGTCCATAGGCGTTAGCTATTGGGCTTGCCAGATAGCGAATACAGCTGAAGCGTGCATCCTCCATGCTCATGGTGCTGTCGTTCTCAGGCCATTCGCGAGCCTGGATGGCGTTCTTGAAGCCAGCCTTCTCGAAAGCCTTCTGCCAGTCTTCCACACCCATGATGAGATATTTGCGCCACTGCTTTGGTGTTGCAGGGTCAATGTAATAGACAATTGGCTTCTGTGGCTCAACGAGCTCGCCGTTGCGCATCTTCTCCACATCCTCTGGACGTGGCTCCAGACGCCAGCGAGTGATGAACGTCTTGCTCTCTACGCGCTGCTGGTCGTCAGTATAGCTGTTGAAACGGTCCACGAAGAAGCCTACGCGAGGGTCATAATATCTGCGCATCATTGGCTTCTCAGGCAGCAGCACAAAGCTAACGTTGAGTCCGAAGGTCACCTTACCTGTATATGACGATGAAGGCAGCGAACGACTGTTTGAGGCATAGGTCTTAACAGTGCGCACCTCGGTGTTCATTGGGAACGACTTGATATCCTCGATATAGCTCATGTCGCCCAGCATTCCCTGCAGTTCAAACTGTCTCTTCACATACTGAGGCAGAGCGATAGCAGGATTGTCCTGATTGAAGAACGAGTTTACCTTAATCTTATATATGCTGTCTTTATGACTCTCAATCTTGAATGAGGCAATGATAGGATTCTCATTGCTGATGGTGATGGCACGACTAATCTTATCTACGCTGTCGGCTACATTAATAATAAGGTTTGCACGCAGGAGGAGCTGGTCGTCAACACCCTTCTGGAAATAAACAGTCTGTTCGTTCACCTGCTCACCACCGAAAATGCCGCTCTGAGCCGGTGTGCTGGTGAATCGTGTGGTTGTGAGGAACTGACGTCCGATAAGACTGTCGGGAATCTGGAAGAACCAGTCGTTTTTAACCTTGGTCACATGGAAGAGACCCTTGCGGTCAACATCTGGCTTCTCAACCTTTGGAGCAGCTTTGGGCTGTGCCTTTTTCTTCTTGAAAAGGCTGAAATACTTCGGCTCCTTTTTCTTCTCAGCCTTCTTCTCGTCTTTCTTGTCAGACTTCTTTTCAGCCTTCTGTTCAGTCTTTGCTTTCTCTTTCTTCTCTTTTTTCTCTTTTGCTCCAGCGGGGCTTGTAGTAAGCAATGCCGCTGCTACCAAGATACCTAGATACTTAATGTTCATGGTTGTCTAATTATTGTTTAAAATGAATTCTTTATGGTAAAATCCAAAAAGTGAGCGTAACTTACTATTACGCATAGAGTTACGCTCACTATTTCATTCATATGGAATAATCTTCTTACTCCTCAACAGCAGCCTGTGCGGCAGCCAGACGTGCGATGGGCACGCGGAATGGAGAACAAGAAGCGTAGTTCATGCCAATCTTAGCGCAGAACTTAACTGAGCTGGGCTCACCACCGTGCTCACCGCAGATACCGCAACGCAGCTCTGGACGAACCTCGCGACCGGCCTTAACGGCGTACTTAATGAGCTTACCAACACCCTTCTGGTCGAGTACCTGGAATGGGTCAACCTTCAGGATCTTCTTGTCGAGATATACAGGCAGGAACGATGCGATATCGTCACGGCTGTAACCGAATGTCATCTGTGTCAGGTCGTTAGTACCGAATGAGAAGTACTGAGCCTCTGTAGCGATGCGGTCAGCAGTCAGGGCAGCACGTGGAATCTCAATCATTGTACCAATCTCGAACTCTACCTCGATGCCCTCAGCTGCGAATACCTCCTTAGCTGTGCTCTGGATAACTTCCTTCTGCTGCTTCAGCTCATAGAGAGTACCAATCAGAGGAACCATGATTTCTGGCATTGGGTTCTTGCCTTCCTTCTTCAGTTCGCAAGCAGCACCGAGGATGGCGCGTGTCTGCATAGCTGTGATCTCAGGGAAGGTGATGCCCAGACGGCAACCGCGGTGACCAAGCATTGGGTTGTTCTCAGCAAGAGAAGCTACGCGGCGCTGGATGGTCTCCAGGCTGACGCCCATCTCCTTGGCCATGGTCTCCTGACCAGCCAGATCGTGGGGAACGAACTCGTGGAGAGGGGGATCGAGCAGACGGATGTTCACGGGCAGACCGTCCATAGCCTCGAGGATGCCCTTGAAGTCGGCCTTCTGATAAGGCAGCAGCTTAGCAAGAGCCTTCTCACGTCCAGCGAGGCTGTCAGAGAGAATCATCTCACGCATAGCAATAATCTTCTTATCCTCGAAGAACATGTGCTCAGTACGTGTCAGACCGATACCCTTAGCACCGAAAGCGCGAGCTACCTGTGCATCGTGTGGAGTATCAGCATTGGTGCGAACCTGCAGCTTGGTGTACTTGTCGCAGAGGTCCATGAGCTCCTTGAAGTCGCCTGAAAGCTCAGCAGCCTTTGTTGGAACTTCGCCTGCATAAACCTGACCTGTTGTACCGTTCAGAGAGATGTAGTCACCCTCCTTATATACAACGCCGTCAATCTCAACAGTCTTGTCCTTGTAGCTAACGTTGAGTGAGCCTACGCCAGAAACGCAGCACTTACCCATACCACGAGCAACAACGGCAGCGTGAGAAGTCATACCGCCACGTGCTGTGAGGATGCCTTCTGCAGAAGCCATACCAGCGAGGTCCTCAGGTGAGGTTTCAATACGAACGAGCACCACCTTGTGACCATCGTTGTGCCAAGCCTCTGCGTCGTCAGCGTGGAACACGATCTGACCACAGGCAGCACCGGGAGATGCGGGCAGACCCTGAGCGATGACCTTGGCCTTTGACAGGGCCTTCTTGTCGAATACGGGGTGCAGCAACTCGTCGAGCTTGTTGGGCTCGCAGCGCAGGATAGCAGTCTTCTCATCAATCTTACCCTCGTGGAGCAGGTCGATGGCAATCTTAACCATAGCAGCACCTGTGCGCTTACCGTTACGTGTCTGGAGGAACCAGAGCTTGCCCTCCTGAACGGTGAACTCCATATCCTGCATGTCACGATAGTGCTCCTCGAGCTTCTCCTGAATGCCGTTCAGCTGAGCATAGATCTCAGGCATTGCCTCTTCCATAGAAGGATACTTAGCAACGCGCTCTTCCTCGCTGATGCCGGCACGCTCAGCCCAACGCTGAGAACCGATCTTTGTAATCTGCTGAGGTGTGCGGATACCTGCAACAACGTCCTCACCCTGTGCATTTACAAGGTACTCACCGTTGAAGAGGTTCTCACCATTAGCAGCATCACGGCTGAAGCATACGCCAGTAGCAGAGGTGTCACCCATGTTACCGAATACCATTGCCATAACTGATACGGCTGTACCCCACTCGTCAGGTATTCCTTCCATCTTACGATAGAGGATAGCGCGCTCGTTCATCCAAGAACGGAACACAGCGCAGATAGCGCCCCACAGCTGCTCGATTGGATCGTTGGGGAAGTCCTTGCCTGTGCGCTCCTTGATGGCAGCCTTGAACAGAACAACGAGCTTCTTCAACTCATCAACGCTGAGGTCCTTATCCAGCTTAACGCCGCGCTCAGCCTTAACCTTCTCGATAATCTCCTCAAATGGGTCGATGTCGGTCTTGTTAACGGGCTTCATTTCGAGAACCACGTCACCGTACATCTGAACGAAACGACGGTAAGAGTCGTAAACGAAGTGAGGATTGTTGGTCTTCTTTGCCATTCCCTCTGCAACCTCGTCGTTAAGACCAAGGTTCAGAATGGTATCCATCATACCAGGCATAGAAGCGCGGGC
The DNA here is from genome assembly GCF_023217965.1 of Prevotella sp. E13-27. Lineage (NCBI taxonomy): Bacteria > Pseudomonadati > Bacteroidota > Bacteroidia > Bacteroidales > Prevotellaceae > Prevotella > Prevotella sp. E13-27. The sequence continues at coordinate 691,956 of NZ_JALPSC010000002.1, read as the reverse complement.
ACCTGAACGTACGCTGACGAGCAGAGGATTGGCAGCATCGCCAAACTTGCAGTTCATCAGACCCTCGATGTGCTTTACAGCTGCCATCACGTCGTCGTTCAGCAGCTCCATAATCTTCTGCTGACCTACCTGATAGTATTCATTACAGCAATCTGTTGTGATTGTGAAACCTGGAGGAACGGGAACACCGATGTGATTCATTTCCGCAAGGTTAGCACCCTTGCCACCGAGTTCCTCACGCATTTTTGCATTACCTTCAGCCTTACCGTTGCCGAACAGGTAAACTCTCTTTTGACTCATAAAAAAATAGTATTTACGATTAACAATAAATTAGTTATAATTTTAGTTCTTAATTTCAAATGTTGCAAAGTTAGTTTGTTTTCGGCACATTTACAAGAAAAATGTGAAAAATTTATCACAGAAAATATGCATTTTTCGTTTTTTAACCTCTTTAAAGTACTTAGGAGGTATGTTTAATTCAAAAATTTGAAAAAAATTTGGCATTTTACCATAATTAAACTAACTTTGCAAACAAATTACATATATTTATTATTAAAAAGGAACATGAACGTATTAGAATTAAGCGAACAAGAGATTTTACGCAGACAATCACTTGACGAGTTGCGCAATATGGGCATTGACCCATATCCTGCAGCAGAATATCCCACGAATGCATTTTCTACTGAAATAAGAGATAACTTCCAGGACGATGCAGAGCCACGTGAGGTATGCATTGCAGGCCGTATGATGAGCCGCCGTGTCATGGGTAAGGCTTCATTCGTTGAGTTGCAGGACTCAAAGGGTCGTATTCAGGTTTACATCACTCGCGACGATATCTGTCCTGAAGAGAACAAGGACCTTTATAATGTAGTATTCAAGAAGCTGATGGACATTGGCGACTTCATTGGCGTGAAAGGTTTCGTGTTCCGCACTCAGACTGGCGAGATTTCCGTTCATGCAAAGGAGCTCTCACTTCTTTCCAAATCGCTGAAGCCACTGCCTATCGTGAAATACAAGGATGGTGTTGCCTACGACAAGTTCGACGATCCTGAGCTGCGTTACCGCCAGCGCTATGTTGACCTTGTGGTTAACGATGGTGTGAAAGACACCTTCCTGCAGCGTGCAACAGTAATTCGCACACTTCGCCGTGTGCTCGACGAGGCTGGCTACACAGAGGTGGAGACCCCTACCCTTCAGTCTATCGCCGGCGGTGCAAGTGCGCGTCCGTTTATGACCCACTTCAATGCCCTTAATCAAGATATGTTCATGCGCATAGCAACAGAGCTGTATCTGAAGCGTCTTATCGTAGGCGGATTCGAGGGTGTCTATGAGATTGGCAAGAACTTCCGCAACGAAGGCATGGACCGCAACCACAACCCAGAGTTCACCTGTATGGAGCTTTACGTTCAGTACAAGGACTACAACTGGATGATGTCGTTCACCGAGAAGCTTCTTGAGACCATCTGTATTGCTGTCAACGGCAAGCCCGAGCGCGAGATTGACGGAAAGATAGTGTCGTTCAAGGCTCCCTATCGCCGTCTGCCTATCCTCGACGCCATCAAGGAGAAGACCGGCTTCGACTGCAACGGCAAGAGCGAGGAAGAGATTCGTGCGTTCTGCAAGGAGAAGGGCATGGAGGTTGACGAGACCATGGGCAAGGGTAAGCTCATCGACGAGCTGTTCGGAGAGTTCTGCGAAGGCACATTCATACAGCCTACATTCATCACCGACTATCCTGTAGAGATGTCGCCACTGACAAAGATGCACCGTTCGAAGCCCGGACTGACAGAGCGTTTCGAGCTGATGGTAAACGGCAAGGAGCTTGCCAACGCTTACTCAGAGCTCAACGACCCTATTGATCAGGAAGAGCGCTTCAAGGAGCAGATGCGACTTGCCGACAAGGGCGACGACGAAGCAATGATTATCGACCAGGACTTCCTGCGCGCACTTCAGTACGGCATGCCTCCAACATCAGGCATAGGCATCGGCATAGACCGTCTGGTCATGCTCATGACAGGCAAGACATATATTCAGGAAGTACTCTTCTTCCCACAGATGAAGCCCGAGAAGAAAGCTCCTCAGAGCTCTGTTCAGGAGTGGGCCGAAGTGGGAGTAGCCGAAGACTGGGTCTATGTGTTGCGCAAGGCAGGCTTCCACCTCATTCAGGACATAAAGGATGAAAAGGCTCAGGGTCTTCAGCAGAAGATTGGTGAGATAGTAAAGAAATTCAAGCTCGAGCTACAGAAGCCTTCAGTAGAGGAAGTTCAGAATTGGATTGACAAAGCACAATAATGTATAATTGCGGAAAGATAGCCATCATTGGCGGAGGTAGCTGGGCTACAGCCATTGCCAAGATTGTGGTGGGACACACCCACCACATAGGATGGTATATGAGGCGAGATGACCAGATAGAAGAGTTTCGTCGCATGGGTCACAATCCGAGCTATTTGACGAGCGTTCACTTCAACACCGACGAGATATTCTTTGACAGCGACCTGAACAGGATAGTACAGATCTATGACACTCTGGTGTTCGTAGTGCCGTCGCCCTATCTGAAGAATCATCTCAAGCGTCTGAAGAGCCGTCTAAAGGACAAGTTCGTCATAACAGCCATCAAGGGCATCGTTCCTGACGAGAACCTGGTCTGCTCGGAGTATTTCCACCAGATGTTCGACATCCCCTACGAGAACCTTGCCTGTCTTGGCGGTCCCTCCCATGCTGAGGAGGTGGCACTCGAGCGTCTCAGCTATCTCACTGTAGGCTGTGCCGATCAGGAGAAAGCCCAGGCTTTTGCCGATGTGCTCACAAGCAACTTCATCAAGACAAAGACATCTACCGACGTTATCGGAATAGAATACTCTTCCGTCCTGAAAAATGTTTATGCCATCGCGGCAGGCATCTGCTCCGGCCTTAAGTTCGGAGACAACTTCCAGGCTGTCCTCATGGCCAACGCCGTTCAGGAGATGGACCGCTTCCTGCGTACCGTCTATCCCATCGAGCGCAACGTCTATGACTCCGTATATCTTGGCGACCTGCTTGTGACGGGCTATTCCAATTTCTCGCGCAACCGCGTTTTCGGCACGATGATTGGCAAAGGCTACTCTGTCAAGTCTGCACAGATGGAGATGGAGATGATAGCCGAGGGCTACTTCGGAACGAAATGCATGAAAGACATCAACAAGCATCATCATGTGAACATGCCAATACTCGACGCTGTGTATAACATCCTATACGAGCGCATCGCTCCCAAGGTGGAGATAAAGCTATTGACTGATTCATTCAGATAAAACTATATGGCAACAGATAAAATTCGTATTAAAGACATTGCAGAGCGTGCCGGAGTCAGCGTAGGCACCGTTGACCGTGTGCTCCACGAGCGTCCTAACGTTTCGAAAGTGGCACGCGAGAAGGTTGAAAAGGCACTTGAGGAGATGGACTATCAGCCCAATATGTATGCTTCAGCCTTAGCCTACAACAAGAATTACGATTTTTATATGATTCTCCCAAGCCACGAGAACGTGGCTTACTGGGACGAGGTGGAAGACGGGGCCAAAGATGCCACAGAGCGTCGTCGCGACTTCGGAGTGTCGCTTCACAAACTCTATTACGAGCGTTTCGACACCGCCAGCTTCGCCAAGTGCGCCAAGGACTGCCTGAAGGAAAAGCCCGATGGCATCATCGTGGTGCCATCTACTCTTGAAGCCACACGCCAGTTCACTGACAAGCTCCACGAGAAAGGCATTCCCTTCATTCTTCTCGACTCCTACATGCCCGACCTGAAGCCGCTTGCGTTCTATGGTCAGGACTCTTTCCAAAGTGGCTATTTCGCAGCCCGCATGCTCATGCTCATTGCCTCGAAAGAGAAAGAGATAATGCTCATGAAGCTGCTCAAGGACGGCAAGGTGGGTTCGAAACAGCAGATGAACCGCGAGACAGGCTTCCGCCACTACATGATTGACCACTTCCCTGATGTCAAGATAGTAGAAGTGGACCTGCCCTGGGACAAGCCCGAGACCTATGACGGACTGCTGGAGCACTTCTTCAAGCATCATCCTCAGGTGCATCACTGCATCACCTTCAACTCAAAGGCTCATATCGTGGGCGAGTTCCTTCAGCGAAGCAACCGCCGCGACGTGCAGATCATGGGCTATGACATGGTGCCGAAGAATGCCGAGTGTGTGCGCAACGGAAGCATCTCCTTCCTTCTGGCTCAGCACGCTTTCCTACAGGGCTTCGCCTGCGTCTGGACGCTTTTCGACTGCATAGTCATGAAGAAAGAGATTTCACCTGTGAACTACATGCCCATCGAGCTCCTCACCAAGGAGAACATACAGTTCTACAGAAGAACGAACTGATAGTTGAGCACAGTTATATTCATCAGACTAACAAACTAAAACAAATACATAATAAAATGGAGACAACATTTTTGAAAATCAATCCTGCCGACTCGGTTGTAGTATGTCTGGCAGACAAGAAAAAGGGAGATGTCATCATCGTTGACGGCAATAAAATAATACTTGCCGAGGATGTGCCTTCTGGTCATAAAGTGCTACTTAAAGACGTTAAGGAAGGCGAAGACATCATCAAATACGGTTACCCCATCGGCCATGCCCGTCGCGACATCAAAGCAGGAGAATGGATAAACGAGAACAACCTAAAGACCAATCTGTCAGGTACACTCGAATACACATACAACCCTGTAAACGAGAAACTTAGCATCAAATTTGAGAATAGAACCTTCAAGGGCTACACTCGTAAGAACGGTGATGTTGGCGTTCGCAACGAGATATGGATTGTGCCTACCGTGGGCTGTGTCAACGGCATTGCCGAGCGCCTTGCCACACAGCTGCGCCAGGAGACTGGCTGCAAGGGAATAGACAGCATCTATGCCTGGCATCACAACTACGGCTGTTCACAGCTTTCCGGCGACCACGAGAACACCCGTAAGATTCTGCGCGACATAGTCCTTCATCCCAACGCTGGTGCTGTGCTCGTGCTAAGCTTAGGTTGCGAGAACAACCAGCCCGACCAGTTCATGGAGATGCTTGGCGACTACGACAAGAGCCGCATCCGTCTGCTCGTTACACAGAAGGTTGATGGCGACGAGGTAGAAGCAGGAATGGCTATTCTTCGCGAGCTCTACGCCATAGCCAAGGAAGACAAGCGTACCGATGTGCCTGTTTCCAAGCTGCGTGTAGGCTTGAAATGTGGCGGTAGCGACGGCTTCAGCGGCATCACCGCCAACCCACTCGTTGGCGAGTTCAGCGACTGGCTCGTGGCTCAGGGCGGCACAAGCGTGCTCACCGAGGTGCCCGAGATGTTTGGCGCTGAGACCATACTCATGAACCGTTGTGAGACACCTGAGCTCTTCCAGAAGACAGTCTCGCTCATCAATAACTTCAAGGAGTATTTCCTGTCCCACGGCGAGCCTGTAGGCGAGAATCCGTCGCCAGGCAACAAGGCTGGCGGCATCTCTACACTAGAGGACAAGGCTCTTGGCTGCACCCAGAAGTGCGGCCGTGCTCCTGTAAGTGGCGTCATGGAATATGGCGTCCGTCTTGAGAACACAGGACTGAACCTCCTCTCTGCTCCAGGCAATGACCTCGTAGCATCCACAGCACTCGCTTCATGCGGATGCCACATCGTGCTCTTCACAACTGGTCGTGGCACACCTTTCGGAACCTTCGTTCCAACGATGAAGATTGCCACCAACCCATCGCTTGCAGCACGCAAGCCCAACTGGGTGGACTTCTCAGCTGGTCAGCTTATCGAGGGCAGGACTATGGAGGAGCTCGTTCCTGAGTTCATAGACAAGGTGCTCGCCGTTGCCAGTGGCGAGAAAGCCCGCAACGAGGAGAACGACTATCGCGAGATCTCTATCTTCAAGAATGGTGTGACGCTTTAGAGGTGAGAGGTGAGAGGTGAGAGGTTAGAGGTGAGAGGTTAGAGGTGAGAAGTGAGAGGTTAGTGAAATGAAACTGAAAAGCGGACTATTGGCCATATCGCCATTGATAGTTTTCGTAACCATCTATTTAGTCACGAGCATCATAGCTCGTGACTTCTATAAGGTGCCTATCACTGTCGCTTTCCTTTCCTCGAGCATCTATGCTATAGCCATCACCCGTGGCAAGCTCCGTCGCCGACTAAATGTCTTCAGCCGCGGAGCAGGCACACCCGAGATGATGCTCATGGTGTGGATATTCGTGCTTGCAGGAGCCTTCGCCTCCTCAGCCAAAGCCATGGGAGCCATCGACGCCACCGTCAGCCTCACGCTCTCTCTCCTACCCTCACAGATGCTTCTTGCAGGACTGTTCCTTGCCGCCTGTTTCATCTCTCTCAGCATAGGCACGAGCGTGGGCACCATCGTTGCCCTCATGCCCATAGCTGCTGGCGTGGCCACCCAGACAGGCTATTCGTCGGCCATGCTCGCTGCTGTCGTAGTGGGCGGCTCGTTCTTTGGCGACAACCTGTCGTTCATCAGCGACACCACCATCATTGCCACACAGACGCAGGGCTGCAAGACCAGCGACAAGTTCCGCGTTAACTCGTTCATAGTCTTCCCCGCAGCCATACTCATACTCTTTGTCTATGTCTTCTTAGGCCGCGACATCTCCATACCTACCGCCATCGGCGACGTGGATTTCTGGAAGGTGCTCCCATATATCGTTGTACTCCTGACAGCCATCATGAGCCTTAACGTTATGGCGGTGCTCACCTTAGGCATAGCGTTGACAGGCATCATCGGCATGATGACAGGAGCCTTCGACCTCTACGGATGGTTCGATGCCATGGGCAAGGGAATCATCAGCATGGGCGAGCTCATCATCATAACGCTCCTTGCAGGCGGACTTCTTGAGGTTATCAAGCATAACGGCGGAATAGAGTACATCATCTCGCTTATGACACGCCACATCCACGGCAAGCGCGGTGCCGAACTAAGCATCGCGGCACTCGTAAGCGTTGTCAATGTCTGTACTGCTAACAACACCGTTGCCATCATTACCGTAGGAAGCATAGCCAAGAACATTGGCGAGCGTTTCCAGCTCGACCCGCGAAAGTGTGCGTCGCTTCTCGACACCTCGTCGTGCTTCACCCAGGGACTCCTGCCCTATGGAGCCCAGATACTCATGGCAGCAGGCCTCGCATCTATAGACCCCATTGCCATCATACCCTATCTCTACTATCCGTTTGCCACAGGCATGGCAGCACTCCTTTCCATATTCCTGCGCTATCCCAAACGTTATTCATAAACAAAGCCCATTACACCCATGAACATCATCGCACGCAATTATTTCCGCCTGTTACGCTCAGGAGCATTCAATGAAGATGTTGAAATAGAGCCCATGTCCTTCTGGAAGTGGAAGCGGCTTTACCAATATGCGTGCCTTCATGGCATTCATGGCGTAATGTACGACGGCATTGAGAAGTGTCGCAGCCAGTTCTTCATGCAGCTGCCCGATGACCTCATTGCCATATGGGAAGAGAGCGTAGCCACGCTCGAAGAAGAAAACGCAGGTGAGGAAGCCACCATGCAGAACCTGTATCAGCTCTTTAGCCGCCAGCAGCTGCGTCCGGTGCTGTTTGGCAATCGTCTCTGGGCAGAGAACTATCCCGCTTCGTCACACAGACAAAACATGAAGATAGAGTTGTTCTTCCCCTTTCAGACACAGTTCGACAAGTCAATAGAATGGGCAAAGGCTAATGGTCAGAACGCCACAACCCTTGCCAACGGAGCCTTCGCCTACGAGTATAACGACCTTCGTGTTGAGCACCACCACCGTCTTCATGTACTCACCAACAAATATCTGAACTACAGACTCAATAACATCGTTGAGCGTGAGTTCCGCGCGAGAACAAGCCCACCCTTCTCAACGACGGCACAGAGACCATATCTAAGAGCCTGTCCATGCTTCTCATCTTCCTGCGATTCTCCTTCCACATGCTCAACAACGGCATCTCGCTGAAGCATCTGTGCGATCTCGGCATCTTCCTTCGCGTGGCAGGCAACGATGTAGATTATGTGAAGCTGCAAGGCTGGCTATACACTCTTCAGCTCAAGTCCATAGCCAACATTGCAGGCGCCCTTCTTGTCAATCTGTTCGACTTCAGCTACGACGAGCTGCCCTTCGTAACCTCAACCACAACTAATGTAAAGCCGATACTCAGCGAGCTGTTCAACTTCCAGGGTGCCGACAAGAACAGCTGGTATTTCAAGCAGGGCAAGGACATCTTCGTACATGCCAACAACACGTCGGCCATGATGTGGCATGTACGTCAGTCAGGCAAGTATTTCCGCTACTATCCCTCTGAGAGCATCACAAACTTCCTTTCATCCTTCGCCCGTTCGCTCTCTCAGATAGAAGAGTAATTCCTACATCCACACAGGTTCTAGCTACCACGTCAGCAACTATGCCAACAGCATGGTCAACGAACTGCTATGGGCATTAGAAGGCCTGGTAGAGGAATGAGAACAGTCTGCGGTTACAGTTACAGAAGTTACAGTTAAAATAAAAGGGGTGTACATCTCCTTTGAGACATTTGCAAACGCTTGTAACTTATTGATATATATATAGTTATATATATTATATATATAATATAAAGGAAATGACACCCACTCAAAAAACAACTGTAACTACTGTAACTGTAACCGCAATCACATAACACTTCATCTAAAAAGCTAATAATCAATGAATTACGATATTTATAGTCACAACTCTCCAGCGATGCCAAAGCCTGGAAAAGGTACAGAAATAGTAAAATTACGACTCTCACAGGTGTCAAAAGACATGCACGAACCCCTCGTTCCGATGCTTTTCCCCTCATTTTGCGCACACAACTGCGACACAAAATTTCAACACCATGACACATTTGGAAGGAAAAATATGGCAAAATGACACATCTCGTATCAAATTTGGCTAACAACAAGGGCTAAATATGAGTAAAAATACAAAAGCGTTTGGTCTAAACGCTCCAAGCAATCTTACTAAACGCTCCGAGCGTTCTTATTAAACGGTTACCGTCTCTCTATCTTTTTTCATGCGCCCTCTAACATTAAGCGGAAATAATTTGCCAGAATGAAAGAATGTTTGTAATTTTGCAACACTATGCAACATATAGCGATAGCAGGAAATATAGGAAGCGGGAAATCGACACTCACGCGGATGCTTGCCAAACACTACGGATGGGAGGCACGCTTCGAGGCTGTGGAACAGAACCCCTATCTCGACGACTACTATAAGGATATACACCGATGGTCGTTCAACCTCGAGGTGTTCTTCCTGAAAGAGCGGTTCCGCGACCTTATAGACATTCACAATGCCGACCACACCATTGTTCAGGACCGCACGATATACGAGGGCGTCTATGTGTTCATGGAGAACAACAAGGCGATGGGCAACCTCAGCGACCGCGACTACGAGACATACATGGAGCTGTTTGAACAGATGATGGAGGTGGTGACGCTGCCCGACCTCATGATTTATCTAAGGGCATCGGTGCCACACCTCGTGGGAAACATTCAGAAGCGCGGACGCGACTATGAACAGCAGATGCAGCTGGACTATCTGGAGAACCTGAACAAGCGCTACGACGACTTTATATTCAACAAGTACAAGGGACCGGTCGTAGTGGTGGACAAGGACGAGCTGGACTTCGAACACAACCCGAAAGACTTCGCAAAGATAATAGACAGCATAGACCAGAGGCTCTTCGGACTATTTACTAACTGACAAAACAACTAAGAATTATGCATATAGCCGTAGCAGGAAACATTGGCAGCGGAAAGACCACGCTGACAAAGATGCTGGCCCACCGATATGGATGGACGCCGCGTTTCGAACCCGTTGACAACAACCCCTACCTGAGTGACTTCTATGCCGACATGAAGCGCTGGTCGTTTAACCTGCAGATATACTTCCTGAACAAGCGATTCAAGGAGGTGGTGGAGATTTCACGTTCAGAGGAGACGATTATCCAGGACAGGACAATCTTCGAGGATGCGCGTATCTTTGCGCCAAACCTGCACGGACAGGGACTGATGAGCGACCGCGACTTCCAGAACTACAGCGACCTGTTCGACCTGATGATATCGCTGGTGAAGCTGCCCGACCTCATGATATATATACGCTCGAGCATACCCACGCTGGTGGCACAGATTCAGAAGCGCGGACGCGAGTATGAGCAGACCATGAGACTGGACTACCTGAAAGGCTTGGAACAAAGATACGAGGACTGGATTAGCACCTACAAGGGACAGCTAATCGTGATTGACGGCGACCACTGTAAGTTTGGCGACAATGCAGAGGACTTCATGCAGGTCACCGACATGATTGACGCCAAACTCTTCGGTCTCTTCCCGATGGAGTGATTCAAGATTTACAGGTGATAGGCTTTGCGGTCGAGCTTTCCGTTATAGGTGCGCTTGACCTCGGTGACCTGCTCGTAAAGCCGTGGCACCTTGTAACTCTCTAAATGAGTGTTGATATACTGAGCAAGCTCGCGCTTGGCAACCGTAGTATCAGGAGCTACCTGATAAAGAAGCTTTAAAGCGTTGCCAAACATGGGGTTGCTAACACAGATACATATACAGTCTTTGATGCCAGGGAACGACAGAGCCACATCTTCAACCTCTGTCGGAGCAACCTTGTAGCCACCAATATTTATGACATCATCCTTGCGACCAGAAAGAAAGAGCATGCCCTCGGCACTTATCTCGCCATTGTCGGCAGTAAAGACGGTGTCGTCGTGGAGCACTTCGCGTGTCTTCTCCTCATCGCCTACATAGCCAGTCATGAGTGTAGGGCCCTGACAAGCCACGCGTCCGTCATCGCTGATGAACACGCGCGAATGGCGCATGGGACGGCCTAAGCAGCCAGGAGTGCACACGCCATCGTTGAAGTTATAGGTACAGATGATGCCTGTCTCAGTAGAGGCGTAGGTGTTATAGAGACGGCTCTTGGGCAGGGTGTCGCAGAGCAGGCGCTGGTCAGACGGAGGCAGCGGTGCTCCACCCATCTCAACAAAATCAATCTTATCGACATACTGACGCAGGCGCTTCTCGCCAAACTGTAAGAGCATGCGCACGCTGGCAGGCACCATGAACGTAGCAATCTTCTGGCAGGGATAGTCGAAGGCACGAAACAGCTCCTCCATGTTCTTCATGCCCTCAAGCAGATAGAGCGTGCCGCCAAGGAGGATGATGGGATATATCTTTGACAGGCTGCCGATATGGTTAAGGGGGCCACAGATGATGAACACAAGGTCGTGGGAGAACAGCTGTCCGTCAATGAGATTTTCAGCATCGGCAACGATAGTGCGATGGCTAATCATGACACCCTTGGAGCGGCCTGTAGTGCCCGTAGTGAAGAGAATGTCGGCAGTACCTTCAGGAATGGTGGCGCCGTCAACGAGCCGGCAGATGTCATGGAAACGCTCCTCGGGCACATCGCACTCCAAAGGCACGGCTACTGCACCGAGAATATGTATGGCGAAATAATGTACGAGGAAGTCTATGTCCTGAGAGGCACGGAACACTACGGCCTGACCAGCCTGAACGCCATTGGCACGCAACGTCTCGACGTGCTGCCCCACCCTCTGATAAAGGGCGGCATAGGACAGTTCCTCACCATTGCAAACGACTGCCGTCTTGTCGGCATAGAGCTCGGCATCGCGACGCAGATAATCTTCGAGAATCATCTCTTGAGAGTTTAGAGTGTATAGTGTAGAGTTTAGAGTTTAGAGTTTGCTACCGCTATAGTATCATTTGTTAAGAGCGTACTACAGCTACAGTTATTTCTTTTCTGCAAGCTTAGTCTCTACCATTTTTACTATGCTGTCGAGCGACTTGAGGTTCTTTGGCGTAGCATCTACGGCCTCGAGCTCAATGTTGTATTCGGCGGCAAGGGTCATGAGGATGGTTGTCACGCCAAGCGAGTCTAACTCGGAGAAGAGGAAATCGGAATCGAAATCTACTAATGGTAAAACATCCTCAAGGAGGGTCTTTATCTTTTCTTTCATATTCTTTTAGTGGTTAGAGGTTAGAGGTGAGGGATGAGAGGTGAGAGGTCAGGGGTGAGATACTTCAGCTTGTTCTTAACGGGGTTGGCATAAATGCCGAGGAGAATGTCTTTCAGCACGCCAAGATCGCTGTCGTAATGGTCGAGCTTGGTGAGATGCTGTTCGAAGGCTGCCTTCTCTTCCTTTGTATAACGGTCAACGAAGCGCTGCTGACCGTAGAGCATGTCGTGAGCAATAAAGTTGTTGGGCCACAGACGGTAGGCACTCTGAATGCGCTCGTCAATGAGCTGTGCCACCTGCTTGTGATAGTCGTTGTTGGTGCTGTCGTTGAACTGGAGGAGCTCCTCACGACGCAGTACAGGACAGAACTGGAAGTGAACACGCCCCTTGGGCTGCAGTATGCCGGTGAGAATGCTGTTAAGGTCCTCGCCAGGCTTCTTGATGTACTTCACGTTCTGGCTCTCGTAAAGCTCGATGGCTTTCAGGATGTCGCACGACTCCCATTCATAGGACACAGACACAGGAGCAATGTGGAGATTGTCGAGTGCAGCTATCTTGTCCTCAGCCAGACTCATGCAGAACATCTTGATGATGCCCTGGTCGGTGAGATCGTTGCCATCCTTGGTGCGGCCGTTGCGCTGAGCTATCCACACAGACTCGTTCTGGTCGCTGATGACGTGGCGGATATATTCAGACAGGTGCATGGAACTCTTGTAGAAGTCCTTGATGCTGCCTCCGGGACGCTCCACTCGGAACATCTTGTTTGACTTGCCAATATCGATGACCAGCGGGTTCATCATCAGGTTGGCGCCAAAGGTTATCTGAGAGGTTCGCAAGCCCATGTCGGCAAGCACGTTCTGAAGCAGAGAGGCATCGAGCATGATGTCACGATGGTTGCTCACGAAGAGATAAGGCACATCCTTCTTCAGGTCCTCGCCACCACCGAAGGTAAACTCGCTGATGCTCTGACGAATAATCTGTTCGTTGACACGATGCATCAGTCCATACTGGAAATCATTGACCGTCTTAAAGCTGAGAAGCAGCTTCTTCACATCATCGAGCGGAAGCTCAGGACAAACATAGGATGCCAACAGGGGCAATACCTGGCTCTCAGCTATGCGCTCCATCGCTGCAGGTATCTCCGCATCGGTATATGGGCGAATGTCTTCGAAATCGTTGTTCATATATATTTATGTTTTTGGTTTATCAATCTAACCTCTCACCTCTTCCACATCTATCACCTTGCTATTGCCAGCGCTCTTCAGCGCAGTCTCAACGCTATCCACACAATATACGCGAAGGTTCGAGGGCTTAGGTTCACAGGCATCGAGAATGGCGGCATCGTCGGCATCGGTAGCATAGGAATGGACTGTCACATCAGGATGGACAAGGGCAAACATTAGCGAGAACTGGCCTCTACCGGCATTGACTATGCTCACCTCTTCAGCATCACAGCTACCGTCAATCCACCTACTGAAATCGTCGAAACGCTTGAGCAATCGGCGTGTCTCCTTCTCTACGCCAATACCCTTGTAGGTGTATTTCGAGATGAGGTAATGATGGAAATAGTGGGTTGTCTCTATCTCACGCTTCATCTGCGCGTAGCGTTCCACATAAATCTCATGGAAGTTGTGGGCCATATCCATAGGCGTTGCACCATAACGGCTCAATTCAGAGGCTGGTATGCGCTTGCCTATCTCAATGGTTACCACACCACGCGAGGCGATGCCACTACCCTTCGGCATCACATGGCCTGCGCCGTGGAGATAGAGCGGCAGAAGGTCGGCATCTGCCAACTGAGCCAGATGGAAGGCTCCACGGTGGAAACGAGCCACATGATCGTCGGTACGACGGCCTTCAGGGAATATCAGCACATTATATCCGTCGGCAACGGCACGGCTTACCTTCTCCTGCAGCACCTCGATAGGAGCGTCGGCATTAATGAAGCGCGACAGGCGGAACATGGTGTTCACTATAGGGTTGCGCCACACCTTTCCACCCACCATAACGATAATCTTAGGGTTAAGCGACAGCACGTAGATAGGGTCAAGCATGGACTGGTGGTTGCAAATCATCACGCTGCCACGGCTGAAGTCCTCGCCTACATCGTTGCGCACATGGAACTTGACGCCCCAGATGTTATTGACATCGGCACGCATTGATTTCTCAATTACACGATGGAACCATGCCTCACGCTTGGCTGCATTCATAGGCACAAGCCTTGACAGAAGGCCGAGAACACAGCCATAACTAAGCTCGAACAGATAGACCACAGCGCTATAGAATGTGCGGACTATATGTTCAATGGTCACAGGTTCAGGACGAGTCTTGCCCTGGTTCCTTACAAGCCATCCGAAGATGAACGGAGGCACTATCCATGCCATCAGCACAACGGTGAGCATGCCCACGATGGTTACCTCGGCCAGCGAGTGGAGAGCAGGATGCTTAGCCACTATGAGCGAGCCAATGCCTATGAACATGATAAGGGCAGAGATAATGATGCTGTTTTTGAACGACGGCAGGAGTTTCTTCTTGTAGGCATACTCGTTGAGGAGTCCGTCGGTAATGAATATTGTATAGTCATCGCCCTGACCGAAGATAAAGGTGGCAAGGATGACATTAACGATATTGAACTGCATGCCAAAGAGATACATCAGTCCCAATATCCACAGCCAGCCCATGGCCATTGGCAGGAACGCCAGAAGGCTAAGCTCCAGTCGGCCGAATGACAGCCAGAGGAACAGGAATACTATGAATCCGCAGGCGAAGCCGATGTAGTTGAAGTCGTCGGAAAGCGACTTGGCTACAGCGCCGTTCATTCCCATGAAGTCGAAGGCATAGACTTTCTCTTCAGCAGAGCTGTTAAGCACAGCCTCAAGATGCTCGCGGTCTTTGTTGCTCGCGTCAATGACATCGACAACAGAACAAGCACCCGTGCTATTGCTGAACGAACTGGTGAGAAGTACAGAACGCACTATGTCGAAATGTTCAAAAGGCTGAGGACTGTAATCGGCAGATACTATCTCGGCAAAGCCCGTGAAAGCATCGTCGCTGAAGCCATACTCAGGAGCACGGCTGCTTATTGACGACAGCACCTGCTGGCGATGTTTAGCCCAGAAATTGTTCCAGAGCTGGAGCCTGTGCTGCTGTTCGTCCATGGAACAGACATAGGTGGTGACATCGGTAAACTTGTTCAGCTGCTGCTGTTGCTTCAGACTGTCAAGAACGGCCGACAGCTGAGCGCGACGACTCAAAGCCTCATCCCACGTATCGCCCTCGGTAACGATATACACATTCGAAGTATCGTTGAGCCCTGCCGATGCCTGCAAATCAGACAACAACGCCTTCTGCTCATCAGTCATGTAATTGATGTGATGCATGTTGGTATCGAAGGAGATGCCGAGGCTGAAATAACCCAAGACGATGGTCAACGCAAAGATTATCCACAACAGCCAACGATGACGCTCAGGCGAGGCTGTAGAGAGCTTGCCAAACGTGAGACGCTCCTCTACTGCTTCAGAGCGTTGCTTTACCAGATGGGGCAAGAAGATGAGCACGAACAGAATGGTGCCCACGAGCATGAAGGCTGCGAAGAGACCAAGGTCGCGCAAGGCTGGCGCATTTAGCGGCATCAAGCTGGCGAAAGCGCCCACGGTGGTAATGTTTCCTATGAGCAGCGGAGCTATCATTTCCTTGAGCACATCGCGAATGGTGCCGCCATGATCGGTGTGGGCAATGAAGTGAAGCGGATAGTTAACGGCAATGCCTATGATGATTGAGCCTATGCCAAGAACTATGAGCGACACATCGCTACGCATAACAGCAATGAAGCCCATGGCGAAGAGCCAACCGAAAATGATGGCGAAGCCTATCAGCAGGAGGTTCTTCACCCTGCGGAACGAGAAGACAAGGAGAGTAAGGATGAGGGTGACAGCAATGGAGATAGCCCACTGGCTGTCGCTCTTAATCTGAACGGCATTGCCCACGGCAATGACTGGCGAGCCTGTTGTAGCTACAGCAACGCCTGGCACAGCCTGCATGGTGAGCGCAGCACAGCTGTCAACATATTCCACGAGCTGGCTGTTGTTGGCCGACTCCATTGAGCCATAAGGCGAGGTAAGCATGACTATGGCATACTTGCGCCCAGGAGTGAAGATATAACCATTCTCTATCTCAAACGGCATTGACGACTGCTTGGACTGCAGACGCTGCATGACAGGAGAGAAAAGTCCCAGAGGGTCATTGGTGATGCTCGACGAGAAGAAGCCCGTGGCAGGCATCATAATCATCTCAACATCGTGAGACAGCTGCTGGTCAACAAATTCTGGAGATACAAGCTGCTGTTCCATGCGCACATAGTCGGAATCGGTGAGCATGAACGGCATGTTCTGATAGATAAAATCGGTTATGCCGGCAATCTTCTCGAAATCCACCTGTGTGGTTATCTCGCTGATGTGGCGCTTGCCATAGCCAGTCTCAATCTTATTGGCAAAGGTATCGACAGCGGCTGTCATCAAGTCCACGTCGGCAGAAGCGCTGTCGGCCATAGAGAACATGGCCACGATGCGCTGACCACCTGTGATGTCCTGATAGAGTGTTATGGCTTTCTGTTCATTGCCGCTGACAGGCAGGAAGTCATAGATATTCTCATTATACTTCAGAGTGGACATCATCACTACAAGTAGTCCTATGAACAGGGTCATGAGTCCCATGCAGAGGCGACGACGTTTCTGAAGATAGTCAAATATGCCAAGGAAGAATTTATGCATCTCTGTTATGCCATTATCATCATTTATTACTTATTTTTCAAACAGTCTCTTTATCCAATCAAGGAACCGCTCCTTCCACTGTATAGCCTCAGGAGTAGTCATCTCTGCCGAAGAGCCGAAGCCATGACCGCCTGTGCGATAGTGCTCATACTGATGAGGAACGCCATGAGCTGTAAGTGCTGAGTCGAGAAGTACTGAATTGTAGTAGTTAACCACAGGGTCGTCATCGCAGTTCATAAGGAAAACAGGCGCACAGTTGTCTGGCACATGGTTTTCAAGCGAGAGCGAGTCTTTCATGCTGCGCTTGGGAAACTCGCCAAGGAGTCCGCGGCGCGAACGCTTATGGGTGCAGGGATGGGTCATGGACACCACAGGATACATGGGCGCAACAAACGAGGGACTCTTCGACGTTCCTGCCAGCTGCTCTGCTGCATGCATTACAAGATGTCCGCCAGCCGAGAAACCCATGCACCCTACCCTCTCAGGACGAATGCCATAGTCGGCAGCATGAGCCCTCACGCTGTCAAGGGTGTTTGACAAATCGTTGAATCCTGCGGGGAAAGTACGGCCTTTAGTCCTCAGGTGATAGGCAAAGGCTCCCCATCCACCATGACTGTACTCAAGGACGAAAGCCGCTATGCCGTTCTGGCAGAGCCATTCGGCAACATAAAAGCCTTCAATCTCCTTGTCGAGCCAGAAGTAGCTTCCGCCCGGGCAAACGATTACTCCTATGCCCAATGGATTCTCCTTCGGTATGTAGGGTGTCAGCTTTGCCGAATAGCCGCTTAACCAACAAATCGCCAGCAAGAATGTTAATAATAATCTATTCACTTTTCAAAACTGTCAACATATTTCTCAAGATCCAAGAAAAACTCACGTTCCATTTCTCCTATCTTCTGAAGCACGTCGCCAAGGTCATCATAGGTATATTTCTCTCCCTCACGCTTCTTGAATATTCTTGATGCCTTGTAGGCGAAATCACGCCACAGGTCGCCAATCTCTGTTATGCGCTTAGAGTAGTCGTTAAATCTGCGTATCCCCGTAATCTCAGAAGCCTCCTGAAGGAAAGCGCCATAGATGAAGCGGAAGCCTGCGCCACCTGTGCCTATCTCTTCGAGCATTCTTATTATCTGTGCAAGGTTAAGCTGTGCACGACGCTTGCCCATGGTCTTCTCCCATGTGCGTATTCTCTGGGAGAGATATATGATGCCATTAGTACCCGCAAACTTGATGAACTTTGGCTGCGAGGTCATGTTACGGCATGTCTTCTTTATCGACTTCAGGATAAGCGGCTTCATGTCGGGCAACTTCTCAGGTACTGAATTTATCCAGTACATCTGTCCCATGAGTGGATAGGTGCCACCTTTGGCGAAACGCACTCTCAACAGGTCCCGGGCGCCTATCGTAACCTTCTGTGTAGCGTTAGAATCAAGCACGGTATAGTCGCCAGTGGTCTCGTCCCTGCCAATGACACAGATATTGTGGCCATTGAAATGGAAACGGTATTCTATTGGCATGTAGGGCAGATAGTACATGCCCACGACACATCCGACAGGAGTATTTTTCTCAAGGATAAGACGGTCAAGGTCGCGCATGGCATGAAGCTTACTAAAATAGCGGCGAGTGGCAGTCTTTATGCCTAGCATCTTCGTTATGCGATTGAACAACACGCCAGGGAAAGTGCGGAAGGCTGTCACAGGCATGCCCGACATCTTAACGAAGGGCATGTGTGTGAAAAACAGTCCACTTGCCAAACCAAAGATCATTGGCTCTGACAAGTGGATTCCATAGTATCTCAAGAGTGTAGAGATGGCACCATTCTCGCAATGTGCCGCCGACTGATGAGTTAAGTTCAGTTCCATTCTAATCGGGTATGCTTTTCAGTTCCTCAACAGAGATGCGCAACACCTCAGCATAAACGCCGAGCGTCTGTTCATCGAGCTTTGCAAATACTTTGGGGTCGAAATGCTTACGGATGGTGCGCTTCGAGTAACCGGAATAGTCTGACAGCAGGTCTATTGGCATGAGGTTCTTCTCAGCATGATATTCCAGCGGACTGCTCTCGCCACGGCGTATCTTCTCGAGTATCTCTTGACATCGCTCATCAACCTCGTCAAGAGCCAGTTCAAGAGCGTCGTTCTTAACCTCCCACCCTACGCTGCTGACAGCACGATAGTGGCCTTCGCTGTCAATGGCATAATCGACATTGCGAACCACATCACTTTCCTTCAGGTATTTTCTGTCTTGGGGAACGTCTTCTACTTTCATAGTATTTATCTATAGGTTTGCCGATATGGCTATTAGCATACTGTCAACAGGCAGTAGCAATAAGAGAAGCGGGCACTCTCGGGTACCATGAGAAGAATCTTCTGTCCCTTCTCCAGTTTGCCAGAGTACAACAGCTCTTCAATCATGGCAAAAGCCGATGCTGATGCGATGTTGCCCACATGAGGCAGGTTAACGAACCATTTCTCCTCAGGAATGTAGTATCCGCGCTCCTTAGACTGTTGCAGGATGACATCCTTGAACATCATCGACGACAGATGAGGCAGGAACCAGTCAACATCCTCTGGCTTCAGGTTGTGCTTCTCGCCCAGCTGGATAAGAAAGTCAATGCCAAGTGGCACGATATACTCTGAAAGCAGACGCGTGTCCTGCTTAACGGCGAAGACCGACTTGTCAAGCCACTCCTGCTCAGGGAACAGCGTCCATCCCTTCAGTTTGCCGTCTGGCTCTTTCTCCGCTCCAGCATACATACAGGTCTCCATCTTGCCGGCAAATGATGTTATCTCAATCCAGTCAACCTTCAGCGACAGACCTGTCTCGTTGGGCTTACCCTCCAGATGAAGGGCGAGAGCACCATCGGAAAGCATCCAGCGAAGGAACTCCTTCTGGAAAGCGAGCATGGGCTGCTGCTCCAACTGAGCCAGCTGCTCCGACTCTTTCTGGAAATAAGATGCATGCATCCAAGCCGACGCGCGCTCAGAAGCTGACACCACGGCATTCTTCGACATGCCGAGCTCTACTGCCATACAAGCATACTTCAATGCGTCAACGCCAGTACAGCATGAGCCTGCAAACGACACCACCTCGATATTCTTGCTGCCACCAAGCTCGCCATGAACCATCACACCATGTGAAGGAACAATCTGTTCAGGCGATGCAGTGCCACATGACAACAGGTCAACATCGTCAAGAGAGAAATGCTCATCAAAGAGTCCGCGAACAGCATTTGCCGCCATCTGGACATTTGTATGGGTAACATTTCCCTGCTTGTCGAATGCATAGTATCGCTGCTTGATACCATTGCGCCTGAGGACAATTCGTCGGGCTTTAGATGGTTTTCCGTCAACCATGCCAAGATAGCTTTCCATATCGTCATTCTCTACCGGCTCATTTGGAAAGAACTTGGCTACCTTTGTTATATATACGTTCATTTATCTTATATTGATTATGTTCTAATCAGTTATTTCTATGCTACAATCTCTACGCTTGTTGTATTTAACTCTATGCAACGGATAAGTCGCGTAGAACAGAAGCTGTCCGAAGGGAGACACCACAAAAGGACAAAGATAAGATAATAGAAGAAAAGAGTCTCACGCAGGCGTCTGCGATTATCATCAATATCACCCTTTTTTATTATAAACTTCGCCCATAGTCCAAACATCCTGTGTCCGGCTTTCTCAAGGAACAATACTGACGGCTTATAGTCTATTGCGCCACTAGCCAACAGCTTATCCTGAAGATGCGAAAGCGTTGAATCATTTTTCCACTCGTTCAATATCACATCGCCGAAACGTGATGCTTCATTTATGTCGTTCTGAGTGATGCCTGCTTGTGGGAAGAAACGTGTTGCTTCTTTCTTACCGTTCAAAAGCCATCTCGTAATTGTAAGAGCACTAATCAAGTTCTGAACCTTATCTTGCAAAACGATGTGTCCCACAAAAATAGCTCCAATATCTTCAAGTAAGGCTTTAATCTTGCGACTTGTCATCAGCCACATGTTTCTGCAGGCATTGACAAAGACAACTTTGCGTCCGCTAAGGTAGCTTTTGACATTTTTATCAGCCAAAAACGACTGCAGGGGCATTGATGGGGAAAGGAACCAAGACTGTCCGACTATCATCACCAAGTCGGCATCTAGAACGTCAGAGAAATCCATTTCCGCTATGTCAGAAATCACTATTCCGAGGCGCGTCTCTGGGAACACAGAGAAGAACTCTGACCTACTCCATGGATACGGATATTTGCGCACGGATACGATAGGCTTAAACACCACGCTATTGTTTCCCGTCCCGTCAGCACTCTCTATTATTGGGGCACAGATAGAGCGAGCCACTTCAAGTGCCTGTCCCGTCTGTGAATAATAGAAAACTGCTATCTTCATCTTACCTCTCGCTCGGCGCGTAGCGACGTTTTGCTTGCAAAGAACCTCTCACTTCTTACCTCTTACCTCTCATTTCTTTGCCTCGTCCAACTGCCTGAAGATTTCATCACGCGTAAGAAGCTCAGAACATGTCAGCAAACTGCCTGCAAGAACGCCAAGCATACCGTGAAGAGTTATGCACTGACCAGTAAGCAGCAAATTAGGAATGCGTGTACGACAAGAAACGTTTCCCGAGCCAATGATGTTCACATCTTTCACTACTCCATACATGGCGCCTCCAGGTATTCCTGTATAGTCAAGATATGTAAGTGGTGTTGACGTGTAATATTTCTCGATATTGTCTTTTATTCCAGGCACCTCTTCGTTCAAGGCATCAATGAGCTGCTCGGCCTTCTCACGCTTGAACGCTTCATAGTCTGCACCCCTGTTGCCTACATGAGTACCAAGCCACTGGCGGGTGTCATCGAAGTTCATGTATGTCAGAATCTCGCCTGCCCTTGCAAACACAGGATTCTGCTTATGACAGAAGTGCATGTAAAGCATGCTCTTAGGCCACGACTTACTGTCATAGTCCTGACAGCCCCAGGTAGAACCTTCACGATAGTAATACAGGTTACTGTCCATATACTTAACACTATTCTCACGGAATTTCAGATAAACGGTAAATGCCGACGTGGTGTTACGATAGCTCTCGATTCTGTGTCGCGAAGCAGGTCGAATGAGATGGCTATCAACAAGTGCCAGCGTGCTGGCAGGATGAATAGCGCTGACAACAACATCAGCAGGAATGCGTTCGCCCTCAGAGGTGATTACGGCCTTAGCCTCAGTAGCATCGCACTCTATTTTCTCCACGCGGGTTCTAAGGAGCACCTTGCCTCCATGTTTTCGTATATTGTCTGCAAGTGAATCGGCAACGACGCTGCTTCCACCCACGATACGGAATGCGCTTTGGTCGTAGAAGTCAACAATCAGCGCATGATTGCTGAACGGAGTACAGTTCTTCTCGCCAGCATAAAGCGGCGAAACTCCGACAAGCACCTCCCTTAGCAGAGGGTCGCTGATAATGCTGTCAATAATCTCGTTAACACTCTTCGAGAGATACTCCGAATAGACGTTGAGGTCTGCGTCTTTATTCAACGAGTGCATGGGCGACGATGCAGAAACGAGTTTCACAAGGTCATAATATCTGTTCAGCTCGTCGGCACTCTTTGGGAAGTGCTCAGTAAGAGCCTTGACAAACTCCTCACGTCCGTTAGCCATGCGATAGTGCTCTCCCTTAAACGAGATGATGTCATAACCTTGGGGATCCAGACGCGAGAGCTTTATGTCTTTGTCAACGTCCAAGTAATGCAGAATGGTGTGTAGCGTCTGACCTTTGTCGCCGCTTCCGATATAGTGCATTCCTGTGTCAAACACAGCATCGCCACGACGGAAACATTGCAGGCAACCGCCAATCTGGCTGCCCTGCTCAAGAACAGTCACTTCGAAACCGTTCTTTGCAAGTATAGCGCCACATGACAAGCCGCCTAATCCGCTACCTATGATAACACACTTCTTCATTCTACTTTATCACATTGAACCTTTTAACTTCATTACATTATTACATTGACGCTCTTGGCTTCATTATACTTATCGACATACATAGCATGCAGCTTCTTCGTCATCTCGCGATATCCGCCACAATCATCACGGCTTATGCGTGGCATCACTTCCACAGACATGTTGCCAGGATGCAGGCTGAAGCCTTTCTTTGGGAGCACGTCGCCAAAGCCTTTTATGAAAACAGGTATGATGTCCAAGCCCAATTGTTCTGCAAGATAGAATGCTCCGCGATGGAAGCGCAATATGCGGCAGTCGGCAGAGCGTGTTCCCTCAGGGAATATCATTACTGAATAACCTTTCTTCACCATTCCGGCAATGTTTTCAGTCATCTCTTCCGCCTCGCTTACAGGGAAGAAATCGGCATATCTGATGATAAGTCCGTAAAACGGATTGTGCCACACCCAGTTCTTAGTAAGAATAATAAGGTTTGGCGCAAGCATCATTATTGCCATGAGGTCAAGGTGTGACTGATGATTGCTCACTATGACAGCAGGCTTCTCGAACGTTTCCCCTGTTTCGTTGATATATTCAAATGTTGTTCCAGGCACACGGTTGATAACGAACCGAGCTCTTTTCTGCAATATCTTGTGATACTTTCTCTTATGCTCGTCAGTAGCGCCGCCAACAGTAATAAGGAAGAATCCTACGATGGTCAGCTCTAATGCCATGAACAGAAAATAGCAGAAAGAGAAAATGGTATAAGCCACTCTCTTCAGCCATCGGAAGATGATGCGTGGATAGCCGTAAACCAATGCTAGGATGCACAGCACAGTATTGAGCACACTTATCCTTGCGAAGTCGTATCCTGGACGGAAATGGCTCACACGTTCCTCTACAGGAGGATAATATACTCTTACTGGAACAGACGTTATCTTTACTCCAGCCCATGCTGCATAGACCATCAGCTCAAGTTCCGACTCATAGCGCGATGTTATGAGGCTTAACCCATGCAGCGCGTTTAAGGCATACAGCCTATATCCGCTCTGAGTGTCAGAAAGGTTTATACCTGTCTGCAGTCTGAACCAGAAGTTTGAGAAGCGGTTTGCAAAGGTATTACCTTTTGGCATATTCTCCTCATTAAGATTGCGTGCCCCGACGATTATCCCTTCAGGATTATTCTCCAGCTCCTTTATTAGCACAGGTATGTCATCGGCAAAGTGCTGTCCGTCGGCATCAATGGTCACGGCATGAGTATAGCCTTTCTCCATTGCCCTTCTGAAGCCTGCTACGAGAGCTCCGCCCTTGCCTTTATTCTTACCGTAAGAGACGACGTCAATCCTTGACTTAAAGCCCTCAAGAACTGCTGAGGTATTGTCAGTACAGCCATCATTGACCACAATAACATGCTGACAATGTGAGCATACATCTTCCACGACTTTACCTATCGTTCCGGCATTGTTATATGTCGGAATGATAACACAGAGTCGTATTTCTTTCTTTTGTATGCTCATTGGTGGATAATCTAATTATCTCTAACCTCTCACCTCTAACTTCTCACATCTTACCTCACAACCTCACAAAACGTCAACGACATCTTTGCAAACTGGTTCTCCTCGTCTTCCACGAAAATCTGAGCCTTCAGTCGTCCCTCGTCATTTATCATCTTTGAGAACACGAATGTAGGCTCGTCGTTAGGAACAACGGGCTTCTTGAACTTTATGCTTCCTGCCTTGCACAACAGCAGATCTTTGCCATACTGCTGTGAAAGAATCTCTGATGCCATCTGCACCAGACACACGCCTGGGGTTATGGGGTTGCCTGGGAAGTGTACCTTGTAAAGCGCATGGTCAGCATTGAGCTTAACCTTACATCTATAGACGCCTTCCTCTGTCTTGGCATCAACAATATTGAAAAAGTCGTTTATCAGTTTCATTATTTGCTATCCATTGGGGTAAGCGTATAGCTTATCTTAAACCTGTCGTTTCTCATCACTATGTCGCCATCAGGTGTCACCGTGAGACGTCTTTTCTTTTTCTTCACGTCCCCACTCTTCTTCATGTTCGAAAGCAGGAAAGTGAAGTCGCCTTTCAACACCTTGCGTATATACCATTTGTTCAGTGGGCCTATGACATTGAACACCTTGGCCTTTCCGTTGGCAAAAGTGAAATCAAATGCCTTTATTCCGAACTCATTGACCACAGTGCCGACAATGCTGCCGTCAGCAGCAGTCTCCATCACACAGATACTGGTAATCTCCATTCCTCTTACCAGCATCAGCATGTTATACTCAGCACTCTCCGTGCTGTCGTCAGCTGCCATGCATGGAAGGAATGAGATGAGCGCCAGCAGGCTAATCAATGCTAAACGTGCTGTCATTGATTGCAGGATTAATCTTCACGTTATTGAGCTTGACGGTAGTAACATCGCCCGTCTTCTCCTTCATCTTCACACCGCTAACCATTGTCAGCGACTCATTGAAATATATTTCTATGACCTCATAGACCTGTTTCAGTTCCTTCTTCTTTGGATAGAGCCTTGCGAAGTATGTCTGATTGTCCTTGTAAACCTCAACCGTAAAGTCGGCAGCACTTTTCAGACCGCCGCCTGTTATGCTATTCAGGATAATGCTCGTTATCTGACGGAACATCTTGTTCTTCTGCACATCAATCTTCTGTGTCGTCTTTGTTGACTTCATGCTCACCTTGTCACCATTCATGAGGAACGTGTAATCATAAGGAGCAGTATATTGCCAGCGCAGCTTGTCTGGCTGCTTGAAATACATAACGCCCTGCGACTTCATCTCGCGCTTCAGCATCTTCATGCTCTTTGTCTGTGAGAACTCACACTGCATTGCCTTGACGCTTGAAGCAGACTTGTCCATCTTCTCAATGAGCTGTTTCTGCTGTTCTGCATTCAGCTTCGTCTGAGCAATAATGCCCAGAGAGAAGAGAAATGCCAGAGAGGCTATCACCATTCTTTTCATTTTAGTCGTAATTTAGTTTTCTTGATTATAGACAAGACAGGAGCATCGTTATTTAGCTATCAGCACACATCCGCTCATGACGAGGAACACTCCTATCCATCGTGTCATTGGTATCTGCTCGTGGAAGAATATGATTGCGGCAAACATACCAAAGACATAACTCAGGCTAATCATAGGATAAGCCATGCTGAGAGGAAAGTTCTTAACGATATACATCCACAGCACCGATCCGGCTCCGTAGCATAGTCCGCAACTGAAGAACTGCCAGTTGAAAAGCAGGCGTCCGAAATATCCCCATGACATGGAGAAATCGCCAGCCTTCATCAGTCCATACTTCATCAACACCTGTCCGCCAGAGAGGAGCATGCACTGGAGAATTGATATGGGTAACAGTTTCAGTATCACGATATATATATATGTCTATTTAATTCTCTTCAATAATACAACCGAATACTCACGTCCATTCATCTGGTTGAGTATGAGAACCGTCTCCAAGTCATCACACTTACACGGACTCTTCTCTGAATACATAAACGCTGGCACGACGTTCTTCTTCAGGCAGTTTGCAGCAGCATAGACGCCGAAGGCTGATGCTGTGAAGTTCTCGCCAAAGACATTCTTGAACTGTAGTTGTGACTTCTTCGCAAACACATCTTCAAGAACATCCGCATAACAATCATCGTTCTTCGGATTACCATTGATACCCGTCATCACAGCACTAACATCATCCATCGTAAGACCATTATCAGCGAGCAGGCGGTCTATCTGAGTCTTAAGCGTCTCTACTGACGTAACATTGCAAACCCTTACGCCAGCGAACTCACACAGGCTCTCGTCATGTTTCTCTGTGTTCAGCATCATCGCCACAGCCACCTCACTACAAGGCACCATGCGTTCTGCCGAAACGTAGCCAGTCTTCTTAAGCAACTCAACGTAGGATTCGACCATTTCCTCATGGCCTCCCACAAGAGACGTGGTTATCTTTCCCAGCTGCATCTGCATCCATGCGTCAAGCAATGCCAGGTCGAAGCTCATGCTTCCATGCGAATAGGTTGTATTATATCCGTGCGACTTAGTGTAGATGCCGAGTGCCGAACCAACAGTATTATGTGTTGACTGCATGAAATGTGTAGGACTGAGAGTCTCCTCGTCGTTCTCCACCATGTCTGTGAGGAAGCGCTCCGTATAGTCAAGACTGCCGAGGCTTGTGCCAGTAATAATAGCATCTGGATGCTCTATGCCTGTATCCTTGAGGACCTTCAGCGTTGTCACGAGGGCACGCTTCATGAGGTTTCCCATGCGTCGGGCCTCATTGGCTGCCATATAGTCGCGGAACGACGGATTGACGGCTTTCACAAACACCTCGTCATAAGCCATGGGCTCTTCCATCCATTGCTCAGACATTGGCTGCTGCATTGAAATCTGCTGCGCTGCCTGTATGTAAATATTCTTCTGTTTCATGTTAAGCATCGCATTTAGATAATATCAGCGAGGAATCATTTCCTCCAAAGCCGAAAGCATTGCTGAGCACATGCTTCAGTTCCATGTTTACATCCTCAGTCACAGGAACGATGCCGTTCTCCATTGGAGTACGCCAGTTGATGTTCTTAGGCAGGAACTGATGTTCCATAGCGAGCATGCAGATAACTGCCTCAATGCTGCCCGATGCGCTCGTGGTATGACCAGTAAAAGACTTTGTTGATGATACTGGAGGTACATCGTTGCCGAAGACGCGCATGATAGCTTGGCTCTCACTCTCGTCGTTGTTCGGAGTTCCTGTGCCGTGAGCATTGATATACTGTATGTCAGCAGGCTTCAGTCCAGCCATCTCAAGAGCTTCTGTCATAGCAAGGAATGCTCCTTCGCCGTCAGCCGACGAGGCTGTCTGGTGGAATGCGTCGCACGCATTACCATAGCCGCTAAGCCTGCACAGAGCCTTCACGCCACGCTGGCGTATAGAACGTTCCGACTCCATCACGAGATAGGCAGCACCCTCGCCGAGGTTCAGTCCAGCACGGTCGCGGTCGAAAGGCTTACACTGTTCGCGATCAAGAATCATCAGCGTATTGAAGCCATTAAGATGGAACTTCGACAGACACTCTGAACCTCCCACTACCACGATGTCAGCCAGTCCACAACGCAGCATGTTTGCGCCAGTCTCAATGGCATTAGTAGCCGATGAGCAGGCTGTAGATAGTGTTGACAGCGAAGCGAAGTCGCCAAACTGCTCTGCAATCATCTCCGTACAAGAAGCACAACTGTGAACAGCTATCTCTGCATGCAGGGCATCGCACTCCGGCTCCTGATTACGGAACTCCTCGCGACGATCCATACCTCCTACAGTAGTAGCAGAGATAAAATGCACGTTTGGCAGGTCGGCTCTGTTAAGTTCTGCCTGCTCAAGAGCCTCGCGCAGGGCAAGTCGTCCGATGAGGGCCGTTCGTGTAAGGCGCACGTCATTGTCAACGCCAAGCATCTCCATCATCTCAGCATTACTGCGCTGCACCTCTCCTACTGGTATATCGTCGTGTTTCGACGACAGGTAAGTCATCTTCCTCACGCCTGTGACACCAGCCTTGAGCGAAGCCATTGTCTCATCTTTTCCGATGCCAATGGCTGAAACGACGCCTGCACCAGTGATATATATCGGCTCAATCATCATCGGTGGTGTTTGCAGTTATTTCGTACGGTTCTCTGAAATGAACTTAGCCATCACATTGACAGACTTAAACACTTCCTTGCCCTTGCTGGGATCCTTCAGCTTGATGCCGTATTTCTTCTCGATGAGCACAATCAGCTCAAGGGCATCAATGGAATCGAGGCCAAGACCGCTTCCGAACAGTGGCTCGTCAGCATCGATATCTTCTGGGGTAACATCCTCAAGGTTGAGTGCCTCAATAATCTCTTTCTTTAACTCTAATACTAATTCTTCCATATTATCTTAGTTTTTATTATTCAAAAAGATGAATCAATTCTTGTTTTCCAATATAAAGATGTCGGCTTCGAAATGGCTGTCGTCCTGATAGTCAATCCAGCCGCCAACAATACTCTTTGTCTTTCCGTCGCCAAATGTTGCTTTCATAACCTTCTCTGTCTGCTCGTCATCACGTCTGTCAGTGATATAGAACGATGTCTCGCCACGATACTGGTTACGCATGGCTATCTCGCCCGTAACTATATTGGGCAGTGTATATACGAAGACTGAAGGGCTGGGGAAATAGTCATCATCATTGACTATTGACTCCAGATATTTGTCGTCAGCATCTATCGACGATGAGTTGTTTATTAGTACCACGGCTCTGTCGTCGCGTGGCTCTTGCGTTCTGGCGCCTTCCTTGTTCAGCAACAGTTCCGTTGCCATGAAGCCAAGCTTACATAGCCCGTCCATCTTGTAGAACTTAGGATAGTCGCCCACATATTTCTTATATAAAGCGGTGAGCTTTCTTGGTTCATCACAGGGAAGCTGTTCTGTCACTCCGTCAACAGTCAGATGTGTTGGTGTAAGATGCACGGAATGTGTCTTCACCAAGCCAGTCGAGATATTCCTTGCTGTTGTTGAGGGCTCTGTTGCTCCACGACTTACGAACACAGCTCCGTTACATCCTCCGAAGCCGGAAATCATTTTTATGAAGCTATGCTTGTCAGTAGGCTTGTTCTCAGCAGAAAGGAGAACCTTTCCTGACACGCCTCGCTCTTCAAATCCTCTTGTGCCCACGATAGTATGGTCATCGACAGCAGCCATAGAGACGATTGTCTCCAACAGGCCCGCTGCTCCGAGTGTGTGTCCGAACACTCCCTTCAGCCCATTCACTGGTATGGAGTTCAGTCCGGCACGCTCTATGGCTACCGACTCCATCTGGTCGTTGAACATGGTGGCAGTACCATGGGCGTTGATGAACGCCACGTCGTCAATGTTCCTTTGGCCAACTGTTGCCTCAAGTGTGAGTCGTGCGCCCTCGCCATTCTTCGATGGTGAGCTTATGTGGAACGCATCATTCCTCACTGCCCCACTCTCTATGACCCATGCCTCTGACGGTGTGGTGCTGTCGGCACGCTTCACAATCATCGTTGCTGCTGCCTCTCCAAGGTTCAGTCCGAGACGCTCTATGTCAAACGGACGACACTCGTCTTCAGACACGGCTTTCAACGACTGGAAGCCCGAGACCGTGAACTTGTTCTGCACATCGGCTCCGCAGATTATTGCCTTGTCGTAGTAGCCAGCATCTATCATTCGCATGGCTGTCACCATGGCTGCAACACCAGAGATACAGGCGTTGCACACCACTATAGGCTCTGTCTTTACTCCTAATCGTTCAGCTATTCGCTTTGCTGCAGTAGCAGGTCCGCACAACAGGTCTTCATCAGCGTTGCCCTTGAGCAGTTCCACGTTCGCCTTAGTGGTGCTGAGCACGAACAGCGTCCTCTCGTCGGAAATATTGATATCCACGCTCTCCAAAGCTCTCGTTGCTGAGGTATAGACCAGCGACTCAAAACGTGTGAGCCCCTCCACAGCATACTCTTTCAGCTGTTCGTCAGTAAAGAGCGAAGCCGTGAACGGTTCTGGTATGCCCCACTTCTTCTCATAACGGCACAGGGCAGACCTGCCTGCATTCACGGCACGGTAGTTCTCCTCAGTAGTACCGCCCAAGGGGGTAATCACATTATTTGAAAGACAGAGAATCATTTCAGAGGTTAGAGGTTAGAGGTGAGAACTGAGAGGTGAGAGGTGAGAGGTTAGATATTCCAGCGTTTTTTCCAATTTTGATAGAACTCTGGCGACTCCCAAACGAGCTGGTAGTCTTTGTCCATGAACACCTGAACGCTGTGACCTGTCACCATAAGCTCTCCGTTGGCCGAGTCGCGAATCTCATAGTCGAACACTATCTTCGCGGCCTCTGTAGGCCTGTAAATGATGTCTATCGTTGGTGTCATGCCATAGCGCAGAGGCTGCTTGTACTGAAAGTTCAGTTCCACTATAGGTGCGAAGAAGCCGTTTGTCTCTATGAGCTCGTAGCCCAAGTCAAACTTCTTGCCGAAGAATTCACGCGCATCCTCGAAATACTTTGCGTAAGCCCCATGCCACACCACTCTCATGGCATCAATCTCACTGAACCTTATTTTGAAATCCAGCGACGCCTTAAGTGTGCTTTCCTGCTGAGCTTCCTTTCTGCGCATGGTAATTAACAATACGGTCTTATTCTTTCGACTCTATGTCTGTCAGAGCAATCTTTATTCTGGCGGTGGCAACAGTCTCGTCACCAACTTTCGACGACACATCGGCAAGAGTAAGATGAAACACTTCCTCAACGATGTGTACCGTAGTGAGCATAACCTCTCCGCAGCGTGGCTGGCGCAAGATGTTACAGTCGCGTATGTCACCAATGAATCCAATCTTCACTGACTCCTTGCGCATCTGGTTGATACAGCCCATTCGTGCAGCACACGACTGTGCCATGTTCTCTATTATTCCAGCAGGCGCCAGCTTCATGTCGTCAAGGAAGATGTTGTCCTCACGTATGGTAAACTCCGCTACGGCATCCACCTCATCGCAACTCAACACCCTGTCCACCATTACGAATGGCGGGCGCTGGGGTATAAGATTGGTTATAGGTGTATCTTTCCAGTCCATCCTGCTGTTATGCTATCTGTGTCTCGATATAGTCGTAGAACTGTGCCAGGGTCTTAACCTTTGCCATGTCCTGTGCCTTAATCTTGAAGCCGAAGTTTTTCTCCACGATTACCACGATATCTACATAGTCGAGGCTGTCAATACCCATGTCCTCCTTAAGCAGTGCCTCAGGGAAGATGTTTTCTTCCTCAATCTCGAGATCATCAATAAGGAATGCCTTTACTTTCTCTTCAATTTCTGTTCTTGTCATGACTTAAAAATTTATTTAGTTTATAATTATGTTTCCTATTGTGCCCAGAAGTCAAAATAGTTGTACCACTGAGCCGGATAGCGCTTCACCATACGCTCGAGTTCTGCCACATAGGCATCGGCCAGCTGGTCTATCTGCGCTTTCCTCGAAGCCTCCTTGTCGTAGTTAAGAGGGGTTACATATATCTTGTAGCGTGTGAACGACTCTTTCATCACGTTCACAGCCAGCACGTCAACGCCTCTCAGCGCTGCCACCTGAAACGGTCCCATAGGCAGATGTGCTTCCTTGCCCAACACGTTTTTCGAAACGAACTTCTGTGAACCCCAGATGCGGTCGGCAGGTATGCTCACCGTCTCTCCATTCTCCAATGCGCTGTTGATGGCAAACAGGTGACTCATGTCGCTCATTATGGGAATCATCTTAATGTTCGCGTGCGAAAACATCTTATTTCTGTTATCCATAACCTCCTGTTTCTCACCAAAATACACCAGAGCATTAAAAGGCTTACTTTCTGCTACCAACGAGTAGCCTGCTATCTCGTAGTTGCCTATGTGAGAACTCAGCTGCACGAAACCTTCAGGCTTTGCAGCTAGGCTAAGGAAGTTGTCATATCCTTCAAGTTCAATGTCGAAATTATGTCCTGCAAACATTGCGAACTTGTCTATCACCGCCTGCGAGAAGAGGCAGTGGTTCTTGTATGCCATGTAAAAAGAGCGCACCTTAGAATAGCCAAAACGCTGACGGAAGAAACGGTAGGCATGTCCGAAGCCAGGCTTGAACATCGTAGGCGGAACAATGAACAGGAAGGTGATGGCATAGATGATCCTCATGTCAATGACACGAAGCAGTCCTATGAGCCAACGGTGCATTAGTCCGTTGCCGTAGGTCGTTCCCTTCCATTCCTTCTCTGCCATAGCTTGCTGTCCCCTCTCCTACGCTTTCTTCACAACCACGATGGAGTGTCCCTGTCCTAAGTTGTCGTGTATCTTCTCCACCTTGAGCCCAGCGTCATTTATACATTGTTCCAGGTCCTTGGTATTATACATCTTACTGTTACCATTGGCTATGGCTGTGAAATACAGGCTTGTCATCGTCAGACAGAATGCTGCTGGCTCAAAGCGCTGGCGATCCCACAGCGTCTCCATAATATATATACGCGTATTGTCAGTCATTGCCGCCTTGGCGCGTGTCAGTATGCTTACAATCTCCTCCATGCTGAAGCAGTCGAGGAACTGGCTCATCCATATCGCGTCTAGCTGTCCGTCGTACTTCGGGAAATAGGCCTCCTTGTCCAGCAGGTTTATTCCATATCCGCTGATGCGGTCGGCACCCTCATGCCCCTTTATGTTCTCCTCCATCATCTTTATCTGCTGAGGGAGGTCGAGTATTGTCACTTTCACGTCCTTGCTGTAGGCCACGCATTGCTTAGCCCACTTGCCGGTATTGCCGCCCACGTCGTAGAGTGTTCTCACCTTATGCTCATCGAAGATTACCTTCAGAGCCTCTGGGAACGATGAGTCGCTATAGAAATGGTCGAAGCCGAACCAGCTTTTCTGCACATGAGGCGGCAGCTGCGACAAGCCCTCATAGACAGTGGGCCAGTCGCCGAAATGGCGCAGTCCCTCAGGCTTTCCGTTGAGCAGCGACTCCTCAAGACGGAACATTCCCTCGTAGTTCACATCGTGATTGAAGTCAATGTTCACGCGTGTGGCAGGGTCGTTCAGCAGGAACCATCCTGTCTTTGAAATCGTGAACCTGTCAGTATCCACGTCCACAAGGATGGTGCCTATGCAGAGCGATGCCTCCAACAGGCATTTCACTGCATATTCCGACAGTCCTGTTGCTTCCACGATTTCCTCCTGTGTGAGTCCGTTGTTTGAGTCGCGAATCATGTCGAGGATTCCATACTTCACCATCAGGCGCGAAGCCTGAAACGCTATTGGTCCCCATGCGATAAACTCCGCCATTCGCTGTGCCTCTCGCGCGTTGAACGGCTCCTTGGTGTATCGCTTTTTCAGATCAGAAGATAAGTTCATTTATTTTTTTATAAAAAGGTCAGAATAGTTGAACCATTGTAAAGGATATATTTCCAAAAGTCTTTCTATCTCAGCCATATAAGCATCGGCAATTTGCTGTCGCTGCTGTGCTTTTGGCAGCGAGGAGTCATAGTGCAGCGGAGTAAAATAGGCTGTGTATGACCCGTCGCGCTCTTTCATTGCGCTTGCCATGATGACGCTTATGCCGCATGTCGTAGCCAGCGAGAACGGTCCCTTTGCCAGCTTCACCTGACTGCCGTGGAGCGTTGCCGTGAGCATCTTGTGCTCGTTGATGAACCTGTCGGCAAAGGCGCTCACTATCTCTCCGTTGTCAAGAGCGCGCACTATGTCGTCGCTATGCGAATCTTCCGTTCCCACAGGAATCATCTTTATATTCATGTCGCCAAACGATGCCTGGCGATAGCCCATGAGCGACTGTTTCTCTCCGCCATAGACGAGCACGTTGCACGTCTTATTTACATGAAGCGAATAGCCGAGTATCTCGCTACAGCCTATGTGGGCGCTCAGCTGCAGGAACGAGTCCTTGCCTTCTACCAGCGCCTCATATTGCTCCAGCCCCTTATAGTTAATGGTGAACTTATGTCCTGCATACATGGCAAACTTGTCTATGACGGTCTGTCCGAATACATAGTGGTTGCCATAAGTGGCGCGCAGGGCTTTCCACCATCCGTAGCCTCTCCGCTTGCGGAAATAGCTGAACGTGAGCCGTGCCCCGCTGCTGAACACCATTGTAACAGGAATCACGCACACAGCCATGAACACATAGAACACCTTTATGTTCAGGATTCTCAACATGAAGATGAGCATCCTGTACAGTCTGGCGTTGCCATATGTCATTCCGGCGTGAGACATTACTGAGAGGTGAGAACTGAGAGGTAGGATTAGAAGTCTAAAGTCTGTAGTCTAAAGTCAAGCTCTATAGTCTCTTTATCACGAGGGCCGAGTTTGTGCCTCCGAATCCGAAGGAGTTGCTCAACACAGTCTTTATCTCTGTGTCCACAGTCTTTGTGGCGAGGTTAAGGTTTGCCGAATACTCGTCGGGCTCCACGAAGTTGATGTTTGGTGCCACGAAGTTGTTCTGCATCATTATCAGCGAATAGACAATCTCGCTTGCGCCTGCCATCCAGCACTCGTGTCCAGTCATAGACTTGGTGCTCGATATGAGGGCGTGCTTGCCTGTGAACAGGCGATCCAGCGCCATTGCCTCATACATGTCGCCCTGCTGTGTGGAAGTGGCGTGGGCGTTGATATAGTCTATATCGTCGGGCGTCACTCCTGCATCCCCCATGGCGCGTGTCATTGCCACGAAGCTGCCCACGTCGCTTGGCTGACTGATGCCACCTCCATTGCTTGAGAAGCCATATCCGCACACCTCTGCCAGGATTGTTGCTCCACGCTTCACGGCATGCTCATACTCTTCGAGCACAAGGGCAGCAGCACCACCGCTGGGCACCAGTCCGTCGCGTGACTTGTCGAATGGGCGCGAGGCCTTCGTTGGGTCATCCATGCGTACTGAGAAGGCGTTGAGCGCGTCAAACGACGACATGGCGTATTTGTTCACTTCCTGTGCACCGCCGCAGAGTATCATGTCCTGCAGGCCCTGCTTTATGAACATATAGGCCAGACCTATTGAGTGAGAGCCGCTGGCACATGCCGAGCTTACTGAGAAGTTCACTCCACGCAGGTGGAAGATGGTGTTCATGTTCATGTTCACCGTCGAATTCATGCCCTGGAAGATAAGACCTGAGCCTATCATCGCCGAGTCGTGCTTCTCTGCCATGATGCGTGCCGACTCTACCACGGCGCTTGCCGACGAGTCGTTGCCGAAGATGACACCCACCTCGTTGTCCAACAGATACTGGTCATCAATTCCTGCCATCTGGAATGCTTCGCGGCTTGCCATGAACGCATACTCGGCCTCCTCTGAGAGACCTGTGCGTGTTCTGCGGTCAAGGAGTCCCTTCAGCTGTGGGCGCTCCACGATGCCTGTCAGTCCTGAACGGTAGCCATAGTCCAGACGGTCTTGGTCGAGGCCAATGCCCGACTTTCCATTATAAAGCGACTCTTTCACCGCTTCCATGTTTGTGCCGAGGCATGACCAGATGCCTGCGCCAGTAATAACAACTCTCTTACTCATGTTTATCTGTCTATTATTTTATTTTTCCTACCTCTCACGTATACAGTCCTCCGTTTATCGAGATGACCTCTCCCGTGATATATGCGGCGCTGTCAGATATGAGAAACTTCACCAGCGCGGCCACCTCTTCCGGACGTCCGAAGCGCTTCATTGGCACGAGCTGCTTCAGTTCGTCCTGTGGCAGTTCCTTCGTCATGTCAGTCTCTATGAATCCAGGTGCCACGGCGTTCACCGTCACTCCGCGCGGAGCCGTCTCCAGCGCCAGCGCCTTCGTTGCTCCTATGAGTGCCGCCTTTGCAGCACTATAGTTCGCCTGCCCCTGCATGCCCTTCAGTCCTGAGAGCGACGACATGTTCACTATTCGTCCGCCATGCTTGCGCTGCATCATCTTCGGCAGCAGCTTGCGCGTCACGTAGAAGAAGCCGTCGAGCGAGGTGTTTATCACCGCGTGCCAGTCCTCCTCAGGCATCATGAACATCACGTTGTCGCGACGTATGCCCGCATTGTTCACCAGATAGGCAATATAGTCGTCGGGGTGCTGGTCTTCCCAATTGCCAAGGGCAGCCTCCACCTCGTCCACCTTACTCACATCGAAACGCATCAGCTCAGCCTGTCCGCCACGAGCCTCTATCTCGGCTTTCACCTCGAGGGCAGCATTCTCGTTCGACTGGTAGTTAACAATCACGGGTATTCCCATCTGTGCTATCTCCAGACAGATAGCTCTGCCAAGTCCTCGCGAACCGCCTGTTACAAGAGCGTACTTCATATTCAATAGTTTATTTTAGTTTAGGTTTTGATTAAGTTTTCTTTATGGTTCGAGTTTCTCTATGAAAGCTGTGGGTATGTAGGCCGTGGAGACGAGTCCCACCTGCGACAGCGTGACTATTACTCGCTGCTGACCCGACACGCGCGCCACCTTGCCTTCCACGCCTTTGAACACGCCATCTATCACCCTCACCATCTCGCCGCTCTTGTAGTGGCACTGCGACGGCTGTACGAACAGCAGATGCTCGTTCATGCTGCATGTGGCACGTATGAAGTTGTCCATCTCACTCGTGGTCACCGTCAGCGGCGGGTTCTTCTGTCTGTCATCCAGCTCGAAGTGATTGTAATAATAGGTGATAAAGCTCAGCTCTGGCGTCATCTTCACATATTCGTGGGCTTTCTCCTCCGTGATATATGCAAAAAGAATGTTAGGAATAAGGTTTTCCAGCACCCTCTTCCTCTTTCCCTTAACGAACTTCACGGCATTGCGCTTAGCAATATATACAAACGAGCCATCATTTTCCATATACTCTCGTGCACGGTCTTCACGTCCGTAGGAAGCACGAAAGACGAACCATTTCTTACTTGGGTCATGAGCATATTCTACCGACACCCCTATTTGTAAGCTATCTGCTTCGGGGATGGCATCGGAAGACGTTCCAACGCTTGGAGGATTTATCATTTTCTCGCCTCGTCGAGATGTCACATTAGACAATGTGCTCATAAAATGGTGTGCAAAGGTACTACTTTTCCGCCGACTGACAAAATAAAAACACACAAAAAAAAGACATTCGTCTTCACATATACAACAATGGGCACCTCTTACCTCTTACCTCTTACTTCTCACTTCTCACCTCTTACCTCTCACCTCTCACTTCTTACCTCTCACCTCTGCACATCTCCCATCCTCTGAGCATGGCGAAGAGGTCGAAGCCTTCCCAGCCGCACTCCTGCAGGGCCATTGCTGCGCCGAGCATCATCCAGCGTGAGGGCTGTTCCGAGGGTATGCCCAGTGGCTCGTCTGGCAGCATGCCTGTGAGCCTACTGACGTTCTCTATATACGCCTTTGTGTTGTTCTCCACTGCTGGCGCCCATTTCGTCACTATGCTCCTTATGGTGTAGAGCCTGTACTTGTGGTAATAGGTTCGTGTGAGCAGGTAGAAGGCTGCTCGCCACCCATATTCCATTGTTTCAAACTGCGCAAAGCTTGCGTCTGTCTGTTGGGCTCTGAGGCCCTTCCACTGATCCTTACTTCTGCGAATGTTCAGCGGATTATTATTTCTTATTCCTCTTACAATCATTTTATCATCTATCGAATTTTTAAAATCTCCCCTCCCCTCGGGCGCTCGGCGCTTGCGACGCTTTGCTTGCAAAGAATGGGAAGGGGTGGGTTATTGATTTTTACAAATGCAACTGCGTAACTGCGTAACTGCGTTGGCAGGGACGATGCCCTGCCCGCAGTCACATCAAATCATCACAGTTCCAGTCTTTTTGTACTTAGCTTTGGTGGTGCCGTTCTCCACAAACTCATCCACCTTTTCTATTAATCCATCTTTTATCAGACGGAACACCCTGGCGCGAGCCGAGTTGTTCTGCGCCAGTCCAAAGCAGCGCATCACATCATCGATGGTAAACTCTTCTGGCAATCGGCTGAAGGCCTCGTAGGTCTTCTGCCTTCGCTGCACGTTCACGCTTGCATCCTTCAGCTTGTTGTCAAAATAGGCCTCTGCCATAGCTCCAAAGTAGTGGCGCTGACAGGCATACTGGATGTTCACTATCAGCTCAGCCAACTTCCAGTCCACCTCGTCTGTCTCGAACTCGCCACACCAGTACTGGCCGTCCTGCTTCATCTTGTCCCAATGGCGCATCACGATGAATGGAGCAGCGAAATTCAGGCCATGATATGCACAGCGCTTTAGCAGCATCTCGTCAGCCTTTGAGTCATTCTCTGCTGCATCAGCCATCCTTCGTGCCGTCCAATCGTAGAGTTCATCTACAATCTTCTGAACTGAGAGCTCACCCTTCATCCTGTCCAGCTTCTCTGCCCATTCCTTCAGGCGATTGTCGCTGTCATAGTCAACGGTACTCTCGCGACTCATCATCTGGAAGTTTGTAGCTGGCAGAGGGATGCACGTCAGGCGAGTAGCCAAACCAGAACCAAAGTTCTGCTCGTTCACCATCTTCTTCAGAGCGATAGGTGTGCCTGTATAGATGAAGTTCCATATCACATAGAACTCCTGGAACACGCTATCCACATTCGAGTAAGCCTGACCATCTTCCTCGTTATGGAAAGCCTTCAACTGTAGCGCCTGCTTGTCTATGTAGGCACCACCCTTCTGAAGCGACAGCGTGTTGTCCAGCTCTGTGTCAAATGTCAGCATGTGCAGCTGCATCGGCTCACCGTTCACCTCTTCTACAGCGTTCACCATGTCCTGAATGAACTGGGCATTAGAGGTTCGCGCTGGGTGAATCCTTACCACCACCTTTGGCTTCTTAGGCTTCTCCTTGTTAGCGCCCTTTGTGCGCATCTGTTCACGATAAGCATTTATGGCATCCTTACCCACTTTATCAGCAGCCACGATAGGTGAAGCCAACAGCTTGAACAAGCGAGTTGCAAAGCTCTTACCACTTGCAGGGTCGCCAATAATCAGCGTCGAGTTATTCAGCCTGCGCAGCTCCTCAGGGCGATGATAGAACCTGTAGGTACAGCGTGTCATCAGCGTCATCATCAGTCCGCCAGCCACGAACAGCGCCGCAGGATATTGGTTTTTCTTCAGCCCCTTGCAAATGTCCTTCAATAGCGGAAAGTCCTTGCTCAGTTCCTCAATCTCAGCGCCCCATTCCCACAAGCGCTGATTCATGTCCCCCTCAGAATTGCACAGCGGCGCTCGAGCTTGCTCGCTTGGCTTGCCAAGAACCGACCCTACTGTGCACTTAATATCCAGCGCATTGAGGGTGTTGCGCAGACGCGCTGGAAATCCGTTGAACTCCGAACTCAGTGCGCTCTTTATCTTCGCCCGCTTCTCTTCCAATGGAAAACCGTCGTAGCATGGAATCACCTGGTCGAGCCACTCGAAATTTCTGCCGCAGATATGCCTCAAGTCGCACGCCAACTGATAGGTCAACGTGTCCCTATCACCTTGCGTAGGCTCATAACCGCTGTTGTTCACCTCCCAGTACTTCTTTAATATAGCAGTAAACGGAATGCCGTGATAGTTGTCCGGATAGGTATTTCCAGAAGGTTCAAACTTCACATCTTCTTGTGTCCCTCTAGTAGCAAGCGCCTTCTTACTTCTCACATCAGACATCTCATCTTCCTCCCACGGCTTATAGTGCTTATTTGCTTTCTTCGCTCCAGCAGGCACCTGCTCCTGTCCTCGCATCACGCGCACCTTCAGCATGTTAAACTCTTTCTCGCACTCTTCAGCCGTCATGGGCTCTTCAAAGAGACAATCATCCAGATAAGGCAGGTCTTCCTCGCTGCCGCTGGTCGAGAACACCACCCTCTGCAAGTCCTTCGCCGAGGTGTCCATCTCCAGTTGCAGAATCGTTGCCACGCGCACCTGATTCTCCAGTATCGTTGTGCCCCTGTGTCGCTCGCACACCAAGTGCCAACCGCCACTGGCGCTTCGTTCCAGCATCTTCAGACCTATCTCATCCTTTTTGCTCAGGATCAACTCTTTGGTCTGTTGCGAATGTTCACTTCCATAGCAGTCCACATCGTGGAAGAAGTAGCTGCCTATGCTCTTACAGCCAGCCAGGGCACCCTCTACATGTCCTATATTGTATGCCAGCTGCAACAAGCCAGGCTTGGCCGATGCGTCACCCTGTCGCACCTTTGCCAGCGTGTCAACGTTCGCCTTCGAGTTACGCAGCGCCATCAGCTCCTCGCGGTTCTTTACTGGGAGGGCAAACTTGCGCTTGCCCTCGTAATAGATTTTGTATATCATAATGAATCAGCATTAACTCGGTTAACAAAACTCTATTAAGTCCAGTTCTCTGTCTATCAGAGCACTCTTAGCATCTTTCGTATGCTCCTCCAGCAACCCCATTACTTTAGGCGTACTATATTCCTTGGGGAAACTGCCGAACACCTTTATGC
This sequence comes from Prevotella sp. E13-27, assembly GCF_023217965.1. Lineage (NCBI taxonomy): Bacteria > Pseudomonadati > Bacteroidota > Bacteroidia > Bacteroidales > Prevotellaceae > Prevotella > Prevotella sp. E13-27. The sequence goes on along the minus strand of NZ_JALPSC010000002.1, from coordinate 651,320 downwards.
GCTCCATTGACTCCTTCACCCAGCCCCAAGGCAACTTCTTCACCAGTAGGTCTTTTTTACGAACATATGGCTTTCGATTGTATGCCTTAAAGGTTAGTTTACCTGTGTTCTCATCTACATACAGAACACCTTCCACTCGCTTGCCATTCACCAGTTGGTTCAACAACTCAATGGCGTTTAAAACAAAAATATACTTTTTCATAATCGATTCGAATTTGTGAGCTTTGGAAAGCGATGTGTTTTTCAGTTGAGCTCAATTTCTATCCGGATACTTTCCCACTCGCTCATCCTCCGACTCGGTTATTTACTTTTTTACATAGAAACAAATTATCCTAATTGATTTTAATTTGGTCCACAAATTATTCTAATTAGTATTTTACTTGGAATTTTTATTAAAATAAATTCGTGGATAAAATTCGTTTTAATTATATAAATTCGTTTCTTAAAAATCACTTATTCGTTTTTAGTAAATCACTATCTCTTTAGTTTCTCTGAGGCGCACCACCCCATCTCCTTTTCCAGCGTTTCTCAGCCCGTCGCTCATCTGCCACTGCCTGCACTTGAACATCTGCTGAACCTTTAGCATCATCAAGGCGCAGACCCTCGTACCATCTTTCTTGACACACCTGTGCTGGCACGAAGCACAAATCTTCTTCACCTTGATATAATAAGCATTAAACACCATTTTCATTTTACGTTTTAATTTAAAAGTTTTGTTTTTCTTTCCTAACCAATATTCCTTGCGTAGCGCATCATGTTTATCAGTCTCAGGTCATGACGTGGCTGCATCCAGGCATCGCCCTCGAACAGCTCTTCCAGCTTGTTCATGTACTCACGACATTCTGACCCTACAGCCCATAGCGTGCCACACCTCACATAGCGTCTCACCATAGCCAGCGCCACCTGTGCCACCACTAAGGCGTTGATGCCAGGCTCCTGTTCGTAGATCAGGTCCATAATGGCGCTTGCCATAATTTCAGCCTCTTTCACCGTTTGAGCACCTTTTCTTGTGCCCAGTCGCATGGTGTTGCTCACATCGCATACACCTTGCGCAAATGTTCTAACATTATTATTCATTACATGTTTTTGTTTTACGTCGCACCCTGTAATGCGACCTTTAATTAGTTAAAGTTTTTACTCGCATAACATTTATACCTGTATCAATAAGTCAAAGACCGCAACAGCGAGTGAAGAACCAAACTTGTTTGAGCTCTTCCGAGCGCCTAATGTTTTCGAGGTGTAACCTCAAAGAACGAAAAAAGCACCGTCAATCAAGGCGCTTGTCCTTGTTGACGATGCAAAGGTATGGGCAAAAAAAAGATGGCTGAAACAGTTCCAGCCATCGGTAAATGTATTTGTAAAGAAGTAAAGGTTTTTGTAAAGGTCTTGGTAAAGATTTGCCTATCTATGACAACTCTTCTATGCTCTCTTTAAGTTTATCTACTAAAGTCATCGTTCTGTCCAATGCTCCATTTTCTTTCCATCGGTTTATAGGCAGATTGTAGTACTTGTTATTCTTGAAAGCCATCTTCAATGTTCCTGCAGGACAATGATAGTTACGCTCAAAGTCGTATGTACTGTTTTCAACTTCCCTTTCAAACTGCGACATACTGCCTGAATACTGGAAGTAGTCCCTCATCACGCAGTACAACACCGCGTAGGAAGCCTGTCCCCAAAAATACTGTTGCGTGTTTCTTATTATCTCTGTGTAGTTCTGCTTGCTCTGCAAGTCATTCTCTTTATTCTTGTCGTAGTGTTCCTCGCCACTTTTCGACATATTACCATTTATTACGATGTTGTGGATGGTGGCACCCTGTAAGTTGTAGTAGATACCACCTAAATGCTGCCCTATGGGCAAGTCTGCTAATTCCAAGTTTTTAATTATTGTGGTTAAGAAGGTTCACTAAAAAAGGAGAGCAGGCACCTTTAGAAACAACATCGATTCATTAACCGCCTAAAGTCATTACACGAATGCCGTAACTGCCGAATGCCCACGTCTCCAAGACGTGAGCAGGCAGACAATCTACTCGTGATTTGACTTTTAGAATTTAGGCGGTTCTAGAATCTTCGAGAAAGCTGTCTAAGCTCTTTTTTTATGGATTGCAAAGGTAGTAACTTCTTTGCTTGTTACCAACTTTTCTTATTCCTTTTGTTACTTTATTTTTTATTCGCTGATTGATTTTTCCTATAAATAGTTTTATACGTTTGAATATTGAGTATTTTAATACCACGATATTTGTGAACACGAAACTTTCATTCGTTATGTCAGGGGACACCCTGAAACGATTGTCCCTGCTGTGCTTCACTCTTCTGCCGCCATCGGCATCTGCATATTCTCTTCCTCATGTTGGAGATATGGAACCCTCTTGGCACCATGATCCTGCAACCATATATGGTTCAACGTAAAGGCGATGGAGTCCAACATCTGCTCTCTCTGTTTAGGCTTCAATTCGCATTCCCAAATGGTGATACAATGCCAGCCCATTTCAGCCAGTTTACGTTGCTCCTCCTTATCACGCTCCTTATTTCTTCGAATCTTCGCCACCCAGAATTCATGGTTAGTACTTGGAATCTTGCAGCAAACAGAACTCTCCATTTTCTTTGAATCCACATTGTGCCCATGCCAGAAACAACCATTGATGAAGATGCAAGTCCTGTACTTCCTTAGTACCAAGTCTGGATGTCCAGGCAGCCGTTTATGATTTAAGCGATATCTAAAACCACGTTTCCACAATCCACGTCGCACAATCATTTCCGGCTTCGTATCCTTATTGTGAATCGCCGCCATGTTCTTGTGTCGCTGTTGTGGAGTGAGGTGGTCCATAATCTAAAGTTTTATGCAAAGTTATGAATTTAATCTGGATTTCTTAACAAAGCCGGTAAAATCTTAAAGAATGCCGGATTTTTTTGATAATTCACCACGCCGGAGTATCTTTGCGGAAAAAAAATGGAGTACAATATCAAAAAAGAACAATCCGTAGAAATGTGCCAGAGTTTTGTCTCTGTGGTTACAAACAAATGTATTGAGAAAGCCGCTGAACAAAGAGAACGAGTCGAAGTATCCGTAATCTAACCCCACCTTGCAGAATTAAGTCGTCGTATCAGCATTCGTTTTACAAAGGATGGCGATGCAAACATTAACATTGGCCCTTTGAAAAAAGATTCAAGTAGCGAAAACAATCTATGGCAATTCATTGGAGAATATTTACCAGATTATTATCATCGAGATGATGTGTTGCGTTCGGATATTTTATGCAGATACTTAAACAACGAGGACGTTGACGAGAGCGATTTGCAATGGATATATCAAGAATTTGGTTCCGATAAAACCAAGGTGCAAGAAGCATTAGAACGTCTCGATATGGAATTGGCTCACGAGGCTCTTCTGAACTGGCTTGAGAGCCATGAACCTGATAGCTGGAAGTGATTATTTTCTTTGCCTGTATGCCTCGAAGTGTTGGGCCAGAAAATCTTGTTCTGGCGCAAACTTTTCGGGCATAATAATATGCCGTCCTTGCAAGTCACGAAGATACTCTAACGTCGTTTCGTCCTTGGTACCGCTTAGCATCTCATCTGACAGTATAATCTCGTAGTCAGGTGTAATAGCTATCAGAAACTTATCGTAGGCTCGATGAAAAGTGGGAGTCATGCAAAGCCCGTTCTTAGGGTTAGTGCGATTATTCTCATCGTCGGCCCAACCTGATATATGGCAAGCCTCCAACAACGGTGTGTTTGTGATTCCTGTGATGCAACACTGGTTAAGATATGCCGTCAGCACTGCATCGCGGAAGAATTGCTGGTTTACCCTCTGTCTAACTATAACTTCTCTCTCACGTCCTTGAGGAAGTTTTTGTATGTCAACATCCAGTGTATCTTCAACTTTCTTTCCTGCCCTTTCTGCAAATAGTCGTTCACTTTCAAATGCCAATTTATCAAGGTTGCCCCAAAACTCTTGCCATATTGGTTTCTCTGCAGAACTACCATGCTCCAAACCTGTAATGTAATTTGCCTTCAAAGAAGGATCAAGGCGTCCGAAGTTGCCTATTTTCATTTTCAACGCAGTAGGTGTCCTGCCTATCAGTGGAGCATATTTCTGGATTAGGGGATGTTTCTCCTTCACGTCCTTGAATGGTATCTTGAAATACACATTCAAAGCCATAATCAGCTGCTCGCGTGTCCACAGATCACTTCTTGCCATTGTATTTGTAGGGTTTTATTACGTTTAAGCGAAAAAGATTTGTGTTTTCTTATTCACCTGATGCTATCTATTTTGTCCAAAATTTCATCAGGTTTCTCTACCCACTGAATCACATCGTCAGGATGCTGGCCCATCGAGTCAATGTACTCACAGATTAATTGATAGTGCCTACGAGCAAAGTCCGTACTGATGTTGCCATAACCATCGAAGCATATTGGTTCATGATGAGCAATGCGGTTACGAAACTCGCGGATATGAGTGAGGTCTTTGTAAACATCAGCCTGGTTCTTGCCTTTACGCTTGTTTGGGAATATTTGTAGGAGCGTTTTACCGCCTCGCTTGTAATTCTTCTTTGTAAAAAGGAATGTCCAGAACCCCATCGTAAACGATGCCACCATTTTATCATTACTATAGATGCTATGTTTTCTGAAGCCGACCTCATTTTCTCGTATCATATCCTTATCGTCAGCCAACAATTTTCCTGCATCGGCTTGATTGACAATCCAATCCGGGTCGGAATAATAGGTTGCATAGTGTTCATTGATAGCGTTCCTCAGCATAACCTCGAACAAATTCAAAACACCATAGAACCGCTGACAAAGTCTGAGATTGTAGCGATACAGCTGCATGGTCTTCCGCTTGTCGCCAGCGCAAGCATTCTGATATTTGCACATTCTGGGCACCGAATAAAGCTTTTGACTCGTTTTAGAGTCCATTTCTCAATAATTTATCTTAATTTTTTGTCGTTTTTCTTGCAAGTTTCATTTTTTCTACCTATATTTGCAGCGTAAGACCCCGTTGTCCCTGCTTTCGCATACTTCGGGGTTAGTGTTTTTTTATAGGGCGAACCTGAACTCATTATTCGCCATTCATACATCTGTTACCTCTTCAGGTAGTTCTGATATTTTAACTTCTGTTGTTGCCATTTTTCATTGTATACTTCGACCTGCAAAGATACAAACAATTACTGAGAAAAAAGTGATTAAAATCTGAAATTACATATTATTTAATTAATAGCTGTTCCCCAACCTTTACAAATAGCCAAGCACACAGATAGTTTCACCAGCGAGACAATTGGCGTTCTTCGAGTTTATGAAAAAAATGGAATAATGATAAACTTAAAATAATCGCTAAAATACTTGCTACTATCAGAAATAATGTCTATCTTTGAAGCGTGAAAGGAAACGATTTCCTCCCGCTGAAATGATAGAGTAGCACCGTAATCGGGTTAGCAAATCAGTTCAGCGGTTTTTTATTTCCGGGTTGACAAGGGGGTTGACAAGGGTTGACAAGGGACTGGTACCTGTCATATTCAGATTCCTCATATTTGGTCTTTAGTGTTTATGTGATGCAAAGATAAACATAAAATCCAGCTCTACCAAATATTTCTAATGCAAAATCTACACGCTGTGACGCAGTGACGCAGTGACGCAGTTGCATTTGGTATATTTAGATAGCGACTAAAAGAGAAGAAAAAAAATTATATTATATATTATATAATAATAAATTATATAATATATAATATAAAAAATTATTACCGTTTATTTTGACACTTCTCCGAACCCAAATGCAACTGCGTCACTGCGTCACACCCATACTGAAAAAGTTGACTCGCTCGTCTGGAAAAGTTTGACTACTTTCCTGAATAGGTTTACTTTTTACTCTAATACAGCAGGCAACATCCCCATTTTAACATTTGAAATAAATTTGAGATAAATGAAAAGAATCCTTGTTTGGCGCCCAAGAATTTAGTACCTTTGTACTGTGTTTAGGATGCATCACAAAGACACACAAGAGTGTTTAGAAAGAACGCACGCGGCGTTTAGAAAAAACACCGCCAGCAATCAGGAAGAACGCTCACGAGAGAACTCAAACTACTTAAACAACTTAAACCTTTAAACTATTAAAAACTATGGGAACAATTACAATTAAGAAGTATCAGAACACAAACGAGAAGCTGACAAAGTGTTACGGCAAGTGGTATGGCAAGGTGCTCCACCGCGGCACGATGGGCACCGATGAGCTGGCCAACCACATCATGAAGCACGGCTCTGTGTATACCGACGACGTGGTGCTGGGCGTGACACGCAAGCTGATGCACTGCATAGCAGAGCAGCTGGCAGAGGGCTACAAGGTGAAGCTCGACGGAATAGGCACGCTCTACCTCGGCGCCAGCTCCACAGGTGCGGACAGCTCCGAAGACTTCGACATCTCGAAGAACATCACCCGCATAGGCGTGAAGTTCCTCGCCGACCAGAGCAAGAACAGCATCTACACCGCAAGGGTGATGCGACAGAGCAACACGCTCACCACGAAGATTGGTCTCGAGGGCGGATATCTGGTCGACGGAAGCGGAAGCGGCAACAGCAATGAGACGCCGAACCCAGGGGCAGTGGAAGAAGAGCCTTAAAACCTAAAACCCACCCCTTCCCTCCCGAGGGGAGGGGGATGAGTTAGAAAAGAACGCGAGAAAAAAATCCGTGAAATCCGTTGTTAAAAAAGAAGAACGCGAGAAAAAAATCCGTGAAATCCGTTGTTAAAGAAGAAAAGCTATGAAGAAAGAAACGTGGAAATTTATTTTGCAGACACTTGCGGCAATACTTACCGCGATAGCAACAAGCCTCGGAGTGCAGAGTTGCATGTAGCCCCACCCTTCCATTCTTGGACGAGCCAAGCGTCGCAAGCGCCGAGCGCCCGAAGGGAGGGGGATGAGTTAGAAAGAAAACTAAAGCCTATAGTCAAAGAAAGCGGCGCATCCATGATGGACGCGCCGCTTTGATTATAGATTGAAGATGGAAGATTAGTCTTCATCCTTGAGCTCAGCCTCGTGCTCCTTGATGAGCTGCTGCTGGATGTCGTTAGGAACGAGCTCGTAAGAAGCGAACTTCGTGGTGAACGATGCACGACCGCCAGTGATAGAGCTGAGGGCTATAGAGTAGTTAGAGAGTTCCTTCAAAGGAATCTTTGCAGAGAGCTTCTGATAGCCAGCCTCGCTGTCCATGCCCATGATGATGGCACGACGGCCCTGAAGGTCAGACATCACGTCGCCCATGTAGTCGGCAGGAACATATACCTCGAGGTCGTAGATAGGCTCGAGAACCTTTGGACCTGCCTCGCGAAAGGCTGCTGAGAAGGCATTACGTGCTGCGAGCATGAACGAGAGCTCGTTAGAGTCAACTGGGTGCATCTTACCGTCATAGACGATGACGCGAACGTCGCGAGCATAAGAGCCGGTGAGTGGGCCCTGCTCCATGCGTTCCATGATACCCTTCAGGATAGCTGGCATGAAGCGCATATCGATAGCACCGCCTACAACAGAGTTGATGAACACGAGCTTGCCGCCCCACTCAAGGTCTTTCTCTTCCTTAGACTTGATGTTCATCTTGAACTCCTGACCATTGATGGTGAACGATGTGGGATCGGGCATTCCGTCGGCATAAGGCTCAACAATGAGATGTACCTCGCCAAACTGACCTGCACCACCCGACTGCTTCTTGTGACGATAGTCGGCACGTGCCATCTTTGTGATGGTCTCACGATAAGGAATCTTTGGCTCGAGATAGTCAATCTTGATCTTCTCGTTGTTCTCCATGCGCCACTTCAGGGTGCGGAGGTGGAACTCTCCCTGACCGTGAACGATGATCTGACGGAGCTCCTTAGACTGCTCAACAACCCATGTGGGGTCTTCCTGACGCATCTTGGTCAGAGCAACCATCATCTTCTCAGTCTCAGCCTCGTTCTGAGCCTTGATGGCACGAGAATACTTAGAGTTAGGATACTTGATGAAGTCATAGCGCCACTCGCAGTCCTTGCCATTGAGGGCATTGCCTGTCTTCACATCCTTCAGCTTAACGGTACAGCCAATGTCGCCTGCCTTCAGCTCGTCAACAGGAATACGGTTGGCACCTGCGCAAGCATAGATAGTGCCCAGACGCTCCTTAGAGCCGCGGTCAGCATTTGTGAGGTCATCGCCAGGCTTAACAGAGCCGCTCATAACCTTGAAGTACTGAACCTCACCAATGTGTGGCTCAACGCCTGTCTTGAAGAAATAGAGCGATGTGGGACCTGCAGCATCGGGAGTAATCTCTTCGCCACGAGTATTGCGAATCTTTGGCATCTCGCTAACGAAAGGAACCACGTTGCCAAGGAACTCCATAAGACGACGAACGCCCATGTCCTTGCCTGCGCAGACGCAGAATACAGGGAAGATGCTACGTGTAACCAAGCCCTTGCGGATGCCTTCACGCATCTCGTCCTCAGTGAGGCTCTCGCTCTCGAAGAACTTCTCCATCAGGGTATCGTCGTTGGCAGCAGCAGCTTCCACGAGGGCAGCATGCAACTCCTTAGCCTTGTCCATCTCCTCTGCAGGAATCTCCTCGATGATTGGAGCGCCACCCTCAGGTTTCCAAGAGTACTTCTTCATCAGCAGCACGTCGATGACTGCATTGAAGCCAGCACCAGTAGCGATAGGATACTGAACAGGAACGCACTTGTCACCATAGATTTCCTTCATATTGTTCAGAAGGGCATCGAAGTCGCAGTTGTCGCGGTCGAGCTGGTTGACAAGGAAGATGACAGGCTTCTGCAGCTTGTCGGTATAACGGAAGGCGTTCTGTGTGCCTACCTCTGGACCATACTGGCCATTAATCAAGATGACTGCCTGGTCGGTAACGTTGAGAGCGGTGATGGCACCACCCACGAAGTCGTCAGAACCCGGACAGTCTATGATGTTCAATTTCTTGTTGTTCCACTCCACATGGAAAACGGTTGAGAAAACGCTGTAACCGTATTCCTGTTCTACAGGGAAGTAGTCACTCATGGTATTTTTGGCTTCTACGGTGCCACGGCGCTTGATGATGCCAGCCTCGTAAACCATTGCCTCGGCAAGTGTAGTCTTGCCGCTACCCGCACTGCCAAGCAATGCAATGTTTTTGATCTCGTTTGTCTGATAAACTTTCATAATCTTTATGGTTTTAAGTTATAGGTATTATTTACTTGGTTTCGTAAACGGCACTAAAATTAGACATTTTCCGTGTAATCGCCAAAAATAACTTGGAAATATTAAACAAAATTAGTACTTTTGTAGCCATCTATGGCAGGATTATACATTCACATACCATTTTGTAAGAGCCGATGCATCTATTGCGGCTTCTACTCCACAACGTCGCTGGAGCTGCGACAGAGGTATGTTGACGCCTTGTGTAAGGAGATGGAAACAAGGTGCACCAACGAGAATATGAGGTTGGATACCGTCTATCTGGGAGGCGGCACTCCCAGTCAGCTCACAGGAGAACAGCTGCGCCAGCTCTTTTTATATATAAATAAGGTGTGGTTTCCAACAAATCCTCTCACCTCTCACCTCTCGCCTCTCGCTCGGCGCGAAGCGACGCTTTGCTTGCAAAGAACCTCTCACGAAATCACCATGGAATGTAATCCTGATGACGTGACTGATGACTTTGCAGAGCTGTTGTCACAACTGCCTGTGAACCGTGTGTCAATGGGTGTTCAGACATTCAGCAACGAAAGACTGAAGTTTCTGCATCGCCGTCACTCGGATGAACAGATAGCCATTGCCGTAGAAAGGCTTAGGAAAGCGGGCATTGGCAACATAAGCATAGACTTGATGTATGGCTTTCCAAAAGAGACGCTCAGCGACTGGCACAATGATGTTGACGCAGCGATAGCTCTCGATGTGGAACACATCTCTGCCTATTCTCTAATGTACGAAGAAGGAACATCGCTCTACAACCAACTGCAGCGAGGATTGGTGGAAGAGATTAGCGAAGAGACGAGTCTGCAGATGTATAACGACCTCATAGACCGTCTCTCAGCAGCTGGCTACGAACACTACGAGATTAGCAATTTTGCAAAGAAGGCTGACAGCAACGGACAATCGTTTCGCTCAAAACATAACAGCAGCTACTGGAACAAGACCCCATATATAGGACTGGGTGCCGCTGCTCACAGCTACGACGGAGACAGGGCGAGACGATGGAACGTGGACAGCGTAAAACAATATATAGAAGGTATAGAGAAAGGCTGTCCGCAGTTCGAGGAAGAACACCTTGACGATGACACTCTCTACAACGAACTTGTAATGACTTCACTTCGTACGTGCGAAGGACTGGCGCTGAACAAGCTAACCGATGAACAAAGAAATTACTGCATCAAACAGGCTGAACGATTCATCAATGACGGAATTTTGATCAACCTTGACAACCGCCTTGTGCTTACCAGAAAAGGATTGTTTGTGAGCAACATGATAATGAGCGAATTGATGAAAGTTTGACTGGGCAATTACATTATTCGGATAATATGTTCTGATATTCCACAAATAATTATTATCAGAATAAATATAACAGAAAACAACAAAATATTGCACAAAAAATTTGTCAATGTGCAGCAAAATAATTACCTTTGCACAAATTTTTGATTAATGTGCAATGGAAACCGGTTCAAGTTTCAACCAATATATCCAAAGGGCTATCCTTCAATACTGGGATGCCGACGCATTGACTGACTATCAGGGTCAGACACTTCAGTATCACGATGTGGCTCGCAAAATAGAGAAGCTGCACATCATGTTTGACAATTGCGGTATCAAGAAAGGTGACAAGATTGCTATTTGTGGACGCAACTCAGCACACTGGGCTGTTACTTTCTTAGCTACGCTGACTTATGGAGCAGTAGCAGTGCCGATACTTCATGAGTTCAACGCAGAGCAGATACATAATATCGTGAACCACTCGGAATCACGCCTGCTGTTTGTTGGTGACTTCGTAGCAAAAGAGATTACACCTGATGAAATGCCGAATCTTGAGGGAATTATTAACCTTCCCGATTTTTCGTTGATGGTATCTCGCTCAGAGAAGCTCACCTATGCCCGTGAGCACCTGAACCTGATGTTCGGTTCGAAATTCCCCAAGGCTTTCCGCAAGGAGCATGTGAACTATCATGAAGACCAGCCGAACGAGATGGCACTCATCAATTATACAAGCGGTACCACAGGATTCTCAAAGGGAGTAATGCTGCCCTATCGCGGACTGTGGGGCAATGTTGATTTCTGCATACGACGTCTTGGAAAGCACGTTAAGCCAGGCTCTCCTGTGCTCGACATTCTTCCAATGGCACACATGTATGGTCTGAGCATTGAGTTCCTGTTCGGATTCTGCAACGGCAGTCACCTGTTCTTCCTAAACCGTCTGCCCTCTCCTACCCTCATCGCTAAAGCCTTTACCGACATAAAGCCGGCAATAGTAATATCAGTACCTCTGATTATCGAGAAGATTATTCGTAAGAAAGTGTTCCCCATGATTCAGAGCAACCGCATGAAACTGCTGTTGGCTATGCCTGTAGTTTCAAAGAAGGTGAAGGAGAAGATATGCGAGCAGGTTTATGAGGCATTTGGCGGAAGGGCTTACGAGGTAATAGTAGGCGGCGCTGCACTGTCTAAGGAGGTGGAGCAGTTCCTTATGTCTATTGGCTTCCCCATCACCGTTGGATATGGTGCCACAGAGTGCTCTCCGCTCATAAGCTATCGCGACTACAAGGAGTTTGTGGCTGGCTCATGTGGCAAGGCTATTGACAACATGGAAGTATGCATAGCAAGCAATGATCCACGCAACATACCAGGCGAGATTCTTGCACGAGGAACAAACGTGATGCTTGGCTACTACAAGAACGAAGAGGCAACACGCGAGACGCTCGATGCTGACGGATGGTATCACACTGGCGACCTGGGAACAATGGATGCCGATGGTAACATCTTCATCAGAGGACGAATAAAGAACATGCTTCTTGGTGCCAGTGGACAGAACATCTATCCAGAGGAGATTGAAGACAAGCTCAACTCAATGCCAATGGCTTCAGAGAGCCTCGTAATACAAGAAGGTGAGAAGCTGGTGGCACTCGTTTATCCTGATCAGGACGAGCTGATGAACTTCTCTGAGGAAGAGATGGAAAACATCATGGAGCAGAACAGGAAAGATCTGAACGAACAGTTGCCACAGTACAGCAGACTGTCGGCTATTCGTCTGCATAACGAGGAATTTGCCAAGACTCCTAAGAAAAGCATAAAAAGATACCTTTATCAAGCATAAGATATACTATGGAACAAATACCAAGTTTTAATGAGCTTATTGAGAAATCGATAATTGACAACTGGGACGCTGACGCGCTTACCGACTATAAGGGACAGACGCTTCAGTTCCATGATGTGGCAAGAAAGATAGAAAAGCTTCATATTCTCTTTGAGAACTCTGGCATTGAGAAGGGTGACAAGATAGCGCTCTGCGGACGCAACTCCAGCCAGTGGGCAGCTGCATTCCTGGCAACGCTCACATTCGGAGCAATAGCTGTGCCCATACTTCATGAGTTTATGCCAGAGCAGATACACAACATAGTAAACCATTCCGATGCGAAACTGCTATTCGTAGGCGACCATGTAGCAACGATTATTGACCCACTGCAGATGCCAAAGCTGGAGGGTATTGTCAACAACACAGACTACTCTCTCATGGTTTCACGTTCTGAGAAGCTCACATACGCAAGAGAGCATCTGAATGAGCTCTACGGAAAGAAATTCCCAAAATATTTCCGCAAGGAGCATGTAAGCTACTATCATGAGCAGAGTCCCGACGAGCTGGCTCTCATCAACTATACCAGCGGCACCACGGGCTTCTCTAAGGGTGTAATGCTACCCTATCGCGCGTTGTGGTCAAACTACGATTTCGCATGTTCTGTTCTTGGAAAGATTATCAATAAAGGCGATAATGTCATTTCCATTCTCCCGATGGCTCACATGTACGGAATGGCTTTCGAGTTTATGTATGAGTTCCTTCACGGATGCCATACATTCTACCTCAACCGCACACCGTCGCCTGCCATCATAGCTCAGGCATTCGCCGATATTAAGCCACGAATCATCATCGCCGTTCCATTGGTGATAGAGAAGATTATACGCAAGAAGGTATTCCCCAAAGTGCAGAACAACCGCATGCGCCTTCTCCTCGGTATGCCAGTTATCTCAAAGAAAGTGCGTGAGATGATTTGTCAGGAGGTGGTAAAAGCTTTCGGTGGCGAGATGTACGAGGTAATCATAGGAGGTGCAGCCTTCAATCAGGAAGTTGAGCAGTTCCTGAAGAAGATAAACTTCCCATACACCGTAGGCTATGGCGCAACGGAATGTGCACCTATCATCTGCTATTCTGACTATCACGACTTCATGCCTGGCTCATGCGGACGCGCCGTTAAGCACATGGAGGTTAAGATTGACTCCACAGATCCGGAGAATATTCCAGGCGAGATTCTTGCACGTGGTCTCAACGTTATGCTTGGCTATTACAAGAACGAAGAGGCAACAGCTCAGACCATAGACAAGGACGGATGGTACCACACTGGCGACCTCGGAACAATGGATGCCTACGGAAATGTGTTCATCAACGGACGTTCGAAGAACATGCTTCTGGGAGCCAATGGCCAGAACATCTATCCAGAGGAGATAGAGGACAAGCTCAACTCTATGCCAATGATTGTGGAAAGCATCATCGTGCAGCGTGAGAACAAGCTCGTGGCTCTTGTACATCCCGACTTCGACGAGGCTCACAACCTGAACTTCTCAGATAAGGACCTCGAAAACATAATGGAGCAGAACCGCAACGAGCTAAACCAGCAGCTTCCTGCCTATGAGAAGATTTCAGAGGTTGAAATCTACAAGGAGGAGTTTGCCAAGACACCGAAGAAGAGTATCAAGAGATATCTTTATAAGTGAAAAGTGCGCTCGGCGACGATAGGAGACGCTTGCTACCGTAGGAACGCAAGAAGAGTGAAGAATTAACGTTAACAAAGTATAATAAAGATTCCTAACTCTTAACTCCTACCCCATAACTCCTAACTCTTTTGTACCTTTGCAATTATTTCAAATTGGAACAATTGCAAAGGTATTTGTTTGTATGAAGATAATAAAATGGGGATTCATTGGCTGTGGTGAAGTCACAGAGAAGAAGAGCGGTCCTGCATTCAGCGAAGTAGAAGGTTCTACCGTTGTTGCTGTAATGAGCCGTTCGGAAGAGAAGGCACGCTCCTATGCTGAACGTCACGGCATATCTCGCTGGTACACTGATGCCCAGATGCTCATTGACGATCCTGAAGTAAATGCCGTTTATGTAGCAACCCCTCCTTCGAGTCATGCCACATTTGCAATAATGTCAATGAAGGCTGGCAAGCCAGTATATGTGGAGAAACCGCTCGCCGCCAGCTATGATGACTGCTCACGAGTGAACCGCATAAGCGAACAGACGGGAGTACCCTGCTTCGTGGCATACTACAGACGCTATCTGCCCTATTTCCAGCGCGTCAAGCAGATTGTTAATCAGGGAACGATAGGACAGGTGATAAACGTACAGATACGTTTTGCTGTTCCACCACGCGAACTTGACTATTCAAACTCAGAGAATCTCCCCTGGCGCCTGCAGCCAGATATTGCAGGCGGAGGTTATTTCTATGACCTTGCTCCCCATCAGCTTGACCTTCTTCAGGAGATGTTTGGTGTCATACTCGATGCTCACGGCATCTATGCCAACCGAGGACATATCTATTCTGCCGAGGACTCCGTCAGCGCTATATTCAGATTCGAGAACGGGCTGCCAGGCTCAGGCTCGTGGTGCTTCGTTGCCCACGACTCAGCAAGGGAAGACAGTGTTCAGCTCATTGGCGACAAAGGGTCGGTTCGTTTCTCTGTCTTTGACTATGCCCCAATAGTACTTCACACCAGCGAAGGCACAGAACATATCGAAGTGCCAAATCCTCCGCATGTTCAGTTCCCACTAATCAAGAAGGTCGTTGAACATCTGCAGGGACGCGGAGTGTGCGACTGCACCAGCGTGTCAGCAACACCTGTAAACTGGGCAATGGACAGAATCTTAGGTAAGTTCTAATCAATCATAAACAGGACAGCCACAGCACACAATGAAGAAACTCTCAATCAACATATCGTTCATATTTGCATTCATGCTGCTATTCTCGACAAAGGCGATGGCGGATGAATTGCAAGGCGAGAATGCTGTTTCTGCCGACATAGCGACTCAGGAGCTGAGCAACGAAAGTGCCGACACCACTACACATAAGAAATGTAGCGTTCTTGACTGGGCAGCACGACTCGTGAACAGCTTCGACGATATTGACGAGAGATATATCGAGCCCAACCACTATCTCTTCACCGTGATGCTGCAGGGCACCCATACCTACGACTTTTTCACCATCAAGAGCAACGATACTAATGGCCAGTCCATGAACTTTGCACCCGACGGAATGTTCAAGGTCGGTCCTTACGTTGGATGGAAGTTCATCTTTGGCGGATATACGTTTACGATAGGTCATTCGAGCTACGACAAGACCAAGACAGAGTTTGACTTCAGTTTCTATACTTCGCGTTTGGGCATAGACCTTTTCTATCGCAGAACTGGAAGTGACTACAAACTGCGCGATGCTAATCTCGGAAAGAACATTAACACCCAAGCACTTGACAGAGTGCCATTCGACGGCATTAGTGCAGGCATTTCGGGCTTTAATCTCTATTACATTTTCAACCACCGCCGTTTCTCCTACCCTGCTGCCTTCTCGCAGAGCACATGTCAGAAAATAAGCTGTGGCACGTGGCTCGCAGGTATTGGCTACACCCGTAACTCACTAGACCTGGACTACGACAAGCTTCAGACGCTCATTGACCAGCGTCTTGGCGAGAATGTTGTAAAGCTCGACTCAGGACTGAAGTTCAAGTCAGCACAATACTACGACATCAACATCTCTGCCGGCTATGCCTACAACAGGGTCTTTGCCAAGAACTTCCTGTTCTGCGTCAGCGGACAGATGGCATTAGCCTACAAGAGGAGCGTAGGACGAACGGCAGGTCTTACTGACGATAACCACTTCTCGTTTTCGAAGCTCAATCCCAATGTCATAGCACGCGTCGGCATTGTCTATAACAATACCGTCTGGTATGCAGGAGCGAGTGCTATAGTCAAGTCGAACTACTACTTCGACTCACGATTCACAACCAATAATACGTTTGGTAACACGAATATCTACGTGGGCTATAACTTCGGACTGAAGAAGAGATATAAGAAACAAAATGAATAGAACGCTTATAATAGTATTGCTGATGCAGCTCGTTATGTTTGGGGCTGATGCACAGACGAAAGCCTGCGCATGTGCTTGCCGTGCTGAATCAGCAACCTATACAAAGGCTGACAGCACCCTGATTGTGAGGCTTTTGAAAGAAGCGCGTTCACTCGACAAGAAAACAAACATCACGCTCCATTTCGCAAATAAGTTTATCGGCATACCTTATGTTGCCCACACGTTAGAGGTCAACGACGAGGAGCGCTTAGTTGTCAACACACGACAGCTCGACTGCACCACGCTTGTGGAGACCGTTACTGCACTCACCCTTTGCCAAATGAAAGGCGACACGACCTTCAACAACTACAAAAGAGCTCTGACCAGACTGAGGTATCGCAATGGAAAGCGCGATGGATATACAAGTCGTCTTCACTATTTCAGCGACTGGATAAGAGACAAGCAGGTAATGGGCATAACGACAGAGATACAGATGCCTAATCCTCCGTTTACAGCTCTACAGACGGTGAAAGTGAGCTACATGAGCAATCATCCCGACAGCTATAAGGCTCTGAAAGCCAATCCTGAGCTGGTGAAAGTCATCGCAAGTCAGGAGAAAGCACTGTCAGGCATCACAGCACGATATATTCCCAAATCGCAGGTTAGCAACACGAAGGTGATGCGCGACGCAGTAAAGGATGGCGACATCATTGCCATCACCTGTTCGAAGCCTGGTCTTGACATTGCCCATCTTGGATTTGCCGTCTGGAAGAGTGATGGTCTTCACCTGCTCAACGCGTCACAACTGCACAAGAAGGTTGTTCTTGAACCAATGACTCTTGGACAGTATCTCTCAAAACATCCCTCACATACAGGAATAAGAATAATAAGAATAAACAAAAACTAAAGTTGATATGGAATTACCCGATTTTATGAATTATGGCAACAAGTTCTCTCAGAGTGACTTCGTTGAAAAAATCTCAAGAGTAGCAAAGCGTGCAGGTTCTAAGCTTGTCTATGCAGCACTCATACTGTACTATACTCTTCAGAGCGACAAGACTAGCCTCAAGGACAAAGCTATGATTGTAGGCGCATTAGGCTATCTCATCAGCCCAATCGATGTGATGCCTGATGCCATTCCAATCGTTGGTCTCAGCGACGACCTTGCCGTGCTCATTTATGTATTGAAAGCAGTTTGGTCTGACATAGATCCTGAGATTCAGAAAAAGGCAAAGGCTAAGCTGAACGAATGGTTCGATGACGATGAGATTTCAGAGATAGACAGACTCTTTGATTAATTTCGCGAGAATTAATTCGTAGATTGAACAACCTACTTTATTATTGAAAAACATGGAACAGAATCTGAATGAAGCAGCAGAGATAGCTGGCACACAGAATGAAGAACAGATACTAGTCAGGATTACAGGCCAAGACCGTCCTGGACTGACAGCCTCGGTAATGGCTATCCTTGCAAAATATGATGCCAAGATTCTTGACATCGGTCAGGCAGACATACACTCCACTCTGTCGCTTGGCATACTTATCCGCATGGATGCCATGAACTCAGGACAGGTGATGAAAGAGCTGCTGTTCAAAGCCACGGAGCTAAACGTGAACATTGGATTCTCGCCAATCAGCGACGATGAGTATGAAGACTGGGTAGGCCATCAGGGTAAGAACCGCTATATCCTTATGGTTATGGGCCGTCAGCTTGAGGCAAAGCAGATTGAGGCTGCCACACGAGTCATTGCCGACCAAGGCCTGAACATCGACTCCATCATACGTCTTACTGGTCGCAAGAGTATAAAGAACCCAGGCAAGCATGTACGTGCGTGCATAGAGTTTTCACTTCGTGGTGAGCCAAGCAATCGTCAGGAGATGCAGCGCCAGTTCCTGAAACTTTCTTCAGAGATGGAGATTGACTTCTCGTTCCAGCGTGATGATATGTTCCGCCGCATGCGCCGTCTCATCTGCTTCGATATGGACTCTACGCTCATCCAGACAGAGTGTATTGACGAGCTGGCTGAGCGTGCTGGCGTTGGTGCAGAAGTGAAAGCCATAACTGAGAGCGCCATGCGTGGCGAGATAGACTTCAAGGAGAGCTTTACACGTCGCGTGTCGCTGCTCAAAGGCCTCGACGTAAGCGTCATGCAGGACATTGCCGAACATCTTCCCATCACAGAAGGCGTTGACCGTTTGATGACCATTCTGAAGCGCTGTGGCTACAAGATTGCCATCCTCTCAGGTGGATTCACCTATTTCGGCGAGTATCTTCAGCGCAAATACGGCATCGACTATGTCTATGCCAATGAGCTTGAGGTTGATGAAAACGGTAAGCTTACAGGACGCTATGTCGGCGAGATTGTAGATGGTCACCGCAAGGCAGAGCTGCTGAAGCTCATCGCTCAGGTAGAGAAGGTGAACCTCGCACAGACCATTGCCGTAGGTGATGGTGCCAACGACCTGCCAATGATTAGTGAGGCTGGCCTTGGAATAGCCTTCCACGCAAAGCCACGTGTCGTTGCCAACGCCAAGCAGAGCATCAACACCATTGGTCTCGACGGTGTGCTCTACTTCCTCGGTTTCAAGGACTCCTATCTGGGTGACCAGGGAGTAATGTAACGATTAAACCCTATTTGTGCTTTTAAGTCTAACAAGAAAGGGCAATTAACGTGAAATAAAAGGTATAATCCTTTCGCGTTTCATATTTTTTTCGTAATTTTGTGCGCTGAAAATAAACGCAAAAACGCGTCAGCGGGCTTAAAAATGGCCTTAAACGCAAAATTTGCAAAAATCAAGTAGTGAAATCGTTTAACCGAATAATTGTTTAATCGTTAAAACGTAAAATTGAAAAATTAGTAAAATTGTAAAATAAAGTAATGGATCAGACGTTTGACAACGACAGAATTTTAAAGATTAACATCGAGGAGGAGATGAAGTCTTCCTACATTGACTATTCAATGTCAGTCATTGTGGCTCGTGCCCTTCCCGATGTTCGTGATGGATTTAAGCCTGTTCATCGCCGTATTCTCTACGGTATGATGGGCATTGGAAATACCAGCGACAAGCCCCACAAGAAGTGTGCACGTGTCGTAGGTGAGGTGCTCGGTAAGTACCACCCCCACGGCGACTCTTCAGTATATGGCGCCCTTGTTCGCATGGGTCAAGAGTGGAACATGCGCTACACACTTGTCGACGGACAGGGTAACTTCGGCTCCGTAGACGGCGACTCGCCTGCTGCCATGCGTTACACGGAGTGCCGTCTATCAAAGATGGGCGAGCACATCATGGACGACCTTGACAAGGATACTGTAGATATGGACCCAAACTTCGACAATACCCTTGTCGAGCCAAGCGTTATGCCTACCAAGGTACCTAACCTGCTGGTCAATGGTGGCAATGGTATCGCTGTGGGTATGGCTACCAACATGCCTACTCACAACCTCTCGGAGGTCATCGACGGCTGCTGTGCCTTTATTGACAACCCAGACATCGACACCGAGGGGCTGATGCAATATATCCCAGGTCCTGACTTCCCAACAGGTGCCTACATTTATGGTCTTCAGGGTGTTAAGGATGCCTATGAGACAGGTCGCGGTCGCATTGTCATGCGTGCCAAGGCAGAGATTGAGGCTGGCGAACAGCACGATAAGATTGTTGTGACCGAGATACCCTATGGCGTAAACAAGGCAGACCTTGTGGCTTACATTGCTGACCTTGCTACCCAGCACAAGATTGAGGGCATATCAAATGTAAACGATGAGTCTGGCCGTCAGGGCATGCGTATCGTGGTTGATGTTAAGCGCGATGCCAATGCCAATATCATCTTGAATAAGCTCTTTAAGATGACAGCTCTACAGAGCTCATTCTCAGTTAATAACATTGCCCTTGTTCCTATTCCAGGAACACACGGAAAGATGCGTCCGAAGCTTCTCTCGCTTCGCGACTGCATACGCTACTTCATTGAGCATCGTCATGAGGTGACCATCCGCCGCACTAAGTACGACCTAAAGAAAGCTCAGGAGCGTGCTCACATTCTGGAAGGATTGATCATCGCAGTGAACAACATCGACGAGGTGGTTCACATCATCCGCAACAGTAAGACTCCTACCGACGCTCAGCGTAACCTTGAGGCACGCTTCAATCTCGATGAGCCACAGTCAAAGGCTATCGTAGATATGCGTCTCAGTCAGCTGACAGGTCTGCGTGTTGACCAGCTGCATCAGGAGTACGACGACCTGATGAAGCTCATTGCTGACCTGGAAGAGATTCTCAACAACCCAGAGCGCTGCAAGCAGGTAATGAAGGATGATCTCAATGAGGTTAAGGAGAAGTATGGCGACGAGCGCAAGACCGAGATCATACCGTTCGACCACGAGTTCAATGCTGAGGACTTCTATCCTGATGATCCCGTTGTTATCACCATAAGCCACATGGGTTACATCAAGCGTACTCCGCTCAGCGAGTTCCACGAGCAGGCACGTGGCGGTGTTGGTGCAAAGGCTGCCCGTCATCGTGACAACGACTTCACCGAATACATCTATCCTGCTACTATGCACAACACGCTGCTTTTCTTCACTCAGAAGGGTCGCTGCTACTGGCAGAAGTGCTACGAGATTCCTGAAGGTGACAAGAACTCTAAGGGTCGTGCTATCCAGAACATGCTGAACATTGAGCCCGACGACGCCATCAACGCCGTTCTGCGCATTAAGAACTTCAACGACGAAGAGTTCCTCAACTCCCACTACGTGGTATTCGCTACCAAGCAGGGTATCGTGAAGAAGACTTGTCTGAACCAGTATAAGAATGTACGTGCGGCAGGCGTCATCGCCATCAACATCAATGAGGGCGACGAGGTAGTAGGCGTTCGCCTCACCAATGGTAGCAACGAGCTGCTGCTTGCCAACCGCAACGGACGTGCCGTTCGCTTCAACGAAGACCAGATTCGTACCATGGGACGTGTTTCTACAGGTGTCATTGGTATGCGTGTAGATGGTGGCGACGACGAGGTTGTAGGTATGGTATGCGTCAACGATCCTCAGACTGAGACAATCATGGTGGTTTCTGAGAACGGCTACGGCAAGCGCACCGACATTGAGGACTACCGCAAGACAGCACGTGGCACCAAGGGTGTTAAGACTCTCGCCATTACTGAGAAGACAGGCCGATTGGTAGCCATCAAGGTTGTGACCGACGAGAACGACCTTATGATTATTAACAAGAGCGGCATCCTTATCCGCATGAGTGTGGCCGATGTTCGCGTCATGGGTCGTGCTACTCAGGGCGTGCGTCTCATCAACCTCGCTAAGAAGAACGACACCATCGCATCTGTATGCAAGGTGCTTCACTCTACCGAGGAGGAAGAAGACATTGAGCAGGCAGAGGTAGTGGATCAGGAAGCTCCACTTGCCGAGGGTGCTGTAAATGAAACAGAGACAACCGATAACGAACAATAATTGTTAAACCAAAACTTATACGAACATGAAAAAATTAGTTTTGATGGCCATGATGTTGGTAGCTAGTGCTACTACATTTGCAGGTGATAGCGATGCTTTGAAAGCTATCATGAAGACAAAAACTTTTGCAGAGGCCGAGCAGTTGGTGAACTCAACAGTTGACCAGTTGGCAAATGCACAGGAGAAAGCCAAGGCTTACAACCACGTAACGAAGCTTGCCTATGAGACATTCAAGCACCAGGTTGACATTCCTCAGCTGAATGCCACCAATGGCACTAAGGAAGAAGTTGACGAGGCTCTGAAGGCCGAGGCAGCATACACCGCACTGAAGAACTCTATCGAGTGTGAGAAATATGATCCACAGCCTAACGAAAAAGGCAAGGTGAAGATTCAGTTCCGCGAGAAGAACCAGTCTTACATTCCCGAGGTTCGTCAGGAGATTCTGATTGCTTCACAGCGTGAGTTCAACGCTAACAACTATGAGAAGGCCCTGAAGTATGCAGGATTCTTCATTACTTGTATCGACGAAGAGCTGTTCAAGACCTTCAAGCCAGGCGCCTACAATATTCAGCAGAACATGGACATTGCTGCCTACTATGCTTTCGTGAGTGCTTACAACCAGAAGGACATGGAGCTCACAGGCAAGTTCGCACGCATCGCCATGAACAGCGAAAATGCTCAGATTGCCGACTTCGCATTCCGCTATCTGATGGAATCGCTGAAGGGTACTCTGGCAACACCTGCTGACACAGCACGCTACGAGAACAACCTCATCGCCCTGCTGAAGGAGATGCCTGAGAAAGAGCCTGTTTACGCTTCACTCACTGAGCTCTACATCAATAAGGAGAACTATGACAAGGCATTGAAGCTCACCGAAGAGCGCATCGCTGCTTATCCCGACTCAGTTCTGCCTTATGCTTACAAGGGTTCAATCCTCATGGGTCAGGACAAGTATGACGAATCAATCGAGGCTTTCTCAAAGATTCCTGAGAACAACAAGAACTACCTCATGGCTCAGTTCAACATCGGCATCTGCTACTGGCAGAAGGCAAGCAAGCTGAACGAAGAGCTTACCGACAAGAAGACCGGCAACATCTCTGTTCAGAATGCAAAGAAGGTTCAGGACATGATTAGAAATGCCGTGGAGCCTCTTGAGAACGTGCGCAAGCATGACCCTGAGCACGAGAAGATTCACCAGTGGCCATATCGTCTGTATCAGGTCTATTACGCACTGAAAGACACGGCCAAGATGGCAGAGCTTGAAGCTATCGATCCATCACTCAAGTCTGAATAAGACTCTGTCTGAAACACAAAATCGAAAACAAGAGCAAGCTGCTATCCAAACACACAATAGCAGCTTGCCTTTTCTTTAAAACAACATGCTTATGACGCAACGACTACTTACTGGACTTCTGTTTACGGCAATTCTCTCTTGCTATGCGATGTCATCCTATGCTCAGAAGAAAGAGCTAAACCAGGCACGCACCCTCATCAAGGGCAACAAAGAGAAAGACCTCGAAAAGGCCGCGCAGATGATGGAAGACCTTCTTAAGAACAAGGATAACAAAAACAACAAGAAAATATACATCGCTTGGTTCGATGCTGTTCGCGGACTCTACAACCAGGCCAACGAGCGCATGTACCTGAAACAGAAGCAGGACACAGCGGCATTCTTCAACCTTAACCGCAAGATGTTCACCATACTCGAATCGCTTGACTCAGTAGATATGACTCCCAACGCAAAGGGTAAGGTTGACATAGAGTATCGCGAGAAACACTCCGAGATACTCAATAATTATCGTCCAAACCTTTTCAACGCAGGCACGTTCTTCCTGCGCAAGGGCGACTACGAACATGCCTTTGACTATTTCGAGTTCTACATTGACTGTCAACGCCAGCCGCTATTCTCAGCTTATCGCTACGACTCTACTGACGTGAAGATGCCAGAGGCTGCTTACTGGGCTACCTACAGCAGCTATCGTCTTAAGGATGCCGTGCGTACTCTGCGCTATCGCGACTTGGCTTTGAAAGACGAGCCGAAGGCCAGCTTCACCCTCCAGTACATTGCCGAGGCACGCCACTGGCTCAACGACACAGAGCTCTATCTTCAGACCCTCGAAGAGGGCTTCCGCCGCTACCCCACCTTCAGCTATTTCTTCCCACGACTCATCGACGAGTATAGTCAGAAGGAGGAATATGACAAGGCTCTCGCTGCCGTAGATGCAGCTATTGCTGCCTGCGACACCTGCCAACTCTACCTCTTCGCAAAGTCAACGCTACTTACCCGATTGGGCCGCTATGAAGAGTGCATCAAGCTTAGCGACCAAGTCATAGCCATGAATCCTAATCTTGCAGAAGCCCACTTCAACGCAGGTTCAGCCTACATGAATATTGCACTGAAGCTCGACGAGCGTAACGACAAGAAACAGCTGCGCCAGCTCTATCAAAAGGCGCGTCCCTATATGGAACGTTATCGCCAACTGGCTCCTGCTGAGAAGCAGAAATGGGGACCAGCGCTCTACCGCATCTACCTTAATCTGAACATGGGGCGCCAGTTCGACGAAATAGACAAACTATTGAGGTGAGAGGTTCTCTCACCTTTTTCTTTGCTAAAAAATCAAAAAATCTAAGCTTGGCTTAGTGTTGTTAAATAATTATTTGTATCTTTGCTATTCAATAACTATGAATACAAATTCTATCAACTTTTTAAATCAATAAAAAATTATGGGAAACAGCGCTCAGCTTATTCAGCAGTGCGAGGCACTGGCTAAGCAATGGCTCACTCCAGCCTTCGACGAGGAGACACGCAAAGAAGTACAGGCAATGCTCGACAACGAGGACAAGACAGCCCTCATCGACGCTTTCTACCAGAATCTTGAGTTCGGTACAGGTGGTCTGCGCGGCATCATGGGTGCAGGCACCAACCGCATGAACAAATACATCGTAGGCATGGCCACACAGGGCTTCGCCAACTACATCAACAAGGCATTCCCCAACATGCAGCCCAGCGTTGTTGTAGGCCACGATTGCCGCAATAACGGACGCATGTTCGCTGAGACCGTAGCCGACATCTTCTCTGCTAACGGCATTAAGGTCTATCTCTTCGAGAGCCTCCGCCCCACCCCAGAGATTTCATTCGCCATCCGTCAGCTGAAGTGTCAGGCAGGTGTCAACGTCACCGCTTCTCACAATCCACGCGAGTACAACGGCTACAAGGCTTACTGGGACGACGGTGCTCAGGTGCTTGCTCCCCACGACAAGGGCATCATCGACGAGGTGAATAAGGTAAAGATTGAGGATGTGAAGTTCGAGGGCAACAAAGACCTTATCATCCCCATCGGTGGTGAGATGGACTGGGACTATATCCAGGCTGTCAAGGAGGCAATGGTTGATCAGGATGTCATCCTTCGTCAGAAAGACCTCAACATCGTTTATTCTCCAATGCACGGCACAGGTCGCGTCATCATTCCTATGGCTCTCCGCTCATGGGGTTTCCAGAACATCCACGTCGTTCCAGAGCAGATGGTCATCGACGGCAACTTCCCAACAGTTGTATCTCCTAATCCAGAGAACGCTGAAGCTATGACCCTTGGCATGAAGCTCGGCACAAAGCTCAACGCCGATCTCGTGATAGCTTCCGACCCTGATGCTGACCGTCTCGCCATCGTCTGCCGCAACGCTAAGGGCGAATGGGAGATTCTCAACGGCAACCAGACCTGCATGATGTTCTGCTGGTACATCATAGCCAACAAGAAGAAGCTCGGCCAGCTCAAGGGCAACGAATTCCTCGTGAAGACCATCGTTACCACAGAAGTCATCGCTGAGATTGCCAAGAAGAACAATGTAGAGCTCAAGGACTGCTACACAGGGTTCAAGTGGATTGCCAATGAGATTCGCATCAACGAGGGCGTTAAGAAATACATAGGCGGCGGCGAGGAGTCGTTCGGCTTCCTGCCATTCGACAAGGTGCGCGACAAGGATTCACCAGCATCTATCTGTCTCATCTGTGAGATTGCCTCTTGGGCACGCGACAACGGCATGACCCTCTACGACCTGCTGATGAACATCTATAAAGAGTATGGCTTCTCTAAGGAGGTTACCATCAACGTGGTTCGTCCAGGCAAGAGCGGTGCCGATGAGATCAAGCAGATGATGACCGACTTCCGTGCTAATCCTCCAAAGGAGCTCGGTGGTTCTAAGGTTTGCCTGTGGAAAGACTACAAGACCCTCGAGGCACGCGACGCTCAGGGTAACGTTACCAAGCTCGAGATGCCTGACACCTCTAACGTGCTCCAGTGGTTCTGCGAAGACGGCACCAAGGTCAGCGTGCGTCCTTCAGGCACCGAGCCAAAGATCAAGTTCTACACTGAGGTGAAGGATCCTTCTTTCTCTGGTGCTGCCGACTACGAGCGCTGCACAAAGGCTGCCGAAGCAAAGATTGAGGCCATTAAGAAGAGTCTCAACCTCTAATCCTTCAGCATCATAATTCCATAAGAGGGACACGCCATAAATAGCGTGCCCCTTTTTCGTTTGTGTCACGTGGGCACTTGATGGCATTATAGAGGAAGAGTTATTTCAACAGGCTGAAGCGTTTCAGCGTTTCAGCGTTTCAGCCGTTTCACCTGAGAAAGGGCATTACATTCTCTCTTCAAAAATTCATAACTATCTAATAATAAAGTAGTTATATATATAATAAGAGTTTATACACCCCTCATTACCCCTACTGAAACGCTGAAACACGAAACGCCCAGTCATAACAATATTAATGTAAGCAATTGATTATCAATATGATATACGATATCATGAAGTCAACATCACCCCAAATGCCTAACCTTGACAAGGGCACAGAATGTTAAATTACTGCTCTAATAGGCCTCAAAAGACTTTTTTCCCTTCGTTTTTTGATGATTTCCACTCACTTAGCGCATTATACCTGTGACGCAGAAATTCAGCTTATTGACTTATTTTGATGGAAATGTGCGGAAAATGGCACGTTTCGTTGCAGATTTTGGCAACAACAAGTGCCAATTGTGAGTATAATTATAAATCAGAATGCGTTTGGCCTAAACGCTAGGAGCAATCTTACTAAACGCTAGGAGCAATCTTACTAAACGCTACGGGCGTTATTATTAAAGACAAAATGAAAGAGAAGTGCTATTGAGCACTTCTCTCTCGTTGTTCAAGAAACTCGCTGACCTGCTCTTGAGTGCCCCGAGTCACAGCTATTCGACCCGAGCGAGTGTATTGCAGCACACACCCATACTCGTCGAGAGCACGGTAGAGAGAGATTATATCGTCGGTCTTGCCGTTCTTCATCACTATGACATAAGTGGGATTGACCTCCGTGATGCTTGCGTCGTGACGACGAATGGTGCGCGAAATGTCAGGATTCTGAATCACTATGTCGGTAGAGAGCTTGTAGAGTCCAGTCTCACGGATGAACAGCTGGTCGTCGGTAAAGTAGTTTGCCTTCACCACATCGATTTTCTTCTCAATCTGTTTGGTTATCTTCACTATCTGGTCTTCGTCGCTCCACGCGGTGATGGTGTACTTGTGGACACCAGGTATGCTTGAAGCCGACACATTAAGACTCTCGATGTTAACCTGACGGCGAGTGAAAACTGCCGTTATCTGATTCAAAATACCCGCCACGTTCTCTGAATAGACCAGCAGGGTGTACAGTTTATTTTTCTCTTCCATAATTATATTTCCAGCATCATCTCGTTAACATTCATACCCGGAGGAGTCATGGGAAGCACATTGTCGTCTTCGCGGATGGCGCACTCGAGAAGGTAGGGTCCGTCGGTGGAGAGCATCTTTGCTACAGCGGCAGCAAGGTCCTTACGGTCGGTGACAGCCTCGTAGGGTATGCCGTAGGCCTGAGCCACGAGCTCATAGCAGGGGTTCATCATCTTAGTAAACGACTTGCGACGCATCCAGAACATGTCCTGCCATTGGCGCACATTGCCAAGATAGTGGTTATTCATCAGAATCATCTTCACTGGCGACTTCTGCTCCATAATGGTGCCCAACTCCTGGATGCACATCTGGAAGCCACCATCGCCCATGAAGCAGCAGACGGTGCGCTGAGGAGCGCCAAAGGTTGCTCCAATGGCAGCTGGAAGACCATAGCCCATAGTGCCAAGACCACCACTGGTACAGATACTACGCTTGTGATGATATTTGAAATAGCGTGTAGCGAACAACTGGTTCTGGCCAACATCGGTAACAAGGACGGCATCGTCGGGCGACTGCTCTGCCACAGCATTGACTATCTCACCCATGAGCAGCGGACCGTCCTTGGGATGTATGGCGGGCTCGATTACTTTCACGCGCTCCTTCTCGTCAAGTTCCTTGAATGACTCGCGCCACTCCTTATGCTTATTAGGATTGATGAGAGCTGTGAGTGCAGGGAGCGACTCTTTGCAGTCGGCCACGATAGCCACATCGGTCTTCACATTCTTGTCAATCTCAGAGCGGTCAATGTCGAGATGAATAATCTTTGCCTGCTTGGCATAGGTCTTAAGGTTGCCCGTAACTCGGTCGCTGAAGCGCATGCCTATGGCTATGAGCACATCGCATTCCTGCTCCTTGAGATTCACGGCATAGTTGCCATGCATGCCAAGCATGCCCACGTTGAGCGGATGGTTAGAAGGAAGCGCTGACAGTCCTAACATGGTGCGACCGGCAGGAATGTCGGCTTTCTCAAGGAATGCTTTCAGCTCTTCCTGTGCGTTGCCAAGTTCTACGCCCTGCCCCACCAGCGCCAGCGGACGCTTAGCTTTATTAATGAGCTCAGCAGCCTGACTAACGGCAGCAGCATCGAGCTTTGGATAAGGCACATAGGAGCGTACGAAGTCAACCTTACGGGGCTCCCAGTCAATCTCTTCAACCTGCGCGTTGCGGGGGAAGTCAAGCACCACTGGACCCGGACGGCCTGTGCGAGCTATATAGAACGCACGGCTCACAGCCCACGCCACGTCTTCAGCATGACGTATCTGATAGGACCACTTAGATATAGGCTGTGCCACACCCACAAGATCCACCTCCTGGAAGGCATCAGTACCAAGGGCGGATATTGCCACCTGGCCGGCAATGACGACGATAGGCGTTGAGTCAAGCATGGCGTCGGCAATGCCTGTCAACGTGTTTGTAACGCCAGGGCCGCTGGTGACGAGCGCCACACCTACATCGCCACTGACGCGGGCATAGCCCTCAGCAGCGTGGGTAGCGCCTTGCTCGTGGCGCACAAGTATGTGGTCGAAGCATTTTTTCTCGCCACGTGTATAGTCGAACAGCGCATCATAGACGGGCATAATGCTTCCACCGGGATAGCCGAAGATGGTCTTCACACCTTCAGCCTGCAGGGCTCGCATCAGCGCCTTCGCGCCAGTTATTCTGTCTCTCATATGCTTTATATTTCTAGTTGAAGCCAGGAAGACTAGTTCTTACTAGTGTTTTTATTCTTCTAATCAATAATTCTCACGCCACCTTTATCGGCACTGCTCACACTCTGGGCATAGGCACGCAAAGCCTTGCTCACCACGCGGTTGCGCTTAAGCGGCTGCTGTGGGCGCGCTGCAAGTTCCTCGTCGCTTAGCTTAACATTGATGGAGCGAGAAGGAATATCGATGACGATGATGTCGCCATCCTTTATCTTACCAATGTTGCCGCCTGAAGCTGCCTCGGGCGATATGTGACCGATGGAGAGTCCGCTGGTACCACCTGAGAAGCGTCCGTCGGTAATCAAGGCACACTCCTTGCCCAAATGCATGCTCTTTATATAAGATGTTGGATAAAGCATCTCCTGCATGCCCGGTCCGCCCTTAGGTCCTTCATGGGTTATGACAACGCAGTCGCCGCTCTTGACGCGTCCGCCGAGGATTCCATCACAGGCATCTTCCTGAGAGTCGAACACTACAGCAGGGCCTTCAAAGTGCCACAGGGCTTCGTCTACGCCAGCCGTCTTTACCACGCAGCCATCCTGAGCAATGTTGCCAAAGAGCACTGCCAGTCCACCATCCTTGGTGTAAGCATGCTCTATATCGCGAATGCAGCCATCAGCGCGATCGGTATCGAGAGTGTCATAGCGCTCGTCCTGACTGCCCATCTCAGTGCTAAAGCGGTGGGCAGGAGCAGCTGTGTAAATGCTAGTTGGACTAGTTAAACTAGTCAGACTAGTTGAGCTAGTTATATCAAACTTCTCCATCGCCTCGCTCAAGGTCATGCCGTCAACGCGCATTGCCGATCCATCAACAAGAGCGCCCTTGTCGAGCTCACGGAGAATGCCTAGAATGCCACCTGCGCGGTTACACTCCTGAACGCTGTATTTCTGGGTATTTGGAGCCAGCTTGCAGAGACAGGGTGTCTTGCGGCTCAGTTCGTCGATATCTTTCATTGTGAAGTCAACGCCAGCCTCCTGTGCCACAGCAAGCAGGTGGAGCACGGTGTTGGTTGAGCCGCCCATAGCGATGTCAAGTGTCATAGCATTGAGGAATGCCTGGCGGGTGGCAATACTGCGAGGAAGGACCGACTCGTCGCCGTCTTCATAGTAAGCAAGAGTGTTCTTGACTATCTGACACGCTGCCTTCATGAACAAGTCTTTGCGCTCCTTATGAGTTGCAAGCAGAGTGCCGTTGCCTGGCAACGAGAGACCAATGGCCTCAGTAAGCGAGTTCATTGAGTTGGCAGTAAACATGCCTGAGCAAGAGCCACAGCCCGGACAGGCACACTGCTCTATCTCCTTCATCTCTTCGTCGCTCACCGACGGGTCTGCACCTTTCACCATTGCAGTGATAAGGTCAGCATTTTCGCCACGCCAACGTCCAGCTTCCATAGGACCACCGCTTACGAATACAGCAGGAATGTTAAGACGCATGGCAGCCATAAGCATGCCTGGAGTAACCTTGTCGCAGTTGGAGATACATATCATGGCGTCAGCCTTGTGAGCATTGACCATATACTCCACAGAGTCGGCAATGATGTCGCGCGAAGGCAGCGAGTAAAGCATGCCGTCGTGCCCCATAGCTATGCCGTCGTCAATGGCAATGGTATTGAACTCGGCAGCATAGCAGCCAAGCTCTTCAATCTTCTTACGCACTAACTGACCTATCTCATGAAGATGGGTATGACCAGGCACAAACTGTGTGAATGAGTTAACGATGGCAATAATTGGTTTGCCAAACTGCTCATGCTTCATACCGGTGGCTACCCATAGGGCACGGGCTCCCGCCATTCGTCTGCCTTCTGTGCAGACACTGCTTCTCAACTGATGTTTCATGTCGCTGACAACTTTCGTTATATTCTTATTATGTTTTTGCGTTTAAAAGTGCAAAAATACTTCTTTTCTAACGAATTGCCAACAATTTACCAAAATAAATGACAGAATGACGTTTTTTCATGCTATAAAAGAGGTGAGAAGTAACTTCTTACCTCTCACCTCTTACCTATCACCTCTCACCTCTATCAGAACCTATATCCCATAGTGAAGAGCACCTGATGACGCTTGAGGCTTACGGGCGTTGAAGGACAGGTTACCTCTTCATAGAACGTGTTGTTCTTATAGTACTGACCGTCAGCATAGGGGAAGAAGTCGCCGTTGGTGACGCTGTACTGATAGGCAAGGTCAAGGCTGAGGTCGCCAATGCGTGTACCTAAGCCGGCAGTAATGCGATGGGTGGCTTTCCAGTTGGTATAGTCGCTCGTGGAAGCATAATAGACGCCTGGTGAATACACTTCCTGATTGCGGTAGGCATCGTTATTGTCGCCATACTGAGAGCTGACGAAATTGTAGCCCAAACGAACGGCAAGAGCAGGATCGGGCTTCAGTTCGGCACCAAGACGAAGAGTATGAGTGCCCTTCAGACAATAGCCTATCTCAGAGTTCATATCCTCGTCGCTGCGAGAATCGTCGCCGTCATAGTGCTTCTCGGTAATGTAGCGCATATCGGCAGAGCTGAAGTCTTGGAACTCGTAGCCTGCACCAAGGGCGAGCATGTTGCCAATAGTGTGACCGAGACTCAGACCAAACTTCCAAGGGGTGTAGTATTTAAAGTTGTATTCCTCGCCGTTGTTACGACGCTCGTCAACGAAGCAAGTGGTAAAATTACGAGTCTTCAGGTCGTACCATGTAGGAGTAGCAATAGAAATACCAATGCGGAAGGGCGACTCTGCTATAGGACGGAAGATGATGCCTGCCTTGAGGTCAACTCCCTGTCCCTTGATGGTGCGTTCGTCTATGATGCCTGCCTCCGATGGTATGATTCCGTTAGGAAGCTTCTGACCTGGCTCAAGAGTCTCAGTATAGCGTGTAGCAGACTCATAGTGAACGTCATGTATTCCTACCGTAAGTCCCCAATAGACGCGATTGTGTGAATTGCCGCTGATATTGAGGTCATAGACACCTATATAGCCCGTATTACCCTTGCGGAAGTTGAAATCAGAAGCCGTCAGAGGATAGTATGAAGAGGTACCGTCGCCATTGTCGAACCACAATAAGTTGAAATAGAGATTGTCAACTTGTGACTCATAGTAGTTCACACCGTTGGCATCCTGATTGTCAGAATCGAAAAGACCCGAATTGCGCTTAATGTCGGTAGCTATGTTCTGACCACCGCCTACGAGACTGGTAATATTGCCAGTACCATCGGTCTTGATATCAGACGGACGGAAAGCGTTGGCAGCCGTGAGAATATGATTGAAATTACGACTCTTATGGAAGTTGAAGCCGAAGTTCAGATAAGAATCATAGCCCTCGTTTGCCCACACAAAGCCAATCTGGTCGAAAGACAGATTAGTTGGATTAGCCGACTGGAACTTTACGGCATCTTCCTGATTGACAACACTTAGCGTGAAGCTACCCATGCTGCTACGGAACAATCCTATGCCTGCTGGGTTAGAACTGATGGTGCTGATATCGGCTCCAAGAGCATCGAGAGCGCCACCCATACCAACATAGCGGGCTGTACCGTTTAGATCCTGAGATGCAAGATTTGCAGCATCATAGGCATCCTGTGCCATAGCCGAAAGGGATAGCGATGCCGTTATTGCGAGTGAAACAAGTTTTTTCATACGA
Organism: Prevotella sp. E13-27; assembly: GCF_023217965.1. NCBI lineage: Bacteria > Pseudomonadati > Bacteroidota > Bacteroidia > Bacteroidales > Prevotellaceae > Prevotella > Prevotella sp. E13-27. The sequence goes on along the minus strand of NZ_JALPSC010000002.1, from coordinate 618,478 downwards.
GTAATGATTAATGAATAGTGATTAATTAGTATTAGTTATTAACGTCGTCCGCCTGAACGTCCACTGCTACTTCCACCTGAGCGTCCGCCACCACCATAGGAGCCACCGCCGCCGCTACGAGATACGCTGCTGCTATTGCTGTAGCTGCTACTGCCACCGCTATAGCTACGCGAGCCGCTACTGCTGCTACCTATTGAGCGAGAAGTGCCACGACTAGGCGAGCTGCTGTAAATGCTGGAACGCGAAGTACCGCTTGAGTAGGATGAGTTGCGTCCATAAGATGAAGAACGACTTGAAGTACCCAAAGAAGAGCGCCCCGCAGAAGATCCTATAGATGAACGACCTGCCCAGGAAGAACCTGTACGACCGCCATATATTGAATGGTTGCGAGAACCAGCAATTGTTTTACCTCCGCTACGGTAATATCCGCTATGAGTATAGTGATGACCGCCATAGTAGCCATAGTAGCCATTATAGTAGGCTCCCCATCCCCAAGCGCCATACCAGTGATGACGATAGTACCAGGGATCGTAGCGCCAGCCCCATCCATAGTCATAATACCAGGGGTCATACCATGAGTCATACCAAGGATAATAGTAAGAAGAATAGTACCAGGGCGAATGCCATGTGCTGTTGCGCCACTCATCGGTACGTCCTTGGTCATAGCCTTGCCAATAAGCGTCGGAAGGGGTGTAACCATCCCAGCGCGACATCTTGCGAGTCAAAGAGAAGTCGGCTGTAGAGTCTGGATAGACGCCCTCAACACCCTGAAAATCGATAATGTCATTCGTGGTGCTATCGCTGGAAACAATCTCGTAGGAACTTCCTGATGTGCGACGGTTGTACTCATCTACACTTCGGTTTGAACCAGAATAATAAGTGTCTTCAGGCAAGCCGTATCTTGCACGCGCCTTCTGAACATTCTTCTTCGTCGGGACGAAATACATGTCATCGTCTTGAGCCAGAAGAGAGGCTGGCAAACCGACGAACAACGCTGTTAATAGTACTAGCTTTTTCATATTCTTAGTGTTTATTCAATTATTCACGATGCAAAAATATAACTAAATTATATGCAAATGTACGGAAAAACCCTAAATGGTGATAGGATTTTCCCTATTTTTTATACTTTTGCAAGTAAAAATAACAGCATCATGAAGTATTTCGAAGTTCATTTCATCATTAACAATGCTCCTGAAGAACTGATTCAGGATGCGCGTGACATATTGTCGGCACTTGCTGGCGAGGCTGGTTTCGAGACATTTGAAGATACTCCGCAGGGCATCAGCGGCTATGTACAGCAGGTATTGTTTGATGAAGACTTGCTAAATAAACTCATCATTTCATTTCCAATAGAAGGTGTGACAATCAACTACGAAGTTAAGGAAGCCGATGACCGCAACTGGAACGAGCAATGGGAACAGGAAGGTTTCGAACCAATTGTTGTCAAGTCTCGGATAAACACAAGTGAAAACTATCAGGAAAAGACAGTAATCATTCACGACGGACGTCATCTACCCGAAGATACTACATGCGACATCTCAGTAGAAATAGACGCTCACCTAGCTTTCGGAACCGGCAACCACGAGACAACACGAATGATGGTGGCTGCAATATTGGAGCAAGAAAAAAAAGATAGCGTGCTCGACTGCGGATGCGGAACGGGGATTCTGGGGATAGTGGCACTTAAAGACGGTGCACAGCGCTGCGTGGCTTACGACATAGACGAATGGAGTGCAGATAACGCACAACATAACGCAGTAATTAACGGAGTGAGCGAGAGCTTCACTTCAATGCTTGGCGACGCTTCTGTACTCAATGATGTGGAAGGCACGTTTAATCTTGTGATGGCAAACATTAATCGCAACATACTGTTGACTGACATGCAGACCTTCAGAAGCAAAATGGCAGAAGAAGGCACGCTGCTACTAAGCGGATTCTACAAGGAAGACATTCCCCTACTCGTCCAACGTGCTACTGAACTTGGACTAAGAATAGTTGCGCAGAAAGAAGAGAACAATTGGGCTTGCTTGACACTAAAGCTATAATTAGTCTATAATACAAAAATAATCAGCTAATAAAGGTTAGACTATTTCAGCTGAAAACAAACATAACAGAATTATAGAACTGGATAAAAGCAAGGTAGCATAAGATGACTGGAGCGCCGATACCGATACCGTCACATGCGGCATTGACTATTGACGAAAAAGAAGTGAAAGAGCGTACGATAAGTCCGTAGTTCACAGCTATAAGCACTCCCCAGAAGGCTATCATTGGCATCAGAGCATTACTGAAAGGCGATGGGAACAGACGTCCTGTGGCCGAGAGAAGCATGGAGTGAGGCATAAGGGTTATGAGACTGACAACAGCGATGTAAACTATTGACATCGCTATTGAAACCTTATGGCCAAGACGCTCGTGATAGGTCTTTGAGCGAGAGAACACTTTGCTTCTCAGAAGACAGCCAACAGCGATGGAGAGAAGAAGCAAATCAATGAGAAGAGGCGACATGAGAATATAGCTGAAATGCCCCAGATACCAGCGCATGCCCTCGCTAGAAAGCATAGACCTTACGCCTTCAACCATCATGGCTGACAGTATCCACGACAACAGCATAAGCGCCAGCTCTGCCAAAATCATAGCAAGGACAAAATATGCGACATATTTCCTCATCGGTTTTCTATTTATGCAAGTTTAATTTACGAAATCACTTGAACAGGCTCTTTTAAAAAGAGCTTTATTCTTCGTCGGCAACGATATTGTCAATGTCGATGATACGAAGCTCAAGAGCACGAACAACAAGACGAGTGGCGTTGACGCCGCCATTGCAGCCATCAGGGAACAGTTTCTGAACAAGCTCATTCTGACGTTTCTCAAGACTCTTCACGCCAAATGGCATACCTCGCAACTGGGTTATCTGGTCTTTCGTATAGCCAAGGGCCAGATGGCGAAGGAAACGCTCGTCATACTCATCAATCTCGTAGTTAATAAGTGCTTCGTGCTTTGCCAGTTGAGCATTGACGCTACGCTTGAAGCGCTCAACAATCTTACGCAGAATAGGCTCATTGAACACCAGTTGCTTGCCATCCATAACGGCGCTGACGTCACGACGGGTGAGAAGTTCGCCTGTCTTGAGAATTATGCCGTCGGCACCTGCATCGAGCACATCAACCCACAGCTTCTCATTGAGGATTTCGCCAGTGAAGATGAGCACCTTAACCTGATTATGGAGTTCTTTCGTCTGACGACACAACTCCACCCCAACAGTCGTAGAACCTCCAAGACCAAGGTCGAGAAGTACAAGGTCGGGTACTCCTTGTTTCAACAGTTTCCAATAAGCTGCCTCATTGTCGGCTGTTCCAATAACTTCCGCCTCTGGTATCTCATTGCGGATTATTCCCTCAGTACCCTTCAATTCCAGGGGCACGTCTTCAACGATTATAACTTTAAAGTTCTGCATATGCTCTTATATATATTTTTCATCATTATTTTTTTCTCGCTCTTCCTGCCTACTTGTATTCGTTCTTTCTATTTTGCTCGTGGCAGGGTAATTATCATTTGACTTCCATCAGCAGTGGACTCGGAGATGATGCCGCAAGCACGACGTCCTGTAGCCTCACCATGTTCGCGAACAATCTGACGACACAACAGGAACGGAATGTTGCTTACTGACGGACTGAAGTTTGTAGGCGGAACGCCTGGCAAGCTGACCACACAAGTGATATAGAGTTCATCCTTAGGCTGATAATCAACGGAAAGTGTCTTTGAAGAAGACTGTTTGCGCAGTATCTCGAAAAGATAGCTGATGAGATTCTCATCGCCAAAAATATCATGGTCAAGTTTGCGCAAAGACAGACGAGCGCTCTCCACTTGACTGGCAGCCTGCTGACTAAGTATGCCGTAGAGCTCGCGATAATAGGTCACTACGTCTGACAAAGCGGAAGTATCATCGGAATCGATAAGCACACGAATGCGGCTGGGATAGTACATCGTCTCATGCTTCAAAGCTGAAAGGCAGTTCTCAAGCACCTGATTACTTACATGCAAACGGGCAACCTCAATCTCATAGCGACGCAACTCGTCGTTCAACATCTCAAGACTATTCTCTTTAGCCTGACGCCGAGCTGCACGGTTCTTCATAACATTTGCCATCTGCCAAGCAAGGGCAGACAGAAGAAGAATAACCATTATAACAATAAGCACAACAGCAATGGTACGGTCGGTCTGAGTCTTCTGTAGCTGACGATAGTATTCTTCAAGATTCAAATCAGCCGACAGCTCCTTGAAGAGAAGAGTGTATATGCGATTATTGTAATGGTAAAGTTGCCAGTCATGCAGGGCAAGAGCTGCCACAGCACTCTCATTGCGCACTACGAGGAGTATGTTGTAGTTAAGCTTCACGCCTTTATGTAACCAAGTTATCTCAGGAATAAAGGTTGTAGTATTTGCATATAGTGCAAGTGTGTCAGCAGCAGAATAGTAGTTTCCAGTAGGAAGCGACTGACTTTGAGAGCTCGCTACATACTGACGAAGATAGGCTTTGTTCAGACAGCGCAAACAAGAGTCGGCAAAGAACAAGGTCTGCTCGTAGTTGCCATTAATATTGGAATGATAGGCAGAGTCAGAACAGTTGCTTGCCTGATGTATCAAAGCAACAGAAAGGCTGTCAACACTAGCAGCACGAGAACTGACAAATGGACTGAGAGCCATCATCAAAAATAATATAAGAGTATGGACAATTCCTTTAGGCAGACGGAAGAAGAAACGACTACCCTGCCCCACAACGCTCTCGGCACCAATATGGCAAACAGAGAAGAGCTGACTCGTCTTCCTGTATTTCTCAATGATGCCTTTACAGTTTTGGAGTCCGAAACCATGTCCGCCAAATATCTTGTGTTCGAAGATATGGGAAAGACTATCTGCGTCGATACCACAACCTGTATCCGAGATGGATATTTCCACATAGTTGTCTGTTTCAGTAGAGCTAACGTTGACACTTCCGCCCTTATCGGTAAACTTACGCGCATTATCGGCAAGAGTATTTATCATGAAAAGCGTCAACACACGATCGGCCTTTACGACTGATGTGGTTGGCTCAACAGACAGTTCTATTCCTTTAAGTGCAAAGCTACGATGACCTTTCTCAATAATATCAAACAAGGACTGGAGGGGGAACGACTCTATACGAAGACTCAACTCGCCCTGTCGAAGTTGAATCCACTGTGTAAGCACGCCATTCTGCTCATTGATAGTATCGGTAAGCTCTCGAATATAGTTCAGACGTTCAGAACGTAATGCCTTGTCAGAAGCTGATAGAGTGTCGCTGTCAGCGTGGTTATTGTCAATCTTTTGTACCTCATGAAGCATGCGGTCAATAAGCGGAGTAATGCTGTTAACAAGGGACACCTTGGCACGCTCCTCAAGATTACGTCGTTCTCCCTCACGCTTATTCAGCTTCGTAAGTGCAAGACGCTCCTCAGCTTCATCGCGCTCTTCCGACATCTCATCGTCAATAGCGCTACGGCTGGACTGGCGCTTATGGATAACATAGATTACGACAAGCGTAACAATGAGCAACGCCATAACAGCTGCAGCAATGACAAGTAACAGGTTGAGCTGACCAAGAACATGGTCAAGCTGGGCTGCACGCGCCTCAAGCGAACGGTCTTGGCGAGTCTGTTCCTGAAGGTCAAGATAGATATTACGGTTGTAGTCGCTATTCGTCTTATCATTCATAGCAGAATATACGACACTTAGTTGCTCGCGAATGCTGGCAACCAGGTCAGGGGCTTGATAAATGGAAGAGTCAGAAAGTGCAAGTTCAAGATTTGCGAGGGCATCCTCATAATTGTCAAGTCGCCAATAACATGAGGCAAGTGTACGATGGGCACCTGCTATCTGATAGACATCGCCGTAGGAAGAGAACAGTGACAAGGCTTCGTCAGCAAGTAGAATACTTTCGGAAGCATCGACATGATCGGCAAGAGCCTCAAGAGAGTTGGCTAAGAAAAAAGGTGAGCCATACTCCTCAGCCAATGACTGACACTTGTAGAGGCAGTCGAGTTCCCGTTGCTCTATCTGTTCAGGACTACCGTCTGTGAACATTCCGCCTGCACCTGCGTTATAGAGATAGTTCATCCACTGGGCAGTATCCAAAACAGCTATCTCATCAATACGACGTAGTTCGTCAATGGATTGTTGTTCCAGTCCTACATAATAATAATAGGTGGAAGTGACAATAGCCATCTCAGACTCTGCATAACTAAGACGCAACGATTGACGCTCGTCGAGAGACATGCGCTCCTCATTAATTCGCTGAAGAGCTTTCATGGCGTGTTCTCGAAAATCGTAGAAATCGCGATTGTGGGAACGGCGCTGACAGAGACGCATGTGCTGTACGTTGGCAATAAGTATTTCCAACTGGTTGTCTGTCAGAGCTATTGCACTATCGAGCTGTAGTGACGCTAAGTCATAGTTCATGCGCATGATGCTAACAAAAGCAAGATTATTATAGGCTTCTGCTTTGGCATCATTAAGATTATTGAACATGCTATTACCCTCGGCTGTAGCTAATGCCAAAGCCTTGCGAGCATAGTATTCAGTAGAGTCGATGTTACGATAATGATAGGCATAAGAAATGTCATTGAGCCTATCAACAGTCTCCCTATTAGCTGAGCTGCAGGAAGAAAGAATTACTATAAATATGGATAGAAAAAAAGAAACAAAACAGGAAGAGTGAGAAGTGAAAGAACTACTACCGCAGTTGTTGGTACGTGCATACATCTTTCGAGGATGCTGCACAACATGTTTGCCAACAAGACTATTCAGCGGAAGCAAATTTTTCACTTTTCACTCTTCACTCATTATTAAGTTTATGCGCGAGCCTTAGCCACATAGCCAAGCGCTTCACGGCACTTGTCAGTCACATACTGCCAGTCACCTGCCTTAACTTTGTCTGATGGGAAAAGCTTAGAGCCCATGCCAACGCAGAAGACTCCAGCCTTGAACCAAGACTTAAGGTTCTCTTCTTCAGGAGCTACGCCGCCAGTAACCATAATCTTTGACCAAGGCATTGGAGCCTTCAAGCCCTTAATCATGTTTGGACCAACAACATCGCCTGGGAATACCTTAGTGAGGTCGCAACCCAGTTCCTGAGCCTTACCAATCTCGCTGACAGTCATGCAGCCTGGGCAGTAAGGAACAAGACGACGATTGCAGATGGGAGCAATCTCAGGATTGAACAGAGGACCAACTACGAAGTTGGCGCCAAGCTGCAGATAGAGCGCTGCTGTAGGAGCATCGACAACTGAGCCAATGCCAAGAGCCAACTCAGGGCACTCCTTATCGGCCCACTTAACCAGCTCGCCGAATATCTCGTGAGCGAAGTCGCCGCGATTAGTAAACTCGAATGCGCGAACGCCACCCTCGTAGCAAGCCTTCACCACATTCTTACATACTTCCAAGTCTTTGTGATAGAATACAGGAACCATGCCTGTATCGCCGATTTTCTTCAGTACGGCTATTTTATCAAACTTTGCCATTGTTTCTTATCCTTTATATTCACGTTTCAAATACAGGCGGCAATCAAAGACAGCCACTAATTCCCAACCTTCGGCTCCCAACTTGTTAAGTTTCTTCTCAGTTCCTACTATGGAGGAAATTACCTTATATTCGAACTGTTTCATATTGTTTGGCTTTTACTTTTTTATCTTTGAACGCGTCCGTTGGCATTACCACCTGCGAGAGCCTCTACCTCATCAACAGAAACGAGGTTGAAGTCACCATTGATGGTATGCTTAAGTGCTGAAGCAGCAACTGCAAACTCAAGAGCCTCGCCCTGAGTCTTCTTTGTAAGCAGACCATGAATGAGTCCACCAGAGAAAGAGTCACCACCACCTACACGGTCAATGATAGGATTGATCTCATAGCGCTTTGACTGATAGAACTCCTTACCATCATAGATGAGAGCCTTCCAACCATTGAATGTTGCAGAGAACGACTCACGAAGAGTAGAAACAACATATTTGAAGCCAAACTCCTGCATCATCTGCTTGAAGATTCCCTCGTAGCCAGAAGCATCGGTCTGTCCGCCCTCTACGTCAGCATCGGGCTTGAAGCCAAGACAGAGCTCAGCATCTTCCTCATTGCCTATGCAAACATCAACATACTTCATAAGAGGACGCATGATAGAGATAGCCTTCTCTGAAGTCCACAGCTTCTTGCGGAAGTTGAGGTCAACAGACACTGTCACTCCATGACGCTTTGCTGCCTCACAAGCCAGACGAGTGAGTTCAGCTGCCTTGTCGCTAATAGCTGGTGTGATGCCGCTCCAGTGGAACCAAGCAGCTCCCTCCATGATTGCATCGAAGTCGAAATCCTCAGGATTTGCTTCAGCAATAGAACTGTGAGCACGGTCATAGATAACCTTAGAAGGACGCATAGAAGCACCAGTCTCAGCATAATAAAGACCAACGCGATCACCACCACGAGCAATGAACTGTGTGTTGACACCATAACGGCGCATTGCATTTACGGCAATCTGACCAATCTCATGCTTAGGAAGCTTTGAAACAAAATAAGCCTCGTGACCATAGTTGGCTACTGAGATAGCTACGTTTGCCTCGCCACCACCGGGGATGATGCGGAATGACTCACTCTGAATAAAACGATCGTTGCCCTGAGGCGACAGGCGGAGCATGATCTCGCCAAGTGTTACGATTTTTGCCATTGTTGTAATGTTTTGCTTAATAGATTAAACGTTTTTTCATTTGTCTTGCAAAAGTAATGTGTTTTTTTTTATTCGCCAAATAAAAAGCATTTTTTCAAGGGTAAAAGAAATGTTTTTATGTTTTTGTTGCAAACATAAATAATTTTGTGTAATTTTGCAAGCAAAACAAATTAATAATTTACTTACTCTAAAAACAAACACAATGAAGAACATTTGTTTAGACATTACAAAAGCTTCTTGCTTCCTTAAAGAGGGTGCAGTTGCTGCATTTGAGCCTAAAGTAAAAGCAGCTCAAGAGTCTTTGGAAAACGGCACTTGTCCTGGTAACGACTTCCTGGGATGGCTTCATCTCCCATCAGAAATCACGCCAGAATTCATAAACGAGATTCAGGAGTGTGCAAAAACTCTGCGCGAGAACTGCGAGGCAGTAGTCGTAGCAGGTATTGGTGGCAGCTATCTTGGCGCACGTGCAGTCATCGAATCACTTAGCAACTCATTCGGATGGCTCATTCAAGACAAGAAGAACCCAATAATTCTTTTTGCAGGAAACAACATTGGCGAGGACTATCTCTCAGAACTCACAGAGTATCTCAAGGGTAAGAAGTTTGGCGTTATAAACATTTCGAAGAGTGGCACAACAACTGAGACGGCTCTCACCTTCCGTCTGCTTAAGAAACAGTGTGAGGCACAGCGTGGTAAGGAAGAGGCACGCAAAGTGATTGTTGCCGTAACTGACGCTAAACGAGGCGCAGCACGCACTTGTGCCGACAAGGAAGGCTATAAGAGTTTTATCATTCCTGACAATGTTGGTGGCCGCTTCTCTGTCCTCACTCCAGTAGGATTGCTGCCAATAGCATGTGCAGGCTTTGACATCAAGGCTCTTGTAGAGGGTGCTCAGACTATGGAGAAGGCTTGTGGCAAGGACGTTCCCTTCGCAGAGAACATCGCAGCACAGTATGCAGCTGTCCGCAACGCACTCTATCAGAACGGCAAGAAGATTGAGATAATGGTCAACTACCAGCCAAAGCTGCACTATGTTTCAGAATGGTGGAAGCAGCTCTACGGAGAGTCTGAGGGTAAGGACAAGAAGGGTATATTCCCTGCTAGCGTTGACTTCACCACTGACCTTCACTCAATGGGACAGTGGATTCAGGACGGCGAGCGTACCATCTTCGAAACAGTCATCTCTGTAGAAGAGCCAGAGCGCAAGCTTCTCTTCCCAGAGGACGAGGAGAATCTGGATGGTTTGAACTTCCTTGCAGGCAAGCGAGTAGACGAAGTAAACAAGATGGCTGAGCTTGGCACACGTCTGGCCCATGTTGATGGTGGCGTGCCCAACATCCGTCTCGTAATGCCAAAGCTCAATGAGTTCTATATTGGTCAGGTTATCTACTTCTTCGAGATTGCCTGTGGCATAAGTGGCAATATTCTTGGTGTAAACCCATTTAACCAGCCAGGCGTTGAGGCATACAAGAAGAACATGTTCGCACTTCTTGAAAAGCCGGGTTACGAAGCAGAGTCAAAAGCCATTAAGGAGAGACTCAACAATGAGTAACATGCCTGAAGCAATAGACAGATATTTAAAGAAGTACGGCTTTAAGGCTTTTTCGCCTAAAGCCGTACTCTTTGATATGGACGGCGTCCTCTATGACTCTATGCCCAACCATTCCATAGCGTGGCAGAAGTCGATGGAGAAATTTGGCATCAAGATGACAGCTCACGATGCCTATGCCACAGAAGGAGCACGAGGCATAGATACAATTCGAACAATGGTTCGTCAGCAACAGGGACGAATAATAAGCGAAGAAGAATCACAAAGAATGTACGATGAAAAGTCGCGCATTTTCCACGAGATGAAGGAAGCGCCCGTCATGCCTGGCATAAAAGAACTCATGTCACAGATAGCTGCACAGGGAATAGGTATAGGAGTGGTGACAGGAAGTGGTCAGCGTCCGCTCATCAACCGACTTCTGAAAGATTTCGGCAACTATCTTGACGTGGAGCACATAACAACAGCCTACGACGTAAGCAGAGGAAAGCCCGCTCCTGACCCATATCTCTCAGGACTGAAAAAGTTTGGCGGACTTAACCCATGGGAGGCAATCGTAGTGGAGAACGCCCCACTAGGAGTAGAGGCAGGTGTGGCTGCACGCATCTTTACTATAGCCGTAAATACAGGTCCGCTGCCTGACGAGTGTCTTCTTGACAAAGGCGCAGACTTACTCTTCCCAAACATGCAGAATCTCTCTGATTCATGGAAGAGTATCGTTCTATAAGAACTCTCGTAGCGTTCTTACTAAACACTCGCAGCGTTCTTACTAAACACTCATAGCGTTCTTACTAAACTCTCATAGCATTTGGCAACAACACATTTTTTGCATGAATTAGTTTTTTGGCACACAATTTGCAAGACGATAAATACGTTATTATAAATGTATATCCATTTTGAAAGAAAGAAATAGATGGCAAGTCAGTTTTCACCCAAAGTATCAGAAATATTGTCTTACAGCCGAGAAGAAGCTGCAAGACTGGCAAGTTCTTCGGTAGGACCGGAGCATTTGCTACTGGGCATGATGCGCATGAAAGACGGTCCTGTCATTGACGTATTTCATCGTCTGCGTCTTAATCTTCAGTCAGTAAAGACTGAGCTTGAAATGAAAGTGCGACAAGACGAGATTGGTGCCCCAATAAACACGCAGGAACTCGTGCTCAACGAAAGAGCATCGAACATTCTAAAACTGGCTGTTCTTGAGGCACGCATACAGCATATGACAAAAGTTGACGAGCAGCATCTGCTTTTGGCAATACTACACGACCAGACCACAAATGGAGCAAAACAAATACTAGAGTTTTACAATATGAATTACGAAGATGTGTTGAGTCTAATAAACTCACAACAGTCGTCAGGCAATGCCAGTACAACAAATGGCATTGGCCTTTCTGACGAAGAGGACGACGAAGAATTTGAGACCGCAGGAGCAAGTAGCAGCCGCAATTCAACGCCTGGCAGTACTACGGCTCAGCAGCAAAAGAAAGAAACCAATACTCCTGTTATTGACAATTTCTCTACAGACCTAACAAAGGCCGCAGCCGATGGCAAACTTGACCCTGTAGTTGGAAGAGAACGCGAGATACAGCGAGTTATAGAAATACTTGGCAGAAGAAAGAAAAACAATCCAATACTCATTGGCGAGCCTGGTGTAGGAAAAAGTGCAATAGTGGAAGGATTGGCACAGATGATTGCCCAGCGCAAAACATCACCAATGTTCTTCGGAAAGCGTCTCGTGTCATTAGACATGACTGCCATTGTGGCAGGTACTAAATATCGCGGACAGTTTGAAGAGCGTATAAGAGCACTTTTGAAAGAACTTGAAAGCGATCCTGACATCATAGTCTTTATCGACGAGATTCACACCCTCATTGGTGCTGGTTCGTCTCCTGGTTCTATGGATGCAGCTAACATCATGAAGCCTGCTTTGGCACGTGGTACCATTCAATGCATAGGCGCAACAACGTTAGACGAATATCGTAACTCTATAGAAAAGGACGGCGCGTTGGAAAGACGCTTCCAAAAGGTGATCATTGAACAGACAACACGCGACGAGACCATTCAGATTCTGCATAACATAAAGGATCGCTACGAGCGCCATCATCACGTGGAATACACAGACAAGGCTCTTGAGGCGTGTGTCAAATTGACAGAGCGCTATGTCACAGACCGTGCTTTCCCAGATAAAGCAATAGATGCGATGGATGAAGCCGGCTCAAGAATTCATCTCTCGCACGCGCACATTCCACCTTCAATAATAGAAAAAGAAAAAGAGCTCGCAAAAGTTCTTGAAAAGAAGAAGCAGGCTGTACACAACCAGAACTTCGAACTTGCAGCAAGCTACCGCGACAGACAGACGGAACTTGAGGCAAATCTGGCCATGATGAGAAACGACTGGAGTAACGGCTCGCTTGATGAACGCCAAGTGGTTGACGAGGAAACTATTGCCAATGTAGTGTCAATGATGACTGGCGTACCAGTACAGAAACTTGCTAACGAAGAAGGCATACGTCTCAAAGGAATGGCTCAGGAACTGAAAGCTGCCGTAATAGCCCAAGATGGAGCAATAGACAAGATGGTAAAAGCCATACAACGAAATCGTGTCGGCCTTAAAGATCCCAACCATCCTATTGGCGTATTCATGTTCCTTGGGCCTACTGGCGTAGGTAAAACCTATTTGGCCAAGAAGCTGGCAGAGTTTATGTTTGGCTCGACAGACTCACTCATACGCATAGACATGAGCGAATACACCGAATCGTTCAATGTATCGCGCTTAATTGGTGCGCCTCCAGGATATGTCGGCTATGAGGAAGGAGGACAACTTACAGAGCGAGTACGCCGCCATCCCTACTCCATCGTTCTTCTCGATGAGATAGAAAAGGCACACGGAAATGTATTCAACCTCTTACTCCAAGTATTGGACGAAGGTCGTCTTACAGACGGAAACGGAAGGTTCATAGATTTCCGTAACACGGTGATAATCATGACATCTAACGCAGGAACTCGCCAACTGAAGGATTTCGGTCGTGGCGTGGGCTTCAATGCAACAAATTTAGGAACTAACATGAACGACAAAGACAAGGAGCACGCACGCAGCATAGTGCAGAAAGCATTGTCAAAGCAGTTCTCTCCAGAGTTCCTTAACCGTCTTGACGAAATTATCACTTTCGACCAACTCGATTTGAATGCAATTAAGAAAATTGTTGACATAGAGATTAGCAGTCTGTTCAAACGCATCAAAAACATGGGCTACAATGTAGAGCTCAGCGAAGATGCCAAGGAATTCGTGGCACAACGAGGATATGACGTACAGTTTGGCGCACGCCCACTGAAACGCGCAATACAGAACTACATTGAAGATGGTATTGCAGAGATGATTGTCAACGATGATCTGCCCCTCGGCTCAACCATCCTCGTTACGAAAGATTCAGAAAAAGATGAAATAAAGTTCGTAAAAAAATTGGAAGTTTCAGAATAATTTACTAACTTTGCATCCGATTTTCTTGAAAATTACGGATATTCTGCTGAATTGCAGAGAGTTAGCTAACATTAAGGTATACAAAGGATTAGGATGAGACAACTAAAAATTCAGAAGAGCATAACCAATCGTTCGAGTGAAGCGCTTGACAAGTATCTTGTTGAAATAGGCCGTGCACCACTCATCAGTATCGATGAAGAGATTGAGTTGGCTCAGAAGATTCGTAAGGGCGGTTTAGAAGGTGAGCGTGCAAAGGACAAGTTGGTTACAGCAAACTTGCGCTTTGTCGTGTCTGTTGCAAAGCAATATCAGCACCAAGGACTCACTCTTACCGATCTTATCGACGAGGGTAACATAGGACTAATTAAGGCTGCACAGAAGTTTGACGAGACACGCGGATTCAAGTTCATATCATACGCCGTGTGGTGGATTCGCCAAAGCATACTGCAGGCTATTGCAGAGCAAAGTCGCATTGTTCGACTGCCACTGAACCAAGTAGGCTCACTTAACAAGATAAGCCACGAAATAAACAAGTTTGAGCAGCAGAACCAGCGTCATCCATCAGTCAGCGAACTTGCAGAGCTTACTGACATTGACGAGGAGAAGATTGGACAATCAATGATGGCTGATGGTCATCACGTATCAATAGACGCCCCTTTCCAAGATGGTGAAGACAACTGCATGCTTGACGTGATGGCTTCTGGAGACGATTCACGAACCGATCGTCATGTTGACCACGAATCTATGGCACAGGAGCTCAACTCCGTACTCAGTAAGGTGCTTAAAGAGCGTGAGATAACCATCATCCGCGAATGTTTCGGCATTGGCTGTCACGAGAAAGGTCTTGAAGAGATTGGTGACCAGTTGGGACTAACTCGAGAGCGTGTACGCCAGATTAGAGAGAAGAGTATTGCTAAGCTTCGCGATTCAGGCAACGCCAAGATACTTATGAAGTATCTGGGATAAACATTCGGAATGATCATCTGTTTCATATATTTATAACTATGAACGCAGATTCAATACGCGCAAATCTAAAGAATAGTCCACGGCTTAAAAAGTTCGTGGACTTCTTAGTTATGAACCAGACGGAGACCCGTCCGCGCTGGTATATACGCCTTCTCGCTCCACTTTACCAACATCGCGGCAAAGGTAGTGTCATTCACAGCTCTGTACGCATGGACACGCCTCCATATCGACTTTTCTCGCTCGGAAGGAAAAGTGTAATAGAGTCGTTCTCGTGCATCAACAATGCCGTCGGCGATGTGATTATCGGAGATTATACGCGTGTAGGGCTCCACAACACCATTATTGGCCCTGTAAGAATTGGAAACAATGTGAATCTTGCCCAAGGCATTACCGTTACTGCGCTAAACCACAATTTCGATGATACGACGAAACGCATCGACCAGCAAGGTGTAAGTACAAAAGCAGTTACTATTAACGATGATGTATGGATAGGCGCAAATGCTGTTGTGTTGCCAGGAGTAACTATAGGAACACACTCAGTAGTAGCAGCCGGAGCTGTTGTATCTAAAGACGTGCCACCTTATACAATAGTTGCTGGCGTTCCTGCAAAAGTCATTAAACAATTACAATAAACTTAATAGCGGCTGCCTCATTAATGAAGCAGCCGCTAACTTTCAGACTTAGCACAATAGCATTAGAGTTGTTTCTCCATTACCTGCTTCCAATGTGTGTAAGCTGCCAAATACTCATCACGATGAGCTGAATCTGGTTCAATAACCTGTAATTTCTCAAGTGTTGAGAAAGCATCATTATGGTCACTATATATTCCAGCGCCCATACCAGCACCCTTAGCAGCACCTACCGAACCATCTGTCTCATATAGTTCAATTGTTGCTCCACTCACTCCTGCTAAGGTGTTGCGGAAAAGTGGTGAGAGGAACATGTTTGCCTTGCCAGCATGAATCTTCTTGATATCCATACCCATCTCACGCATTATTTCCATACCGTAACAGAACGAGAAAACAATTCCTTCCTGAGCAGCACGTACAATATGTGCACGAGTATGTTTATTGAAGTTGAGTCCATGAATCGAACAACCAAGTTCCTTGTTCTCAAGAACTCTTTCTGCACCATTGCCAAAAGGCATGATACAAACGCCATCAGAACCGATTGTAGCCTGAGCTGCCAAATCATTCATCTCAGCATATCCCATATCAAAAGTTACATTGCGATGCATCCAAGCATTAAGAATACCTGTACCATTAATACAAAGAAGTACTCCTAAGCGGGTCGCATCAGCACTATGGTTTACATGAGCGAATGTGTTAACACGAGATTTCGTGTCGTAACCGACCTCACCAAGAACGCCATAAACAACTCCACTAGTTCCTGCTGTAGCAGCAATTTCACCTGGTTCAAAAACATTTAATGACAGAGCGTTATTTGGCTGGTCTCCACCACGATATGTAATAGGCGTACCAGCTTTCAGTCCCAATTCCTCAGCAGCCTCCTTGCTTACAACACATTGTTCTGAAAACGTAGGTTTAATATCAGGAATGAGTGATTCAGAAATACCATAATAATCAAGAAGGAACTTTGCAATACTATTCTCTTTGAAATCCCAAAACATTCCTTCACTCAAGCCACTAACCGTAGTATTAACTGTGCCGCTTAGACGCATTGCAAGATAATCGCCAGGAAGCATAATCTTATATATCTTCTCGAACAGTTCTGGCTCATTTTCTTTAACCCACGCAAGTTTAGCTGCTGTAAAGTTACCAGGCGAGTTAAGCAGATGAGCCAAGCACTGATTGCTTCCGAGCTCGCTGAAAGCACGTTCACCATAAGGAACAGCACGTGAATCGCACCAAATAATGGCTGGACGCAAAGGCTTAAGATTATTGTCCACACAAACTAATCCGTGCATTTGGTATGAAATACCTATTGCAACGATTTCATCTCCTTTAACTTGAGCGTCTGCCATTATTTTCTGAAGAGACTGCTTAGCATACTTCCACCAAGATTCGGGTTCCTGTTCTGCCCATCCAGCCTTAGCAGCCATTATTGGGGCTTCCTTTTCTGGGAAGAAAGCAGATGAAACACACTTACCATTGTCTGCATTGACGAGCGAAGCCTTTACAGAAGAGCTGCCTACGTCGAAACCTAAAAGATATCTCTGTGTCATTGAATATAAAGTTTAAAAATTACAGTCTGTATAATTATACGAATGAACGATGATTTTCCCTAAAAACTTTTCCTTACCAACAAAAATAATCACTTTTTCTTTAATTTTTGCTTATTTTTTTACGACCTTTCCAAGTTTTTTCTTAACTTTGCACTTTATAAACAATCAACCTTGGTTAATTTAGGAAAAATATTTCATATATGAAAAAGAAAATTTTGATTCTTGACGACAAAGAAACCATTGCAAAAGTTCTCTCAATTTATCTTATGAGCGATTATGACGTGCAATGGTTACCTGACGGACTTCAGGGTGTTAAATGGCTGCAAGCTGGTAACACTCCAGACCTCATTATTTCAGACATCCGTATGCCAGGAATGCGCGGAGATGATTTCCTTGAGTGGATTAAGCAGAACGAGCTTTTCCGTCATATTCCAGTTATAATGCTTTCAAGCGAAGACTCAACTAGCGAGCGCATTCGTCTGCTTGAGATCGGTGCAGAAGACTATATTGTAAAGCCATTCAACCCAATGGAGCTTAAGATTAGGGTAAAAAAGATTCTGCCAAATTAAGTAATCAGAAAACGCCATATTATTGATACGTCATTATGCCATGATAGGTATCATCTATTTAGGAAACAATCCACAAACAGAGGAACGACTGAAGTATCTGCCAGGCAGACAAGTCATCTTCACAAAAACATATAAAGAGGCTGCTACTGTTTGCTCATCAAGCAAAGGTAACGAGCATTTCATATTGTTCTACGAGAAAAACGTGAGAGCTGAAGATATAACAGCAATTACATATCTCCGCAAGAACAATAAAGATGTGTATATCATTCTGCTAACGGCTGCCATGGACGAAGAAGAGCGACAGACATATCAACAGTGCGGTATCAACGATACATTAGACATTAACGCTTCTGTTACTGATATGAACAAGAAGTTGATGTTTATATGTAACAGAGAAGACGTTCTCTTCACTCGCCAAACAACAAAGCAGAAGATCCTCAGTTTTAAAATTCCTCTTTGGAAACGTACTTTCGATATCGTTTTCTCGCTTATTGGTCTGATTATTGCTGCAATTCCGATGATTATCACAGCAATAGCAATAAAGATTGAAGATCCTAAAGGTCCTGTGCTTTACAAATCAAAACGTGTAGGAACTAACTATACCATCTTTGATTTTCTCAAGTTCCGTTCAATGTATAACGATGCAGACAAGCGTCTTAAAGAACTGAGCAAGAGTAACAACCAATATGCCGAGCATAAAGAAGACGAAAAAGAGCCAAAGACCGTTATAACATCACCCTTAGGCGAAGAAGCAGAGCAGAACATGTTCGACTTGGGTATGGAGTCTGAGATGATGATTAGCGACGATGAGGTAATGCTTGTTGGAGACGACTTTGTCGTATCAGAAAGCGATTTCTCTAAACAGAAAGAAGAAGACATAAATAATGCATTCGTCAAAATTGAAAATGATCCACGCATAACAAAGGTAGGCCGTTTCATCCGCAAGACAAGTATTGACGAATTGCCACAGCTATTCAATATCCTCAAAGGCGACATGTCTATAGTT